>NZ_OY761445.1:832500-1480625 GCF_963664415.1 uncultured Desulfobacter sp. | reverse complement strand
TGACCATGATCATCCTGGTCTTTGTTATCTGCCTCTTTGTGTTCGAGTGGGTGCGGGTGGATGTGGTCGGGATAATGATGATGGTCCTTCTCCCTCTGATAGGACTGATCTCTCCTAAAGAAGCCTTTGTGGGCCTAAGTTCCAATGCAGTTTGTTCGATTATTGCCGTAATTATCATTGGTGCGGGTTTGGATAAAACCGGCGTTATGAATAAGGTGGCCAAGCCAATCCTGGCTCTGGCTGGCAAAAGCGAAGCAAAGATTATGCTTCTGGTGTCAAGCACCGTGGGCATTATCTCAAGTATGATGCAGAACATCGGGGCTGCAGCACTGTTCTTACCCGCTACCCAGAGAATCTCCAAACGGGTGGGGATTCCCACCTCACGCATCCTGATGCCCATGGGGTTTTGCGCCATTATCGGCGGAACGCTTACCCTGGTGGGTGCAAGCCCGACCATTTTGCTCAATGACCTGATGGTGCTGGGCGGTGAAAAGCTTGAACCGTTCGGGTTGTTCACCCAGACACCCATCGGTGTTTGTCTGTTGATTACAGCGCTTTTGTACTTTTTGATTTTTGGTCGCTTAATTCTTCCCAACGCAAGCGGCGATTCCGGTAAAGGCGCCACAGATGTGCTTATTAACGAGTATCAGGGTGTCAACAGCCTGGTTGAGATGCACGTCCCCGAAGGTGCCGGTACCACCGGCCTTCTGGACGATCTAAATATTCGTCCCCGGTTTCTTGTTACGGTCATCGGCATATCTTCTCCCTCCACTCGGACCACCAACCATGTACCCCGCAGTTATGAGGGTATAAACAACGGCGATGATATTGCCGTGGTCGGCAAAAGGGAAAATATTGAGCAACTTGCCAAGGAGTATGGCTGGGAGATCAAGCCTGCCCTTGAAACCTTTGCAGAGTTTTTGGCCAATACCAATGCGGGCATGGCCGAAGTTGTTGTGGCGCCAAGATCCGAACTCATCGGCAAAACTTTGAACGAGGTTAATTTCAAGGAGATGTACGGACTCAATCCTCTGGTGTTGTTCAAGGATAATCGTAAATATTATTCCGGGCTGACAAATATCCGGCTGGCCATGGGAGACACACTGTTGCTCCAGGGACCATGGGAAAAATTTCATATTCTGATGAACAGGCCCAAACCCAGATCTCTGGTGTTTGCCTCTAAACTGGAAGGTGAAATCCTGCGTCCCCAAAAAGCAATGCTGGCTGTGGGATGGCTTGCACTTGCCCTTTTTCAGATCGTGGTATTAAAAATCCAGCTGTCCGTGGCACTTATGTCCGGGGCGCTGGGCATGATCATTACCGGGGTGCTCACTGTTGACGAAGCCTATCAGTCCGTAGACTGGATGACGGTGTTTCTTCTGGCAGGACTTATCCCCCTGGGTATTGCCTTTGAAAAAACAGGTACGGCCGGATTCATTGCCCACACGGTGCTCAGTCTGATCGGGACACCCACGCCTATAGTTCTTCTGGCGGTTGTGGGGATCATGGCATCCTTTTTCACACTGGTGATCTCCAATGTAGGGGCCACGGTGCTTCTGGTACCCCTGTGTATGAACATGGCCGTGATGGCCGGGGCCGATCCGAGAATGGCTGCGCTTGTTGTGGGTATTTCAGCATCCAATACATTTGTACTGCCCACCCATCAGGTCAATGCCCTGATTATGCGGCCGGGTGGCTACAGGACCATTGACTACGCCAAGGCCGGTGCTGTGATGACCATATTGTTTCTTGCTGTGGAGTTGGCAGTAATCTATTTTTTCTACGGCATTTCTTAAAACTTAAATCACCATGGTATTCCCCGGGCCGATCGGATGAACTTATGTCCGGTCGGCCCGTTTATTGTATCACTTATTGTAAGGTGATAAAGATTAAACCGGCTATAACCTTGTTTCCCTTAGAGAACATATATATAAGTTGATTATGCGTTTTAGTCTCAGACATAAAATTTCATTCCTTTTTCTGGTTTTTATGGTGGTGAACAGCATTATCTGGTTCATGAACCACTACAGCAATTCCACGGTATTAAACACACTGGTGCTTATTGAAAAGAAACGGGACCTGTTGGATACGGTTCTGGAGGCCCGGCGTTACGAGAAAAACTTTTTTTTAAGAAAGGATCTTAAGGATCTGTCCCTGGCATTGTCATACATCGGCAAAATTGATGAAAAGCAGGCGCATATTGAAAAAGAGTTCTCTGATCTTGTGGTAACGGACCCATCTTTTCAGCACCGCAGCCAGGCCATCAATGCTTATCGCACCAACATGAAAAACCTGTTAACCTTGTATAAAAGTGGTACAGTCTCTTCTAAGCTGTCTTTACAGATTGAAAATACGGTGACCCAGCTGGGAAGAGAACTGACGACTGATATTGAAGAGGTGGTGAAAACAGAGAAGAAAAAGGTGTTTAAACTGCTGGACAGGTCCAGGGAATACTTGATGATTTCCCTGTTCTTATTGTTTATTCTTACTGTAGTGGCCACCATTTTTCTGGTCATAAAGCTTAACCGCCCCCTAAAGGCCATTGAAACCGGCATTAAACACATTGCCAAAGGCGATTACGATAAAATTCCGGCAATAAAGACCGGGGACGAGTTTGAGTCTTTGGCTGTGAGCCTGAATGACATGATTGAAGAACTGGATCGCCGTAAAACCCAGCTCATTCAGGCCGAAAAAATGTCCTCGTTGGGAACGCTTACCTCCGGGGTTGCCCATGAACTAAACAATCCGTTGAACAATATTTCCACCAGCGTCCAGATTATCCAGGAGGAAATTGAAGATCCTGATATTAATTATAAAAAAACGCTTCTGAACAATGTTGAACAGGAGATTAACCGGTCAAAGGAAATTATCCGGGCCCTGCTTGATTTCTCCAGGCAAAGCGATTTCAGCGTCGAACCGGTTGTGTTTAAAAAGCTGGTAAGCAACACCATGCACCTGATTACAGGGGACATTCCTTCGGATATCGACCTGGAAATCAACGTTCCAGATGATATTGAAGGGCGTATGGATCCCCGGCGTATCCAGCAGGTACTGTTGAATCTGATTATCAACGCCGTATTTGCCATGGAAGACCAGGACGGTGGACATTTGACTATTTCAGCGTTTAAAGACGACCCCACACATGCCTTTGTTTTTACGGTCCAGGATACGGGCCAAGGAATAAAAGAAGAACATCTTGCCAAAATATTCGATCCTTTTTTTACCACCCGGGAAGTGGGAAAGGGATCTGGTTTAGGACTTTCCATCATTCACGGCATCGTAGAGCAGCACGGCGGAACAATCAACGTGGATTCCAGTATAGGACAGGGCACGATATTTACAGTGAGCCTACCGGATTAACGGCTATGGGCCGTCCTTGATTTATCTACCCAGACTTCGGCCCACAGCAAAGTTTGAAAGATCTGAGTAGTTTACACAGACTTTCATATAAAAAGCTTTAGGAGAACCATGCAGGAACACATTCTAATAATCGAAGATGAACAGATCGCCCTTAAAAATCTTGAACATATTCTTCTCAAGGATGGATACAAGGTTACAGCCGTGGACAGTGGCACCAAAGGACTGAATCTTATCAAATCCAAAACTTTTGATCTGATTATCACCGATTATAAGATGAAAAAGATCGACGGCATGCAGATTCTTGAACACAGCCGGGAGCTACAGCCTTACACCGAAGTTATCCTGATTACCGGCTACGCCACCGTGGACAATGCGGTGATCGCCATGAAAGAAGGGGCCTATCATTACATTGCCAAACCTTACAAAATAGATGAGGTCCGGCAGATCATCAAGCAGGCCCTGCTCAAACGATCACTTCAGATGGAAAATCAGGATCTTAAGAACCAGCTCGATCAGAAGGCAAAGCTGCCTGAAATCATCGGTAACAGTCCGGCGATGCGCCAGGTGAAAAAGACCATTGCCCAGGTGGCCCAGACCGATATTTCCGTGTTGGTTTTAGGGGAAAGCGGCACCGGCAAAGAACTTGTGGCAAGGGCGATTCATAGTCTTTCCAGTCGGAAAAACCATGAAATGGTGGCTTTTAATTGCGGGTCATTTTCCGAGGACCTTATGGCCAACGAACTGTTTGGGCATGAAAAAGAGGCGTTCACCGGCGCCATGAAAACCAAAAAAGGCCTGTTCGAGTTTGCAGACCGGGGCACAGTGTTCTTTGATGAAATCGGGGATATGCCGGCCTCCATGCAGATCAAAATCCTGCGGGTGATCCAGGAAAAAGAGATTATGCGGGTGGGCAGTACCCAGACTTTAGACGTGGATTTAAGGTTCATTGCAGCCACCCACAGGGATCTGCGCCATGAGGTCGACCAGGGTCATTTTCGCCAGGACCTCTATTTCCGGCTCAACGTGGCATCCATCATCCTGCCTGCCCTAGCAGACAGAAAAGAGGACATTCCCTTACTGGCCTATCATTTTTTGGCAAAAAAAAATCGGGATATGGGAAAAAAGATCAAAGAAATTGACCGGAGTACCATGGATTTTCTTGTCAATTATGCCTGGCCGGGCAATGTTCGGGAGCTTGAAAACATCATAGAACGTGCTGTGGCCATGGAAAACAGCGAAGTGATATATCCAGAGGCGCTGCCTGACCATCTTACCCAATTGGCCATTGAAACTTACCGCACAGCCCCGGAAGGCAAAATACCCACCATGAAAGAGCAGGAAAAGCGGTATATCCAGTGGGTGCTTGAACAGACCAATTGGAACAAAACCCGGGCTGCAGAAATCATGGAGATTGACCGGGTTTCATTATGGCGCAAGATTAAAACGTTTAAATTGGAATAGCGGCCATGGGCTGATCTGGTCTATTAAAATCCAGGTTCAGCCCATTCCAAGATCGAACCATTCTCTCCTTCATTCCCCAGTTTCTGACATCCCATAAAAAAAGGTTTTATTGTCAATTGGTCTCTACAATCCTGATATTTTGTTATGAGACTATTTTAAAATGTAGTATTCTAATTTCGTAAACCCAACGACCGGAGAAATAACGATGAGAAAATTACATGGGCTGGTGAGTTTATTTTTCATTTTTTCCTGTGCTGCAATTTCATTAATTCCTTCAACAGTAATTGCCGAGAACGATCACACAATTGCTTTGGTCATGAAGGCGTTGACCAATCCATTTTTTGCAAAAATGGAGCAGGGCGCCAAAAATTTTGCAAAAGAAAATGACATTCCCTTGGAAGTTTTCGGCATTATCAATGAAACGGACACTTCCCACCAGATAAGTATTATGGAAAGTCTGATTTCAAGAAACATTCGTGCAATTGTACTTGCACCGTCGGATTCAAAGAAATTGGTGCCCGTTTGTAAAAAAGCCGTTGAACAAGGCATTTTTATTATCAATATTGATAATCCGCTGGATGACAAACTGCTTGCGCAAGCAGGACTAAGCATACCGTTTGTAGGATCGAACAATTACACAGGCGGCACGCTTATAGGACAATATGTCAAGCAACAACTGAAAGGCAAAGGCCGTGTGCTTGTCATAGAGGGTATACGGGGGGTGGAAAATGCAGAGCTTCGCAAATCCGGTTTTGTAAAAGCTGTTACAAATAACTCTTCAATTGGGGTTGTGGCGTCGGAGTCGGCGAATTGGAAAACGGAAGAAGCATTCTCCGTAACCATGAAGTTATTGCAAAAACATCCGTCCATTGATGCGATTTTTTGTGCAAACGACAAAATGGCCCTTGGGACATTGCAAGCCGTTGATATGTTGGATTTGAATAAAAATATCCTCATTGCCGGATACGATAATATAGATTCAGTCAGAAATGAAATCAGACATAAAAAAATTCACGCAACAATGGAACAGCATCCCGAACTTATGGGGGCATACGGTGTGATGCTGGCTCAAAAAAAAATAACCGGTGCGCCTGTTTCTGATAAACTCACTACACCTTTGGATATTATCACTTACGAAACTTTTGGTAAAACAATCGCGTTCTCAATTTCAGATATGACCAACCCCTTTTTTTTATCAATGGTCGGCGGGGCCAAAAAAGCAGCCGAGTTGTATGGCGTTGAACTTATGGTGAATAGCGCCGAGAATAGCGATTCAAAACAATTAATGGACTTAGTTGATTTTCAAAAGAGTCATCCTGATATCATCATTCTAAATCCGACAAATGCGGAGTCCGTTGTTCCCGGTATTGAGATGGCAGTTACGAACAAGATACCGGTAATCACGGTGGATCGAAAATCAGCCGGCGGAAAAATTCTTTGCCATGTCGCTTCAGATAATATTCAAGGGGGGAGAATGGCGGCTGAATTGGTGGCGGATTTATTAAAAGATAAAGGAAGTATCATTGAAATCGAAGGTATTCCAGGTACGTCTGCAGCCCATGACCGTGGTTACGGATTTAGTGACGAAATCAAAAGGTTTAAAGATATAAAAGTTATCGACAGAAAAGTGGCAAATTTTGACCGAAAGCAGGCTAAACAGGTGATGACTAAGATACTATACGATAATGTTTCTTTTGATGCTGTTTTTGCGCATAATGATAACATGATTCTTGGGGTCATGGACGCATTATCCGAAGTTCAATCATCCTCAAACAAAATTCTTGTTGGGTTCGATGCCATTAAAGATGCCGTTCAGGCTGTTAAAACAAAGAAAATATCGGCTACAATAGCCCAGCATCCCCAGGAAATGGGACGAATGGCTCTCGAAATAGCGGCAAAGCATTTCCGAGGTGAAGAAATTCCATCCAATATCCCCGTAAAACTTTCTGTCATAAAATAATATAGGTGTTCATTTGTTCAGAACCATTACCGGTAAAATCAGCGCGATAGTATTCCTTCTTATCCTTTTATTTGTGGTGAATTATGGGTTGTTGACTTATTTTCTTAAGGAGCAAGAAATATTAGCCACGCAAATGTTGGAGATGTCTCAGGCTGAGAGAAGACTGCATGCATTAAATGGGCGCTTTTATGAAGATCGATTTTGGGAAAAAGAAGTTCTTGAAGAAAAAAATCCTAACGCTATTGCAAATTATGGGGCTTCAATTTCAAATCTTAAGAAGGAACTTAAGGCTTTGGAAAATATTAAAACAAATAAATCGATTCAAGCTAAATTGCATGCCATCCGGGTTGAGATCCTTGAGCACGAAAAAGTTTTCAATGAGGCCCAGCAATTAAAAACAACCCAGAATATCCACCGGACAACTCTGAATACAAGTTATCGATCATTGATTTCCAATGTTCTGAATAACGATATGAGGCAATTGTTTAAGCCCCTGTTTAATTTAAATCATTTTTTCATCGTATATATCATGCAGCAAGATGAGCCTGTTTATCATTCACTGATGATGGTCATTGATTACCTTAATAAAAAGATTGAACAAATAGATCCATCAGATCACAGAACAGAGGAATATCTTTTAGGTTTTAAGCATTTATTGGCACAGGATTATAAACTTGCAATTGTAATTAATGATACCGAAAAATCTTTTGAGTTGGCGCACAACTCCCTTTTTAAGCAATTTGACAGTGTTTTTATCCAAGCGTCAGCATTGTTCAAAAATAAATATCTTGAGGCTGAATTCAAACGAAACAATTTAAACAACATGGCCTTAGTGCTGACTATCGTCAGTGTAACCTTGTTAGGGGTTGTTTTTTATCTGTTTTCAAAAACAATTGTTACACCAATTCGTTATCTTGCCATGGTAATGCGTAAGGTTAAAGAAGGTAATTTTGATGAAAGATTCTCCTGGCCCGGCAATAAGAAGGATGAATTAATCAGGTATGGCTATCATTTCAATACAATGCTGGATACGCTCCAAGAAAATGAGACGCTTTTAAGGACACTTATTGAAGTGATTCCAGATCTTATATGGTTGAAAAGTCCCCAGGGCGAATACCTGCTATGCAACTTAAGATTTGAACGGTTTTTTGGTGCAAAGCAAAAAGATATTTTAGGAAAAACGGATTATGATTTTCTCGACAAAAAATTAGCTGATTTTTTCAGAGAAAAGGATCAGGCTGCAATTCGGGCCAATAAACCGTGTTTAAATGAAGAAGATATCGTTTACGCCGATGATGGCCACAAAGAACATCTTGAAACCATAAAAACACCTGTTTTTGATGCTGACGGCAATCTTAAAGGCGTCCTCGGAATTGCAAGGGATATAACTGAAAGGAAAAAAAATGAAGATGAAAAAATTGAAGCCTACTTGGCACTTGAAGAACATAAAAAATTAGCTCTGGTTGGGAAGATTGCAGGAAAAATGTCCCATGATTTTAATAATATTCTTGGGATCATCATGGGACAATCCGAGGTAGGATTGTTCAAGTGTCAGGAAGAAGAAACGTTAAAAATATTCAAGCGCATATTTGATCAATCACTGAGAGGAAAAAATTTAACCAAAAATCTGGTTGCATTTGCTAAAGATCAAGAGCCCAAATATGAGTATTTTCATCTAAATGAAAAAATTGAGCTGGTGTTAAGTTTGTTGCAAAAAGACTTAGACGGCATTGAAATCAGGAAAAAAGGCTTGTCCGAACCCATGGATTTTTTTGCTGATCCGGGAATGATAGAACATTGTCTTGTAAATATATTTCAAAATTCCATTCACGCATTAAGTAAATGTGAAAATCCCTTTATTTTCATCCAACTTCGACAGTCCAAGGCATTCGTAATCATCACAATTGAAGATAATGGCTGCGGCATTCCGGAGAAGCATATTGATAACATTTTTGAACCTTCGTTTACGCTTAAAGGCAGTAAAGATGTCATCTCATCTTATGACAGTTCGATAAAAGGGTCTGGTTATGGGATGGCTAACGTCAATAAATATGTGGCGCTTCACAAAGGTAAAATTAACGTACGTTCTCAATTAAATAACGGCACGACGGTTGAATTGCATTTCCCAATAATTCGAAAAAAACTCACAAAAGAAGAAAAAATCACGATACAAAATGAAGGGTACCATACGCATAAAAGGATTCTGCTGGTTGAAGATGAAATTCAAATTGCAGAAGTTCAACGCTTTGTTTTGACAACTGAGCCGTGTAATCACATCGTTGATGTCGCACATACAGCAGAAGCGGCTTTAAACTTTTTTGATGATAATGATTATGATTTGATAAGCCTTGATTTTATTCTACCTGGAAAAATTAATGGTAAACAGATATATGACCATATTCGCTCAACCAATAAAACGATCCCCATTTTATTTATTTCAGGTAACATAGAATTTTTGGAGTCCATCAAAGATTTAAAAAGAAATGATCTTCTGATTGACCATGTTTCCAAACCTTGTCAAAATATCACCTATTTGAACAGCATAAAATTATTGCTTGATAAGGCGAATGGTTGATAAACATAAAAGATGTCAGGAAAAAAGTTGAACGTAATAAAGACAATAGCCATTTTCGGTGCCGGAGCCATGGGCGCGGCATATGCAGGTTTATTTACAGACAATTCAGATATCCGTGTCTGCTTTGCAGCTCGGGGGGATCGCTTTGTACGCCTTGATGGGGCCACCATCAAGGTTAACGGCAAGAATTATACGATTCCGGTGGTGCATCCTGACCGGGTGGCGCGTCCCTTTGATCTGATACTGGTGGCCTTGAAACATCATCATTTGACCGACTCGGTGCTCAAAGATATCAACGCTTTGACAGGGCAGAACTCCTTGGTGCTGTCCGTTATGAACGGGCTTGAAAGTGAAAAGCTGCTTGGCCGGGTCTGCGGTCATGAAAAGATTGTTCCTGCCATTGCCGTGGGTATTGATGCGGTGCATGAAAATGACTGTTTTACCTATTCCAATCCAGGAAATATTATATTTGGAAATGACCCGGCGCTTCCCAATGCAGCGGATACCGATCGGCTGGAACGGATAAAAATCGCCTTGGATATGGGTGGTATTCCCAACGAAATATCACCGGATATCCAAAGAACCATGTGGTGGAAATTTATGGTTAACGTCGGGGTGAACCAGGCATCTGCCGTGCTTGGTGCGTCCTATCGTGTTTTCCAGAATTTGCCTGAGGCCCGGGCTCTGATGGTCTCTCTGATGCAGGAAGTGTTGGCCCTGGCCCGGCACCGGGGGATCAATCTTCATTCGTCCGATATTGATCAATGGTTGAACGTGCTCAATACGTTGTCTCCGGATGGAAAAACGTCCATGCTCCAGGATATGCAGGCCAAAAGGAAAACAGAAGTAGAAATCTTTGCAGGTGCTGTTGAAAATATGGGAAAAGCAGATGCGATCCCAACACCTGTGAACAGCACTTTTTTAAATTTAATCCGGGTTCAAGAAAAAACCACAGCCGGAAAGACAGGATAAAGACCGGCTGTGGTTTAAAAAAGACGGCGTTAAAATGCCGTCTTTACATCAGGCGTAATCAGGCGTGGGCGGCTGCAACCAATTGTGGCTCTGCCGTTACACGGTTTATAAAGGATGGACGGCGTTCTGTGACCCTTTTGTAAAGCTGTTCATACTGTTTTTCAATAGGAGCTGAAGTCGGGGTTTTGAAATAATGGCTGCCTGGCAGGATATCGGTTTGGTAAAATAGTCTACCGCTCCGGGTATTGACGTTGTTGACCCCGCTGACGGACTGAACAAGGGTTGTCAGTTTTTTGCCATACCTGGAAAACATCAGTACGGGTTTGTGGACAACAAGTTCCAGTTGGTCATGTCGTGCTTCCACTGACACCGGGTGACCTTTTTCAGCCATAAGGCGGGAGACTTTAGAAGACAGCGCAAATTCTTGGGGGCTCATCTCTTCTTTTTTATTCAATGCCGCACTGGAAATCAGTTCAATCAAATCGGATAGTCCTGTGGTAGTCACATTCACAACGCCGTCGCAATCCATGGGTCTGCGGCTTTCCGCTGATCGCAAGTACAGGGACCAGCGTAAAAACGATTCGTCACTGCATTCCAGGTGCTTTTTTGTATCAATGCTTGATTTTTTGCCTGTTTCTCGCTGTATATTTCGGTTTCTAAATCCATTTGGCGCTGTGACCAAAATATGCAGCCCCATTTCTGAGGGAATTAATCTGCCTAAGAATCCGCTGACAATAACAGGCCCCTGCTGGATTTTATCAGCCAGAACAGACTTTACGGCTGCGATGCACTTCGCTTTAGCCGGGGTATACCGATCTGCAAAAGGTGGGTCTTTAAAAATACTGCTTTCGATACTGCTTTTTTTAAGATTGTACGTTTTGGCTGCTGCATCAATAATATCCTGGTCGTACAACACGTTATAACCCAGTGCGTCTGCTGCCTTTTGTGCCAGTTGCGCCTTGCCTGTGTAGGCTCTTCCAAAAAATGTAATGACACTCATGTTTTGTCTCCTTTGCTAACGGCCCTTTTTTATTGAGTTCTATGATTCTTTGGATAGTAGTATGGCAACTATTGTGCCGGAGATGTAAATGAGTGTAACGGGTTTGATTTATTATAAATTATTTTGACTCGAATCGATTGGTAATGGTTTTATAAAATGTTGCATTGTGCAACGAAGTGTTTGGTTTGAGACGATTTATCTTTAAAAACAGATAGATTGCTTTGTGTTTCATATTTGAATACCGGATTGAATTTTGCAACATTCAATTTAAAGACGTTTGTGTTTTGACGGAAACATGTTAATATTCAGTCCAAATTTGGATTCAGGTACCGGGACTTAAAGGCTTAAAATTTCAATTGTTCCGGTTATCCGGCAACATTTTAAGAAAAATCAAATTCAGGATAAATCAGATGAAACCTAATAAGAAAACGGCCAGGCTCGGCCATGGCAACTTTTTGCTTCGTTGTAATCAGTTTAGTTGTAGAATATTGAGATTCGTTCTGGTCTGGGGGATTCTTTTTTCCTTGACCACAATCCCTTCCGGTGCCCTGGCCCAAGATGAGGCAGACCTTTCAGATGGTCTGTATGCAAAAATGGATACCGATAAAGGGACCATTCTTCTCCAGCTTTTTTTCAAACAGACCCCGTTGACTGTTACCAATTTTGCTGGGCTTGCCCTGGGGAAAATGGATACAAATGTTAAAAAAGGCGAAAAGTTTTACGATGGCCTGACATTTCACCGGGTGATCCCTGATTTTATGATACAGGGCGGTGATCCTGAAGGCACGGGCCGGGGCGGTCCGGGATATCGGTTCCCAGACGAATTTCAGCCTGAGTTAAAACATGAGGGCCCCGGGATTTTGTCCATGGCCAATGCCGGCCCCGGCACCAATGGCAGCCAGTTTTTCATTACCCATAAAGCAACGCCCTGGCTGGACGGAAAACATACGGTGTTCGGCAAGGTCATCAAGGGCCTGGCTGTGGTTAATGCCATTGAAAAAGGGGATAAAATTAAAACTGTTGAGATCCTGGCGGTCGGGGATGAGGCAAAGGCTTTCAGAACAGACCAGGCCGGATTTGATGCCATTCTTGAAAATAAAAAAGTCAAGATTAAACAAGAGAGAATGAACGATATGGAAACGTTTAAAAAACAGATGCATGAAAAATACCCCGATGCCGTGGAAACCCAATCAGGCTTGATGTATGTGCCGGTGCAAGAAGGCTCAGGCCCTGCCGTTGCCTCCGGAACCAAGGTTAAGGTGCATTATACCGGGATGTTTACCAACGGTCAAAAGTTTGATTCCTCCAGGGATCGGGGTAATCCCATTGAATTTGTTCTGGGTAAAGGGCAGGTGATCAAAGGCTGGGATATCGGGATTGAAGGCATGAAAAAAGGCGAGGCCCGTACGTTGTTGATTCCTTACCCCCTGGCATATGGCGAGCGGGGGTATCCTGGTGCGATTCCTCCCAAGTCCACCCTGATATTTGACGTAGAACTGGTAGACTTCTAATAATAATTATTTAATTACCGGCATGTTTTTCATTTGTTTTAGGATACGGGTTTGGCGCTGCCGGACACGGGGACCAGGGTTGACTGCAGACCATTTGTGGGGGCTTGGCAGGATGGCAGCTAAAAGCGCTGCCTGTTCAGCGGTTAAGTTTTTGGCATCGCGGGAAAAATAGGCCCGGGCCGCGGCCTGGGCACCCACATTGGCTTTTCCCCAATCCACGGTATTTAAATACATCTCAAGAATTCTTTTTTTATTCCAGACCAGTTCAATCAGGACCGTATACCAGGCTTCGGCAAGTTTTCTGGTTAATGTGCGGCTTGACGGCAGAAAAAGGGAGCGGGCCGTCTGCATGCTGATGGTGGATGCGCCCCTAAACCCTTTTTGGGCAATGATATCATTTATAGCAATTTTTATTTCCCTGAAATCAAATCCATGGTGGCCCATGAAGCGCTGGTCTTCGGAGGCCAGCACTGCCTGCTGCAGATATACGGATATCTGGTCTAAATCCTTCCAATCATAAGCCCTGGGCTTGAACGGCATCTTTTTGTGGGCAGCAATGGTCCTTTCATAGATCATGTTGACCGTGAAGGGCGGGTTGACGTACCTGTAAATGACGACCTGGAAAAAGGTGATTGCCACCACGGCAAGAACCAGCCCTGCAATAATTTTTTTAATCCAGGTCATTAATCTTTTTTTCATTTTTTTGGGGATTGCATCCGGGTGTCTCGTTTCAATTTTTCAAAAACATTGCCAACCATACATCGGAGGTTATCTTTTTCTATGGAAGTGAAATCTGCACGTGCAGTGCAACCTTGCTTTTAACCCCATACCGATATATGGAGGGTTCTATGGTAGCTATTGGCAGTATCTCCCAACACCAATGCAAAGAATATATCAATATGAATAGTAATTTGCCAGACCCGGATTTTGCTAAAGATAGTTAAAGGATCGATGATGGATCTTACCCTGCTGGTAGACAATAGTACACTTATAGACCGATATCTGACAGCCGAGCCGGGGTTGTCGATTCTGATTGAAGATGAAGATGTAACCGTGCTTTTTGATCTTGGCTATTCAGATTTGTTTTTAAAAAATGCCGGAAAACTGGGAAAGGATCTGTCCAGTCTGGATTTTTTGGTTCTTTCCCACAGTCACCTGGATCATACTTGGGGACTGGATCCTTTTATCCGTTACCTGACCGAACGTACCATTGAAGCCCTGGAGATAAAGCATCCTAAACTTGTGGCCCATCCGGAGGTTTTTTCTTCCGTGCGAGTTGGGCCCTTGGCAGAGATCGGATGTCTGGTGGCAAAGGAAAAGGCTGAGCGTCACATGGAATTGATCCTGGCTAAGACCCCGGTCAACTTAAGTGCCCGCCTTGTGTTTTTAGGTGAAATTCCCAGGAACAATACCTTTGAAGGTCAGACGCCCATCGGTATGAAGCAGACATCTGACGGACTTGTTCCGGACCTGATTCCGGACGATTCCGCGCTGGCATATAAATCAGACCGGGGACTTGTCATCATCACAGGCTGCTCCCATGCAGGGATTTGCAACATTGTTTCCCATGCCCAACAGGTGTGTGGGGACGAGCGGATTGCTGACATCATCGGTGGTTTCCATCTGCTCAATCCGTCAACGGCACAGATGACAGGAACCCTGGACTATTTCCGGCACATAAAGCCCCTGGCCATCCATGCCTGCCACTGTACGGATCTTGATTCAAAGGTTGCGCTGGCCGGGGTTGCACCGTTGAAAGAGGCGGGTGTCGGGCTGTCTCTTCACTTTGATTCCATGACCTGAGAAGATAAAATCAATGACAGGCAGACAGATAAAACACCCGAAGCCATTAAAGGAAATATCAGATAAAAACGTTTCCCTTATGTTGTTTTTCCTATGGTGATACCCCGGTAGTCGGCAAATTGTTTGCCGGGTTTATACCTGCGGTGACAGCCATTATCATCACTACAGCATGGAACATGAGCAAAAAAGCCATAACCAACTGGTCCGGATTCTCTATCGGCCTGGCTGCTGCAGTAATTTTTTTTTGTTCCGCTATCAGGGCTGGGCAATGATTCCCTGGCCAGAATATTTGTAACCTTTTCCGGCATGAGCCTGATGCTCTTTGGCGGTGGTTTTGTTTTTATCCCATTGATTCAGCAGATTGTGGTGGACGGGCTGCATTGGGTAACACTGCCGGAATTTACCTCAGCCATTGCCATGGGCCAGGTCACACCAGGCCCCATCCTGATCAGTGCCGCCTTTATCGGGGACATCCATGATATGCAATGATAAGAAATTAAGTAAGATATCATTAGTTTTGCCAACAGCCGTTCCCCAAACAGTATAAACAAGAAGATAAAATGAGCCGTTTATCCGTATTATTGTGCTTGTTTCGGTGCCCTTTGCTGATTCATTCTTATCGGCTTTGCGGATGACTATCCCCAACACCTGGGCTTTGAGGATGCCGGTTATGCGGTGTTTCCATTTTTCAACGCCTTTTTGGGACAGACTGCCCACGCATGGTGATCCGGGTTGAGGATACGAATATATGCGCCGATCGTTAAATACGGCGCCGATGTGAAATACAGTACCATCAGGCGTGGCTTCAAAATCAATGACAAGGGACTTGGACAGATACGCCTTTAGGGCAGGGGGCAGGGCTGCGGGCGGATTCTTTGGTGCTGGTTCGGATCTTTCGTCCGATTCCCGCTCCCGCTCTCTATCCCGGTCGTGCGCCATTATCGGAACATTTTAGGGGTTAAAAATGCAGTGAGCCTCATTGTTCCCGGGCCGATACGGTTCCAGGCATTTGCGTCCATTTCCAGCCGGGCATAGGCGCAGGTGGGCATCTTTTTTAGGGGTGGGCCTGTCATCATCCGGTTGCAAAAATTATGAAATGCCGGGTTATGACCCACAATAACAGCCTGGTTAATGTTTTCAGGCAGATCGTTCCGGCAGAATGCCAAAAGTTCATGGGCACTGAAGGTGTATAGTTTTTCTGAAATGGTCCAGGTAAACGAAATGTTTTTAAGATAGCCGGCAATCCTTTCAATGGTTTCTGTGGCCCTTTGTGCAGGACTTGTGAACACATTGGAAAAATTACAGCCTGTTTTTGCGATTTCAGAGGCCATGACAGCGCATGCCCGGATGCCTCTTGGGGCGAGGGGTCTGTCAATATCTGCAAGTTGTTCATCCTTCCAGCTGGATTTCGCATGACGGATAAGGTGAAGTGTTTTCATGATTTAAATAGAAACTCCAGCCCATTACGTTTGATTTCGTACACGGTGCGCAACTGCTCCCCTAATTTACCCGGGGGGAAGCCCTGTCTGCTGAACCATACGAGATAGGGTTCGGGTAAATCCAATAAAGGCCGGCCTTTGTATTTACCAAATGGCATTCGTGCCTTTGTAAGCACCTTAAAGGCCTGTTTATCCGGTTCAAGAACTGTTCCCAAAATGATATGCCTCCTCCAGGGTTTTCATGACAACCTGCAAAACAATACGATATGACGACATAAAAACGCAAGGCCCTGGCTACCCATCTTTAACAATATTTAACTCTTTGATTCGCGATTCATTTTTTTTAAAAAAGGTCTGCCGATATGACCGGAAAATAATTATTGTGCTTCAAGTTCCAGATCCTTTGTCGTCCCTGATTTTTTTGCGTATAGAACAAATGGGCAGCAGTCCCTGCAGAGTTTTGATCTCTTCTTCAGAGCGTTTTCGTTCGGTCAGATCTCTTATCACGGCGCCGTTTCTTGTGATGGCAATACCTTCGGACGTTGTCTCGGAAAGGGTCCGGAATCGATTCTCACTCACCTGGAGTTGTTGCTCTGTTTTGATCCGATTGTCTATTTCCATTTTCAGGCGGCGATTCCAGAAAAATGAAATGAATAAAATAACGGCCAGTGAAACTAAAATGATCTCTTCATAGTAGTGTTCGTAAAAAGAGTCTTCCTTGAATAATACCTTACTTTGGGCAGGCAATGTGTCCTTGCTTATGTGCCAGCGTTCCAGTTGGCGCCAGTCGTAGAAAAAACCGTGAAATTGATCGGACCATGTCCCGGCCGTATTCTTGACAAGTTCGGGGTCCTTCAATACGGATGCCATCCGCTCTCCGACCAGTTCCCCGCTGAGCAGGTATCCCCCGACGATCCCGCTGCCCAATAATGAGGTCCATAAACTGTAAACCGGGGCGGCCGCGCTTTGGCTGATTTGCGCTGCGGCATTATAGGGAATATAGCGGACCCCCGATCCATCGCGCATGATGAGCAGATAAAAATGGTATGGGTAATATATCTTAGGATCGAGATCATAAAACACTTGGCCTTTTTGTCGATTCTATGATTAAAATTTTAGGTTCGAGCTAAAAATTTTGGATTGCCATCTCTTTGCCTGCGGGAATATTGCCGTAATATTTTGTTACTTCCACGATGTTGCATGCGCCAGTGTTGTGTTGAACATTCATGGCACTATCAGGGCCGATAATCCGGGTTCCGGCTTGGATATGCTTTGATATCCGCACTTTGGGGACCCCATTTTCAAGCGATTTTAACTGATCGATTTCCATTTTTTGTTCAGTGATTTCAGCCTGGTCGTTCAGGGCCTTTTGAATATTTTCCTGGTAGATCTCTATTTGAGCCACCAGGTCATCTTGGGTATTAAACAATGTTCTAATGGTTTTTTCTGCAGTTTTAAGACGGAAAACGGCCTCGTTGTATTCTTCTTTTAAATGCACCTTTTTGTTTTTTGTGATGTGCGGTACCTGGGCCTGCAGTTTTTTTGCATTTTTTTTCAGCGTTTCGCAGGAACAAGACTGGACCATGATTTTTTCATGTATGTTTAAATTTTGTTCTTCTAAATCTTTCTTTTTCTGGGTCAGCTTCATAATAAGGCTTCTTATCTTATTTTCTTTTTTAAACAATTCGTCTTTTATTTCATTCAGGTAGTCATTCCTACCGGGTTTAAGGATGGACGGCTCTGATTTTTCAGTGCCCACCAGTCTTACAAACAGTCCCATTTTGGCGCCGATGGTAGAGGATAAGATCCGGCCTTCTGTGTTCAGAAATTGACCGTTGATGGAAATTGAGGATTCCATGATTTCCCTGGTTACAGTCATATTGCCCAGAGCCTTGATCTTTGATTTATTGATAAATTGGGTTGTGATATTTCCCTGGGTCGTAACCTGTGCATTCGTAATGCCTTTTGAGACTTTCAGATCCTTGGTTATAGATATGATGCCGCCGTTGATTTCACTGACGGTCAGATTGGCGCAAGAGACCTTGAATCCATCCTTGATATTACCGTGAACAAATACATTGCCCTCAAAATCGACATGGCCGGTTTCAAACCCTACATCATTTTTAATGATAAGTTCTTGATAAATCGAAACGATTCCCCTGTTGTCCAGGCAGGGCTCTCCTTCGTCTGTTGCATACAATGCAAAACCGTCTTCGGAGAGCATTGTCCCGGTCCCTGCTTTTAACGTCACGCTTTTCAATGGTTCAAGCCGAATTTGCTCGCCTAATACATTTGGAACGGCATGGGGCTGTTCCCAGAGAATCTTTTTTGCAAGGAGTGCGCCTTTTTTCACAAAAGGGATATCTCCCCGGTCTTTGAAATCTATGGTTCCGTCCTCTTTAAAAATTCCTGGACTGCGGTCTTGGGTATTGAAAAAATATTCAATTTTACCGTCTGTTTCCGGTTGGGTTATCGGCGTTTCTGCCACGATCCATTTGTCTCCGCCGCTTAGATGCGTCCTTAAACGCTTTGATATCTTTTCATCTGATATGATACCGGAGATCACGCCTCTTTTTTCCAGCAAGGCTTTGACTATTGTTGTATCGATATCTTCGAGTAACGGCTTCTTATTTTTGATCCATGCCTTGGTGGCGTGGTTGGAGACGATCAGTTCAATGGGAATATCATCCTCGGACAGATTTCTCGTCTCTGGTGTTTGTTCAGCCGCCGGTATCTCATCAGCTTCAGCGGCATCTTCAAACATTGTTTTCCAGGTGTGACGGTCAATCATATTTTTTTCCAAAAGAAGATCTCTTACGGGAATACATTCTCCATTATCCTTAAACCGCTTCATCTGTTCTGACAGACAGATTTCCAAGGCACCGGATGAAATCAACTTTTGATCAACCAGTTTTCCGGCTTCGATTTTATCAAGAACTCTTGCCTGGATAAATCGCCTTTTTACCACAAGGCGGCTCACATCCAGCCTGGAGAGTGTGCCTGACGTGTGCAGTATGTTTTCAGGCGTCCTTTGGGATGGAGACAGGTCGGTGCGGTTCTCTATTTGTTCTTTTAATTTTAATATTTGTTCCGCTTCGACCAAGCCCTCATTTTGGGCCAGTTCCCAGAGATCGGGAACCGTTGTGTACGACTCGATGTCAACGCCGTCACCAAATGACGGGTCCAGGTTGCTCAGTAACGGTATGGCATTTTGAAGTGCAACCCCTATGATTTGATCAATCAGGTCGTAGTCTGGGGATTCCATGGGGCTTGGCCCCTCTGATGTGCCGGAGTGATCCCAGTGTGAAAAATAAGGCAGGTTATGTTTTTGGGCCATACTGCCAAGGATGGTTTCTATTTCGTGGTTAATGATTTCAAACGCCCGGATAAGGATGACTTGATCTTGAATTTGCTTATCGGAAAAAAAATAATCCAGCCCGGGCAACATTTTTTCCACGGCCTCTTCTTTTTTTAGTTGGTCCAGCGCATTTTTAATGGATGCCAGTTGTTCTTTTTTTGCCGTTTCCTGTTTTTTAAATGCTTTTTTTTCCAAGGTTTTTTGCTTGGCCAACTGGTAAAGTTGTGCATTCTGATTTTTGATAATGACTTGAATGCGTCTTTTTTCATGGATGCTGTGATATATTTCAATCTCCTGGGTCATCATGGCCAATAAGTCCGGGTCATCCCATGGTTTGTTAATGTATTTGTGAATTCCTCCCTGGTTAATGGCATCCATGACTGCATCAAAATCATGGTAGCCGGTCATCAGTATGCGTCTGGAATCCGGGCAAAGATTCATAACTTTATTGAAAAAAGCGTACCCATTCATGCCGGGCATGTTCTGGTCCGAGAGAATTACGGCAAAGGGTTTTTCTGCATTCTGGATGATGGTTAATCCCTGTTCAGCATTTAAGGCCGTATTTACGGTGGTGAACCCATGGCGTTTTAACAGCCTTCGCAATGCTTTTAGAATATTGTGTTCATCATCTACGATTAGAATTCCGGATTCAAGGGTTTCTTGGTTTATGGTCGTCATCAGCTTTTTCCCGGCATTGTTAAACCGTTTCGAACCGCAATATCCTGGAACTGGATATATACTTCTTCTTTGATTTGGGCGGCAAACCCGGCAAGATTATTCCGAGTCAGAATCTTTTTGCTTTTCATGGCTTGCTCAATGCGGTCCAGTGAGTTCTTGTTTTTTAAATCAGCGTTCTTCAGCGCATCCATTTTATCGGTCGCCTCCGCGATCTCTGTGTCCAGCCCGGCCAGGATTTTGTCAAACATCTGTGTTTCCTGTTTCAACTCTTTATAAAGTTCAAACAGTTTGAGGGTCTGGGTTTTGGCCTGCTCAAACAGGTGTTTGGCCTCAATGTCCGCCTCAAATTGTGTCACAGCATCTAAAACGACCCGAATGAACGCCTGGTTATCCAGAGGTTTTGGAATGAATCGGTTAATGGACCCATTATTTATGGCTCGAATTACGGCAGCCAGGTCCGAATATCCTGACATCAAAAACCTTGGGGTATCCGGTGAGATCAGGGCGGCTTTTTCAAGCAGGACATCCCCTGTCATTTCCGGCATCTTTTGGTCACTGATCACCAGTGAATAAGGAATTTCGGCCTGACGCATTTTCAGCAAAGCTTGCTCACCGTCCTTCGCATACTCCGTTATAATGTTCTCCGGTTTTAAAATCTTTTGAATAAGTGTGGCGGTAATTTTTTCATCATCCACGATCAGAACCGGGTAGGCATGTGTTTTTTTCAATATATCACCCGTGAAATGTAAAATTTTTGGCTGCTGTTTTAAGGCAGGCATCCACAACGTCCGGGGCATAGAACCTGTCCCTGTTTTTTTTGATTTCTTCTAGTGCTTTGTCCATGCCGAGTCCCGGCCGGTAGGGCCTGTGGGAAGACATGGCCTCAACCACATCCGCCACTGTTAATATTTTTGCTTCGGGCAGAATGTCGTTTCCTGAAAGCCCCAAAGGATAGCCTGATCCGTCCATACGTTCATGGTGCTGGTGAACGATCATGGCTACAGGCGTGGGGAAATTGATGTTTTTAAGAATGTCGAACCCCACCTGGGGATGGGTTTTTATCAAACTGAACTCGATGTCCGACAAGGTGCTCGGTTTTGACAGAATCTCAGCCGGGATGGCGATTTTTCCTAAATCATGGAGGATTCCGGCCATGCGGATACTGGAGACGATTGTTTTTTCAAGCCCCATGGATCGGGCGATTGCAATGGCAAGCTGTGCCACCCGTTTTTGATGTCCGGCCGTATACGGGTCTCTTGCATCCACGGTTGAAGACAGACTGTTGATTACCCCATTGACGATATCATTCATACGCTTCAGGCTTTGTTTGAGTTCCTGATTGGTCTCACGCTCCTTGATTACCCGATTGAGCCGGATTTGGAATTCTTTCGTGCTGAACGGTTTTTGAATAAAATCCTTGGCGCCTTGGGTGACGGCATTTTCGTAGGACAAGTCTTTAAAGTAACCAGTCATCATAATCACATCTGCAGAGTAGTTCTCTTTTATCTGTTTTGTCAGTTCAATGCCGCCCATCTCAGGCATGGCGATGTCAGTTATCACCACATCTATCACTGTTTCTTCCATCACTGCGATTGCCTCAATTCCGTTTGAAGCAACCAGACAGTCATACCCTTCCTGCCTAACCAGTCGTTGGGCCAGTTTAAGGATGCTTTTTTCATCATCTACTACCAAGACATTTATTTTTTGTTCTTGCTTTGATGTGATTTCGTTTTCCGCCATGGTGCTACCCCCTTGTGTTTTCATCAAGTACATTTCTGATGGTATTGATGAAAATTTCCTGTTTAATGGGTTTTTGCACAAATGCATGCCATAGATGTTTCATTTCAGTGTCCATCACATGTTTGTTTTGATATCCGCTGCACAGAATCACCGGAATATCCGGCCTGATCTCCAGTATTTTTGCCGTCAATTTGTCGCCGTTCATCCCGGGCATTGTAAAATCCGTCATCACCAGATCAAATTTTTCGGGATGTTTTTTTAACAGTTCAAGGGCATCACAGGGATTATTGGCAGTCGTGACATTATAGCCCGCCTTTTCCAGAATCCGTTTTCCCACTTTTGTGATGGCGGGTTCATCATCAATCAGAAGAATGTTTTCGGACCCTGTACTTGCATACATGATCTCTTCGTTGTGCGGATCTGCTTTTGCGTCGTCTGCAATGGGTATGAAGATCGTAAAAACCGTGCCCTGCCCCAAAGCAGTTTCAACCTTGATTGTGCCGCCGATATCCTTGACGATTCCCTGAGCCACGGCAAGCCCCATGCCGGTTCCCTCTGCCTGGTTCTTGGTGGTAAAATAGGGTTCAAACATTTTTTCCATCACCTGTGGGGTAATGCCGGAACCTGTGTCTGATACTTCAAGTTTGACATAATTATCCGGTGCAGGGCCTTGGATGGATTCCGCATCAGCCTTATCTATTCGTTCGTCCGTCAAGCTTAATTTTAAAATACCCCCATCGCTTTTCATGGCATTGGCTGAATTGGTGCAAAGGTTCATCAGTACCTGGTGGATTTGGGTGGGATTGGCAAATATAACAGATGTGCTTTGCACATTTGTTTTAATCTCAATTGATGAGGGAATGGTGGAGCGGATAAATTTGGCCACCTCTTTGACAATGTAATCCATTTGGATATATGAGTGTTTTTCGTCAGATTGCCTGGCAAAGGTTAAAATTTGGCGGACCAGATCCTTGGCTCTCAGCCCACAGTTCAAAATTTCCGTCAGGTCATCTTCCATCAAAGAATTTTTTTCGGCATTTTGCAGTGCCAATTGTGAGAATCCGATGAGAGCGGACAGGATATTGTTAAAATCATGGGCAATTCCTCCTGCCAAGTTGCCGATGGCTTCCATTTTATGGGCCTGCAGCAACTCTTTTTCAAGGATCTTTCGGCGGGTGATGTCTGTGAAAATCTCAATGAATTTCGTATAGTCGTCATTGCCATCAAACACAGGTGTGGTACTGCGGATGTAGGTTTTGCCCAAAATATCAACGACCATTTCAGACGAAGAAAAATCCTTGGTTATCCTTTTTTTTTTGATAGGGCAATCCAGTACCGGAATATTTGATCCGTGGAAAATATTATGGCATTTGGCCCCGATAATTTTATTTTTAGGAAGTCCGATTTGTTTAACAGCTGAACGGTTGGCCGCGATAATTGTATGTTTGTCATCAATCACCACAGCCATATGGCCAATGGCCTCAAAAATTTCCTCCCATTGCTTTTGTGTCTTTCGAACGGTTTGTTCGGCCCTTTTCCGCCGTTCTATTTCCGCCTGAAGTTCCCTGTTTTTTGACATCAATTCGTGGGTCCGTTCCGCCACCCGTTTTTTTAAGGTTTCTTTTGTTGAGGCCAGTGTTCTTTTTTGTCTATCGAGCTTAAGGAGAATATTGACTTTACTTAACAAGATTTTGGGCTCAAAGGGTTTGACCAGAAAATCCACCGCCCCTGTTTCATATCCTTTAAATACATGGTAATTGCTTGAATAAACGGCAGATACAAAAATGATGGGAATGTCTCGGGTTTTTTCTTGGGAACGCAGCAATTCTGCCAGCTCGTAACCGTCCATTTCAGGCATCTGAACATCAAGGATCGCCAGGGCAAAGTCATGGTTTAAACTGGCGATCAAGGCATCGTTACCAGTCAGGGCCTCGATGATTTGCGCATCAATCTCTGACAGCACTTTTTTCAGGCTGAAGAGGTTCTCCGGCTTATCATCGACAATTAACATTTTTTGTATTATTTGCACACCATCACCTCAAAATGTCAAGCAGGGTCGTTGGTTGCAGAAACCGATCCACGCATCCTAAGTCTATGGCAGCCTGGGGCATGGCCGGGCATTGGGCTGTTTCCGGTGCCTGGGCAACGGTGAGTCCGCCGGACTGCTTTATAACGGCAAGGCCATGGGCGCCGTCATGATTGGCACCGCTAAGTAGAATTCCAGTCAGTTTTTTTCCGTAAACAAAAGCGGCCGATTCAAACAGAACATCAATGGACGGACGAGCATAGTTTACCCGATCATCCACAGTCAGGGCAAATGTTTTATCATGTTCCACCAGCAGGTGGTAATCCGCAGGTGCTGTATAAACGCTGCCCGGTTCAATGGGATACTTTTCCCGGGCTTCTTTTATTGTGATGGATGTTTGGCTGTCCATCAATCTGGCCAGATCTCCCTGATCCGAAGGATGCAGGTGGATGGCGACAATGATGGGCAACGGGTAATCCTTTGGCAAATTGTCCAGTAAAGAGACAAGCACCTCTATTGATCCGGCGGATCCGCCAATGACAACCGCTTCAAACATGTTGCCTTCCAGTTTTTTTCTGAAATATCCTGTGTTTTTCATCCAGGACGACAAATTTATCCCTTAAGGTTGAGCAGATGATTGATTCCCGGCTTCCCAGGCATAAAAAGCCGTTTTCCGCCAAGCTTTGGTAAAATAGGTTCAATACCCGATTCTGAAGTTTTTTATCGAAGTAAATCAATACATTACGGCACAATATGAGCTGGGTTTCACTGAATACGCCGTCTATGGCCAGATTATGGTTGGCAAAGGTAATAGGATCTTTCAAGCACTGTCGCAGTTTCATAGCACCATATTCGGCATGGTAGTATTCTGAGAAAGAGCCGGAGCCGCCTGCCGCCTGGTAATTTTTTGTGTAATCTTTGACATCTTTGAGATCATAAATTCCTTTTTTGGCAGTATCCAAGGCTGTGTCGTTGAAATCGGTGGCGTAAATAACGGTACGTTTTGTTAAATTTTCTTCTTTCAGCAGAATGGAGAGGGAATAAGCCTCTTGCCCCGTGGCACAACCGGCGTGCCATATTTTTAAAGATGGATAGCTTTTCAAATAAGGCAACACCTTATGTCTTAAATAGAGAAACAGGCCGGGATTCCGGAACATTGTCGTGACAGTAATGGACATTTCACGGAGCATTTGTTCAAAAAATAAAGGTTCGTGCAATACCCTGGGGATCAACGCCGAAACGGTTTTTAAGCCGGCCTGGGTTTTGATATTGTGAATCCGCCGGTGAACAGATGCCCTGGCATACTGACGAAAATCGTGTCCATACCGCTGGAAAACGGCTTCAAGCAGAAGATTTACCTCTAACTTTTCAAGTTCTGTGGTTTCCATAGATTAACACGGCCTTTTAATCATATAACCAGACCCGCATTATGGACAAAAGGCGATCTATGTCCACGGGTTTAGTCAGGTAGTCGTTGGCCCCTGCCGCAATGCAGTCTTTTTTATCCTGCTTCATGGCCTTTGCTGTCAGGGCAATGATGGGCAGGCGGGAAAATTTTGAATCTTTTCGAATTTCCTTCATGGCTTGATATCCATCCATGACCGGCATCATGATGTCCATGAGCACCAGATCAATATTAGAATTATTTTTTATCATCTCAACAGCTTTTCGCCCGTTTTCCGCCTTTAACACGGTCATGTTTCTTTCAGCAAGCACCTTGGCCAGTGCAAACACATTGCGCATGTCATCATCCACTAACAGTATGGTTTTACCGTCAAACATCCGGTCGCTGTTATGGATATCCGTGATCATCTGTTTTTTATCCGGGGGCAGATCTTTTATCATCCGGTGCAGAAACAAGGAGGTTTCATCCAAAAGCCGTTCCTCGGATTTTACCCCTTTAATGATGATGGATTCCGAATATCGCCTCAGTATACCCTCTTCTTCAAAGGAGAGGTCTCGTCCGGTATAGACGATGATGGGGGCAAGGGAGATCTCCTGGTCGTTTGTCAAAGCTTCAAGCAGTTCAAATCCGGTCATATCCGGCAGGCCGAGATCCAGAATAATGCAATCATAAATTTTTGATTTAATCGCTGCCAGTGCCTTTTTCCCGGACGGCGCGTTATCAATGGCAATGTCCCGTCCGGCCAAAAGCTGTTTGATGCTTTTTTGTTGGGCGGCATCATCTTCCACAATCAGCAGGGATTTGACCTCTTGGGTAACCATTTCCTCAATTCTGTCCATGGCTGTTCCCAGACTTTTGGGGGATACCGGCTTGGTTAAAAATCCAATGGCCCCTTTGTTGAGTACGTTAAATTCGGGTTGTTCAACCGACATGAAATGGACGGGAATATGCCGGGTGGCCGGGTTTTCCTTTAAACTGTGAAAAACAGCCCAGCCGTCCATACCCGGCAGTTTGATATCCAGGATAACCGCTTTGGGTATGTACTGTCGGGCCATGGCCAGTCCATTTTCCCCCGTAGATGAATAGAGGCATAAAAATCCGCGTTCGGCACAAAAATTCATCAGCGTTTTACCGAAATTGGTATCGTCTTCTATGATGAGAACGCTTTTGCTATCGGGCGTGATTTTATTTCGGTCATCGGGCAGGTGTACCTGGGCTTCATCCGGGATATCCGGCAGCGTCTCCTTTGCCTTGGCGTATGGGAATTCTGATAACGGATGAACAGCCTGGGTTTCCTTTTCCGGGGTTTGCCCTTCACGATCAAGTCCGGCCGGCAGGTACAGGGTAAATGTAGAGCCCTCTCCCTGGGTGCTTTGCAGGTGAATTTCACCACCTAACAGTTTTGACAGCTCCTTGCATATGGAGAGCCCCAGTCCCGTGCCGCCATACTTTCGGGATATCCCGCCTTCTGATTGCTGAAACGCTTCGAATATCAACGTTTGCTTATCTTCGGCAATGCCGATCCCCGTATCCCTGATCGATACGGCCATAATGTCGGTTCCGGTTAGATTCCGGTTTCGGTAAACAACATTATTTTCAGGTCTGTAAAAGGTAACGTAAATGCCGCCTTGGGAGGTGAATTTAACCGCATTGGCCATCAGGTTTTTTAACACCTGCCGGATCCGTTCAAAATCGCTGAAAATGGACGGCAGGCAATCGGGATCAACCCGGACATCCAGGTCTATATTTTTTTCCCGGGTCAGATGGGCAAAGGTCACCTCAAGATTCCGGGCAAGCTCGGGGACCTGAATTTCACACAGATTCAAGATCATCTTTCCGGCTTCGATTTTAGACAGATCAAGGATTTCATTGATCATGTTAAGCAGGTCCGTACCCGCTGAAAAGATCACCTGTGCCGATTCTACCTGATCCTGGGTCAGATTATTTTCTTTGTTTTCCGACAGAATTTTTGCCAGCAACAGTAAACTGTTAAGCGGTGTTCGAAGTTCATGGGACATGTTGGCCAGGAACTCGGATTTGTATTTGCTGGACAGGGCCAGATCCTCTGCCTTCTTTGTCAGCTCCGCTTTCATCTGTTCCAGTGCCCGGTTTTTTTCTTCCATCTGGATTCTGTTACGTTCGAGAAACTGTGTTTTTTCTTCGAGCTCTTCATTAGAGGCCTGAAGCTCCTCCTGCTGCTGCCTGAGTTGGTCTTCGGATGCCGTCAACCGTTGGGTCTGCTCTTCAAGTTCTTCATTGGCCGCCTGGAGTTCCTCCTGTTGTTTTTCCAGGGTTTTTTTCTGGTGTTTGGTTGTTTCCAGCAGCCTGTTTTGTTCCTGTGCGGCACGGGCCGCGTTCAGTGCCACCCCGATACGATCGGCTGCTTCCTTTAAAAATTTTTTGTCAACGTCTGTGAAGGCTTGCAGCGTTCCCAGTTCCAAAACGCCTTCCACCTGGTCATTGAATGTCAAAGGGATGATGGCCAATTGCCTGGGCGGCATTTTACCTAAACCGGAACAGACAGTAAAAAATTTTTCAGGCAAGTTTTCAAAATACCTGGTTTTTTTTTCAGACGCACACTGTCCGGCCAGTCCCTCACCGTGTCCAAACTCGGCGATTGCCCCGTCATCGGGCAAAACGGCAAAACCGGCTGCGGGTTTAAAACGATTTTTATGGGTAAGGATATACAACAGGCCGATGTGGGACCGGATATGCCCGCACAGGAAATTGATCAATTCGCTGCACGATCGTTTAAATGACTGACCGTCCCTTAAAATTGATTCAAGCTTGGAAATCCCTTGTTCAATCCATAAAAGCTCTGAGTCCTTTTTTTTTGCCTGCTTGAGGTTGGCTGCCATCTCATTGAAGGTTTTTGTTACATTTCCGATTTCATCCGAGGAGACAATGGGGATGAAGACATCAAGATCTCCCTTTGAGATCAGTGCCACACCCTCCTCAAGTTTTTTGACCGGTCGGCTTAGTTTTAATACAAAATATAAGGACAGCAGGGCTGACACCAGTACAACTGCCGCCATAGCCATGACCTGCCATTTAAAAACTAAATCGGCAGAGGCCATGGCCTTAGAGGCTCTCTGCTCCACCACCACCAAAAGGCGTGGTTGGGCTGTGACGAATGCATTGGATACCACCGGCGTGTCGTCCCGGTTTTTGTGGTGTGCTATCGTTCTTGGCACCTTTTTGCCTTGTTCAAACAAAGTCGCAAGGGGATTGTATGTGGCTTTTTCCCTGGAAAGGGTCGCGCTTTTATCCGGATAGAGGACGATTTCACCTTTTTCATCCAAGACATATAGATATCCGGCGTTAAGGATATGCTGGTCTGATATGTTTTCAAGCAGCCGGTTCATATTGATTTCCAGGGTCAACGCAAAGCTGTTTTCCCGGGCCAATGGGTTGACAAAAAACAGATCAACCGGAAGGATTAAAAAACCGTGGCCGCTCCTTGAAATCCGTCGGATCAGTTGTTTTGCTTTCAACGTGTCAAAGGTCGCCTTAATGTCCTGCTTGTTTTCGATTTTACCGGGGTAATAGGTGTCTTCTTTTGTCACTTTTAATAAAGGCGTTCCGGAAGCATTCGTGACCGTCATTGAAGATAGCTGCGGAAATGCTTTGAGCAGCAGTTGGAGGGTCCATTCACGATCATGCAGATCTTGATTTTCAAACCCGTTGTTTTCCATAATAATGCGGATATCCACGATGGTATCATGAACCGCCGCCTCAATGGTATTACCTGCCCTTTTTGCCGACGCAAAATTGGTCTGGGATACGGACATCAGCAATGCAGAACGAATTTTGGCGGTGGATAAAATGCCAAATCCACCCAAAGGCAACACGGCCATGAGGAAAATGGCCAGTGTTAGTTTCACACTGATTTTATTCCACCATTTCATAGGTCCTCTTTTTTAAAATTTAATCTCGACGATTTTGTCCGCCATTTTATAGGCGTTTGATGGGAGGGTGAGTCCCAGTGTTTTAACCATCCATGTATTAATAACGAATTCGTATTTTTCAGGCGTTTCAATGGGGATATTCCTGATGCTTTCACCGTGGGCAATTTTATGTGCCAGGCGGGCAGCCTGTTTTCCATTGAGATACCTGGACCCTGCGTATGAGGCAAATGCACCTTTTTCTACGCTTGCCATGCCATACCCAAATATCGGGATTTTTTGTTCCATGGCCCTTGGCAGGATGACATCCTTCAGGGTGCCGTGAATGACGGCCACGGGATTTATAAGGATTACATCTATGTTTTCCCGAAAGATCATCTGTGCAGCATTTTGGATATCATAAACGGTTTCTACTTCTTTTGTGATAAGTTTCAAGCCGAGTTCTTTGGCTTTTTTCCTGGCGATTTTAATGCATTCCACAGAGGCAACATTGGATGGCATATGAAAGCAGAATATTTTTTGGGCATCGGGCAAGATCCGTTTAATGAACCACATCCGTTTTGCTGTAATATTGGTATCGTTGGTCTCTATGCCTGTGATATTTTTGTCCGGTGCAGTCATGGTTGAGGCCAGCCCCCTGTCAATGGATGATGATACGGAAAGAAACACGACTGGGATGCTTGTTTCTCTGGTGGCGGCCATCAGGGCATCTGCTTCGATCCCCCCTGCGGCCACGGCAATATCCGGCTTGGCCGCAATGATTTTTTTGGCAAGTTCAGGGAGTCTGTGTTTTTGATTGTGGGCATTTACAATCGTATATGTGAATTTTTCAATACAGTTTCCTGCAATATCTGCCAATCCTTTTTGGAAACCTTTCACCGGGTTTTGGCGGGTGTCGTTGGCCATGAGAATGCCGATATTGATCTGCTCTTTTGCCGCGGCCGGAATGCAATACCCTGCAATGATATAAAAAAACATACCGGCCAAAAGCAGGGTAAACATTTCCCGGCTGCCGGGATGAATACGATTTTTCCGGATAGGGATACATGTAATCATCATAACCTCCTTAATGGCTGTCAAGTTGCGCCGGCTTGTGAGGCAAAACCTGTATAGATGAATTTTCCCAAGTCTATTTGTTCTCCAATAATTTTTCATAGGCAAAAGAGCGCTTCGTTTTACTGCCTTTTTGTGTTGTGTTGCACAAAGAATCTTTTTAGCATGCCGGACCGGTATGTAAGCTATGGAGCAAAGGTTTAAGCCTTTTGCAACACGTTTTAGGATATAGTCTTTAGAGTTTAAAAAAAGAAATAAATTATAAAGATTTACGATATATAGAAGTTTACACTAACAAAGGGGAAGTTTCAAAATTTTTTTTATTTCTTCAAGTTTTGGCACTATTCATGTAACCGGAGATCTGTTTTTGTCAAATCGTATCTTTGCAATGGTTGAAAATGCCTGGCACGGAACCTGAAAAAAATGGTATTAATAATATAGCATTCTTGCCGAAACATTATCCGGAGAATATATGTTACAATCCTTGCGATCAAGAATACTGATGATAGTCGTGTGTATCGTTGTTTCAACTGTTACCGGCATCATTTATTGTGTTCAAATAGAAACCCTGAGAACCCTGTCCGCAATTCAGGAGGAAAACGCAAGGAATATACTGAACACGGTCATGTTGAATGTCGAAAATGAATACCATAGTCTGCTTTTTCATAAAAAAAATCTGCTTGAAACCCGAAAAAATGAAAGAAGAAACGTTGTCAATATCGCTATTGCGGCGATCCATCAGTTCCACGATAAGTTCCGCCAAGGCATTTTGACCCAGGAACAGGCGAAAAAGCAAGCCATCGCCATTATCCGAGGGATGAGATATGACAAGGGCGTGGGGTACCTGTGGATCAATGACACTGAACGGCCGATACCCAGAATGATCATGCATCCGACTATCCCTGAACTGGACAATACCATTCTTGACGATCCAAAATTCAACTGTGCCCTGGGGATCAAACAGAACCTTTTTCAGGCATTTGTGGAGATCTGTCTTGCCAAGGGTCAGGGATATGTCGATTACCGGTGGCCAAAACCCACCGAAAACGGCCTTACTGAAGATCAACCTAAAATTTCGTATGTTGCTCTTTTCAAACCATGGGGCTGGGTTGTCGGAACCGGTGTGTATATAGAAGATATTGAACTTGATGCCCAAAAGAGGCTGGATGCTATCGTTTCCGAACTCCAGGAGACATTTTCAAAGGTTCGCCTGGCTAAAAGCGGCTACATGTTTATTTTCACCAGCAATAATAAAATCCTTGTCCATCCTTCCCTTATCGGGACGGACGGTAGTGTTCTAACCAATCCCTCCACGGGGAATGCCCTGTTCAAAGATTTTATAACGGCGTCCCAAACACCAGAAAAGGCTTATGAATATATCTGGGACAAACCAGGGCATAGAGGGAAATTCAAATTTTTAAAACGGGCCTATATTGAATACTTCCCCCCATTTGACTGGTATATTGCAAGCTCGGTTTATGTGAATGAAATAGAAAGTGCATCCCGGACCTTGGTAAAAACCATTTTCTTTTTGTCTATCCTTTTTCTTGCGCTCTCCATTGTTTCATCCATACTTGTTTCAAAAACCCTGACAAATCCTTTAAGGAAACTGATGGTTGCCGCTGAAGGCATTGAAAAAGGCGGAATATCATCCGCTGACATGCCCATTACCGGGACAAGGGAAACCAAAGCATTGGGGAAAATATTGAATAAAATGATTCGTTCCATCAGCAAATCCATTGATGAAAAGGAGAATCTGCTGACCGCCTTGCAACAAGCCCATGATGAACTCGAAAAGCGTGTCAGTGAACGGACGATTGATCTTGAAACCGCCAATTCGGAACTGCAGATCGCCAAGGTCGAAGCAGAAGCCGCCAACCAGGCTAAATCTGAATTTTTGGCCAATATGAGCCACGAGATACGGACACCGATGAATGCTATCCTTGGAATGATGCATCTGGCGCTTAAGACAGACCTTGATGATAAACAAAAAAATTATATTGAAAAGGCTCACTATTCAGCAGAAAATCTCCTTGCCATTCTCAATGACATCCTTGATTTTTCAAAAATTGATGCCGGTAAGTTGGACATGGAAAATATCGATTTCCAACTCAAAGAAGTCATTGACAACATGGTCAACACAATTTCTTTCAGTGCGCAGAAAAAGGGTGTTAAAATTGTGGTGAAAATTGAACGCGATGTCCCCAAGGCTCTAATTGGTGACCCCCATCGACTCAGCCAGGTATTGGTCAATCTTGGTGGCAATGCCGTAAAATTCAGCAATCAAGGGGATATCGTGTCCCTTATAATCGCCGCCAAGGAAGAGGATGAGTCAACGGTTGTTTTACAGTTTTCGGTTCAGGATACGGGGATTGGTATGTCTCTTGACCAACAGGAAAAATTATTTAAGCCATTCACCCAGGCTGATGGTTCGACAACCCGACAATATGGAGGGACGGGTCTTGGCTTGGCGATCTCCAAGAAAATCGTTCAACTGATGGATGGGCGGATTTGGGTGGAGAGTGTAAAGGATTTCGGCAGTAATTTTTCCTTTATAGTCCGTCTTGGCAAGCAAATCGCGCATCCGGACAAAATAGGTTCATCTGCTGCGATAAGCAAAGGGACTGTTGATCAGGCACTGGGAAAAATTCGTGGCAGTCGAATCCTCATCGTTGAAGATAACGAAATTAACCAGGAAGTAGCCAGGGAACTTTTAACCCGTAATAATATTGTGGTTGAAACGGCGAATGATGGCCTGGAGGCACTTAACATTTTAGCGAATAAAAAATTTGACGGTGTTCTAATGGATTGTCAGATGCCGGTAATGGACGGATATGAGACAACCCGGAAGATCCGCGAGCAGGAAAAATTCAAAGATTTACCCATTATTGCCATGACGGCCAATGCAATGGTGGGAGATCGGGAAAAGGCGTTGAATGTCGGAATGAATGATCATATTGCTAAACCGATAGATCCGGATGAGATGTATAGGACCATGGCAAAATGGATTTCATCTATGTAATTTAGATGCAAGTGACTGTAGATCCTTGTTTGCCTGCTCAAAATCATAATCCTTAATCGCTTGTATTATTTGCTCAAATACTTGGCTATGCCCTGTATTCTGAAAAAAAGGAATAAGCTTTTCAGCCACCTCAATTGATTTCGTGTCGTTTTCACCCAGAAGGCTTCCCAACTCTGTAAGCAATGGGGGGATACGATTGAATTCAACAATATCATTTGCATCTGCTTTTTCAACACAGGACCCTTTTTGCAGGGTCTGCTGCAGTCCGGCAAGCACATATTTTAATTCAGCAGAAACGTCATCAAGCAAAGTTTCCACATTTTTAGATGCCTCCTTGACGGCAAGTTCCAGAGCAGATGCGCAGGTGGATAGGTCCATCATCCCAAGGGTGCCGGCCACGCCTTTCAAGGTATGCGCAGCAATTTTTGCAGCATTAGTGTCATTTCTTTTCCACGCATTTTTAAAGGTTTCGACAAAATTTGCCTGATCATCAAGGAACTTTATGAGCAGCTTACGGTATAATTTGACATTGTTCTGCGTTATGTTTAAACCCGCCTTGATATTGATGCCGGGAATATTTGGCAGGCCGGAATCAATATCCTTTTTGATAGTGGTGGCTGCATCATTTTTTCTATCTGGTTCTGTCGGAACGATCCATCGTGCCATGGTCATGAACATCTTATCTACATTGAGTGGTTTGGAAATATAATCATTCATACCCGCATCAATGCTTTTTTGACGGTCCCCGACCATGGCGTGGGCAGTCATGGCGATAATGGGCAGTTTTTTGAACTCAGGATTTTGACGTATTTTTTGGGTGGCGGTATATCCGTCCATTACCGGCATCTGGCAGTCCATTAAAATGCCGTCATAGTGCTTTTGCCCAAGACGTTCTATCGCCTGCTGTCCGTTAAATACGCAATCGACCTGGATGCTGTTATTCATCAATAACGCCATTGCCAGTTCCTGGTTGATCTCATTGTCTTCTACCAGAAGCACCCTGGCACCGCGCAGTTTATCCATGGCTTCCGTGACCTTTTCAGGGGTATGGGGTTTTTGATCTTTGAATTTGAACGACGTTGGCTGCTCCTCCTGCTTGTCGAGCAGTACCGTGAAATAGAAGGTGCTCCCAAGCCCGGATTCACTTTCAACCCACATCCTGCCCCCCATCATCTGGACCAATTGCCTGGAAATGGCTAAGCCCAGTCCTGTTCCGCCGTATTTTCGGGTAATGGATGTGTCGGCCTGGCTGAATGGCTGAAATAGATTTTTCCGCTCATCTCTGCTCATCCCGATACCGGAATCCTTTACTGAAAATCGAAGTTTGACCTGATTGCCTTTGTCTCTGCCGTCCTCCATGGCAACCGAAACAATAATCTCTCCATCCCTGTCCGTGAATTTAACCGCATTATTACATAGATTCAGCAGAATCTGTCCCAGTCTCATGGGATCTCCCATTAACGCCATGGGAATTTGGGGATGGATATAATACCGCACTTTCAGCCTTTTGTTCTTGGCTTTGATATCAATAATATTCAACAGGTTGAGCATCACATCCTCCAGGAAAAAATCGATATTTTCCAGATCCATTTTTCCTGACTCAATTTTGGAAAAATCGAGAATGTCGTTGAGGATGCCCAGCAACGACTCTGCCGACCGGTGCACCTTGGAAATGTAATTGCATGTTTTTTCATCCAGATTCCTCTGCAGAGCCAGGCTGGACATGCCGATGATGGCATTCATGGGTGTTCTGATTTCGTGGCTCATGTTGGCCAGAAATTCACTTTTGGCTTTGTTGGCTGAGTCTGCTTTTTCGGCCATTTCCTGAATTTCACTTGTCCGTTTTTCAACGCGATATTCCAGTAACCGATTTGCATCCCAAAGTTCCTTTTGTGAGCGACTGAGTTGTTGCATGATGGTTCTGATATTGGACAGGGTAAACCTGACAAAAATAAAAATCAGTGCAAATCCAAGAATAAAAATGGGCAATACAATAAAAATCAGGTGGTTAAAATGGTGTTGCATAAAATCAGTGCTGTATTGGATACCGGCCACCTCAGATTCAATTAGATCATTGAGTATGTCGATGGCACTGATGATCACCGGACGGATTTGCTGGGAGAGCAAATCCGGTATCGCGGCACGCTTATCTTTTTCTATGGCATCTATCAACTCGTCTATCCGTTGTTGGACCGTCTCAAAACTCTTCTGTCCTTCGTCAAGCAAATGCGTTTTTGCTGCATGGTTAATCAGATTGTGAAGATGCTTTTCAGATTCAAAAATGAGACGATACGACTGCCACTCTTTTTTTACCAGGTTTTGGGCAAGCCCAAGGATCTCCTTTGCATCATCGGCAGAGACATGGCCACTGAGCATTTCATCAATCGTATCAAGTGTGTTGATGGTGTAGATATTTTTCATTTCATTCAGGTGAAGGATAGGATTGACATGCAGATCATACATATCCTGGAACAGGTTTTTAGAAAAAAGTACATATCCCCCCAATCCTGCAGCAGAAGAAAAAATTGAAATCCCGATTACGATAAAAAGGAAGCGACTCTGAACAGATACATCTAACGATCGAAGGTATGACAGCGCACGATTAATCATTGGTTACCCACACCTCTTCAAGCTGTTGAAAATTCCCATCACTGTAATTTGTAATGAAAACCCGTTCCAATGCCTGCCTGTCGACGGGTGTAATCGTTATTTCGAATCCGGCTAAAGCCTTCCTGTCAAGCTGTTCAAAGGCCTTCATAAAGCTTTTCCGGTTAAGATCCTGCCCGGCTTTTTCCAAGGCCTTGACAACCAGTTTGGCGGCAAGGAATCCTTCAAACGAAACAAAACCGTAAGGATCATCGGGATAACATGCTTTATATATTTTTCGATACTCCTGGGACGCCTTATTTTTATTCTCCCACGGAAGCGGTACAGCCTGTGAAATCAAAACATTTTCTGTCTGCCCCTCAAGGGCCTGGATCAGATCATTACTGCCCACAAATGAAATATTACAAAATACGGTAGCGTTCATTCCGCTCTTTTTGGCTGATTTGATAAACTCGGCACACGGTTTATAAGCACCAATCAAAACCACCGCCTCAGGTTCTGATAATTTGATCGTTTGCAGGGCGTTTCGATAGGATAAGGTGTTTCTTCGATAGCGCCCTTCCGCAGCAATTTCCAGGCCTCGCTTTTCCAGTGCGCGTCTTACGCCTTCCCGGCCGGCTTTACCATAACTGTCGTTTTGGTAGAAAACAGCAATTTTATCAATATGATACGTTAGCCTTAAATATTCCACCAGCGCTTGGGTTTCAGCATAATAGCTGTTGCGTAGGTTGACAATCAGTCCATTGGGCGGGTTTCGTAGAAATTCAGCGCCGGTAAAAGGCATAAGGAAAGGTACATTATATTTTTGTGCCTCAGGCAATGCCGTTTTGGCGGTGGGGGTCCCCACCTCGCCGAATATTGCGAAAACATGTTGTTGGGTTATCAATTCAATGGTGTTTTTCCGGGCATAATCCGGCTCGTAAAAATCATCGTATGTGATCAAGTGGATGGTTCGGCCGTGCACTCCGCCTTGACTGTTAATAAATGAAAACCATGCAGTCGCCCCTTTCATCATTTGTCGGCCAAGCTGGGCTGCCGGACCGCTGAGTGCACAGCTCTGGCCTAGAACAATTCGTCTGCCGACAGTATCGCGGTCTTTTATGAGATAGAACCAGATAAAAATACCGATCAGTGTAAGGGAGACAAAATAATATTTTTTCAATGGATTGCCTCATGTTTTTTAGAAAGTATTTACATTGTACCTGACTGAGCCCGATATCCATAGGATTTTTTCTAACAACTTGAATTTTAAGTCAGGATGCCTGCAACTGATGACACCTCTGAAAACATTGAGCTTCTATTCGGTATTCTTGATTTTGGATAATTCAGATTTCAAGCCGGGTGCCGGTGGCAAACACATTGATGGGGCTTCCCATTTTTTTGGACATGTAAGCCGGCGCATCAGGGCCTGTGCAGTGGCCGGTATAGTAGGTTGTGCCAGCATGGGATGACAGTTCATTGGCCAGAATATCCAGCCGGCTGTCAGCTTCGGTTATTTTTGTTACGCGGTTATACAGGTGGAAGCCGCCGATGACATGATCAATGTGACTTCGGCCTGTGCGGGCCAGGACAGTATCAATCATATTCCCCATGCCCGAGTGAGCGCACCCTGTGAACAGCACGGTGGTGCCGTCCTCCTCAATCAGCAGGGCCAGTTCATGGGTGAACTCATCGTCAATCAGTTGCCTGTCTTTGTTCTGCCTGAAAAGGCCTGAATTGTTCTTGGGAATAAACCCTTTTTTTGAAAAATCTGTGATAATGGTTAAATGCTTGGACAAAACCAAATCAGACTCAATGAGCCGGCAACGGCGTTGGTCAATCGCATCGGTGTCAAGGCCGATATATTTGGGGGCATAATCCAGATACTGGGCATAGCATCTGCCTTCAAGGGCCCCACGCGTCATGATGGTCTCACAGGTTGAATTGAGCGATTGAAAGTGCGGAAGACCGCCGCCATGGTCATAGTGTCCGTGGGAGAGTATTGCTATATCTGTTTTTGTCAAGTCTACCCCCAGGTGCCGGGCATTGTCTGCAAATTTGCCGTCCTGGCCCATATCAAAAAGAATGGATTGGTCCTGTGTGCGGATAAAAAAACTTAAACCGTGGTCAGGTGCAAGTTTTGGGTCCGTGGTGTTGTTTTCAAGCAAACAAATGATTTCCATGGCGTATTGCTCCTTATTTTTTGATCATGGGTCTAATTACGGGGTACATAAGAAATGCAGGTTAAAGGAATCATTGGGGATCTCTTCGGCATAAACCTTTGTAAAGCCCGCTTGTCTAAGCAGATTTTCTGCCTGCTGTTTTCCCCACATCATACCCATGCCCGAGCCGTTGTCATTGAGTCCGATGGGCATGCAGTGCATCAGGCTGACCGTGTATAAAAACGGCCCCATGGAATGATCGGCATTGTCCTTAATATTGGAGGATGCCTTGATATCGATCATGGAAAAAAGGCCGCCGTCACGCAGCATGTATCTCACCCCTTTTAAGGCATCCAGGGGATGGGACTGATCATGGATAGCGTCAAAGGCGCATACATAATCAAAGAGTCGATTGAACTTTGCCACCTCACAGATTTTTGCGGCATCCTGATTGATGAATTCAATATTGGATAACCCATAAGATTTGGATAAATTTCGGGCCTGTTCAAGGGCCTTTTCATGGTTGTCCATACCGACAAATTCAGATTTTGGATAGGCCTGGGCCATCAGGCAGGCTGCCACTCCTTGGCCGCAGCCCAGATCGCAGACCCGGATGCCTTGCTGCAGTCTCTTTTCCAGCTGGCCCTGGTCAACATAGGGAATAAATTCTGAAATTAAGACCTTGCGGTGTTTCGCATCGGCCAGTTCCGACATGAATGTCTGAAAATCCGGATAATTGGAAAATGGAACGCCCCGGCCTGTTTGAAAGCCTTGTTTGACAGCCTCCATGGCACAGGCGGTCAGCAACGGAATTTCCTGGGTGTAGACCCCCAAATTATTGTTGCCTGCCCTTCTGCACAAAAGATCTCCGTGGTCGGAGGGAAGCAAAAAGGCGTCTTCACTGTCCGGATTTGTTGTCATCTCGACAATGCCGCCGGCGACCATGATCCCCAGCCATTCTTTGAGATAGCGTGCGTTCAGACCCGTTGCCTGGGAAAGCTCTTCAACGCTTAAGGCACAACCTTTTTCATCCATGACATCAAAAATTTTAAGGGCGTAGCCTATTCCTAATGCAAGGTTTAGAGAACCGTAATTGAGAATTTGTACCAGTTTATCTGAAAAATCAGTCATGATTTGTCTCCTGGTCAACCTGAAAAAAAGGGGCGGCCACAAACCGGACCGCCCCTGAATCATGATTTTACCACTCGATATTAGAGGACGATCTCTTTTAAAGTCCGATCTTTAATATGGCCACAGACCTTGGTCAGAAATTCTTTGTGGGTGATTCCCATTTTGACCTTGCCGTCCAGGGTGCGCACGGACAGTACTTTGTCTTCCTTTTCCTTGTCACCAATGGTGATGATTAAGGGAATGTAGTCCAGCTGCGCCTCTCTGATTTTTTTCTTCAATGTTTCACTGCGTTCATCCACCTCGCAGCGGAGGTCATGAACTGCCAGCAGGTGCTGGATCTCTTTGGCATAGGGGGCCAGATCCTGGGTAATGGGCAGGACAACAGCCTGGACCGGAGCCAGCCACAGGGGAAATTTGCCTGCAAAATGTTCCACAAGGATCCCAAAGAAGCGCTCCATGGAACCGTAGATCACCCGGTGGATCATGATGGGGCGGTGTTTTTCATTATCCGCACCCTTGTAGGTCAGGTCAAAGCGTTCCGGCAGCGCCATGTCCAGCTGGATCGTACCACACTGCCAGGTTCGGCCCAAGGCGTCCTTGATGTGAATATCAATTTTGGGACCGTAGAATGCACCATCCCCTTCATTGATCATGAATTCTTTATCATAGGCTTCCATGGCACTGCGCAGACCGTTGGTGGCGGTTTCCCACTGTTCATCCGTGCCGATGGATTTTTCAGGTCGTGTGGAGAGCTCCAGATGAAAGGAGAGCCCAAACCGCGCATAGACCCGTTCCGCCAGTTTCAGCACGCCTAAGACTTCGTCCTGGATCTGGTCCGGTGTCATAAAAATATGGGCATCATCCTGGTGAAAAGCCCGGACCCGGAACAATCCTGACAAGGCCCCTGACAATTCATGGCGGTGCACCAGGCCGATCTCTCCAGCCCGGTGGGGCAAATCTTTGTAAGAGTGGGATTTGGTCTTGAAAAGAATCATGCCGCCGGGACAGTTCATGGGCTTGATGGCGTATTCCTCGTCATCAATGGTGGATGTGTACATGTTTTCCCGGTAATTCGCCCAGTGGCCGCTTTGTTCCCAAAGTTTTCGGGTCATCATCACCGGGGTTTTGGTCTCCACATACCCGTCCTTTTTGTGCTCCATGCGCCAGTAATCCAACAGCGCATTCCACATGGCAATACCCTTGGCGTGGAAAAAGGGCATGCCCGGTGCTTCGTCGTGGAAAGAATACAGATCCAGACGTGTGCCAAGTTTTCTATGGTCCCGTTTTTTGGCTTCCTCGATCATGGTCAGATAGGCGTTAAGCTTCTTTTTGTCAAAAAAGGAGATGCCGTACAGCCGCTGGAGCTGTTCCCGGGACTGGTCCGCCCGCCAGTAGGCGCCGGAGGTTTTCAGCAGTTTAACACCCTTGATCATGCCGGTGTTGGGGATATGGGGTCCCCGGCACAAGTCAACGAATTTACCGTTCTGGTACAAAGAGATCTCTTCGCCTTCGGGCAGTTCATTGATCAACTCTACCTTAAAAGGGTTATCGGCAAACAGGTCAAGTGCCTGCTGCCGTGTGACCACTTTGCGTTCAAAACCGGCCTTTGCCTTGATGATTTTTTTCATCTCTGCTTCGATTTTTTCAAGGTCGGCTTCGCTTACCGGATCCATATCGATATCATAATAAAAACCGTCTTCCACCACAGGGCCGATGGTCAGTTTGGCGTCCGGATAGAGGTTGAGTACGGCTTCGGCCATGACATGTGCCGAAGAGTGGCGCAGGATATCCAACCCCTCGTCGTCCTTGGCGGTGATAAAACTTACTGCACTGTCCTTTTCAATGACAGTGCCCAAATCCAGGGCTTGACCTTCTATCTCCATGGCCACGCAGTTGCGGGCAAATCCTTCGGAAATGCTTGTTGCCACATCCATACCTGTGGGCGGTGTGTCGAATTCTTTTACTGCATTATCCGGGAAAGTTATTTGAATCATTTTTTTACTTCCTGTTTTATTAAGTAAAGACCTGTGTAAACGACACAGATCTTTCAACTTTCGTTGTGGGCTTAGCCTGGGTGCTGATAGACCAAGCCGGTCTATGGCTGTTATATATCATGCCCGACCTTGCCCTATTTCCCAAGGCAGCGTATGATCAGGCATTATAAATAAAAAAAGAATTTTAAAAGAAGTGTTTTAAACAATCAAGGGAAAACTAAGGTGGTTTATCAGTTTGTAACAACGGACAAAGACCTGGCACAAGTATGCCGGAAACTTGAACCCTGTGAGATAATCGGTGTGGATCTGGAAGCCGATTCAATGCATTGTTTTTCAGAAAAGATATGCCTGATTCAAATCGCAGGTCCTGATCAGGCCTGGTTGGTGGATCCTTTTTTGATCGATGATTTCTCTCCCTTTTCACAGATCCTTGAAAATCCGAGCATTATCAAGGTGTTTCATGGGTCGGATTTTGATGTCAGAAGCCTAGACCGGGAGTTATCCGTTGAAATTGAAAACCTGTTTGACACCGAGATCGCCTGTCGGTTTTTAAATATTAAGGCCCGGGGGCTTGGCGCCTTGTTGAAATCCTTTTTCGATATTGATGTGGATAAAAAGTACCAGAAAGTGGACTGGTCAAAACGGCCTTTAAAAGATGAGATGATTGCCTACAGTGTAGGGGATGTGGCAACGCTTGTTCAGCTGCATGACCTTTTGAAAAATCGCCTTGAAAATATCGGGCGCCTGGCCTGGGCCCGGGAAGAGTTTGATTTACAGGCCAGGGTTAAATATGAGAACAATCATATAAGGCCCTTGTTCAGAAAGTTTAAGGGGGCCGGCAAGCTTGATAATAGAAGTCTTGCCGTGCTGGAGTATCTGCTGGAAGTCCGAATTTCCCAAGCGGAGAAGAAGGATCTGCCGCCCTTTAAAATCATGTCCAATCAGTCCATCATGACCATGGTCCAACATAGGCCGGCCAGTGTTGAGGCGGTTTTAAAGCACCGGGCGCTTAGCCCTAAACAGGCCGGTATGTATGGGCAATTGTGTGTTGACGCCATTCAAACTGCACTTGCCTTGCCCCACAGAGAACTGCCGTCTTACCCCAGAACCCGGATGCCCCGAAAATCATCCCAGGTCCTTGGTCGCATTGATGCATTGAAAAAAATGCGTGAAGCGGCATCCCGGACCCTGTCTATGGAGCCCGGATTTTTGATCAACAACAATATGATTGCTGCTGTGGCATCGGGCAACCCGGCAAGCCCGGAAGATCTGCTGCAAATTCCGGGCATGCGGAACTGGCAGGTTGAGGCGCTTGGGGAGAGGATTCTGGAGACCCTGTCCAAAATTCAGTAATTAAGAAAATGAAAAGGAGAAACAATGCGTATCGATTTCTGGAAAATGCATGGTATCGGCAATGATTTTATTATGCTTGATGACCGGAATAAGGCCATTGCCGGGTATATTCATTATTCGGATCTGGCTGTGAAGCTGTGCCACCGCAGATTCGGCATCGGCGCCGACGGGATTATCCTGGCCCGAAATTCCGACACCCATGATATCCGGTTTGTGATCATCAATTCAGACGGGTCTGAACCTGAGATGTGCGGTAATGGTATGCGCTGTTTTGCTAAATATCTGTACGAGAATAATATTCTTGTCAAAGATGAAATGAAGGTTCAGACTTTGGCCGGAACCGTGGTGCCCCGGATTGAAAAAACACAAGGCGGACAGGTGGAATCCGTTTGTGTGGATATGGGCGTACCCAAGCTGGTTCCGGACCAGATCCCGTTTGTTCATGAAGGTGATACGGCCTTTGAAGTACCCATTGAAACAGCCCAGGGCGCCCTGTCCGTTTCCTGCGTCTCCATGGGAAACCCGCATGCCGTGATCTTTGTGAATGATTTGTCATTCGTGGATATTGAAACCATTGGCCCCATGGTGGAAAACCATCCCCGTTTTCCTGAAAAAACCAATGTGGAGTTCATTGAGGTCGTCTCGGAGAGCCAACTAAAAATGCGGGTGTGGGAGCGCGGCGCCGGGGTAACGCTTGCCTGCGGCACCGGGGCATGCGCTGCGGTTACGGCTGCCCATATGTCAAAACGGGTAGGGCGGCAGGTGGGTGTTCATCTGGATGGCGGGGATCTGGATATTTCATGGGATGGCGCCGGTAAACATATTTTTAAAACCGGGCCAGCCCAGACCGTTTTTAAAGGGAATATTGAAATTTAAGCCGGGGTTGACAAATCTTTTCATTGTTTATATAGCCTAATTGATCGTTTGGGGTGGCGCACCGCGTCTGAGATTATACCCATTGAACCTGATCCGGATAATACTGGCGAAGGGAAGAGCGGACAAGACAGTAATAAATCGATAAAATTTCGATTTCGGCATTTATAAAGCCACTTGCCCTTCCTTCGAGGGTAAGTGGCTTTTTGTATTTTAGGATGGTTATATATGAATATTTTTGTCAACGGAGAACAGGAAAGTATAGAACCCTGCAATTTGGCACAGTTCATTGCCTTGAAAAAGCTCGATGCAGGGGCGCTGGTTGTTGAACTCAACCAGCAAATCATCAAACAGGAATTTTGGCCGACCACTGAACTTCAGGACGAAGATCGCCTGGAGATGCTCAGTTTTGTCGGAGGAGGCTGATTATGAACGACGATGTACTGTTGTTAGGCGGAAAAGAATTCAGTAACCGGTTATTGACCGGTACCGGTAAGTTCGGCAACCATGGACAGATTCCAAAGATGCTTGCGGCCAGCGGATCTCAGATGATCACTGTGGCCCTGCGTCGTGTGGATATTACGGAACAGTCTGAAAATATATTGGAATACATCCCTAAGAATGTCACCCTGCTGCCCAATACGTCCGGGGCCCGTAGCTCAGAGCAGGCCGTACGCGTTGCCCGGATTGCCCGGGAAGCCGGTTGTGGTGATTTCATTAAAATCGAAGTGATTACCGATATGAAGTATTTGATGCCGGATAACTGGGAGACTTTGAAGGCAACGGAAATTCTGGCCAAAGAGGGATTCAAAGTGTTGCCCTATGTGTTGCCCGATCTGCCCCTGGCCAAACGTCTGGAAAATGCGGGGGCGGCTGCTGTCATGCCCTTGGGCGCCCCCATCGGAACCAACCGGGGATTGGAGACCAAACCGCTGATTGCCATGCTGATTGAAAATTCATCCGTGCCCATCGTGGTTGATGCAGGAATCGGCAAACCCTCTCAGGCAGCCGCGGCAATGGAAATGGGGGCAGATGCGGTGCTGGTAAATACTGCCATTGCCACAGCCCGTGATCCGGAAGTCATGGGACGCGCCTTTGATCTTGCGGTTAAAGCCGGACGGGCGGCGTACCTGGCACAAATGGCTGAAGAGTCCACCCATGCCCGGGCATCTTCACCGCTTACCGGATTCCTTGACGAATAATGGAACTACGGAAAGCACGGAAAAACACGGAAATGAAGGCTTTGCCTTCTAATTGTCAGTGCTTTTCCGTGTCTTTCCGTGGTAAAAAAAGAGGATCAAATAATGTCATTCTACGAGATAGTTGAGCAATACCGTGATTTTGATGTCCCCCGGTTTTTTGACCAGGTGACCGATGAGCAGATCATCCTGAGTATGGCCAAGGATAAACCCGGCCCCATGGACTTTTTAACACTGCTGAGCCCCAGGGCTGCCGGCCATCTTGAGGCCATGGCCCGAAAATCCCACCAGTTGACGGTGCAGTATTTTGGGCGCACGATCCAAATGTTTATTCCATTGTACATCTCCAACCATTGCAACAACGGCTGTGCTTACTGCGGGTTTAATCACAAAAATCCCATTCTTCGACGGAAACTCAGCCTGGAAGAGATCAAGATCGAAGCCAAGGCCATTGCCAAAACCGGCATGCAGCACGTGCTTTTTCTCACCGGTGAAGCCCAGCATATGACGCCCATGTCGTACCTGGTGGATGCGTCGCGACTGCTCAAAAAATATTTTGCCTCCGTGGCCATCGAAGTTTACCCGCTTGAGGTTGACGAGTACCGCCAACTTTACGAGGCAGGTGTCGATTCCATGACCATGTTCCAGGAAACCTATGACGAAAATGTTTATAAGCGGGTCCACCTGGCCGGCAAAAAGATGGATTACCACTGGCGGCTCAACGGGCCTGAACGGGCTGCAAAGGGCGGTATGCGTGTTGTTAATCTTGGGGCACTGCTTGGGCTTTCCGAGCCGCGCCGGGAAATGTTTTTTACAGGGTTGCATGCCCGTTACCTTGAAAATAAGTATATTGATACTGAGGTTGCCATCTCTTTGCCCCGGTTTAACGAGGCGGAGGGCGATTTTCAACCCGATTACCTGGTAAATGACAAAACCTTTGTTCAGTTTATGACCGCGCTGCGCATCTTTCTGCCACGTTCGGGACTGACCGTGTCCACCCGTGAAAACGCTACTTTTCGCGACCGGATTCTCCCCTTGGGTGTGACGCGTTATTCTGCCGGATCAAGCACCGGTGTGGGGGGATACACCGAAGTGCCAGACGGCCAGACACCCCAATTTGAAATTACCGATGCCCGGAGTGTGGCCCAGGTGGCCGATGCGATCCTCGCCCAGGGCTACCAGCCGATTTACAAAGACTGGGACTGCATATAATGAAAATCGGTATTGCCGGGGTCGGCGGTATCGGCTCCAATGTGGCTCTGAACCTGGTTCGAAGCGGCGTTATGCACCTTAAACTGGTCGATTTCGACCGGGTGGAGGATAGTAACCTCAACCGGCAGTTTTATTTTGTCGATCAGATTGGTTTGTTCAAGGTTGATGCGCTTAGGGTCAACCTGAGCCGCATCAATCCCAAGGTCAACCTTGATGCACTGGTTCAGCACATTGACAGGCAAAACTGCTCAGAACTGTTTTTCGATTGCGACCTGATTGTTGAGGGGTTTGACCGCCAAGTGGATAAAAAAATGCTTATTGAAACCTTCGCCCACAACAAGACTGTAGTTTCAGCCAGTGGCATTGCCGGCTCCGATTTGGCCGGTATCGGTTCCCGTAAAATCGGCAACAGTTGTATTGTCGGTGATTTTACCACCGATTGTGATCAGGCACCCCTGTTCAGCCACAAGGTGACCACCGTTGCCAATTACATGAGTGAATTTATTCTCGGTCAACCCGGCGTGTGCGGTGACTAAGGGAAGGTAAAAATTGGACAATTTGATCATTTAAAGGTAAGTAAGTACCATGAAAATATATTCTATCATAATCATGGTCGTTCTTGCTTTTTGGATATCCTTTGCATCTGCCCGGGAAAACGCTTTGTTTCAGGGTCAGGATGTCTACATGGCCGGCCTGGTGTCAAAAATAAAAGCCGCCACCGTATCCGTGGGCACCTACTATTATAAGGATGTTCCCATGACCCAGTTCCGGGGTACCGGCTTTGCCATAGATGATGGCAGCAGAATCGTCACCAACCAGCATGTGGTTGAGGCCATTAAAAAAAAGAAACTCATGTTCCATCTGCGGATTTTTCACAAGAAATTGTCCGGCAAAGGGGTCAAGGCTGTTCTGGTCGCCGAAGACCCTTTTCACGATCTGGCCATACTGGAGATGGAAGAAAAACTGGTCCCCTTGCCAATGGCTTCGGAAGGTTCTCTTAAAGAGGGACACCAGGTGGCGTTTACCGGATATCCCATCGGGTTGGTTCTTGGCCTCAATGCCACCACTCATACTGGTATTGTTTCGGCCATTGCGCCGGTCATGCTGCCCAGCCCCCACGGCAGTTTGATCAAAGGCGATATGGTCAAATATCTTGAACATCCCTGGGATATTATCCAGCTTGATGCCGTTGCCTTTCCTGGGAACAGCGGAAGCCCGGTCTATCGGATTGCCACCGGTGAAGTCGTTGGGGTCATCAATAAAGTTTTTGTCAAAGGAAAAAAAGAATACGTCCTTAAAGAGCCTACGGGGATCACCTATGCTGTTCCTGTTGGTTTTGTTCGAAAGCTTAACCGGTCTGTTAAAAAGTAATTCGTGCCCGATCGAAAATCGTAAATTTTGCCGAGTATAATGTGGATGCATATTTCCAGATTTTTGTTCAAGTATTAAATAGAAAAGGGAAAAGACCTTGGATAAAAGCCGTGCATAAAATTGCCAGAACAATGCCGAAACTGATACGGCCAATGACTGGACCGGATAATGGTACTGACAAGGGATAATAACACAGCCCGATTCCGGTGCCGGCAAGAAAACCAAATAGATGGGCAGATATATCGGTATTTTCACCATGGCTGAACATGGCCGTAAGGGTCGCTGCTGCCGCAAACGGCGCCAGTGATTTGAATTTTGGAAAGAGTGAATGACGCAATTGTGCGCCAATGGTCATGCGCCGGGCCCCTAAAAGCCCTGCTGCGGCCATGACCGCTGTGGAGGCCCCGATGGAAAGCCGCAGATCCCGGCCAAAGCTCTCAGATATCAGATTGCCGGCTGTGCCTGCTGCTAAAAGCAGCAAAAGGCCCTGACCGCAACCGGTTACGCGTAGTAAAGGGCCTGCAAGTACAATTATTCCGGCGATGTTTCCCAGGAGATGGTCTGTATCACTGTGCAAAAATAGGGCGGTCACTGCCCTGAAACTTTGCCCCTGGCTTAAATAATATGAAGAGGAACCAAAGTTTAAAATGGCTTGTTTGTGCAGGCCCCGGGTAGTGATGATGTAGTGGATAGCTGCCAGGATAAAGACCAGTGCCAGGGCTGCCGGAGAGAAAAAAATTCTGGTCGGCACATGGGGAGCCGGCCTTGGCACATCCTTGTTCTCTATTGCGTATTTTTTTAATTGCTGGCTGGCTTTAAATACATCGTCATCGGGGACAAAAATGTTGCACGATCCGTCAGGGTCTGTATCGATGACTGCCCTGACAGATTGGGACGCCAGGACTATCAGGATAAGATCGGCCTGTTTTCGGCTGTTTTTATTGTGTATATTGCCTGTGAAAATAGATTTCATTTTTTCCTTGCCGGATGTGATTGTTTCCGGCTATGAATATAGCTCATGCGATAAAAAGAATAAAGGAGCCTTAAATGAAGATCATTCGTTTTACTACCCAAGAGGGTAGGCAAGTCATGGGGTGCGATTGGGACGGAAAGACCGCAAGCATAGTGGAACAGTCTGCGGATTACAGTTTTAGCGATACCGGTGAACGAGTGGATGTGGTGAAAGTTCTGCCGCCGGTGGAGCCGTCAGCCATTATCTGTATTGGCCTTAATTATCGTCGTCATGCAAAAGAGACCGGCCAGGAAATTCCAAAATATCCGGCTATTTTTATGAAGTATCCCGGGTCGCTGGCCGGCCACGGTGATGCAGTAGTGATTCCAAAATGCGCTTCAGATCCGCCAGAGGTAGATTACGAAGCCGAGCTTGGCGTGGTCATTAAAAAGGCCGCTAAAAATGTGTCCGAAGAAGAAGCCTTGGATTATGTGCTTGGCTATACCTGCACCAATGACGTCTCTGCTCGGCGGTGGCAGAAACATGCCGGTGCATTTCAGTGGACCCGGGGAAAAAGCTACGATACCTTTTGCCCCTGTGGACCGGTCATGACTTTGACAGACGAGATTCCGGATCCCCAGAATCTTGCCATTAAGTTACGCCTGAACGGCGAAACGATGCAGGATAGCCACACCAGCGACATGGTATTCAGCATCGCCAATATGATTTCCTATCTGTCTCAGGCGTCTACCCTTTTACCCGGTACCCTGATCCTGACCGGGACGCCCGAAGGGGTGGGATTTACCCGAAAACCGCGCTTGTATATAGCGCCGGGAGATCGGATGGAAGTTGAAATTGAAGGTATCGGTGTGCTTGAAAATCCTGTTGAAATAGAGGAATAATAAGCTATAAACAAAGGATCCCCCCGGGTAGTTACCCGGGGGGACAGGAGAGAAGGGAGTTGATGGAGAGAAAGTGTTTGTTGAGTTCGATAGGGATTGTTGAGCGGTGGGTATATTAGTTGTTCCTTGGTGGGGCCTCTTTCTGGGTGCCGCCATCAAATCCGGCACCTTTGCCGAATCCATGATAGCCGTGTCCTTTACCATGTCCGCCGAATCCCATGCCCATTCCCATGGGCATGTATTTTAGTTCCGGAGAAATTTTTCTGGCATCCAGGGCAAATTCCAAACGTTTAATATCCAGGTTTTTTTCCAAATCCGCCTTTTCCATGACCATAGATTTCAGCTTTGCCGGATTGGGATCAGATGTTTCCATATACATGCGGATCTGCTGATTCAGGTTCATAATGCCTGAACGCATCTCATAGGTATCGTCGACAAATTTTTGATGCAGATCACTTAGTTGTTTCTGCTGTGCATCGGTCAGGTTCATGCACGCCGGGGGCCGGTCTTGCTTTAAGCCCTTGCCTTTGCCTTGCATTGCCGGTCCGGCAAATGCGCCGGCGGAAAAGGCACATGTAATGATCAGTATCGTTAATGTGGCTAATGTTTTTTTCATAGTGCCTCCTTATGAAGCTTGGTATTTATGCTTGACTTGGTTTTTAATGATCTTTAAGTTTTTGATCATCGTTGCTAAGTTATAAAGCAAATGGTGTGCCATCAGTTTCATGAAATTTTGAAAGCACTTTGTCGCAGGTCTTTTGCGTCAATATGCCATATCAGAATCTTTTGCAAAAATCAGAGGTGGTGTATACTTTTTACCCGGGTCGATGTATACAATCGGGTAAAAAATATACGATTTGCTGCCACCTTGAATGCCTTCAAACTAAAATCCTCATAATTTCCAAAGTGTTGAGGTAAAGCTGTTTTGACGCATACGTACCTGATGGGGATACTGTTGATGTGAGATAATTAAGTTTGCGGCAATGATGGTATTTGTTTTGCAGAACAATACGGAATACAATGAACAGATTTAAATTAAATATCACCCCCAAAATGCCTGGACTGGTGCCGCCGCTGGTTATGGTGGGGGTATTGGTGGTGCTGTTGCCGGTATTTATCCTGATGACCCTGGAGCGGGTTAAAAAGCAGGATGAGTTCATCCAGGAGCGCTTTTTAATCACCGGCACCTCTTTAATACGTACATTTGAAGCAGGCACCCGAATTGGCATGGGATCTATGCACTGGGGCACTGAACGAATTCAGTCCATGCTGGAGGAGACCGCAGGCCAGCCTGATGTTGCCTATATTATGATCACCGATGCCATGGGAAAAATTATTGCCCATTCCGATGCCACCATGGTGGGTACCCTTTATGATAGATGGGCAGATCTGGGACCGTTGCCCAGGGATCCCCACCTGATCTCCAGTCGCTCTTTGAACACACCCGATGGACCGGTTCTGGAAGTGGGCAAGCGTTTTGTTCCGTTTATTCATGGATTCAGAGGGCGAAGGCCTATGCCCGGCCACGATGCTGATTCCGACTACAGTCATGAGATGTTGTCGTCCGGGCGCCTGCCGGGTGCTGAAAGATCACTCAGGCCGACTTTGGGTATATTTAGTCAGGCTGATTATTATATTTTTACCGGAATGTCCATGACCGGCGTACAGGCGGCCCAGGCCCAGGGATTTAAAAATATTGTTATCAAAGGGCTTTTGTTTTTTGTTTTCTGCTGTTCGGGTATTATTGCCCTGTTCGCCTTCCAGGCCTATAGGGCTGCCCAGTCGTCCCTGGAACAGGTTGTGGCGTTTTCCGACAATGTGGTTCAGAATATGCCCTCGGGTCTGATCACTTTGGATACAGACTTTAATGTGACGTCAGCCAACCGGGCGGCTGAAAAGATTCTGGGTGAAATTCCTGAAAAAGCCTTTCCACAAATGGCTGCCATGGCGGCTGAAATATCAGCATCAGGCGGTGTTGCGTCCGGGGAAGTCACTTTGCACCAAAAAGAGAAAGGTGATCTTCGCCTGGATATGACCGTTTCAGCCATTCCGGCAGATGAAGGCCAGATCCAGGGATTTGTCCTTTTATTCAGGGATCTGACCCAGATTCGAGACTTGAAAAAACAGGTGGACACCAACCGGCGTTTAGCTGCCATAGGTAAACTTGCCGCAGGTGTGGCTCATGAAATTCGGAACCCTTTAAGTTCGATCAAAGGCTTTGCCACCTATTTTTCACGGCAATATGAAAATGAACCCGAGGATGTGGAAATTGCAAAAATTATGATCCAGGAAGTGGAGCGTATGGATCGCTCCATCACCCAGTTGCTGGAGTTTGCAAAACCTATGGCCGTGCAGATCAAGCAGACCCGTATCGAGCCATTGATTCAGCATTCCCTTAAGCTGGTTTCCCATGACCTTGGCAAAAAAAAGATTCGTGTCCAAACTGAGATCCATACCCAAAGAGAAATCATTCATACGGATCCGGAACGTATCTGCCAGGTGCTGCTCAATCTTTACATGAATGCCTTAAACGCCATGGACACCAATGGTCTTCTTGAAGTTGGGGTAACAGATGGAGATGATGATATTGAAATTCGGGTCGCGGATAACGGTTGCGGCATCCCTGCAAAAGATCTTGAAAAAATATTTGACCCCTATTTTACCACCCGGCCCAAAGGAACGGGACTTGGTTTGTCCATTGTTCATAGGATCGTTGAAAATCTCAAAGGTGAAATCCGGGTGGAGAGCCGACTGTCAAAGGGCACGGTGTTTTATATCACCCTGCCTGATGATAAAGCAGCCATGACTGGGCCTGATAATGATAAAATAGAATAACTTGAGAAGTAAGGACGTTTGATGAGTGATAAAACAGTACTGGTGGTGGATGATGATACAGCCCATGCCACCATGCTAAAAACCCTGATGAAAGGGTGGGGATATACCGTGCAGGTGGCCCTGGATGGAGATGAGGGGGTGGAAGCGGTGACAGAAAGCCCCTTTGGGTTGGTGCTTATGGATATGAAAATGGTGAAAATGTCCGGCATGGAAGCTCTGGCCACAATCCATGCCTTTAATCCGGCCCTGCCCGTGATCATCATGACCGCCTATTCTTCGGTGGACACGGCCGTCCAAGCCCTGAAAATCGGGGCCTATGATTACCTGACCAAACCCCTGGATTTTGACAAGTTGAAACTCACCGTGGACCGGGTGTTTGAACGCCTCCACCTGAAGAATGAAAATCAGGACTTGAAAAAACAATTGGAAACCAGTTCCTTTCACCACGATATCCTAGGCAAAAGCCCTGCCATGAAGGCGTTGCTGGATACCATACACATGGTGGCCCCCACCGATGCCAATGTTCTTGTTACAGGGGAGTCTGGCACGGGAAAGGAACTTGTGGCAGCGGCCCTGCACAACAACAGTATGCGACGGCAGCACCCTTATATCCGGATTAATTGTGCCGCCATCACCGAGACCCTTCTGGAATCGGAACTGTTCGGCCATGAGCGTGGCGCATTCACCGGAGCGGATAAAAAACGCAAGGGTAAATTTCTTTTGGCGGACAAAGGTAGTATCCTGTTGGACGAAATCGGAGAAATGAGCCTTGCCATGCAGGCAAAACTACTGCGGGTCATTCAGGAAAAAGAGATTGCACCTGTAGGTTCGGAAAAGAGTCTTGCTGTGGATGTCCGGGTGATTGCCGCCACAAACAGGGATTTGAAAGCCATGTCCGGTGAAAAAGAGTTCAGAGAAGACCTTTATTATCGACTCAATGTGGTAAACATTGCGATCCCGCCGCTGCGCAGGCGTCCCGAGGATATCCCGGAGCTTGCCATGCACTTTCTGGATGAGTTCGCCCGGAAAAACCGCAGGGACATTAAAGGCTTTTCACCCAATGCCATGGATACCCTGATTCGGTATGAGTGGCCCGGCAATGTCCGAGAGCTGATGAACGCCGTGGAGCGCGGCGTGGTCATGGCCAGGGCCGATTATCTTCGCCGGTCTGATCTCTCTTTTATTTCGGATGATGAACCTGAACAGATCCGGGATACGGATTTAAACCTTGAAAATATGGCCCTGGCCAAGGTGGAAGAGCGGGCCATCTTGTCCACCCTGGCGGCTGCCGGGGGAAATAAAAGCGAAGCGGCCCGAAGACTTGGCATTACCCGGAAAACATTGCTTAAAAAACTTAAGCAATACGGAAATGAGGATAATTGACTACGTCCCTTAAAACCGTTCAATTAGTTTGTTGATAAAATAGGTACTTTCACGCAGGGCCTGGTGGCCAAACGGTCCGAACCATTCGGCAATCTGCTCGAATTCCTTAATAAACGCGTCCTTGTCTCCGGATTCAAGCATCTCCAGGAACTGGTTCAAGGATTCAACAAATGTCTTTAAGAGCCGGCGACGCTCGGGTGTGGCAAAGATAATTTCAGCGTACAGATCAGGATTTTGGGCAAAAAGCCTGCCTACCATACCCAGCTCCAGGCGGTAGATGGGGCTCGAAAATTCAAGGGTGCGTTTAATGGGGATACCCTGGCGGTAGAGAAAACTGCCGAAACTGAAGGTGGCAAAATGCCGAAGGGCCTGGACAATCTCCATGACCTGGTCATGTTCCCGTGCGCTCGCTTCAACAACCACGGCACCCCATGCCACCAGCTGGTCAATAACCCACTGACAGGCGTCCTCGTTTTGTCCGGCACATGCCGCAATGATCTGCTTGTCCAGGTTGTCTGTCGTGGGACCGAAAAGAGGGTGCAGGCCCAGTACAGGACCTTTGTGTGCTCGGCACATGGCTTCAATGGGCATTCTTTTGACCGAAGTCAGATCCGTGAGCACCGCATCCGGTCGCATCAGGGGGGCTAATTGTTCAATGACCTGGACTGTAACCTTAATGGGGACACAGACTACCACAAGGTCGGCATTTCCACACAAGTCTTGTGCCTGCTCCCAGTCATTTTTATCCAGGATATCTACCTGGTAGCCGGTTTCGGTGAAAAAACGGACAAACAGACGGCCCATCTCTCCGGCACCGCCCACGATAAGGATTTTTGCCTGGGGCCGGATCAACGTGGTTTTGGACACACGGGTCTGGCTTTTTCTGGACTGGTGCATGATTGTCCTATAAAGATTTTCCACCAGATCGGGGTCCACGTTCATGTCCTTAGCTTTTCCCCGCAGGCGGGATATCACGTCTTCTTCCCGGGCCGGATGGTAAATGGGTATCTTGTGCGCTTTTTTAACGCCTACGATTTTTTCCACTTGTTCCCGGCGTTTGCTCAATAAAGAGATAATTCGGGCATCAATGTCATCAATTTCATCCCGAAGGGGTTTGATTTGCTGTTCAAAAGAGGAGTTGTCTTTGGTCATGATTTATGGTCTTATGGCAATTTGTGTTTATGGCGCATTTATTAAAATAATCTACAATATCATCAGTCAGTGAGTTCTGGCAATATAAACCCCTGCCGGATGAAAAAATACCCGGGTCGGGCATAGGGCCAAGGGATAAATAAAAGGGATCAGACATGTTTAACGGTATTCTGCCCAGGATGGATCGCAAGTCAATTTTAGGATATCTGGCTGTGTTTGCATCAGCCTTTTGTTTTTACATGTCCACCGTGGTGATCAAGTGGTCGGCCATGGCCGGGCTTCATATCCGCACCTCCATGTTCACCCTGTCCCGATTCAGCCTTGGATTTGTCGTTGTCTGCGTTATCATTGCCCTGGGCAATCATAAAATCCGGGTGGTCAAAAGAAGATTCCTTGTAGGCAGGGCGCTGCTCAATACCATGGCTGTTTTTTGTTTTTTCAAGGGTGTGGCCCATAGCAGCGTGGCCCAGGCCAATATTTTAAATATGACCTTTCCTTTGTTTATCGCTCTGTTTTCATGGTTTTTTTTCAAGTCCCAAAGGGATTTGGGGACGGTTTCGATTGTCCTGGTGGCCTTTGCCGGGGTCTATATGATTTTAATGCCGTCAGATACACATTTCTCCCTGGGGGCGTTGTGGGGGCTGGCATCGGGAATTATTGCGGCCTTTGCCATCATTATATTGAACATGGCCCGGCAGGACCACGATACCCTGACTATTTTGTTTTTTATGTTCGGCCTTGGCGGAATTGTAGTGTTCTCTCTTTTTTTTCATGAAATGCAGCTGCCCAATACCCTTGAAATGAAATATCTTTTCTGGTGTTCGGCCATTGCCATTGCCGGGCAGTTTCTGTTGACCCAGGGGTTTAAATACGTCACGGCCATTGAAGGGGGCATCATCGCTTCAACCCGGATCTTTTTAGCGGCAATCCTGGGGCCCTTCCTTGTAATGGACCCGGCGCTCTCCTGGGCAGGGTGGGTTGGGGCGTTACTGATTTTTACCGGCAACGTGCTTTTGACCGTTAAAAAAGTGCGCAAGTTTGCCGGACGTTCTTCTGACGACCCCACGTCTTGTCAGGTTGTTACGAAGGCGCGTTAAATTCCCTGGACCGTTTGACCAGCAGCCCGGCACAGTTTGTGACGTTTTCTTTGGTGTACAGACGGAATTCGTCTTTATAGGACATGTTGAATAGTTTTGTGACCAGTTCCTGGTCATCGAGGGTAGTGGTCTTTATCATTTGTATGATTTCAAGTGTCCTGGATTCGGCTGTTTCCAGGGCCGAAGAAACGTTGTCGGCCATGATAGGTCCATGGTGGGCAGGACAGATGATTTTGGGGGCCAGCGTCCTGATCTGTTTGATGGTGTCAAAGTATTCTTCTGCGCCCGTGAAAAACAGGGGCCAGAAATCCCTCCCCGGATAGTGGAACCCTAAAGCATCGGAACAGCACAGCACCTGGTCCGGCACGGCAATGCCCATCAATGCCCCCGGAGAATGGCCTGTTGCCGGCAGCAGATCAAAAAAGATACCACCGCCCAGATCCAGGCGGGCAGGGCAGTCAACCTCTTCAATGCGGCTGACATCCGGTGGGGCATCAAGGCTGGGGCGGGCCGGTGTTAATCCCTCTTCACCAAGACGCCGGGATACGAACCGATCCTCGGCGATCAGTGCCGGCACTGCCTTGGGATGGGCCATAAATTTTTTGGCGCCGGGTCCTGCAATGATCCGGGCGTTTTTGAATCGGTCAGCCAACCCGGGCAGACCGGTTACATGGTCTGCGTGGGGATGGCTGACAACGATAATGTCCGGGGAAATTCCAAGGCCATCCAGCTGCCGGATGGCTTGATCCACCATACCTGAAACACCGGCCTCAAACAGCAGGCTCTTTTTTTTGCCCGTGATCAGCATGAGGTTGAAGTAGTAGTTGCCGAGCACCTGTACGCTGGGGCTCACCTGTATGGGAAACCTGTCTTCGGGTATGTATGGGGTTGGCATAATTAACCTTTAATGGCCTGCTCAAAGGGTTCAAGGCCGATACGGTCGATCATTTTTCCCAGGCGCTCCCCTTTTTTTGCATTTTCCTTGTAATATTCAACAATGCGGTTACAGGCATCCATGGCTTGTTCGGTGCTCATTCCTTCAGCCACTTTCTGGGCAATTCTAGGACTCGAGCCTACGTTGCCGCCGATGACAATAGTCCAACCGTCAGCTTCTCCGATGAGTCCAAGGTCCCTGACCCAGGATTCGGAGCAGGAGAGTTTGCATCCGGAAACCGCGATTTTGAATTTACCCGGCAGTTCCATGGCATGATATTGTTTGTCAATTTCCATACCCACGCCCAGGGCGTCCTGTTTGCCAAGTTTGCAAAAGGTGGTCCCGGGACAGGCGCGTACCGAACGGATACACATACCCACGGCGGCACCCTTGTCAAGTTCCAAATCCTGCCAAACTGAATCAATATCCTCTTCTTTGAGTCCTACAATGGTAATACGGGTGGCCCCGGTCAGCTTGAGTGCTTTTGCATTATATTTTTCTGATACATCAGCAATTTTTCTGAGCATATCCGGTGTAATAACCCCGCATGGGATATGAGGGGCAATGGCATAGGTTTCGTTGTCATTTTGGAGTATGGCTCCCTTTTCACCAAGTTTGAGCATCAGGTTCATCCTTAAATTAAAGTTATATGTGGTGCGTTAATAAAAACATTATGTCAACATAAAACTGCGTGGGGCGTTGTCAAGGCTACAGACCTTCCCCTGCTTGTCGTTGAGCTTGCTGTTGTTTTTTTTTCTGAACAACCTGTTGCCGACAGTCCCGCCCGGGGGGGGGATTTTTTTCAACACGTTGACATTTGGCATGTTCGGGTTTAGATTTCAACCCTTTATCCGGCATTGTGTACCTGTGCCGGTGTACCCGATCAAGTGCTGAGGAACAAAAAGAATGGCAGAAAAAAACAATTCGGACAAGACCGCCTTTACGGCGACAATAGGCGGGCTTTTGGCTATTTTATTGTGGAGTTTTACCATTGCGTTTACCCGTAGTATCTCTGAACATCTTGGCCCGGTTTACGGTGCCGGTTATGTGTATCTCATCAGTGCCGTATTCGGCCTTATCAATGCATTGAGATCGTCAAGACAGCGAAGCAAGCTCTCAAATTTGCCGCACCGGTATCTTTGGGGCTGCGGCTCTCTTTTTGTAGGCTATATGCTGTTCCTGTTTCTTGCCGTGGGCATGGCTGAAAACCGCAGCCAATCTCTGGAGATGGGGTTGATCAATTATCTGTGGCCGGCATTGATATTGGTATTTTCCGTTCCCATTTTAAAAAACAAAGCCAGTTGGCTTCTGTTGCCCGGAACCGCCTTGGCCCTGTTTGGGATATACTTGGTCCTGGCAGGCGGTGGCAGTCATACATGGCATGCAATGCTGAATAATCTTTCCTCCAATCCAACGGCATATCTGCTGGCCTTGTTCGCTGCATTATCCTGGGGGCTTTACTCTAATCTCACCCGGAAATGGGTGGCCCCGGACCAGGCCGGGGGGGCTGTTCCGTTTTTTCTGGCTGCCACTGCGGTTGCCCTGTTTATCATGAATTCTTTTGTGGATGAACCCAGGGACTGGAATCTTCAAGTGGCCGGGGAGGTAGCGGCTTTGGCGTTTATTACATTGACGGCCTACAGCCTGTGGGATAATGCCATGCGAAAAGGCAATACTATTTTTTTGGCGGCAAGCTCCTACACGATCCCGCTTTTATCCACAATTGTCTCCTGCATCTACCTTTCCGTGGCACCCACCCCCTCCTTGTGGATCGGGTGCGGTTTGCTTATCTCAGGGTCGCTGCTGAGCTGGATCTCTGTAACCAAAGAAAAAAATTGACTTGACTTTGTAAATTGACTAGGCTGACTATTATTAAAGCTGTAGTTATCCTGTCAGTTAAGGAAGTATAAAAGAATCACCACAAAAAAACCGACATTGAAAGAATTTCTTTTGAATTGTCCCAAGATGGGGGATGATTTTGAGTTTGAAAGACAAAAAGATTATCCAAGGGATGTTGAGTTTTGAACTATCTATTCGGTGAAAGCGCGATCATGTAGCAATCCTCGCATAGCACCTGTCCCTGGAAATCCCGCTCCTCGTTTTCAGGGATAGCGGCTCCACATCGTTCTCATTTCATGGATTGTTTTTTTGGTATCATCACTCACCTCACCCTTTCTATAAATCAAGCAATTTCAGAAATAATTCTACTGTTTTTTCAGAATGTCGGCGGATCTCTGCCTGTGATGGCAGCGCGTGCAGTCCGGTGAGCACAGGCATACGCATGGAAAGAAGCGTGTTAAGAAAAACACTGATCTCGTATTCAGCATCATCAATTTCAAACCGCTTTTTTAGGAACTGGGAAATGCAGGCTTGAGTTTTTTTCGGACCCATAGCGTAGAAAGCACTTGTTATTTCTGGAACTGTGGATCCTTCCGACACTAACAGACGTATATTAGCCAGATGTTCCTTTGATAAATGCCTTCTTATGAAACCAGTTGCAAAGGCTTTCAACGCCTTGTCTGCATCTTCCAGGTTCAATGCATCCAAAAAATCATTTTTTGCCTGCAATCGCTGGACTTCCAGTGCTGCCTGGAAAAGTACTTCCTTTGTGCTGAAATATCGGTATACCGTTTGTTTGGTAACACAAGCCTTCTATGCGATTTTATCCATGCTGGCGCCGATGAAGCCGCTATATTGAAAGATCTCCTGTGCAACTTTTAATATCCTTTCCCGTTTCTGCTTTTTGTTCTGCTCTATTTTTTTCATAAATGGTTCTACCCCTATTGATGTCAATAAAAATCAAACTAGTCAGTATGATTTTTATTGACAAGGCCTTTCTGTTTTTTTATTATTGCAAAAAAAAAATCATACTATTTGGTTTGATTTTTTTTACAAGGATATTTTTATGGCAACGGCTATATAAAATTATTCAGAATGACCTACGAACATTTGAACGCGGCAAGCGTTTGCAACAGTTTACCAAACCACAACTCTAATAAGGATGAAAAATATGATACCTCGTCGTTTCGAGCCAATAGCCTTTGGTTTTGCTCTCTCGGGGCTGATGTCTTCTATTATATCAGCCATTTCCACCTTTCGTGCTGTCGGGGTTATCCCTAATTTTGCCGGAGTTTGGATGGGGGCTTGGATTCCATCGTGGATTATCGCGTTTCCTGTTGTTTTGGTGGTTGCACCACTCGCGCGTAGGATCGTTCATCGATTGGTTAAGAATTAAAAGGGGATAAAGGCTGCCTTTAGAAAAGGCATGTGCCTATAGGCACCGTGTCAGAACCGCAGTGATGATAGATGTCCTGCTTGATCGATTAATAAAGTTCTAAAACATTGCCAACAAATGCATGCACCGGAACTTCCCCGCCGCTGAAGCTCTGGGGAACCCAGGTGATGCTGGTGTTAGCCTCATAAAAACGAATAGGTAATATGCAAAAAGAATTGATACTTATAATCATAACACTTGCAGCGGTTGCATTCTCTGCCGTTGTTGACAGAAAACGAACAGCAAAGGGAATTGTGAACGGCCTGCAAATGTTATTTAAGCTTTTACCACAATTTTTGTTGCTGATAATTTTTGTCAGTGTCTTCTTAACTGTGGTGCCTTCAGATGACTTGGCAAAGCTTCTCGGTCAGTCGTCAACTGGTGTTAGCGTCATTTCTGCAGCCTTTATCGGTTCCGTCGCTCTAATCCCAGGTCCGATCGCTTATCCTTTGGTGGGAATGCTTTACCAAAAAGGGGTCCCAGTCACCAGTCTTTTACATAACCAAAACATTGACTGGAATTTCCAATCCGAAAGTAGTTTACCCATCCACGCAAAATCGGATTGATCTCAGCCACTATCCTATCAAGCGGTTGCGAACGAAAACGACGGAACACCTCCTTAAGTCTGCTGAGAAGAGCTGTTCGTGCTTTCATTCTTGGAGTGACAAGTACACCCAACTTGCCTCGACGAGTTTTAGCCCGTCTAAAATCAAATCCGAGAAAACTGAATGTTTCACCACGGGTAAGATCTACCAGTTTGGATTTCTCCCGATTAAGCTGTACATCAAGCTTTTCCAACTCCTCAAGGAGTCTCTTATTGGCGGCATCAACCAGCCAATTCCACTTGCTAAAGCCATCAACCAAAATCACCAGGTCATCGGCAAAACGTGAGTATTCAATATACGTATATCTACCGTTACGCGTGACTTCTTTTGCCCGCTCCAGCATTTTATCTACCTCATTAAGATAGATATTGCTCAGCAAAGGCGAGATGACTCCACCTTGTGGAACACCTTTCTTTCCACCAACTTTCAAGATCAACTTGAGGGCTCCCTGAACCACTCGGTCTTTTATAGAAGGAATCCCGAGGACTCTGACTTTGTCATTGCCTTTGGGAATTTCTTTCCTTCGGTTCCGTAATGGTTTGTACGTGCCGGAGACCAATTCCGTCCGGATCTGTTTGAGGAAGTCTTCAATTCCACCCTCTTCGACGGCTTTAAACGTTCCACCGTCAATCCCTGGCGCTCCGTTATTTCGTTTTGCCATGAGGTAGGATTCATGAAGCGTTTCCATCTTGCAAACATGAACGTACAGTCCCCAGAACCGCGATGTCTTGTCAGACTTCGCTTTTAAATATATTTTCCTTCTCAGGTCTTGTAACCTAATGGACTTCTTTATCATAAAGTCCTTACCTCCCTATGTTGTTGGAAAATTGTTAACAGCAAGGCTCCTTCGCTCCCCGGATGTTACTCCGATTCACAGCTACTACGAACCTATCCGCCACCCTCTCGTCTTCGCCACACTTCCCGCTGTTTACGGTTATAGCATCTACCTTGCTCCGACAATTTCTTCCCGGAACGAGGAGGGTTTCTCCAGTTGCTCGGCATGTCCTTGTTACCGTGCTGTCGCTACCACCCCGCCGGAGTGAGCAGTCGTATCGGTCAGACTTCGACTACCCATGCTGTCTTCACCCTACGGTTGCGGGTTCGACCTCCGGGGTTTCTCACTTTCGGGGCCACCTGGGCGTTCACTCTCGTTACGGCCCGGCAACTCGCTCACCACCCTTAAAGATGGCTTTGTCAATGGGCTTCAGATAATTCGGTTTCCCTCAGTTCCGAGCAAAACTTTTTGCTCTCATGGCACACCACCACCCGGCGTACGGATCACGTCATGTTCGGCCTGCTCGGGATTAAAGGCGACGACAAAACGGCGGCGTCCTGACCCTTCACCGGCATAGACCTCTTTGATATGAAGATTTTCTTTGATGACCTTAAAGCGGCCACCCCGGTTCAAGGCTGCTTCATTCAGGTGAGGCCCCCGAAGTTTCTCCCCAAGGATGTACTGCCCACCAGCCCTTTGAAGCGTCTTTCGATTTTCTTCACTGGTCATGCCCCTGTCCATGGCCCAGATGACGTTACCCAGCTTCCAGTCGTTCATGTCCTTTTGTACCTGCTTGACACACTTGGCATCGTTTTGATTGCCGGGCAACACCCAGCATCGAACCGGGATACCTTCTCTTGTAACGGCAAGGCCTATGATGACTTGGGGCAGGTCATTTCGTTTATGTTTAGAGTTGCCGTATGCGAGCAGTTCAGAATCTCCTGGCCCTTCCATTTCAAAATAGGTATTGGTTGTGTCGAAAAAGATGAGATCCACCGTGAGATTCAGCAAATGTGCCGTTGACCAAAACACCTTCTCTTGAATAGTGTCTGCATGTGCGAGCAAAAAATCCATACTGCGATATAGGTGCTGTACCTGAATTGGCTTTTCAGATCCCAGATACACATCGTATTCTGCCCATTCTTCGACAGCAAGCTTGGAGCAAGGCGCCAATGCCCGATTTGCTACCATGGCGAAAACGGCATCACGGACGGGAGTGGTAAAGGATCTATCTTTCAGTGCATCAGCAAGACATTTGTCGATACCAATTCGGTCCCATAGGCCTTTAAGCACAATAGCACCGCCTGCAGATCGGCTGGATTCAAACTTTATTCCTCGTCTTTCGGCCTCGATGAATTGCGCATCCCCCGGGCTTATAAACCGACCGAGGCTGCCGACCAATCTTTTAAGGGCGGCTACATCGAGTTGATCCCGTCGTCCGAAGGAGTGGATGACCTCGGCTCGGGAATACCCTTTTTCAGGGTGCCGGGTGTTGTGGGCCAATTGAACATACTCGACCTCTGACCCATCCTTGTTCTTCCGTTTTATTGTGCGCACATACATGCCCATCTAAAAAGCGTGTATGAGCTAACATGTCAAGAATAAATCCAATAGTCGTGTGCCTACAAGTTTTGGCATCGAAACCAACATTTTTCTTGAAATTATTAGGAATTTTGTCACAATAAGGAGTCAAATGATCCTACAACTGTCGAACACGAGTTAAAACACCGCTTACGAAGGTCCGCGCGGAAGCGAGTCTAACCGAAGAACCGGATGCGGGAAAACCGCACGTCCGGGACTGTGCCGGGGGCGCTGGGTGACTGGCGTTCCTACCGTGAGATGTTTAAAACATCTTTATTAAATGAAAGGAATTTATAAATGAATAAAAAAACAGCTATGATCTTGAAACTAATCTTTGTATTGATTTTTATGTTGGCTTCCAGTTGTTCAAGTGAGAGTCAAACTGATGTAATAAGAGAAGATCTTTTCAGAAATTTTCGACTCACGCATGCCATGTGGAATAATATGGGCAAGCCTATAGAATACCGCCAATGGCATGACGATTCATTCAAAAAAACAGGTGACATTGTTTATCAAACGCATTTTTTTTCAGGAGAAGAACGTACTGCCTTAATGATTAAATATCTTCTTATTCCAAATGCACCCTTCACGAGCAGGGTCAAAGGAGACATTTATATTATCGGACCGGATGGAACACCGGAAAAAATTGGTCAGAGAACTTACCTGACCCTTGACCTTCCGGATGAAGGCAAACGGACATTGGAAATGGAAAAATCCATTCATACACGTGGTAAGTGGATTGGATATGCCAACGGTAAAATTTTTGAATATGATGATAAAACCATAACCCTGATTGGTAAAATGGAATACAAAAAAATGACCATTGCTTCTGGTCAAACAGTAAATTTTCTCATGACAAAAGGGATAGAAGAAGGTGATGCCTGGGAAGGGGAATTAGCAGATACAACATACCGCCAGACAAGTGAGGGAAAAGCAACTCCTGTAAAAAAGCTTGAGTTTAAAACAGTAGAATCTGCTGGGAAGAAAACAACGATCCTTCTAATGGCACAAGATGTCAAAAAAAGGAAAGGCTGGAAAGGGGTAATAGACGGCAAAGTCATTCCAAAGGAATGAGACGAAAACGGAAAACGGGGACAGAATTATTTTTGCCAATAATTGTGGTTGTAAAGCACAAAGAAAAACTTATTAAATTAAAAAAGTCGTAATAAAACAATAACATAATCAGTCATCCCACCTGCCGCTACTCCGCTGCGCTACGTAGCGGCAGGTGAATTCGGCGTTAGCGGTATAAAGGATATATCATGGATTTTTCGGAAAAATCGCATTCAGAAATACTTACTATTGCAGACCCAATAATGGATAATATCATTCACGGTTCAAATAAGAACGACTATGAACAATTATCCAAAGATTTCTCAATCGAAATGTTTAAATGTGTTCCAAAAGAAGAATTTGAACGACAAATGGCTGAAGGCTATGAAGAAACTGGAGATATTAAAAAGGAAAGAGGGTTTCTTTCTTGCATATACAGAGATTCGGGTGTGACTGTTCTCTGGAAAGGATATTTTGAAAGAAAGAAAGGTGAAGTACTTGCTCAATTAACGCTTGATGAAGAGGATGGTGAAATTAAGGTGTTTGGGGCATCTATAGGATAAAGAATCCTCCGCTAACCTGTAGCTTCAGCAGACAGCCAGGGCGGTAGTATTCTCAATCTGACAAAGTAGTATGAAATAAATTATATTTTTTCAAAGTTGGTGGCAGCCCTGGCTGCTGTTGAGCAAGACGTTCGGTTTTAAAATATGCGACATTTTATAGTTTATTATAGTGTTGAATTAATGGGATATGATCTTTAAATAGAAGATGATTTTCATTTTATTAGCCGGAAAGCAAAAAAGCATCTTGAAAAAACACTTGGACATTATGTTTGGATTTTTAAGGGCCAGATAAGCCGATATGAAAGAAGTGCAAGGGGGAGAGCAGAGTGCCTAAAAGTACATGGTTTTAACTGCGATGTGTTCGGCATGAATTTTGAGGATGTTTATGGACATCTTGGTTACAATTTTGAACAAGCCCGGCCAAAATAATAACCCGGAAGTTCCATATATATGAAAATATTTTTTTGGGAATTAAGGGTCTGGAAAAAGTTTGATTTCCTGACATCGGAGTTAAGACGCAACTGTAGTGGAGCCCTTTCCAGGGCTTTCGGATAAAGCCGTATTATTTCATAGAGTTAAAACCCTCCAGTTAAATTTAGATTTGGTTTTGCCGTTAATGTACTTGAAGGTAACCCGACCGTCCTGATTGGCAACGATATTGCTTTCGCTGATCACACCCCGGTATAAATACCTGGACAGATATTTCAGGGCGGTGATGCCGGCTCCGACCCTGGCGCAATCCACGACCCATTTGGGACGAGCTCCTTTGGGAATCGGCAAGTCTTTTTTGTTCAACCCATCCAGAAAACGTGCGCGAAACACCTTGGCCAAAGTTTTTCAACGTACCGGATGCACATGAAAACATCTCAGAATAAACAGTCCGTTGATTCCGGTATGCGACATCTCTGAATTGACAGGGCAAGGTAAAAGTCACCATGAAATACTGGACCGGAAGCTGCTTATTTAGCTGTCGGTCTATCCATTGGCTTGTTTCATGGTTCTGACAATGGGGACAATTACGGTTGCCGCAGGAGAGTGGATGCTGTTGTATATGATTGCAGGCCGGACAGGCCGTATAGATCTGTCCGGCATCTGGCGTACGACAACTGAGCATGGCCGAGAAGGGCCTGGATGTGGCGAAGGCTTAAACCGTTTTCAAGCAGATGGGTAGCAAAACTGTGGCGCAATGAGTGTATAGAGACTTTTTTTAATGCCGCAATCGGTAACAACAGCCTTCATGGCATTTTATACACCACCCGGTCCATATGGGATTCTTTGCGAGCATTGCCGCAACGCATGGCATCATGGTGAGCAATATCACGTTTCTTAAGATGCCGAACCCTATGTTTGGGATTTTTCCATTGTTTCCAGATAAGAAGCCCTTTAAATTTTTTGATACTTACTATAAGCTTCATCAGGTTTTTAAGTACATAATAATAATGCCCACTAAAAACATATAGAAGAGAAGATTAAAAAATGGTTTACAAAATTATTTATAAAACAGGCGGCTCTTTCATTTCAGATGCAGGAACTTTGGTTGAAGCAAAAAAACAGGCTTCAGAACATGCCGGCTATGGGTTTGGCAGCATCTGCATAATGGAGGGTGAGGATATCGATTCTTGCTGTGAGCCCGTGGCTATAAAATTTGAACATGGCATCGAATGGATAGAACCTGAAAGATAGAGCCAACCGCCTCGGTCGAAGCCAAAACTTGATTGGGGCGCAGTTACCTTCCTATCAATTTATTCACTATGTCACTGACAACGTTCAGGCAACTGGCTGTTCAGGCATTTGGGGTGGCGTTGTGTATGGTATCCCAGAATGATGAATTTAATAAAAATATGATATTTGAGAAAAACAACCGCAACAATACTAACAAAGAGGGAAAGATGAAAAAAATTAATATTTTTGCATTTGTATCAGCCTTAACTTTGTTTTTTTCAGCCAATTCGTTTGCAGGTGATACGCATAGCGGCCAAGCTGTTGGAGAATCTGCCCAAACCGGTTCCCATGCCAGTGCAAGCGCAGCCCATGGGATTGTCGCTTCCGGACAGGTGACATCAGCAGCGTCTGCTGTTCCTTTAGCTATTGGTGGTTCTGCTGCGGTAGTTACTACAGAGATTGCGAAGGACTTGATGGATGCCGCAACAGCACCCATTGGAACCCCTCTTGAAATGACCGATGAGTCTGTTACCGCGGGTCCACCGCCGAACGCGGCGTTAGCCCCTAAAAAAACCAAACAGGAAATAGAAAAGGAGAAATGATGAAATACATAAAACTCCTTCTGCTTTTATTGCCTGTTATTTTTTTTGCATTGCCCGAGAATTTTGTTTTTGCAGGAAGTAGTCAAACAAGCGGGGAAATCCATTTCAAGCCCGAAGAGATCATAAAGTTTTCCAAAAAAGTTGAAAAAACATTAGCCCAAAAGGGTGCCAGGGTTGCAATTATTGCACGCGTCGGCAGGCCACGAAACAAATTGCCGGAAGGGATAAATTTTACCCATACAGCAATAGCAATTTATTCTCAGATTACAACCGCAGATGGGAGAAAGATCCCTGGCTATGCAATATACAATTTGTATCAGCGGACTGGGGAACCTGATGTCAGCGATTTGGTTCAAGATTTTCCGGTGGATTTTTTTGCCGGTGTTGAAGTGCTGGAGGCCGGTATCATAATTCCATCTCCCGAGTTGCAAAAAAGGTTGCTGAATGTTTTGGTCTCTCCGACATACAAAGAATTACACAATCCCCATTATTCAGTTATTGCCAATCCATTTACGTTAGCGTTTCAAAATTGTACCGAGCATACTCTGGATATAATAACGGCGGCAATCTATGAAACCAGTGATATCAAAGTGATCAAAGCAAATGAAAAAGCATATTTTGAACCACAGCCTGTAAACGTTAATCCCGTAAAGCTCTTGCTTGGGTCAATGTTTGTCGCAGATGTCACAACTTCAGACCATCCGGGATCTCCAGTGACATCGACATTTACTTCTATTGGCAAATTTTTAACAAAATACAATGCCGTATCTGAAATATTAACCATAACTCCGGATACGTAATCAGGCGCATATCAATCAATGAAGTCCCATTATTTATGAGTTGCCAGCCACGAGGCCCAAATGGTGTCTGCTGCCGTCTGTGCACCGCCCTGTTTTTGTGAAATATAATGATTTACCGCGTCAATACGGGTTTGCCGGTTTTCGGATTTGACAAGGTATCTGCTCATGGTTTCAGCGGTATGCTGCCAGTTTCTGCACTGGGTTACAGCACCGGTCTCGAAGATTTCTTTTCCCACCCAGGCAAAATCCTGCCAGTGGGGGCCGATGATTGTGGGAACGCCTAAGACTGCAGGCTCCATAAAGTTCTGACCGCCTAACGGCACCAGGCTTCCGCCGACAAAAACTACGTCGGCCCGGCTGTAAGCCTGGTGAAGATCTCCAAATTTGTCCCACAGGATAATGGCAGGATTCGTTAGCACGGATGATATCTGCGATCCCTTGTAAACTGTGAGGCTGTTTTTATTTAGTGCTTTTAAAAATGGGGAGATTCGATGCATATGCCTGGGGAACAGGGCTATAATCTGGTTAGGGCCCTTTTTTAGAAGGATCTTTATCATTTCAATGATCTGTGTTTCTTCCTGGCGGCGGAAGGAAGCAAAAATAGACAGGGGCATTTCCCGGGGCACGATTTCCGCTAAGGCAGACCTTTTATCCGCTGTGCTTTGAACCGTCATGCGGTCAAATTTGATATTGTCCATGGTTTCAACACGGGTCTGGGGAAATATCATGGAAAATTTTTGGGCGTCCTCTGCAGAGATGGCCAGGATGCGCTCCGGGGCAAAAGATCCCCAGAACGCTTTGGTGAGTTTGTAATTCCGGCTGCTTTTTTTGGATAACCTGCCATTGATAATCAATACGCGGGTATGATTTTTCTTTAAAGCATAAAGGTGTGCGGGCCACAGTTCGGTCTCAAGTAAAACCATAATCGCCGGATTAATTTGTTGCACCGCTTTTTTCATGGCCTTTGGGCTGTCAAAGGGGAATGTACCAATGCACAGGTTGATCTGGGGTGAAATTTTTTTGGGTGACAGTGTTTTGGTCAGAATTTCCATGCCCTGGCCTGTGGTCGTGGTTACCATTATAGTGACCGGCCTGTCCGTGTTAAAAGCATTTATAGTGGATACGGCAAGATACGCCTCCCCGGCTGATGCCGCCTGTATCCAGATGTCTGCGGGTTGAAGGTGGGCCGGATTGATCCGCCTGTCAAAAGTTGGGGCAAGCCTTGGGTGCCGTTTTAAAAAAGGCAGGGCCGCTTTCCACAGGATATTGTAAAATTTAAAAAAATTGGGTATAAAAACATTTTTTATCATGGGAAGCTATGCTCTCATGTTTTTTGGCACTTGACAATAGAATCTGTAAAGCAATTACTCCCACCCATGAAATCAAGAAAAAATACATTGTCTGAAGAACGCAGGCAAAAGATTATCCGGATGGTGTTGGCACACTGGAAAAGAATTGCCCTGGCCGCATTATTTATGGTGGTGGAGGCAGGTGCCGGCGGTGCCATGGCAATGCTGGTCAAACCTGTGCTCGATGATATTTTCATTGCCAGGGACAGTACCAAATTATTGCTCATTCCCGGTCTTGCCATTCTGGTGTTTTTTTTAAAAGGCGCCGGTTCATATGGGGCGGAATACCTGATGAGTTATGTGGGGCAGCGTATTATTCGTGAGTTCAGGGACCGCCTTTATGAAAAAATCATGAATTTGCCTATTTCATATATCCAAAAGGAAAAAACCGGGGTGCTCATGTCCCGGGTTACCAATGATGTAAGTATTATCAAAAGCATGGTGTCCACTGCCGTTATCAGCCTGTTCAGGGATTCTTTTTCTGTTGTGGCATTTTTGTTCGTTATTTTTTATCGGGACTGGAAACTTGCATTAGGCGCGTTTGTTGTCCTGCCCATTGCCTTTTACCCAATCGTCATTTTCGGCAAAAGAATCCGGAAGTTTTCCACGGGAACTCAGGAAACCATGGCCGATCTTAATGCCTTTTTACATGAAACATTTTCCGGGACAAAGATTGTTAAAATATTCAATCTTCAGGCCTTTGAAACGGATAGATTTAAGAAAAAGACCAACGAACTGTTTCGATTAGAGATGAAAAAGGTGATGACCCGGGCATTGTCCTCTCCGGTGATGGAATTTTTAGGCGGATTAGGCATCGCTTTTGTTATCTGGTTCGCCGGGATGCGGGTGGTCAACGGCACCTCCACACCGGGTGTGTTTTTCTCTTTTTTGACTGCCGTGATGATGCTTTATGCACCGGTGAAAAAACTGGCCTCCCTGAACAATACCATTCAGGAAGGTGTGGCTGCTGCATCCAGGGTCTTTGATGTATTGGAAGCAAAAAACGATGTCGTGGACAAATCTGATGCTCGTTCCCTTAACGCGTCATCCTGTGAGGTGGTTTTTGAAGACGTATCTTTTGCCTACGGCCCTGAAGAATCTTTGGCCTTAAAACACATCAACCTTAAGGCCGCACCTGGAGAGACTCTGGCCCTGGTCGGCATGAGCGGCGGTGGGAAAACCAGTCTGGTGAATTTGATCCCAAGACTTTATGATGTGGCTGACGGGGCTGTTTTTGTCGGCGGTCATGATGTTAGGGACCTGAACATTGCTTCCCTTCGAGACCATATTTCTATTGTGACCCAGGAGCCTATTTTATTCAACGAAACCGTGCGGGACAATATTCGGTATGGGAAAATGGATGCGGATGATGCTGCGGTTGAAGCGGCAGCACAGGCCGCCTTTGCCCATGATTTTATCTGTGGTTTCCCTAAGGGATATGATACGGTAATCGGAGAGCTGGGTTCCCGTTTGTCCGGCGGAGAAAAGCAGCGGATCTGTATTGCCAGGGCGCTTTTGAAAAATTCGCCGGTGCTGATTCTAGACGAGGCAACCTCAGCTTTGGATTCCCAAGCGGAAAAAGTTGTGCAAAAGGCCTTGGAAAATTTGATGAAAGGGCGTACCTCTTTTGTGATTGCCCACAGGCTGTCTACCATTGATTATGCATCCCGGATCATTGTACTCAAAAACGGCACCATTGTTGAACAAGGTGTTCATGATGATCTGATGGCTGCAAAAGGCTTTTATTATCAACTGCAATCCATGCAGACTAAAACAAATTAACCATTCAAGGAGCTGATATGGCTTTATCAAAAGAACTGCTTGAAATCCTCGTTTGCCCCAAGTGTAAAGGGCCGGTGGAACTGACCGAATCTGAAGACGGCCTGGTTTGCAATGCCTGTGCCCTTAAATACGAAATTCGGGATGATATTCCCATTATGCTTATTGACGAGGCCATTGCTATCAAACAATGAGTACGCCTAAACAACCTGTACCGGCCAAGCTTGTGATGTCGGTTTTCATGAAAGACAAGTCGGTTCTGGCATCGGTATTTTCACGCCTTGAAGCCGTAGGCGGACCTGTGGATATGATCTCTCCCTGGCTGGATTTTGATTTTACCGATTATTATTATAAGGAGATGGGGGAACCGTTGTTCCGCAGGCTTATTGCTTTCAAACCGCTTATGGAACAAGAAACCCTGGCTTCGATTAAACTTGACACCAACAAAATTGAATCCGACTGTCTGGAGGAAAATAACAGAACCATCAACATTGACCCGGGGTATCTTCTGTCTTCCCGGTTTATCCTGGCTACGGGAAAGGAGTATTCCCACAGGATTTACATTGGACAAAGAATTTATGCTGACCTGACATTAATGTACACCAAAAAAGGCTTTAAAACCCTGGAATGGACTTACCCGGATTACGCCTCTCCTGCTGTGTTCAAATTTTTAGGCCAGGTGAGACAGAAATATCTTACGGATCTTAAGGCCATAAAAGGATAATTGTATGATAAAAAGCATGACCGCTTTTGCCAAGGTGTCACACACCCTGGAAACTTTGACCGTAGATATGACTGTGCGCAGCTATAATTCACGGTTTCTTGATTTTTCCATTCATCTGCCCGAAACCTGCCAGCCCTTTGAAGAAGAAATTAAAAAAATCATGGGGCAGTTCCACGCCCGGGGCAGAATAGAGATCCGGGCAAGCCTGGAGGACCAGTCCCTGGACCAGGATCTGTTTGAGGTGGACATTATCAAGGCCAAAGCTTATTATAAAGCATTGAAAACGGTCCGGGACACCCTTTCTATTTCCAGTGATATTGCCCTGGAAACCGTGCTTGGGGCCAAACAGGTTATTGTGGCTGCAAAACCGGAGGTCAATCTGGAGCTCCTTCGTTCGGCCCTGTGTGACACGGCCCGTAATGCGGCACAGGCCCTTGACCGCATGCGAAAGCAAGAGGGAGAAAACCTTTACCAGGATTTAAGCCATCGTATTTCAGACATTGAACAGCGCATGGTAGACGTTGAAACATTGGCCAAAACCATACCGGAAACGTATAAGGCCCGGCTTAAGGAGCGTCTGTCCGTGCTGACTGCCGAGGATGGGGACTGTTTTGATCCTGTCCGCCTGGCCCAGGAAACAGCACTTCTTGCGGATAAAAGCGATGTCTCCGAAGAGATTGTCCGGGTGCACAGCCATATTAAAATGTTCCGGGAAGTTATGGAAGAAAATGAGTCCCAGGGCAGAAAACTCAATTTTTTGATTCAGGAGTTTAACCGGGAGTTTAATACAATTGGTTCCAAAGCCGGTAATGCGAATTTGTCCCATGCCGTGGTAGACCTGAAATCCGAGCTGGAAAAAATTCGCGAACAGGTGCAGAATATCGAATAATGGCCATGGGCTGACCTTGGGTTTTTGTTGGTTCAGTCCATAACGAAAGTCGAATGATCCGCGTATTCTTACACATACTTTTTTGACAAAAGTATATTCGCTGCCGAACAGAAATTATCATAAAAAAAGGAAAACTATGGAACAGGCACTCTTGGGCATTGGGTTTGGTAATACTGTGGTGGCAGATCGAGTGGTGGCGATTTTGTCTCCGAACTCGTCGCCTATGAAGCGGGTCAAAGATGAAGCCCGGGAGGATCGGCGCCTTATTGATGTGACCCATGGCAGAAAAACCCGGGCCATCATTGTGACGGACTCAAACCATGTGATCCTGTCTGCGATTCAGGCAGAAACTGTTTCCGCACGCTTTGAGTCTCTGATCCAAAATCCCGGAGAAGTGCAGGAGGAATAGGATATGGCAGCTAAACTTTTTATTGTGTCAGCACCCTCCGGTGCCGGCAAAACAACCCTTGTCAACGCATTGTTGAAGCGGTTTGACGATTTGGTGTTCTCCATTTCCCACACCACCCGCCCCCCCCGGCAAGGGGAGGTTCACGCAACAGATTATTTTTTTACGGATAAGGCACAGTTCATGGAAATGGTGGAATCCGGCCAAATGCTTGAGTGGGCCCAAGTCCACGATAATTGTTACGGCACCTCTGCCACATTTGTTCAAGAACAGCTTGCCGCAGGCCAAAGCGTTTTATTGGATATTGATGTCCAGGGCGGGCGGCAGATTATGGATTGCGGTCTGAACTCCGTTTCCATATTCATCATGGCCCCGTCTTTGGCGGTGCTTGAACAGCGGTTGCGGGGCAGGGGCACCGATACCGAAGAGGTCATCCGCAAGCGACTGGAAAATGCAAAAGAAGAAATTGCCCAAAAATCCTATTATACCCATGTAGTGGTCAATGATGTGCTGGATGAGGCAATTGCCGAACTTGTCGGCATTGTTGAACAGGAGACAGGGAACTGATGACCGGCAAATCCGGGCCCCAGGGGCGGAGGGGCAAATTTAGGGGGCAGGGGCGAAAAAAAGAGAATAAAAATTCCGGGGATAAAGAGATCCTCTACGGATATCACTCGGTATTTGAGGCATTGAAAGCCGGCCGGCGTAAATTTGAATCCATCCTGTTGCATGAGAACCGGTCTGATAAACGTGTACAGGCTGTGGCGGATTTGGCCGGGAAAAAACAGGTGGCGGTGAAAACCGTTCCTGGTGAGGAATTGGATCGGCTGGCCGACTTTGCCCGCCATCAGGGTATTGCCGCCCGGGTGTCCGACTTTCCGGTACAACCCGTCTCTGCGATGCTCAAGCAGATTGAAGCCCGGACCGATCCGGTGTTTATTCTGATCCTTGAAAGCATTGAAGATCCCCAGAATACCGGTGCACTGATCCGCACCGCCCTGTGTGCCGGTGTGGATTATATCGTGATGCCAAAAGACCGTTCTGCTTTGCCGTCTGCCGGAGTCTCCCGCAGTTCAGCGGGTGCCATGGAGCATGCCCCCATCTTTTTAGCCACCAATCTCTCGGCTTTGATCCGTGACCTTAAAAAATATGGCGTCTGGGTATCCGGTTTGGATGCCGGAGGTGATAAAGGCCTTTTTGAGGCAGACCTTACCGGTAATCTGGCTCTGGTGGTGGGGGGCGAACATACCGGGCTGCGGCCCGGGATAAGAAAAGTCTGTGATTTTATTTTATCCATTCCCATGCAAACCCATATTACATCGCTTAATGCATCTGTGGCAGGCGGTATTGCCATGTTTGAGGCGCGTCGTCAACGCCTGGGCACCAACGCCGGATGATAAAAAAAATGGCCAAAGCGGTTGTGGCCGGGATGGGTGAACTGGTCTTTCCAGACATATGCCTGGGGTGCGGAAAATATATTAAAAATTCCACGGATAATCCGTTAAGCGCCTGTTTTTGTCCCACGTGCCTGGGACCGGCATTGCCGGTGTTCGATCACCCGTTTTGTCCTGCCTGCGGCCGTTGTTTTGAATCCGGCCCTGATCACCTGTGTGGTGCCTGCCTTGAAACGCCCATGGTAATGGACAGCGTTCGAGCCGCTTTCATGTATAAAGATGTGATACAAAAGGCCCTGGGGTTGTTCAAATATCAATCAAAGCTAAGTCTGGCACGGCCCTTTGAACGTCACCTTTTTCAGGCCTTTGCCACCCATTTTGAGATGAATGCTTTTGATCTGATTTTACCCATTCCCCTCCATGCATCAAAGGCGAAAAGCCGCGGATTCAACCAAGCCTATTTCCTTGTTAGAAATTTTTCCCGCCTGTACAAGGATGCCTGTGGCCGAATGCCGCAATGGCGCATTGACATCGTCAGCCTTGCCCGGGTCCGGGCTACGGTCAGCCAGACCGGCTTAGACTATAAGGCTCGCAAAAAGAATTTGACCCAAGCGTTTGCCTGTCCCAAACCTGAGCGCATCAAAGGTAAAAATATTCTTTTAGTGGATGACGTGCTTACCACAGGAGCTACCTGCAATGCTGCCGCTCATACGCTAATGGATGCCGGGGCGGTTGGTGTGTCTGCCCTGGTTTTAGCCAGGGCCTGATCGGCCTTTGAATGATTTAACGGCGCCTACTATGTGGTAGGGTGGGCAAAAAAAACGAAGCAGCGCAGCAGCGCAGCGTTGTCCACCATAATCCCAAATCAGTCAAGTTTTTCAACAATCGCCTCAACAGCCTGCTCAGCCGTGGCGCCAAAAAGCGTCTCAATGTCCACAAGGTTGAGGTATTTGTCATCCCATGCCACATTTTTACTTTCAAGAACCCAATCCTTGAGGCGGGTATATTTCCCGCCTAGTGCCTTGATTTTTTTCAGCAGGGTAACTTCCTCTGTGGACTTAAAGGCGATGTTGAGAGATAAAATATATTCAATGATGTTGGGTGATGTCGGCGAGGAGGAGAGTACCGGAATGACAAGAATGCTTTTGTTGTCTTTCCGGCCTTTGCCTATATATACGTTACCCTCCCTGACAATAATATTTTTAGTTCCCTTGAGACGATGATCTGTTTCCACCCTTGAGAATTCACTGGCCAGAATGCCTGTTTTGGAAACTACATCAATGCGGGTTTCGGCTGTAACCTTTCCCAAAAGGCTTAAACCGGTGATGCGGTAAAGTAATGCTCCCTTAATTTCAGAAATTATTTCCTGCAAATTTTTAAGGACCAGTACATTGGTGTTGGTAATCAAAGGAATCTGGATGTCATGTTCAGCCATGGCATCAAATACAATGCCTTCAAAGCGCTCGCTGATCCGGCTGGTACCCACGGTAACCGTTTTGGCCTGGTGCTTGATGGCATCCACGGGCCGGGCCATGATATTAATGGCCTGGTTCATGGTGGTGAAAAAGGTGGACAGCATATTGGCCGGGGTGCCTTTGACACCAAAGTCCATTTCAAAATCCGATACCGGCAGTCTGCCGGACAGGTATTTGAGCAGTAAGGTGATGTTGGAAACCGTATTTAAGCCGATGGCACTGGGGAATTTTCCCTGGCGCCTTTTCAGGGAAAATTGATTATAAAATTCCGCCACGGTTTCGGTGAATTTGTTCTCTAAAAGAACTTCGTAATCATCGTGGCCCAACCCTCTGAATTCTTCAATAATATCTTCTATTTTCAGTCTGGCCTCATAGAGAAATTTTGATTTATCATTGATTGCCAGGGCTGCATAGTATCCCCAGATATGACCGACCAGGGTATTGAGAACCGGGGCAAAATGTTCCTGGATTTCGGGGATTTTAAAAACGGCCTTGGCATATAAATCAAACCGGTCTTCTCCTTGGGTGGTGATCACAATGGGACAGGCCTTGTGCGCATGGAAAATGGCCGTGTCCTTGATAATGTCCCCAAGTACGCTCTCCCTGGTTCCGGCTGCACAGACAATAATCAATGGCTCGCTTGACAGGTCAATATGTTTTTTGTCTTCAACAAAATCCGAGGAGATGGTTTTGTAGCACAGTTCCGACAGTTTAATTCTGATTTCATCTGCAGACGTTTTGTTCGCACCGGAACCCACCGTGGCCCAGTAATTTTTGGATATGGCTAGTGTATCAGCACATTCCTTGATTTCATCACGCATATCAAGCACTGTTTTCATTTTTTCCGGCAGTTCCATCAAGGCGGAGATCTGCTCGCTGATATATTCCTCACTTCTGGCATTGAGCAAGGCAGCCAGGTGCAGGCCGAGCACGGCCCCGGCCGTGATTTGGGAATAAAAAGCCTTGGTGGAGGCGACGGACATTTCTATGTCCCTGCCGGAACTCGTGTACAATACCCCGTCCACCTTGAAGGTCAAATCCGAATCCCTGCGGTTGACAATGGCAAGGCTCCTGGCGCCGTGGGCCCGGACCATATCCACAGTCCGGTTGGTATCCGTGGTGGTGCCGGACTGGCTGATGGCCACGACCAGGGTGTTTTCCATGGCTCTGGAATTTTCACCTTCACAGCCGATGTTGAACCCGGATAGCTCAGAGGCTTTCTGGGCACGAATGTTTATGGTTTTTCCCCCCAGGTAATGGGTGAGAAGATCAGCACATCCCTGGGCGGCTATGCCGGCTGTGCCTTGGCCGATGAAATAGATATTTTTTATTTTTCCGGATCTCAAATCCTCTTCCAGACCCGGCGGAATAATAGTTCTGTTCAGATTGACATTGAAAAGTCCAGACCCCGGATTCTGTTTGAATTTGTTTTCAAGTGTTTTTTCAACGGATAGCGGGGCTTCGGAGATCTCTTTGAGGAAGTAGTGGTTATGGCCCTGGCGGTCAATGTCCCTGGATGTGATCTGGCTTTCAAGGACATCTTCCCGGGTGAGGGAAATGGGCTGGTTATCATAGTAAAAGGAACGCACCCCTTCAATACCGCCGGCACTCTCCTGGTCCAGGATCACGATCTGTCCCTTCTCTTCGCCGTTGAGTTTGATGTAGTGGCGGGTCTCTTCCACTACTCCGTATAATTCAGATGCCGCAATGTAATGGTCCGGGGCAAGCCCTACAAAAATGGCCTGCCCACTGCCTTTCTGGGCCAAAAATAATTTGCCCGGGGCAAGGTCTGTGTGCATGGAAATGGCATGGGAACCCTCAAATTCATTGACCGCCAGACGGAATGCTTCTTCAATGGGTGCGCCCATTTTAAGATGGTGTTCAATCTGCAGCGGAATCAATTTGGTGTCTGTGGTGATCTGAGGGTGAATCTTATCGTACCGGGCTTCGTATTCCGTTTTCAGTTCCAGATAGTTGTCGATATCTCCGTTCAGGCAGACATGAATGATACCGCTCTGGGATACATTGGCATCTGTGGGGGTATTGTCCAACGGATGGCAATTGGCCTCGGTGATGTCACCTATTGATGCCCACCTTGTATGGGCCGATACCGATGACGCCAGGGTGGCAAATTCGGCAAGAGCCTGGAGCAGAAGGTCACTTCTGATCTGATTTCTAATAAAGGCGATGTTGTCGCCAAGGGCGCCTATCTCTGCGGCAAATTTGTATACAAAGCATATGGTAATACGATTCAAAGCACCGGGGTTGCAGGTCGTATTGATTGAGATGGTGTTGTTTGTCAGGATTTGTCGGTTGCTTCTATTTTCCAGGTCCTGGGTGAGCCCTTTTGTTTCCAAAACGCTTGTGTATTTTGAAAATTGTTTTTCATCCAGGGAGCACAGCACTGAAATGCCTGCAGAATCCCGTCCTCTCACCTCCAGGCGATCCAGGCTGTTGAGCACAGCATTGATTCTTTTGAAAAGCGCTATCCCGTCAGGGTTATCTTGCTTTTCTATGCCCGGGGCAAGAACTTTAATGGCTTCAATATTGTCAATAATTTCTTTTGTCAGACACCAGTGGATATCCTTGAGTTGGTCAATATAGTCGGAGGCAATTTCAACCTCAGGCGTGGATAAACCGGCTGTGACCGCTTTGAAATCCCGGATTTCATCCATAAGGAATTTTTTAATTTCCTGGGTAATTCCAGATAGTTTTCGTGTTTTGTCACGGTTATAAAACAAGGATGCAAAAATCGTTTCCTGCTTAAGGTTCTGGGCATGATTAAACAGGGTGGATAAAAATTTTTTGCCCCCCAGGTAGTCTTGTGAGACCATTGAGATTTTGCCTTTTGAAAACGGACCCAGTCGATTTTTTGAAAGGGTTTTAATTCCATTGGACAAAGACGCCAGATCATTTTCACAGGCAGGGCCTTTAAAGGCGACTAAGGCGCAAATTCCGCAGTTCAGGGTACAGCCTGTGTCTGGGAAAAAGAGCAAGGTGTTCTCCTTCACCGATGACAACGGTTTTCCCATATCCACGTTGATTTTTGCGACCTGCTTAAGATAATTCAAAAAATGTGTTGAAAGATTGCCTTGCCGTTTCATATATCTCCTCCGTTACACGTCCCGGAAATTTTTATATAGAAGTCTGCTTTATTTCGTTGTGGGTTGAACCTGGTGGTGGACCAGGCCAGCCAATGGCTGTTTTATATGAAAGACTGGGTAAATCACTCAGACCTTTCAAACGTTGTTGTGGGCTAAGTCCGTTAGTTGATGAGACGTCAGGTTATCCCATGGCTGTTATTCCGGAACAGCTGAAGTTGCGGTTAGCGAACTTTTTTGGGTTTTGGGGGCGCTGAAATAAGTTTTCAGCATGTTTTTTGCGTGAGTGCATGCTCGGGTCCCGATATATTTACCGTGCCCCACTATTGTAGCGACAATTAATGTCTCTTTTGTTGCTTTTTGTTGTCCAAATCCTGTAAACCAGTCGTATTTGATCGTGTGCTCCCGGTTTGACAGGGAGCCTGTTTTTCCGCCGATCAAAAGATTTGATAATACTTTATCCCGGGAATAACCCCGGAATGATTTTCTGGCTGTGCCCCTTGATACAGTTTTTTTCATGAGTTTTTTCATGGTGGCGGCTGTTTTGGCACTGATCGGTCTTTTATATATCTCTTTGGTGCTTTTGTAAATTTCGTTTTGCTCTGAATCGGATATCCGGTCCACAAGACGGGGGACGAGGCTTTGGCCTTTGTTTACCACAGCTGAGACCATTGTCATTGCAAATACCGGTGAAATCAATGTGTCTCGATTAAAGCCGCATCCAAGTTCCGCTAAATGGTAATCGCTGCCGGTTGTTGAAAAAGAGGGAGCCGGAAATTCAAAATCCGTATCCGGATTTTGGTTGAACCCAAATTTTTCGGCAAAATCGGTAAGCACCGATTTGCCCAGGGAAAGCTTCCCAAGTTTGCCAAATACTGGGTTTATGGATTCGGCAAAGGCCATTTCCAACGTGACCTGGCTGGTATATTTTGTTTTTTGGTTTGTTAATTGTCGTTTGTACAGGGTGTATTTCCCGCCGTTGAAATAAAGGGGGGTGGCCGCTGTGTAGTTTAATGTTTCTACGGCAGCCGATGCTGTCACAATTTTAAAAAGACTGGCAGCCGGGTATATGGCTGATGTACAGGGGTTGGTGTCTGGCTTGTCCGAATTAAATCCAGCCATGGCTTTTATAAACCCGGTGTTTCCGTCCATGGCTACCATGGCGATAAGTTTGGGTTTTCCCCTATCCAGTGTCTTCAGGTAATTCAGCGACCTGACTAATTGATCCTGAAGGCGTGTGTCCAGTTGGGTATGGATGGTATATGTCCAAGACGGCCCGTCCGCAAAGAACAGGTCTGTTTTTGTATTGAGAATATCAATGTTTTGGACCAGAGCTTTGACTTTAGATCGTCCAAGGTGGTCGGGCGGGGCAGGTTCACTTGCAACCTTATCCGGTTTTGGGGAAAACAGTCGTAGACCGACCTTGTATACAACGTACGCCCCAACCCAGATTAATGCACATACAGTCCCGGCAAGGCAGAGAAAAACTGCAATTTTGCGTATGCGATCGGCCATGGACCGTTTCTTTTTTTGCTGCTTATAGCTTGCCTGAAAGTCTCGCCAGGACTGTTCTGTTTTAATAGAATCCAAGAGCGTATCTCAAATAAACACTATTTATTTAATTGGACAACCGGGCTTAGGGCTGCCGTTAAATCCAGAAAGAACAAGGTTCTTCTTTACACTCCCCGCAAGCACCATGCCTTCGGATAACTCTCCCATAAGTTTTACAGGTTTCAGATTGGCTACGACAATGACCTCTTTGCCCACCACCTCTTCGGGGGTATAGGATTTGCCGATACCTGCCACGATTTGACGGGTCTGGGCGCCTATGTTTACTTGAAGTTTGAGCAGTTTGTCTGATTTTTCAATCCGCTCGGCAGATACGATTGTACCGGCTCTTAAATCTATTTTGGAAAAATCATCAATGGTAATTTCTTCTTTTAATGCCGGTTTCAGTGGTTTGGGTGCAGGGGGCTCTGCCGCTTTTTTTTCAACGTCAACCCGGGGAAAAAGAATCTGGGGTTTTGACAGCGTGGTGCCGGGTATTATCTGTCCCCAGGGTTGGATGGCATCAAGGGTGAAAAAACCTTTCTCTGGTAGTTCGAGACCAAGGGCCGTTATAATTTTACCGCTGGTTTCCGGCATAACCGGCCAGATTAGGCCTGCCACAAAGCGAATTCCTTCCAGCAGTTCGTACAACACCGTACCAAGTTCATCTGTGCGGGCCGGATCTTTGGCCAGGGTCCAAGGTTCGTTGGCAACAATGTATTTATTCATGGTCGACACCATTTCCCACACACTTGCAAGGGCCTTGTGAAACTGGCACTCTGCCATAGCGTTTGTGTATGCGTCCAATGCGATGTCTGCCTCAGATTTAAGGCTTAAGGCTTTGTCAAAATCCGCAGCCGATCCCTGGACGGTTCCCTTGAAATACTTGAGGTTCATGGACAACACCCGGGAGAACAGGTTGCCCAAGTCATTGGCAAGGTCTGAGTTGATCCTTGACACAATAACATCTTCGGTGAAATTGGCGTCCAGGCCAAATACCATCTCTCGCATCAGAAAATATCTGAATGCATCCACACCGAATTGGCCTGTGACTTCCACAGGGTCGGTGACATTGCCTATGCTTTTCGACATTTTAGACCCCTGAACATTCCAGAATCCATGGACGTTCAGTCCGTTGTATGTCTCAATGCCGGCTGCCTTGAGCATGATGGGCCAGTAAATTCCGTGGGGTTTGATAATGTCTTTGGCCACAAAATGCCGGGTGGTGGGCCAGAATTTTTTAAACATCTCCCCGTCCGGGTATCCAAGGGCCGTGATGTAGTTGACCAGGGCGTCAAACCATACATAGGTGACATAATCTTCATCAAAGGGTAGGGTGATACCCCAGGTCAGCCGGGTTTTGGGCCGGGAGATGCACAAATCTTCCAAAGGCTCCTTAAGGAATGACAGAATCTCCTTTCTGTACTGTTCGGGCTGGATAAAGTCCGGGTGGGTTTCGATATGCTCAATGAGCCATTCCTGGTACTTGCTCATTTTAAAGAAATAGTTTGATTCTTTGATGGTTTCGGGCACAGTGCCGTGGTCCGGGCACTTGCCGTCCACCAGCTCGCGCTCCTGATAGAATCGTTCACATCCGAAACAGTAGATGCCCTCATAACTTGAGAAGTAGATGTCCCCCTTGTCGTAAATCGTGGAGAGAACCGATTTTACCACCTCAATATGCTCAGGGTCGGTTGTCCGGATAAAGTGGTTGTTTTCTACATTGAGCAGGGGTAGAACATCCTGGAAGAGTTTGCTGATTTTATCTGCGTAAGCCTTGGGCGTGGTATTTTCCTTTTCAGCCGCCTGAACGATTTTATCCCCGTGTTCATCTGTACCTGTTAAGAAAAAGGTGTCAGCACCTTCCATCTTCTTAAAGCGGGTGGCAACATCTGCTGCAATGGAGGTATAGGCATGGCCGAGATGGGGTTTGGCGTTCACATAATAAATGGGGGTGGTGTAATATTGACAAGTCATTGAGATTGGTTCCTAAGTGTTTTCTTTTTTTATTTGTGACAGAAATATTTCCTTTTCCGTGCGGTCATCAAGTCTGACAGTGACGCTTTGCCTGAGAACATTCTGGCGGACGACTTTGCCTTGAACATCTTCAACCGTAATGATTTTGCCAAGTTTCGGCATTTTTTTCTTATAGTAGCGGTAGGTTTTATCTTCAAAGGTCAAGCAGCACATCAACCGGCCGCATACCCCTGAAATTTTTGTGGGGTTTAAACTCAGTCCCTGCTCCTTTGCCATTTTTATGGACACAGGATCAAAGGTATGCATAAAAGATGAACAGCACAATTCACGGCCGCATTTTCCCACACCACCCACGTGCTTGGACAGATTTCGGATACCAACCTGGCGCATTTCGATGCGGATGGAAAATTCCTTGACCAGAAGTTTGATCAGCTCCCTGAAATCAATTCTACCGTCCGCCGTATAAAAAAATGTCAGCTTGTTTCTGTCAAAGGTACTTTCCACACTGAACAGATTCATTAAAAGCGACAAGTCTTTTATACATTGAACGCAGTATTCATGGGCCAGAAGTTCCAGAGATTCGAGTTCCTTGCGCCAAGTGAAATCCTCCTGGGTGGCCAGTCTGACAATATTTTTCAAGGACTTTTCGTCTTTGTCCTTTTCCTGGGAAGGGACGGCAACGATGCCAAATCCTAATCCCTGTTCGGTTTCAACAATTACCCGGTCTCCTATGCTTACGACCAAAGCGTTACTGTTGAAATCGTATATTTTACCTGCGGTTTTAAACTTAACGCCGGTAACGTTTACCATAAAATCGGCCTCTTTTTTTTTAATATAAGGATAAGGAAAGGAAAAAACGGTCAAGGGTCAGTCTTGTGCCGCTGTTGGATTCCAGTCTTTTTTCCGTCTCATGAAAAAGTGTCATCCACTTTAACATCCGAGCGTATGAATGCATTATACTAATATCTTTAAATGCACTTAAAAAATCAAGGTTAACTATTTTATCTGGCATGTATTTTAATATGCAAAAGTCCCTGAATACTGTCCGAATTACCGCCATGGCATCATGAATATATTCCGGACGCCCTGAAAGCAATCTGGATAAATCAAGGCTTTTAAAGGCGCTTTGATCGGTTGGTACTGTTAAAAATCGACAGACCTCTTTGATTAACCACGGCCGCAGTTTTTCCCAGTCAGGTGTATCCCCTTTATGCAGTCCTGAAAGGCGTAGGGCCTGTTCCAGGTCGCTTCCGGCCGTTCCACTGATAATGTGTGCGGTGTCAGGATCTAATCCGTATTGCGTGCATAAAAAATTTTTAATTTCATGCTGTGAAAGTGCCAGGAAATCAATGCGCCGGCATCTGGATAAAATGGTCGGTAAAAGGGGAGGCGTCTGCTCTACAGTGAGAATGAAAAATGTACGCTCCGGAGGCTCTTCAAGCATTTTGAGAAGGGCATTTTGGGCCTGGGGGTTCATCTGGTCTGCATGCAGGATACAAACCATCCTGAATATAGCTTCATTGGCGCGGGATGCGATGATACCGCCCATCTCCCTAATTTGGGAAATGGTGATTATTTTTTTCTTTTCTGCCGGACCAATAAAAATTATGTCCGGGTGCATACCCGCAGATATTTTTTTGCATGAAACACAGATATTGCAAGGCCGATCGTTGTCTGAGCGGCAGTTGCAGGCCTGCGCAAAAAAAAGCGCAGCCTGCTTTTTGCCTGTTCCCCGGGGCCCGTAAAAAAGGAGGGCATTGGGGATCCGTTCGGTCTGAACAATATAAGTTAATTCAGATAATGGCAGGGACGAGGGAAGGGCTCCCTGATTCGTTTCGAAAGGTGCAGGAGGCATATCAGAAACATTGGACTAATAATCAACCCGCTCTTTAAGTTCTTTACCGCATTTGAAAAATGGCAGACGCTTGGGGGGGATGTCTACTTTCTGTCCGGTTTTTGGGTTTCTTCCCACATAGCTTTTATACTCTTTGATGTGAAAGCTGCAAAGCCCTCTTATCTCAACGCGTTCGCCTTTGACAAAGGCGTCTGACAGGGAGTCAAAAAATATTCTTATTACATCGGCTGCTTCTGATTTGGTCAGATTAGCCCGGTCTTTCAATGTGGAGATCAATTCAAGTTTATTCATAGAACCTCAAATATATTAAACAGCTAAAAAGTTTTTTTCAGGGGTTTTAATGAATATGCATCAAAAAGTCAAGGGCTTATGATCGTGCCTTAACAAAATTTTCAGGTTGTCGTCCAGGCGCTAAGATAAAAGGTCCGGGACTTTTTCAACCATGTCAAAATCCACTTCCACCCCGGCATAGCGTCCTAACAGGTCGACTTTGATGATGACCCGCCCCTTGCCCTTATGCTCAAAAAATTCACCTTTAAGGCCGGCCATGGGGCCCTCAAGGATCATTACCGGATCCCCTTTTTTTAATTCAATCAGGCTGCCTGTAATCAGATCCTGGGCTACAGATGTTAAAAGCTTGAGCGATTGAATCTGTTGCTCGGGCACGGGTACAGGGCCGGCAGAGTTTCCTAAAAGCCTGACAGCCCCTACGGTTTTTAAAATGGGTAACTGGTCCACCGGAGCCATGGTGGATTTAACAAACACATATCCTGGAAACAACGGGGTTTCTATCATGAGCTTGCGGTCTTTTCTTTTGCTGGGCTTTCTTGTACTCGGCAAAAAGGCTTCTATTTTTTTTTTGCTTATGCGAGAGTACACTGTCTGCTCGAAATTGCTTCGGGTCAGCAGAGCAAACCAAAGAGCATTGTCTTTCATTGTGTGCCGAATTCTCCGATTCCCTTCAGGATTACCATGAAGGCAAATGATTTATCTGCAGATTCATCTTTAAACGCTAAATTTAACCCCCAGCACGGCTGGTTGATAGATATACCTGCACCGGTTTGAACGGTTTTTTTGTCTTCAAGGTCAGTTTCAACTGAATAATAGGCTTGCAATATATCCGGCACCAGGTTCGTTCTGATAGTTGTATTCCAGGTATGTGAATATTTTGTTGAATACCGGTAGGACAGGTTAACGCTGTCTCCTCTGTTATCTGACACCGTGCCCCCGACCTGGATCTTGGTGAAATGACCAGTATTGGGGTCAAGGGCGATGGTGCCGTTTGATGTCAGGTATTGCATCGGATTTAATTCATATTTTAATGTCAAATCCTGCCAAGGGTCGTCTGCTGCATCATCCCCATCATCCTGTTCATACCTAATGTCATAGCCCTGGGAAAGTTTGAACCAGAACAGTTCCTTGTATATCCTGGATTCGTCCCCATTGCCGTCTGTTATTGTTTTTCTGGAGGTGAATGTGTTGGTCAGAGACCAGGTAATAATGTTTTTTTCTGAAATACCGTCTATGCTGTCAAAGTCGGGCAGATCCTCTTGGTCCACAAAGGGGATATAGTCATATTCCAGTCTGGGCACAACTTTGTGCTCGATTTTTTCGGCAAAATCCGTGTTTAATGTGAACACGCGGCTTAGAGTGGTTGACAGGTCAAGCCCCATTTCATACAGCCCCCGGGTACGGGTATCCGAATCATCACCGTTGCTGTCTGTAAAATCATCCGTATCCCATAAGGTCCCCCTGACACCGGCATAGGGTTCTATAAAAAATGCCTTGCCGAATTTTATGGGATAATAAAAGATGGGATGAATGTCTGCCCTTCTGCCGGTAATCTTTGTGTCTGTGGTGTCCTGGCGGTAAAAAGACTTAAATTCCGAATCCATTTTGTAATACAATCCGAAATTTTCTGCAACTTTCTGGCGGGCTGCAAAAAACTCAACCGAGGGCAGGGTTTGCAGGGTGGTGTCCTCTATGTCCAACTGTCGGGCCTGGATATTATCATACCACAGTGCTTCTATGTTCAGTCCGTATGAGAACCAGTTTTTTGATATCAGCAGGCTGTTTTCCCGGGTATAATCGGTAGCTGAATCCAGATCCCGGCCAAACATTTTTTCAAATGCATGATCGGTGCTGTTAAATCCTGCATAACCGTCTCCAAACGTCCGCAGATAATCCATATCGGAGACATAATCAATATCCAGTTTGGCGTTAAAGCCATACCACAGTTCCTGGTCATGCTTCATTCGAAACCAGTAACGGTCATGGTTGGTACGGTCGGGCGTCGAGGAAATATTGTAATCTTCGTTTTCCTCCGCGTCGTCTCCTTCGGTTCTATCATTGAGATGGCTCATCATGATCATCCCTTTGGAGTCCGGGGACAAGACATACCTGTATTCGCCTGAGAGCATTATACCCCTGTCCGACATATAATAGGGATACAAGGTGGCATCGGTACTGTCCGAAAGTGCTAAAAACAGCGGTTGCTGGTATTCAAACCCCATCTCGTCAGAATACCCTGCTATGGGGATCAAAAGTCCTGTCTGACGTTCTGTTTTGGCTGGAAATATAAAATAGGGCGCATAGAGGGTCGGCATTTTTTTGGCCCAGAGGACGGCATGACTGGCGTGGCCGTATCCGTCAACGGTTACCTCAATGTCTTTTCCTGTGATTTTCCAATCCGGCGTATCCCCTTCGCAGGTGGTGATAGATCCTTTTTCTGCATCATAGGTGAATTCACCGGTTTTTTGAAGTTTGTCACCTGAAATATAATAGTTGTTGTCCTGGATGAATATGGTACCCTGATGTATCGTGCCTGTTTCCGAGGCTAAGTTGATATTCATGGACTTGCAGGTAATGGTGTCATTTCCTGAGATAAGCAAGACATTGCCTTTGGCAAAGGCGTCTTTGGTTACATCTGAAAATTCGACATAATCGGCTTCCAGGCGCGTTTTGCCCCCGGTAATCACCACGTCATTTTCCGCAATGTAAAGCTTGCGTGTATCTTCGTAGCTCACCTGCCGGGCCTGGATATGCCAAGACACCTTTTTGGTGGGCAGGGAGGCGGAGAAACAAAAAGCCTGACCTGCAAAAAATATAACGACGGCCGGGACAATGCATATTTGGCACAGCACTCTTTTGCATGAAACCATACGTGAAAATGGTCCTGTTTAATAAATTGCCTATCAAATAAAATTACTGTATAAAGCCATTTTATACTTGAAAAGTCAAGGCCGCTGCGCAAATCGGCTCCGGGCCCCAAATCATGGCTTTTGTGAGGAAGAACCGTGGCCGGATTCCCCCGGCAAAGAGAGGATACGCATGTATGCCAGCATTATTGATTCAATCGGCAACACCCCGCTTGTAAAAATTCAGACACTTAATCCTGTACCGGGCGTCACGATCCTGGCCAAGCTTGAATACATGAACCCGGGCGGGTCCATCAAGGACAGGGCTGCCCTTTATATGATCAACCAGGCAGAGGCCGACGGCGCATTGACCCCTGAAAAGACCGTCATTGAAGCCACTTCCGGAAATACGGGCATCGGTCTTGCCATGATCTGTGCGGTCAAGGGCTACAAACTGGCCCTGGCCATGTCCGAAAGCGCCAGTGAAGAGCGAAAAAAAATACTCAAAGCCCGGGGCGCCCAAATTATCCTGACGCCCAGACACCTGGGATCCGACGGAGCCATTGAAGAGGCTTACCGTCTGGCCAGGGAATATCCGGATAAATATTTTCTTACGGATCAGTATAATAATGACGCCAATTGGAAAGCCCATTATCACACCACGGGGCCTGAAATCATGGCCCAGACCAACGGTCGGGTCGATGCCGTGGTGGCGACGGTGGGTACCTCGGGGACATTGATGGGTCTGTCCCGGTATTTTAAGGATCAGGACCATCCTGCCCGGGTCATCTGTGCAGAACCTTACCTGGGACACGGTATCCAGGGGCTTAAAAATATGAAAGAGTCCTATACCCCGGAGATTTTTGATAAAACCCTGTTGGGTGAAATCGTCCACATTGATGATGAGCCGGCTTTTGAGGCTGCCCGTCAATTGGCTGCAAACGAGGGTCTGTTTGTGGGCATGAGTTCGGGGGCGGCCATGGCTGTAGCCCTTGAGCAGGCCAAGCGTCTTCAAAACGGGGTTATCGTTGTTATTTTTCCGGATTCAGGTGAGCGTTATCTGTCCACTGAGCTTTTCAGCGTAAAGAAGAATATTCACCTCACGATCCACAATTCCCTGGGTGGAAAAAAAGAGCCCTTAAATCCCCAGGGTGACAAGGAAGTGGGAATATACACCTGCGGCCCTACAGTTCATCGGCGTCAGGATATTACCCATTTCAGGCGTCATGCATTTACCGATCTGCTCATCCGTTACCTTGAATACCAGGATGTGAAGGTTAAACATATCGTTAATATTACCGATTATGACGATAAGACCATCGATGGAGCCAGGCAGGCAAAAACAACACCTCAAAAATTTACCCATCCGTTTATTGATAGGTTTCTGGATGATTTATCTCGGCTTGGCATGCGGCCGGCACAAGGCTATCCAAAAGTGTCCGAACATTTTACGGAAATGACGGATCTGACAAGGAAGCTGCTTGTTAACAACCATGCCTATGAAAAGTTGCATTCCGTATACTTCGATTTGGCAAGCTTTGGGGATTACGGCCGACTGTCCCGGGTGGATGTAAATAAGATCCGGGTGGGGGCCACGGTGGATTTGGATGAATATGAAAAAAATAATCCCAGGGACTTTACCCTACTAAAACGGGTAACGTTGTCAGAGCTAAAACAGGGTCTGGGGGTTAAAACGGAATGGGGAAATGTCCGGCCGTCCCTTCATCTGCAGTGTGCCGCCCTTGCGTCAACTTTCCTTGGTACCGACTTTGATATTCATACGGGCTCAATGGAGTTGATGTTTCCCCACCATGAGAACGAGATTGCCATTGCCAGGGCTGCCGGCGGTTCTTTTGCTAAGGTGTGGATGCATTGCCATCCGGTCCAGTATGACGGGTCCCTGGAAACGGATGATGTCGACTTACTGACCCTGGACCGGCTGGTTGAGATGGGTTGGGACGAGAAAACCATTCGCTTCTGGCTACTATCTGCTCATTATAGAAAATCCCTGTTGTTATCCAGAAAGAGCCTGGATGATGCCAAAACGATTCTGTCCCGAATCAACCGCTGCATTGAATCCCTTGGTCATATGTCGGGGCCGTCCAATGAAGAGGAAATTCAGCATATCACCTATGATCTGCGCCAGGGTATGATGGATGCCATGGCAAATGATCTCAAGGTCCCTGTGCTGGTATCCGATCTTTTATCCGGGGTGAAAAAGATCAACCGTATGGTTGTTGATGGCCAGGTCGGGCAGGGTGGTGCGCAGCGCCTGCTTAAATGTTTTAAAGATGTGGACGCCGTACTCAATATATTTGATTTCAGCAAGAAAGTTGCGTATTCATCGGAAGTGGTTGCACTCATGGCTGAACGAGATGCAGCCCGGCAACAAAAAGATTTTCAGACCGCAGACAGGATCCGTAAACAATTGGATGAAATGGGGATCCTGGTTCACGATCAAAAGGTGTAAAATGTTATGATCAATTTTTATTTTTTCCCGTTTACGTTTATGGATGCCCGTCAGGCAAAGGTTTTAACTTGTTTTTTTAACCATTTTAAGATGTTGGATGTTTGCGATGGGGCTGTGTTGCCCGAGCCCATGGCTGGCCTGGAAGCCCAGGGACAGTTAAGCCGCGTTTGCCTTAATAAAGAAAAGCTTGTCTTGGCTGAACAAAAAGCTCGCGCCTACCTGGACTGGGCCGCTCTCCATAAGGGTAACGAGAGAAATCTTCGGGCGCTGATTCGTGAGAACATCTTTTTTAAAGATGATTCAGGTGTGGCGGCTATCCGTGCCGGTATCCGTAAGGGGATAGTTTCCCATGAACCGGTTGAAACAACCCTCCAAACCGACAACTGGGATGCTCTTGTTTTTCTTAAACTTGCAGACCTTTATGATAGGGAATCACAGGATATCCAGGCGGCGCTGGAAACATTGGATCAAGAAAACGCGGCGCTTTTAGCCGAACTTAAAGGCGATGGAGAGATCCCCCTTTCAGTTGGACAGACACAAACTCCGGAACCGGGACAGGCCATGATTGAAAAAAGAATACGTGCCTGGCTTACGGCTGCCGTTGATGCACAATGCTTTGATCAGGAGGGCATCCCGGTGCTGATCACCACCAGCAGCGGTGTCATGGATGAATTTTTAACCGGTGCGGGCCCAGAGATAAATGCACTTGACATTGATTCTATAAAAGTGCATGAAAAAGATTGCAAGTGCATAGAACAGCAGCATTTTAAAATAAAGGAAATCATAGAGCAGATGGCCCAGGGCCTGACGCCTGATCCTGAGAAAGATTATTTTGATGGTGTTGGCCAGGATCCTGTGACCGGACGGATTCAAATCCGTTTTTTTTCGGGGCTTGGTGATATGAATGTAACTAAAAAAAATCCAGGCGGGCAAATCGGCGTATGCCTGGTGACGTTAAACTCATAAAAAGCTTGTTTTAGCAAAAACATTGTTGTAAAAGCGAGTGCTGAATCAGGTTGCTATCTTTTGGAAAGATGAGTTTATAAAACTGTATTATTAATTTTTTAAGGAGGTTTAGAAATGGCTTTTAACGCGAGCGTTGATGAAGCAAAATGTGTAGGTTGCGAGGAATGCGTTGATGTATGTCCTGCAGAAGTATTTGAAATGCAAGACGGCAAATCCGTAGCTGTTAATGCAGAAGAATGCATGGGCTGCGAAAGCTGCATAGAAGTTTGTGAAGAAGACGCCATCACCGTAGAAGAAGACTAAAAAGGCGTTATCTTATATCCAAATAAATGCCGGGTTCTCCAATAAAGAGGCTCGGCATTTTTGTTTTGCTCCCCCCTGCGATATATTCGTTATGTAAGCTCCTGTGACAACTATACTTGCACCTCAAGAATTTGCTGTGTTACCAACGCCTTTAGAATAACGTAAGACAGTAAAAAAATATCCTTGCATAAAACTGCCCCTTGAATTTAGATTAGTGAAGGCATTCTCAATCATCGAAACGGTTGTTTAAAAAAATTTCATAGGGCATTTATGAACTTAAATACTGACAGGTATTTCAGCGCTAAAGCTATTTGCCGGACGCTCATTTCAGCGGGGTTGATCTCTGCAGACCAGGCCAAGGATGTACTTTACCGGGAACGTGACATAAAAAAGAAACTTGCCGCACAAACCGGCGGCGAAGCTTCCGGGGGCAGGCAAAGTGCGCTTAACGCCATCTCTTTTATTGATGTGTTAGTCTATTTGAATCTGAACCGGCAGGATAAACCCGACAAAATGATTGATGAAGATCTGATTTTTAAAACTTTAGCCGATTCCTGGCATCTTCCGTATAAAAAAATTGATCCTTTAAAACTTGAACTCAATCTTGTCACCGGCACGATTTCCCGCTCTTTTGCCTTAAGGCATCTGCTGCTGCCTTTGCAGATGAAAGGCGGCAAGCTGGTGGTGGCCACCCCGAATCCCTTTAACCATGAGGCCATTGACGATGTTCAGCGTGTGACCAATCTGAAGGTCCTTCCCATTGTCAGTTCAAAGACGGATGTGTCTAAGCTTATCAAGGAATTTTTCGGGTTTCACCATTCCATCAGCGCGGCTGAAAATCTATTTTCCCGAACCGGGGTGGATATCGGCAATCTTGAGCGGTTTGTCAAACTGGGTAACATGGATGAACCACCGTCCACGGATCAACACATCGTTAATGCCGTGAATCACCTGTTCTCCTATGCCTTTGATCAGAAGGCCAGTGATGTGCATATTGAACCCAAACGGGACATCTGCCTTGTGCGCATGCGCATCGACGGTGCTTTGCACACTGTGTATAAATTGCCGAAAAAACTTCACAATGCAGTTATCAGTCGTATTAAAAACCTGTCTGCCCTTGATATGGCAGAGAAACGGCGCCCCCAAGATGGTCGGATTAAAATGCTTAAAAAGGATCAGGAAGTGGAGCTTCGGGTTTCTACGATCCCTGTGGCATTTGGCGAAAAGGTGGTGATGCGGATCATGGATCCCGAGATTCTTTTTCAGGATTTGGAAACACTAGGATTTACACCGACCGATTTGAAAAAATATAAAAATTTGATTACCATGCCCTTTGGTATTGTACTGGTTACAGGTCCGACCGGGTCCGGCAAATCCACCACATTGTATTCTTCATTGCGTATGCTGTCATCTCCTGAAGTAAATATTACCACCATTGAAGATCCCATTGAAATGATCCATGAAGAGTTCAACCAGATTGGGGTCAAGCCGGCCATTGATGTGACGTTTGGCTCGGTTTTGCGCAATATCATGCGCCAGGATCCGGATATCATCATGGTAGGTGAAATCCGGGACCTTGAAACAGCCCAGGCTGCCGTGCAGGCAGCTTTGACAGGGCATTTAGTGTTGTCCACCCTGCATACCAATGATGCCGTGTCCACGGTTTTCAGACTTTTGGATTTAGGTATTCCTCCTTATCTGATTCATTCAGCCCTGACCGGGGTGGTTGCCCAGCGTCTGGTGCGCAAAATTTGTCCCCATTGCGCCCAGACATTTGAAATGGACCGTCGGGAATTGTCAGGCCTGGGCCTTTTTGTACCGGGTGATGGTCCCTTAAAGCTTAGGCATGGCAAGGGGTGTATGAAATGCAGAAATACTGGCTACAGCGGCCGGGCCGGGATTTATGAAATCCTGGCCTATACCCAGGAGCTAAAGCAGTTGACAACCCAGAATGCAAATCTTGATGACATGCATCGGACAGCCCGGAAACAAGGTCTGACGCCTTTACGGGAAAATGGAATTAAAAAAATGCTTGAAGGTCAGACAACCTATCAGGAAGTCCTGAAAGTAACCTGGGAGCAGGCCTAATCTTAATTCACGATATCTCCGGGATGGATATCCTGTATCGACGAGAGTACCATGACCGTAGCGCTTGCCGGTTCAGTATGCAGAACAATGAGCTTACCGGAGGTTACAGGGGCGATATCCAGCCCTGTCTTGACATCGTAAACCGATTCTGTTTCTTTGCCGCGCTTAATGGTGTATATATTGCCTAACCGGATATTATCTTCGGAACCCTTATTTATAAAGGCGATACGGTAATCGTTGACCAGAACATTGTCGTCCTCGGAACAGAGCAGAACTGCTTCTACTGGGTCAGGATGTTCATCGACCTCAAATGTGGGCTGCCTTGGATAAAAGTCCATAACCAGATCTCCTGAAGCTACATCCCTGTATGCTTTTTTGATTTTTCCGGCCGCATATTGGGTATTGACTTCAATGATCTCAAGGTCGGCCTTGAGTAAGTGCTTGACGCCTTTGTAACGGCTTGTACCGATCTTTTGGTCCACTTGGGAGGTGGAATAAATTTGGTATCTGTGTCCGGTAACAAAAGGGGGTTGACCCGTGGGCCTGATATAAACAACATCATTGGTGGTCATCATGATGTTGCCCTCTTGTTCCCGTAATACCGTGCCAAGGGCCGGAACCTGTTCTTTTTTTATAAATCCGGTACTGTGAATAGCTGGATAATTAAACCGGGTTTCAATTGCCATCTGTTTCGGTTTTTCAGGGGCCGATATTTTAAATTCAGGTTTGAGATATACCCTGATGGTGTTGCCTGGGTAAATCCAGTGGGGATTTTTAATTTCTTTGTTCATCTCCCACAGTCCTGGCCAGTCCCATTGGGAATTATAAAATTTTTGGGACAGATCCCAGAGTGTATCCCCTTTTTTAATTGTGTAGTAAAAGCCTGTATCGTTATCAGTGTCAAATGTTTTCGCGCCTTCCCGGGCTTCAAGCGGGGAAAGGCCGGCGATGATACAAACAACGATCAGAAACACCAAGGGTGAAAATGTTTTATCGTGAAACGGCATGAGAACCTCCAATGATGTGTTACTTCGTAAATCTTGACTTTATTTAAGCGAATGTTCTATAAAATGTCAATATTTGTTGCCTAAATTACAGAAAATGGATGCGAAATGACACGGATTGCCGATCTTTTGTTTGAAGTACGAATGCTCAAGGATTTAAACCGGACCGGTTACGCTTTTTTAGGGGCAGGACGGGAAAGCATTGCGGAACACAGTTTCACCACAGCGTTTTTATGTTTTGTTATGGCCCGCCTTGAACCGGATGCTGATGCTGAAAAGCTTATGTCCATGGCATTGGTGCATGATACGGCTGAAGCCCGGACAGGGGATTTAAATTATGTGAATAAACACTATAATATCGTGGATGAACCCCATGCAGTATCGGATTTGGTCCAGGATCTTGACTTGGCAAAAGAGATTCCCGAGCTTATTGATGAATTCAACCAGGGAGAAACCATGGAAGCTCGCTTAGTCAATGATGCGGATCAGCTCTCCTTTATTCTTGAATTAAAAAAATTAAAAGACCTTGGCGCCACCTCGCCTGAATCCTGGCTGCCCTTTGTGGTCGGTCGCCTTAAGACAGATACGGGTAAGCAGCTTGCCCGGGAGATTCTCGGCACGCGCTGGGATGAATGGTGGACCCGTGGATATTCGGAATAAACAATATACAGGTATCGTTTAATTTATGGCTTTCGGCCTTTCCATTTTGTATGTGGGGTCTCGGTGTCCCAAGGACTTTACGTCTGAAGATTCGAACTTTTCCCTTGCCTGTGTTAATACGCCGGATGCGATAAAAAATCTGAAACAACGACCGGATATTGTGCTCATGGATCCCTTTCTCCACGGCACGGATGTTGACTTGGAAAAGATTCGGTCGTGGTTTGCTAAGTTCCATGTTAATAAATTTCAATTTTCTCCGGCGGTTTTTGTTATCGTGCCTGAAGAAACCCAGAAAAGTGTCCGATTAAGTATTATGGAATTTGGTGCTGATCATGTGGTGGCTTGGCCTTTGGATACCCGGGAGCTTAAAATTAAAGCTAAAGGCGCAATAGACAGACTTCATCTTGAGCAGACACTTTTTTCCAAGACCGGTTCCCTTGAAAAATCTTTTGGGTATCTGGATCGGTTTAAGCGTGAATTAAAAGAAATCAAAGATGAGCTGCTTGAGGACAAAAGCAATCTGAACACAGCTTTAAAACAGATCCACCAAATGTCCCAAGAGCGTAGGCGTTTAAAGAAAAATCTTTTGGATAGTAAGGCACAGACGGCCGCGGATGTGGAAGGATTTAGCCGCATGCTTTATACGTTAATTCGTCAGCGGGTGGAGCTTAATCGCGGCCATGGTGAGCGTGTGGGAGAAATTGCCTGCTTTATCGCAAGCCAAATGGGCGTATCTCAAAAACAGTTGGAGGATCTGTCAAAAGCTGGTATGCTTCATGAAATAGGACTTCTTTTCCTTTCAGATGATTATATTAGCGAAAAAATGGCCGGTGGGGGAGAAGCAGATCAAGATTCCGATAGCAGCACCCCTACATTATATGATCAAGCGATGAGAGTGCAATTCCCGGTTAAAGGTGCTCAATTACTCAGCCATTGCCGGGGGTTTGAAGGGGCTTCAGCGATTATCCGTTATTTGAATGAAAATGTGGATGGCACAGGGTATCCGGATGGCTTGAAACGTCACCATATACCTTTGGCATCAAGAATTCTGGCCGCTGCGGATGAACTGGATACGCTGCGGGAGAACAACAGATCTGCGGGGATTCAAGCGTTGCTTTCAGAACTTGAGCCGATGATCGGCAGCCGACTTGATCCGCAGGTCGCAGGATGGCTTGAAAAGTATGTGGTGCTGCATCTGAGTGGGGAGCACCTCAAAGTTCGTGGTGTCGGTGTGGAGCAGCTTAAACCTGGAATGACGCTCAGTGCAACACTGTTCACCCAAACCGGCACCAAACTGTTGCCGGCGGGGCAGACCCTGACTCGTCAGGCCATTGATAAGATCATACAATACCACAGGGCATATCCTGTAGACGAAACTGTGTATATAAAGGTATGAAATAAATGGATATTTCTTCAATAATCGGCTGCGTCTCCGGTATCGGGTTCATTCTGGGTACCATTCTTTTGGGTGGTCCCATCGGTATGTTCATCAATATTCCATCTATTCTCATTGTTGTGGGCGGCACCATTGCCGCAACCATGATTGGTTTCCCCTTGGGTGACGTTATAGGCATCATTAAAACCGCCATTAAGGTGTTCATGTTTAAAATTGAAAAAGCCGAGGATATCATTGCCAATCTTACGGAAATATCCAATAAAGCCAGAAAAGGCGGATTGCTCTCCATTGAAGGTGATATTCAGAGTACTTCAGATCCCTATTTGGCCCAAGCCCTGCAGATGACTGTAGACGGGGTTAAGACTGAAGATATTGGTCAGATCATGGAAAAGAAGATGGAATTGACCAAAAAGAGTCTGGAGACCGGTTCGAACATTTTTGCTGCTATGGCTGCCTATGCACCGGCATTCGGCATGATCGGTACGCTGATTGGCCTTGTGCAGATGTTGGCCAATCTGGATGATCCCTCCACCATTGGTCCGAAAATGGCAGTCGCCATGATTACCACATTTTATGGGGCCATCATGGCCAACCTTTTTTTTATTCCCATGAGTGATAAGCTCAAAGGACGTACAGAAGAAGAAATTACCAATATGAATATTGTTTATGAGGGCATCTTATCCATCCGGGAAGGTGAACATCCAAAACTTATGGAGGACAAACTGAAAGTTTATTTGGGGGATGGAGCCAAGGAAGAGAAGAAGTAACGCCAAGGTTTAGGTGGTAAGGATACGGCATGGCTGAAAACGACGAAGAATCCGGTGGACAGAAAAAAAAGGTCGTCAAAGAAGAGGTTATCAATGTCACCGAAGGTGCACCTGCATGGATGGCCACCTTTGCCGATCTTGTAACGCTTTTGATGTGCTTTTTTGTGCTTTTGTTTGCCATGAGTACCACCCAGCAGGAAACATATAAGGAGTTGGTCAAATCCCTGCGAAGTGCATTAGGTGCCCAGGCTGTACCTGAGTCAGGGACCCGGGAAGGGTTGACAATGCATCCGGTGCCTTCGGAAAAAGAAGCGGACGACCAGTCTGTTGATGAGCTTGGCGGCATGATTGAAAAGGAAATGGATGATATTGTTTCTGAAATAAGGGAACTGGTTCTTTTTAATAAACTGGGCGGAGAGGTCAGTGTTACTAAAACCGAAGCCGGTGTGGTTATCACCATGTCCGACCTGCTGCTTTTTTCAGCCGGTGCTACCCAGTTGTCTCCCAAGGGATTAGAAATACTGCAAAAGGTAGCATCGGTTTTGGCAAAGCTTGCCTACCACGTAAAGGTCCGGGGGCATACCGATTCCGAGCCTATCACCTCATCTATTTATCCATCGAACTGGGAACTGTCTTCAGCCAGGGCGTCTACAGTTGCACGCCTGCTGGTTGCAAACGGGGTGCCGCCTTTTTATATTTCTGCAGAAGGTTATGCCCAGTATCATCCCGTTGCCACCAATGATACGGCACAGGGCCGGGCCCGGAACCGGCGGGTGGAGATTGTTTACGAGCGTGACAGTATCGCCCGGCAGTTCGAAGGCATGTATAGAAAGTAAAAGATTGAGTTCTTTCTTTCTGATGTTGAAAGTAACTCAGCTACTTGTTGGAGTTCTTTTATGTAAAAAAAGTAGACATCATAATTGCTTGGAAAAGTGATTACGATAGATTCGATTTACACCGTAGACCAAGCAAGGAATGCAGATCAGCCAAAGAGAAGAAGGTAGTGGGACAGGCGTCTGTGTCCCGCTTACGTTATCGTCTGCCGGTTCGGTAACAATGGTTATATAAGGAGGCAAAAAACCTTCTGAGCTAAAGAAAAAAAAGGATGAGCCTGCGAGCAACAAGGTCAGTTGGGTGTCGTCTTGCCCCTCGAATAGAGAAGCCCATTGCATGTTGCTGAGTAGATTCCACTGTGACGCGACAAAAGGAAAGAAATAACTATAACTATATGTTCCGATCAGATTATCTGCATTAATTTCGGATGCCGGTTGATTGCTCCATGATAATGTCTGTTCATCCCATGAGTCATCATTAACAAGATATAGGCTGATGTCGCTGGTAGTTGATCCGATCCACGATCCACTGATGGAAAGGGTTACAGAAGTAACAATCTCTTCCTCATATAGAAAATCAAAGTTAAATTTCAGATAGCTGTACGTTAAGTTTGTATATCCACCAAGTTGCATATAACCAAGGGCACCTTTAACGTTGTAGGGGCTTAGTTCCTCAACATACGTGTCGTCCGTTGGGAATACCGTGTAGGTAGCCGCATTGACTGTCACGGCAGGTTGGAAAAATACAGAAGACAACAGTAATGATGTCAGGGTTAACCACCGGTACATGTCAACCGTGAATTGTTTTTCTTGTTTCACACTTCACCCACTTTTTTCTGATTAACAAAATATTAAGTTTTTTAATGTCTCAACGGTAGACACTATTTACATTCTTTGAGATTGCCCATAAGTTCCTGATTCGTTACGCTTTTCGTTTCTTCTACTTTTTCTTGTAGCGTTACTCAGTCTCAAAAAATATCCTGAAGCACTTTTTGTGCCAGATTGTTAAAAATATACGCACTTGTATTGGCAATGATTGCTCTGCATTCTTTTGAGGGTTAAAAAATTATTTTGAACAATAATCCATCACAGGTTATATGTATATTTTTTGTTACAGTTATTGGGTAAAAAATAATTTATTTGTTACCTATTTTTCCTATAGAAGGGGTGCTATGTTTATCAGAGCAATAAAGAAGTCAGTCCAATTTACATGATGATGTGAAATTGTTTTTTTTAAGGCCTGGATTAATGTTCTTGAATCATCATAGGCTTGGGGTGATATTAAAAAGGGGTGTTAAAGGATCGAAAAAATCCAGAGAGGTTAAAACAAAAGCGGATGATTGAACTATAATCGAAAAGTTGGGTTACATGGTTCATGTCAATGCTGTTTGTTGTTAACAAAGAGAATCAGGCGTTTCTACCTGATTCTCTTTGTTTTAGGGGAGAGAGAAAATGATTTAATTGGTTTTGGCTTTTCAATTCTTTATCTGAACAGAAAGATAACACAAGTTAATTACCTCAACATGACGCCGGTATTACCAAACTGTAATTTATTTTTTGCTAATAGAACATATATGTTAGGCTAAAAAATACCTGTATAGGGTTGGCGATTGTAACAGTCTCGCGACATGTCCAAGTGTAATATGCGTCGTTTTTGCGAAAGCCTCCCAGGAGCGCTGAAAATGGCGGAAAAATAATTCTCAAACCTATTACAAAAAATATCTTAGGTGTGTATTTTTTTACCACAAGAATTGTGAATAATGGGAATATAGTTTTTCGGTTTGAATATTTCTATAGTTCTAACCCCTGATGATCCTGTTTTTTTCTGAATTTATTTGTAGGATTTTATTTTTTAGATGACTTTGGCGCAGCTATTGCAAGCAACCTCAATATCGTTGTTTATGTGTCGGTTTGCAATTTGGTAAAATGTTTGCAATTCGGCGGAAGACCTGTCTAAGAAAAGATGTTTTAGAGCTGTGGGAGGGGAAGATTTAAGATGGAAAGCAGTCGGCAAAGATTCAAAATTATTTCAGGGTTACACTCATTATTACGACTTCAGTTTTTGATTTTGTCAGGCTGCGCTTCTAAGTTCTTTGTGGTGTTTGCTGTCATGATCCCATTTCTATTTGCCATTTCCATAACTGCAGACGCGGATGTCTTGCGGCATAGAAATTATTTCGGCAAAAATAGGCTGTTTCGGACTTTGAAAACAGAAAAAGCACAAGCCGGCAACACAAATGAATCCAGAAGGGTTTTTGTTCGGCTGAGAAGTAAGGTGTCTGAAAGCAATGACTCTAAGGCTAAAAAAAGAAGATCGATTAAGGGATTAAAAAAGGAAGCCCGCCTTAAGGCTGAAAAAAGGAGATCGATTAAGGAATTAAAAAAGGAAGCCCGCCTTAATCAGCAGGAGTTTGTTAAGTATCTGGAAGAAGAAAATTCAGGTCAGGTCCGACCTTTTTGGCTGTCTAACTGTGTTGCATTGACAGCTACTGATCAGGAAATAGAAAAACTTTTAACTCATCCCGATGTTGAATCTATAGTCGATAATGTAGTTCTCAGTATCCCCCCAATTATCCAAGAGGAGTCCGTCACAGATCAAACTGATTTAAATTTATGGAATCATTCCATGGTGGGGCTTGATAAAATAAAAGATTTTGGACTCAGCGGGGCTAATATACGGGTCGGTCACCTTGATACCGGCATAGAGCCGGACAATTCCGAATTGGCAGGGAAAGTATCTGCCTGGGCTGAGTTCGGATCCGACGGTGAAAAGATCGAAAGCCTTCCCCATGACGGCCATTACAACGGCCATGGTACACATTCGGCAAGCGTTATTGCCGGCAATAACACAGGGGTTGCTCCCGGTGTAACCATTCTTTCGGCTTTGGTGCTTAATAATTTGGGGTCCGGAACTATGGAACAGGTCCTGGCCGGAATGCAGTGGGTACTTGATCCCGACGGAGATCCTGAGACTGATGACGGTGCGCAAATTGTAAATATGTCATGGGGTGCCATGGGTTCTTCAGACGTTTTGAATGAAGCCGTTAAAAATATGAAGAATGCCAATGTCTTGCCGGTTGGCGCCATTGGTAATTATGGAGAGAGTACAACCCTTTCCCCTGGTAATACGCCGGATGCAGTGGGTGTTGGGGCAGTTGGTAAAAATAGCTATGTGGCATGGTTTTCCGGCGGTGCTGATGTGTACTGGAGCGATATTTCAGTTACCAAGCCTAATATTGCGGCACCAGGGGTGAATATCCCCGGAATGGGTTTAAACGGAGAATATCAATTGATGTCCGGTACCTCTTTTGCCGCGCCTCACGTTGCCGGCGCAGCTGCATTGCTCCTGGAGCTGTATCCGGATTTGAATTTGGCTCAATTAAGCAGTTTTCTGTATAATACGTCTCTTGATGCCGGAGATTCTGGTCTTGACATACGTTACGGTCATGGTATCTTAAACGTCGCTTCTGCCGTTGATGCGCTAAACCTTTATGCCGAGAGGATTAACACAAACGATTTGATAATCAAAACGGTTCAGGATAACAGCAGCTACACAACTCAGACATTTAGAAGCTATTTTTCAAATGGTGAAAACGTTCTCGATGGGGAATACACTGAAACGTCCGCTTTTTATAAGGACGAAGAATTTATAGGGCTTTCCGATGTAAATGGGGACGGGTTTTCAGATCTGGTTGTAACAGAAAGTCGTCAGACTGGGTCTGGTTGGTATGACCACGATTATCTGGTGTACTTGTCCAAGGAAGGAAACGGCTTGGCCTCATACCCGGACACATGGTTTTCTTTTTCTTCAACGTCTTCCGAGGGGCTTAAGGTGATTGGGCTTTCCGATATAAACGGAGATAAACGATCTGATTTGATTTATGTTACAGAGCAGATCAGTTATGGTAAAAAATATACTGTCAAAGTGTTGCTATCCGTGGACGACCAGAAATTTGTAAATGATTCAAGCCCCTGGCTTGAATTTTCTACGCTATCCGATTGGCAGAATACGTTTTATCTGGGGGATATGAACGGAGATGGGAAATCAGACATTCTTGTTGAGAGCAAAAACACAAAATATACTTATTACACACCGGTTATATACTACGTGGCCAAGTCGAATGGTGTCCAGGCTTCATCGCTTAGTAATTGGTTGGTCAGATATGATATCCCGGGTATGACGGATTATCTCCTGCATTACGTCAAAGACGTCAATGGGGATGGGTTTGATGACCTAATTTTTACAGGGCAAGAAGCGGTCCGGGGAAGGCTTCCGATTTATATCTCAAAATCTAATGGCTCCTCAAAGTTTTACAAGGAGCAGTCCTGGGGACAGGTATACTTTGACGACACCGCAGCGTTTTCCGGCATGGCAGATTTAAATAACGATGGGGCATATGACCTTATCATTGCTCATGACGATAATTATACGTTTCAATGTGATGCCTGGCTTTCCAACAAGCAAGATAATTTTCTTGAATCGTCTTCCGGCTGGTGCGATATTGATTATAATTCATATGCCACTGATATTCAATTTATTGGAACAGGCAATGTTGGCATAGCAAGTTGGGAAAACAATTAACAAATAAATCCTTTAGGTCGATGGCCTAATTTTTAAAATCAAACTTTATAGGAGATTGAAAATGAAGAAAAGTGTGTTTCTTTTGTTAGCCATTTTAATTCTGCCGTTTTTTCAGCAAACGGCTCATGCCAGTATCGTATACGGTTCATCAGTGACCGAAAACTATTTAATTTCTAATAGTGTCAGTACTTTTATACCTCAGACGGTATATACCCAAAACCAGACCAGCGTTAATGCGTTATCTGATACCCGGGCTGGAGTATTTAGCGGTACAAGTTCTTTTAGCGGCTCTCCGGTATCAATAGAAGACACCGATATCTCAATGACGTCAACAGTCGGTGGTAGTGTGGATGGGAGCACAGGAGGCAGTATAGCGCTTACAGCGTATACATCCGTCGACTATACCGATGTAGATGGAGATACTAATGCGTGGAATACTGCCATAAATCCAGACCCTGTTAACTATATGGGGATGGTCTATAATCCGAGTATCGTCGGTGCTACGATTAAGCAAATGGTTAGTGTTAATGTCTCACAGACTTTTACAAATACCGGCGATTCCTCAGTATCGCTACTGTTGGATGGCTTTTTGGATGGTTTGGATTCTATCGATTTTAGTACTTTTACTAGCACGACTGGTGATGCCTCAGCTGAATATACAATTCAAACAGCTTCTATTGAAGTGTTGGAATATAGTCCGGAGGCGGCCGGCACAAGTGCCAGTTGGAGCATCGATTTGCTGGATGCTGATAGTGTTGCACAGATAATTTCGGTCAACACTGCCGCAGATGGTTATTCTTATCAGTTTTCAACAGCTTTAGTCATTACAACGTCTATCACCAACATGGATGGAACGAGTACAGGGACGACAACTTACGGTCAGGTAGAGACAGTAGCATTAGAGGGCAATTTTGACATTGGCTTATTAACGGTAAACGCATCTCTCAGCGAGGTTCCGGTTCCTTCTTCACTCTTGTTATTGATTTCCGGTGTTGGGGGGATCACTTTTATCAGGCGCAGGAGAGGCTAATATTTAATGATTGGTGAACAGAGATTTCTCTGTGAGTATAAATAGTTCAAAAAAAGGAGGTGAAAAGAAAGAAAAAGTTAGATAAGGCAGTGTAGAAGTTAAACTTAGGAAGAAATAGATTTAATTCAAAATTTTTAGGAGAGAAATTATGAAAAAGTTGGTTATGGTTCTCATTGCAACTACCTTTATGTACGCGTCTGCATTTGCAGGTGAAAATCCGGAATTTGATGTAGTCGGATGTGATGCGGATTGGTATTTTTCTAATAACATTACCGATGATGTTGTTAACAACGTTCTTAGTGGTGAGAATAAGGTCAATGAATACAGTGATTTTACAGCCACCCCATACGATGCCTATGCCAAAGAATACTTTACCCAAACTGCAGGACAGGAACAAGAGAGCGTTTGTTTTCCTGAATACATGGCTTATTTGATTGATGCCGGAAACAGTGCTGAATACAAATGGAGAATTGTATTGCAGCAGAAACCGGATACCGATCTTGATATCAGCATCCGCGATTGCGTTCAGAAAATGAACTCTTTTAGCCCCTATGCAACTACTGCTTACGAGGGTGCTTCTCAGACCGGTCGGTATAAATGGCCCTGGGGTACATCTGTCTGGACTGCTTCCTCCAACCCCACCATTACTGCAAAAGCACGGCCTGGTGAGTACAAGACCATTGGTTTCCCTGATGCAGGTTTTTATCTTGATGCCCGGACTCTCCCCGAGTTGACTGTTGTTCCTCTGGTTGATAAACTTTATACCTCAAAAGCGCTTTGGGAAGAATCAATTGTTGTTGCAATGCCTGAGACCGGCGTTCTGAACGGTATGGGTGAGACTCAGTATCGCCTCAAACAAGGCGATATGATTGAAATTGAGATCAAAGTTCCCGGAAGCAACACTGTTAACATGAGTTATGGTGCCGAAAGCGTTGCCCTCAAATATGTCGGCATCTATGGAATGTTCTACCAGGGCGCTTCTTGTGTAGATTAATTTCAGAAAAGACCTTTAATATTTTAAATATCGGTCAAGCCTGAAAGCTTTAAAGTTTGGGAGTGCTGCATAACCGCACTCCCAATTCAAAAAATACTATCCAGCCGGATGTATTACGGTTGTAAGTTTTGAATATTCTATAAAACACATCGTTGGATTTTCTCTCTTACTTAGAACTCAGTACTTAAAATTTCTGGTAAGGTAATACTCGACAAAAGATGATCTATCTAAAGGTGAAGAATATGAATGCGAAAAAAAAATTTCATATCCTAATTGGGCTTTTGTGTGCGGTACTAATTCTATCTGTTGCAATTACCGCTTTCGGTGCAAATTTAAAAAGCCAACCTGTAAACAACCGGACAGTTCCAAACAAAACGCAAGAATTGTCAAATCAATCTTCCGATGGAGCTGGTGATAAGGCAAATTCAGGCCAACCAGTATCGACAGAAAAGAAACAGATTGGAGAAAAGGCTAAAATTGCTACAACCGATAAAATTTCGCCGGATGAATCACAAGTTACTGATCGTCTTTACGATGTTCTAAAGTTGAGAAGCCAACCCTCAGAAGAAACCATTCAACGACTTGAGGGCTATTTAAATGATGAGAATATGGGTATCGTCGCTGAAGCCATAGATGCACTTGCTCATGTAGGGATGAGCAGTGAGTTTAAAGAGAGGGTTTTTAATATTCTAAAGCAAAAGGCCGCAGATAAATATTATCCTGCCAGAAGCAATGCGCTTATTGCGGCGGCCATGTTTGGCATGGATGAGCAATTCTTGCCGATTCTTAGTGGCTTGTTAGAACAAAAAGGCGAGCAGGGTGAGGAAGATATGGCGCTTGCCCTTCGATCCTTATCTTTTGTAAAATCTCCCAAATTTTTGCCGTATTTGAATCAGATCATTGCCCAAAGTCAAAATCGGCAAACCCAGAAAATGGCATACGGCATTATGGCCAGGCATGATTTAGTTGAAAGCAATCGATTTTTAAAGGAAATGCTTGGTTCATCTAATGAACAAAAACAAAACAACAGCACATGGGCACTGTCAAGGGCAAACAAACCCAAACAGAATAAGATTTTGGAAGATGCCTTGACGCAAAACCTGCTTAAAAAAGAAGCTGTAGCGTTAGTGGCATCAAGTCCCTGTGCCGCTGATGTGTTCGGCAATATTCTCAACAACAACGCCATAAAAACAGATCAGAAATTATACTATTTGAATGTTATCGCGGCAAACACACTCAATGCAGGTCTAAAAGTACGAGATGGTATGAAAAATGCTTTGAAACCATTGTTGGATTCCGACAACCGGAAATTGAAACTGGAAGCTATTCGTACTTTAGGAAAAGTTGGGGGTGATGTTGAAGATACCGCTAAGCTGCTGGCGCCTGAATTGCATTCTTCAGATCAAGAGATAAAGGAGCAAGCCTTTTTTGCGTATTCGGCTTATGTTTCAAGAAAAACCTATAAACCACTTTTGGATCTGCTGTGGGATGATAACGAAAAAATACGCAGAGGAGCTATAGCTATTGCCGGAAATTACGCAGATGTATCAGACGCGGAACAACTGATGAAGGCATTAAAACATGACGATGAATTTATAAAAAAACAAGTCAAACTGATTTTAGACAAATTATAAATCTAAAGGATATTTACCATGAGTTCATTGCGGGTATTACAACCAGGCAGAAGATTTTATTATGTCATCATGTTTATTTTTGCTCTTTCCTTTATATGTGCCCTTCCGCTGTACGGTGAACCGGAACAGCTGTCAACGTCATCAAACGATCCTGTCATTGCTACGTTTAACAACGGCGTAATAAAAAAATCAGAATTTTACCAAGCAATTCAGGATTTCAAAAAAAAAACCGGTAAACAGGATGTTTCAATTGAAGAGCGCAAACGGCTGGTCAACAATCTGATTATCAGACATTTGATATTGAGACATCCTAGTGCCCAGGAGATAAAGAGCGAGAAAAATTTTATTAGAGCCATTAAAGCATATGAAAATGCAACGATAATAAAATTTTTCCTTGAAAAGGAAATCGGTCGTAAAATGATTGCCACTGACGAGGAGATACGTAAGTTTTACGACGCCAATCCTGATCGATTTAAAACGTCTAAAAAGGCATCAACTCTGGTGATTCTCCTTCGAAACCGGGAAGAAGCTGAACTCGTGAAGAAAAAAATTGAAAGCGGTGAAGATTTTTCAGCACTGGTAGCTCATTACTCCGTCGATCTTTCTACCGTTAAAAATGGGGGTAAATTACTGGTAGAAGACGGTAAGGTTTTGCCCGTAATTGGAAAGGCCGTTTTTAGCCTTAAAGAAAATGAAATCAGTCCGATTTTAGAAACCAATTACGGCTACAGTATTTTCAAAGTGGAAAAGATTATACCGGCAGAGACAAAATCCTTTGAAGCAGCCAGGGATGAGGTCAAGACGCAGATTTTGAAGCAAAAAGAAGCCGAAGCATTTTTACAGATGGAGGAACGGCTAAAAAAAGGGGCGGAAATTAAAATTTCTGAAAAACTGCTGTAGCCACTTCTTGATTAAATAACAGAATTTTTCGCGGAAAGTATCTAACAGGATGAGACTATATCATTTAATCCGGTCTCATCCTACCTTTATCGCCTTTCCTACAGGGTTTCACGTATCCAATCCATATCGGTTCTTATATCATACGATTAATGTCGTTCATGTTTATCGATTTACGATTTTATGTTAAGACGTACATTCCTCACTTATTTTAAAAAAAATGGAGCTATTTTATTATTCTATAAAATCAACATATTAAGTGTAAATAAGAAAACAGAAGAAAACATTTAAAAAAATATAAAGTTTGCCTAAACAAACATGTATATCTTGTTTTATAGTGCCCTCCAAATAAAATATTTATGAAGGGGGTAAATAATGCAAATACCAAGTACAGAAGAATGGAAATTTACAGATGTTCGGTTTTTCCCCATATTCAGAGAATACGTCAAGCGTCTCAATATAGTTGAAACGATCAACACCATGGTCGATAGCAATATGGATCTGTCCCCCGATGATGCCGCGCTTGCAATGATTATGGATACTCTATCAGGGAGGACACCTCTTTACCGCCTGGAAGAAGCTTTTAAGGGGCTGGATTCCGAGCTGATACTTGGTTGTACCCATTAGCCCAGACCAACTGAATGACAACAATCTTGGTCGAGCAATGGATAAACTTTTCGAGGCTGGGACAAATAAGATTTTTTCACAGATTTCACAAAACGCTATCGGTTGTTTCAAACTTGACACTGGTAATCATCACAGGCAAAAGTCTCCATAAAATTAAAACGGAGCGTGTTGAGGCCCTGAGATTGATTCTTCTACTATCCCTTTTGCTTTGGCGACTGGTAGAAAGAGATCTGAATCTCTATGTCAAGAATACCGGCAATCTTCTGCCCGGGTGGGATAAACGAATGACAAAGAGCCCGACCGCTTTCATGATGACTACAAAATTCCTCAATGTATTAGTGATAACAGCAGGTAAACAGAGGCAACTGGCTAAGCCGCTAAATGATATTCAACTGCAATATATTAAAGCGTTAGGGATAAGTCCAAAATGTTTTAGCGAGCCATAACTACGGCAATTTGTCTTTGTAAAAATTGAGGAAAAGTTATTAAATCCGGTGAGGAATGTACGTTAAGATGATTTTCAATGAACTATTGATCAATGAAAGTGCATTGTTTTGATAGCACCCTATTCAGCCGGGCTAAACTCAATTTTACAAGTAACTAAAATTACAATAAAAAAATTTTAGTTACTTAGAAGTGGTTTGTCGTCATTTCATTTGTTCTATCGCCTTAATCAATAAAAAACCTGCAAATGGGAAAATAAATAACAAAGATGTCTCCTTTTTTTCCAACGATTATAACAAAAAGTATATATTCCTTGAGGGGGGATTATTTAGTGGCATTGCTTTATCCTATGTGGCGAATATTAAACAATGTAAATACAGTCGGTTATGGTTTGCTTCTTTTTATTGGCATGAAAAGTGCTACTGTATGTTTTCATGCTGTAAAAACAAACAACAATTTAAACAAAACGAGGTGAGAAAGGAGGTGGAAAGAAAAAGTTAGATGAGACAATGCAGGAGTAGAAGTTAAATAGAAAAGTAGATTTAATTGAAAATTTTTAGGAGAGAAATTATGAAAAAGTTGGTTATGGTTCTCATTGCAACTACCTTTATGTACGCGTCTGCATTTGCAGGTGAAAATCCGGAATTTGATGTAGTCGGATGTGATGCGGATTGGTATTTTTCCAATAGCATTACCGATGATGTTGTAGAAAATGTTCTTGACAGTGCTGACAATAAGATCAATGAATTCAGTGATTTTACATACGCTCCCTACGATGGCAACTTCAAAGAATACTTTACACAAACTGCAGGTCAGGAACAAGAGAGTGTGTGTTTCCCCGGTTATATGACTTATTTGATTGATGCCGGAAACAGTGCTGAATACAAATGGAGAATTGTATTACAGCAGAAACCGGACACCGACCTTGACATCAGCATCCGCGACTGCGTTCAGAAAATGAACTCTTTTAGCCCCTATGCAACTACTGCTTACGAGGGTGCTTCTCAGACCGGTCGGTATAAATGGCCCTGGGGAACATCTGTCTGGACTGCTTCAGCTAACCCCACCATTACTGCAAAAGCACTGCCTGGTGAGTACAAGACCATTGGTTTCCCTGCTGCAGGTTTTTATCTTGATGCCCGGACTCTCCCCGAGTTGACTGTTGTTCCTCTGGTTGATAAACTTTATACCTCAAAAGCGCTTTGGGAAGAATCAATTGTTGTTGCAATGCCTGAGACCGGCGTTCTGAACGGTATGGGTGAGACTCAGTATCGCCTCAAACAAGGCGATATGATTGAAATTGAGATCAAAGTTCCCGGAAGCAACACTGTTAACATGAGTTATGGTGCCGAAAGCGTTGCCCTCAAATATGTCGGCATCTATGGAATGTTCTACCAGGGCGCTTCTTGTGTAGCAGACGCGCAATTGTAGCAGACGTGCAATAATTTTAGGAAAGACCTTGCGAAATCAAATTTAGGTCAAACCTGAAAACCTAAAGTTTGGGAGTGCTGCCTGGCGGCGCTCCCACTTTTAATAGAAATTTTTGTCAAGTCGGGTCAATTAGATAGCGTTGTAAGTTTTGAGTTGTGAGTATCTTAAAAACAAACATTGTTGATTTTACATATTTAGAACTCAATGCTTAGCGTTTCTGGTAAGGGAATAATTGATAAAAGATAATTTACCAATAGGTGGAAAAATATGAAAGCGATAAAAAAGTCTCATATTCTAATTGGACTTTTATGTGCGGTACTAGCTATAGCTGTTGCGATTACCGCTTTTAGTTTAAATCGAAAAAATCAACCCGTAACCAACCAGATGGTTTCAATAGATACTAAAAAATTATCAAACCAGACTGACGATAGAGTTGCTGATGCGCCAATTTTAGACCAACAAGTATCGGTAGAAAAAATACCGACCGAAGACCAGGTGCAAATAGCTGCTACCGAGGAAACCAGGCCGGATGAGTTAAATGATACTGATCGTTTTAATGACGTTTTAAGATTAAGAAATCAGCCCTCAGAAAAAACTATTCAACTTCTCGTGAACTATCTATATGATGAAAACATAGATATTGTCGCTGAAGCCATGGATGCACTTGCTTATGTAGGGATGAATAGTAAATTTAAAGAGATGGTTTTTGATATTTTAAAGCAGAAAGCCTCAGATAAAGATTATCCTGCCCGGGGGAACGCGCTTATTGCGGCGGCAAGGTTTGACATGGATGAACAATTCTTATCTATTCTTCCGGGTTTTTTAATAGAAAAAGGCGATCAGGGCGAAGAAGACATGACACTTGCCCTTCGAGCCTTATCCTTTGTAAAATCTCCCGATCTTTTTCCTTATTTAAATCAAATTATTGATCAAAGCCAAAACCAGCAAAACCAAAAGATGGCATACGGCATTATGGCCAGATATGATTCAGTGGAAAGCAATCAGTTTTTAGAAGATATGCTTGGCTCATCCAATGACGAAAATCAAAAGAACAGCACATGGGCGCTGTCAAGAGCAAATAAGCCTGAACAGAATCTGATTTTGGAAGATGCCTTGACTCAGCAACAGCTTAAAAAGGAGTCTGTGGCGCTGGTGGCGGCAAGTCCCAGTGCTGCTGAGGTATTCGGCAATATCCTCAACAACGACGCCATAGAAACGGATCAGAAATTATATTATCTGGATGTTATCGCTGCCAACACAGTCAATGCGGGTCTAAAAGTACGAGATGATATGAAAGATGCTTTGGAGCCGTTGTTGGATTCCGATAACCGGGAATTGAAACTGGAAGCTATCCGTACTCTTGGAAAGGTTGGGGGCGATATTGAAGATACCGCTAACCTGCTGGAGCCTGAGCTGCAATCTTCAGATCAAGAGATAAAGGAGCAAGCCTTTTTTTCATACTCGAGTTATGTTTCAAGAAAAACGTATAAACCTCTTTTGGATCTACTGTGGGATGATAACGAAAAAATACGCAGGGGCGCCATAGCAATGGCTGCAAATTACATAGATTCTTCGGACACGGAACAACTGATGAAAGCATTAAAGCATGACGATGAATTTATGAGAGAACAAGCCGAACTGATTCTAGGAAAATTATAAACGTAAAAAATATCATAATCGATGTGAATGGGAAACGGATTCAAAGGTCATGAATTAAAGTGGCTTTTGATCCTCCGTACCTGCGGCAGGAGTGCTTAATAAGCCACCTTTAAAAATTGGGAAAAGCAGGATTTCAGATATTATTGATCCTGCTTTTTTTTATGTGAAAAGGGGGACGGGGCATCGTTTTTCTATCCTTGTTCGTTCAGATGATATCAGTAAAATTTTCTAACAGGTTTTAACGGTTGAAAGCCCGATCAAGTTTCTCTTTTTCCATGGCAGCTATGCGTGAAATATCATCGGCTGGAACACCTTTCTTCACGCCTGGGCAAGAGTTTGCCATGATGTCCCAGTTTTCGGGATGGTTAATCAGGGCTTTAATAAAGGGCCAGGCACGGCACATATAGGGCTTGACCGGATGGATGGTACACTGCTTTTTAGGATCAAAAAAGATACAGCAGCCGTCTTGTCCCAGTGTCAAGACCGGTCTTGAACCGGACATGTCACAATAATTTTCCACAAAGGTATCAGGCTCTGCCTGGATATAATCGCAGATTTTTTTGATATCTCTTTTATCTATATAGGTGCCGCCAAATCCTTTGCAGCACTGACCACATTGTTTACAGTCAAAAATATCTTTTGGTGTCAGCATTTTTAGATCCCGTAGCGTTTTTCCATGGCCTTCTGCATAGTCAAGGGATCTACATACTGAAGGTCCCCTCCCATGGGTATACCCGATGCAATTCGGGTGATTTTAATGTTTGTTGTTGTCAGTTTGCCACGAATATAGGCCGCCGTAGCTTCTCCTTCTACATTGGTCCGGGTGGCAAGAATAAGTTCCTTGATTCCATTGCCCCGGGTTCGCTTGAACAGTTCGGTCAGGCGGATGTCTTTGGGGCCGATGCCGTCGATAGGGGACAAGGCGCCACCAAGGATGTGGTACACGCCTGAAAAGGCTCCTGATTTCTCAATGGCAGCCATGTCTGTTGGGTTTTCTACCACGCAGATTAGGCCACTGTCCCGGCCGGGGTCTGAACAGATTTGGCAGGTTTCGCGGTCCGTTAGTGCGAAACAGGATGCGCATAACCTGACAGTTTTTTTCAGTTCAATAATATCTGCGGCCAAAGCTGCAGCCTCATGGTCCGGCGCATGAAGAATATGAAGGGCCAATCGTTCAGCCGTTTTTTTTCCTATCCCCGGCAGGGTGGAAAATGAATGGATCAGCTTTACGATGGCTTCAGGATAATGCTTCACAATAAATCATAAACCTGGAATGTTCATTCCACCTGTCAATTTCCCCATTTCCGCAGAGACCATATCCTGGGATTTTTTCAAGGCGTCATTGACTGCGGCGAGCACAAGATCCTGCAGCATTTCAACATCTTCGGGATCAACGACTTCTTTTTCAAGAACAATGGATTCAATTTTTTGGGCACCATTGGCTACGACTTTTACCATACCGCCTCCGGAACTTGCTTCAACCGTTTTGGTGGCCAGATCCTGCTGGGCCTGCAGCATTTTTTTTTGCAGTTTCTGGGCTTGTTTCATCATGCTGTTCATATTTTTCATGGGTTAACTCCTTTTGTCGTCTTTATTAAAGTTAAGTGGCTTTCATGTTTCGTTTCGGGTTGAGACCGGGTGTTGGTAGCCAGGTCAACCCATGGCTGTTATATGATATCTGCATCAAATAAACGAACTGCGTGTTGGACCATGGGATGGCCTGCGGCAGCTTGTTCTGCCTTTTGCAGAGATGCTTGCTGTTGGCAAGTCTCATCCTTGGGGGTGCTGTTGTTTTCTACATTTACCTCTATGGATTTGCCTAAAAGTTTTTGGCCCAGATCGGCCAGCGCTTTGGTTTTGGTGCTGAGTCTGGATTTTTCAAATCCGGAGCATGAGGAAAGGGTTACAACCACTCTGTCCTGAGCCGATGTGTCGGCCTGTCCTTTGGAAAATAGACCAAAAATAAAGGGGTGCTCTCGTTGAAGTATATCCATGAATTGCGTCCAGGTTGCAGCCCCCTGATGCGCTTGTGTCTGGGGCAACGAGGGTTCAGGCACTGGTGAATCTGGTGAAACGTTTGGGGTCTCCTGCATCTGTTCCGGTCTATAGGGTGGGGTCTCCTGTATAGGCTTTTGCGGGGGCGGTGCTATATAAGACACGCCGGAGGGCTTATCAGCAGGAATCTGTTTTATCGGTGTCGCTGTTGTCTGGGGCGGCGTATCATATTGCGCCGGTGGTGAAACAATATCGCTGCGGTCAACACGGTTTTCCATCTGACGTGCTAATAGATCCACCTTGGTGATGATTTCATCAAGCCGGGTCTCCGGCTCAATCTGGATCATTTTAAGCAATACCATCTCCACGGCTGTCTGGGTGTGAGATGCAAAGCGTACAATACTCTCCTCTTTTAGGAGAAGATCCAGCAGCATCCCAAGGTAGGCAGGCGCAAAGTTTTTGCACATTCGGTCAAGCTCAAGTTTTTCGGTTTCAATCATATTGAGCACAGGACTGTCTTTTCCGCACAGCCGGATGATGTTCAGATTCCTGAACTGGGCAATGATTCCGGAATAGAATTCTTTTAAGTCCATTCCTGAGTCATTGATTTTACTGACAAGATCAATGAGCTGCGCGCCATTTCTTTCCAGTACGGCCAAAGATATGTCAAAAAGAACTCTTCGGTCCGTCCCCCGAAGTCTTTGGGTAATCATTTGCCGGTCAATTTCTTTTTCAGGACCGGCTGAAAGAATTCTGTCCAGAAGGCTTAACCCATCTCTGATAGAACCATCTGCCTCTAAAGCAATTAACTCCAATCCTTCTTTTTCAACCGTATAGCCTTCTTTTCTGCACAGCGTGTCAAGGTGGTCGCTGATTTTGTCCAAGGCAATTCGCGACAGGTCGTGGCGCTGGCACCGGGACAGGATGGTGGCCGGAATTTTATGGACTTCGGTGGTGGCAAAGATGAAAAGAACATGCTCCGGGGGCTCTTCAAGAGTCTTGAGCAGGGCATTGAAGGCTGCCACCGAAAGCATGTGAACTTCATCAATGATATATATTTTGTACCTGGCAGCAGAGGGCATGTAGGCCACATTATCTCTGAGTTCACGGATCTGCTCCACACTGTTGTTGGAGGCGCCGTCAATTTCAAATACGTCTGCACAATGCCCGTTGATAATGTCTTTGCATATTTTGCATTCGTTGCACGGCGACGGGGTCGGTCCGGTCTGACATGTCATGGCTTTGGCCATAATGCGGGCAATGGTCGTCTTGCCGGTGCCCCTGGGGCCTGCCAGAAGAAGCGCATGGGGAACCCTGTTTCCGGAAATGGCGTTGGTCAGGGTGGTGGTGACATGTTCCTGTCCAACTACTTCTGAAAATGTCTGGGGACGGTATTTTAATGCCAGAACCTGGTAAGACATGGTATATTCAAAGGCCTTCAATGTTTCTTTTTTTTAAAGTACAAGGCTTTATACCAGAGGAGGTGTTAAGGGTCAATGTCAGTAGGGGCTTTTCGGTACTATCGTCATGTAAAAATTTATTAGTGTATACGGCTTAAAAAAGTGGTTGGAATCAGGTCGTCTGCGTCTGATTGTACTTTAATGAAGATTATCAAAAAATTATTAGAATATTTTTTCTTGTCATTTGGTTTTAATTTTTTAATAATTCATTCAAACTGTTGATTAAAAAATTCGTATTTAACTGGCTATAAGGCAACGACTAAAGGCGGTCATAAATGAAGATGGTTGGACAGGTGTGCAAAAAAAATTTAAGGCAGTATGGCAGGCAGATTGGAAACCAGGCAGGCTTTTCTTTTATTGAACTGATGGTGGTTGTTATCATTTTGGGAATTCTGGCCGGTGCCATCGTGCCAAGATATATGGATAAGGCGGATAAGGCAAAAATCGTCAAAGCCCAGGTGGATATTGCCGCCATTGAAACCAGCCTTAAAATGTACAAACTGGATAATGGGTTTTATCCTACTACGGAACAGGGACTTTTGGCTTTGATCGAAAAGCCGACCACAGATCCTGTTCCTCGCAGTTGGAATGAAAGCGGTTATTTAGAAAAGAACCGAGTGCCCAAAGATCCTTGGGGGAATGAGTATGTTTACCTGTGCCCCGGTGTCCACGGTACGTTTGATCTGATTTCATATGGTGCGGACTACGAATCAGGAGGGGAGGGTGTCAATGCGGACGTCACCAATTGGGAGGAGCGGGAATAACAGCCATGGAATGTCCCGGCCTATCATTGCCCCAGACCCAATCCAAATCAAAAAATGGAAGTTGGTCAACGGCTTGTTTGGGACTTCCTATAAATTGTTTTGGCTTCACCTTTGTTGAGCTGATGGTGATAATCGGCATTTTAACCACTACACTGTTATTTTCAGTTCCCATATTCAGGCAGATCCATTTAACGTCAGAGGCATCGGATCATGTCTCGGGCATGCTTCTTTTTTTTGAGAATTTAAAGCTCCGTGCAATGGTGGAAAATAAAAATTTCACCCTGTATGTGGATTCAGGTTCCGGGAAAATGTATGTGGTGGACGACACAATGGATGAGGATGCCCGGCAGGATGCCCTGAATAACGGCGTATCACTGAACGGGGATCTACAATTGCTTAATTTGGAATTTCCGGATGACAATACTCGGCCCCGTGATGATAAAAGCATCTGTTTTTTCAGCAAAGGGTATTCGGATCGAGCCCTGATTCATGTCCGGGAAGAGAGCCGAGAAATGACCATTCAAATATGTATGTTCCAGAAAAAAGTTCACTTGATTGATCGATATGTGTCCTATGACGACTGTATATGATAGTAATCGCTGCTGGAACCGGGCCGGATTTACCTTGATCGAAGTGATTGTGGCCATGGCCATTATTGCAACGGTTATGACGGCATTGTTTCGGATGCAGTCCGGGACCATCAATCTTGCTGGAGCCGATGATTTCCAAACAACAGCCCGGTATCTTGCAGCCAAAGCCCTTGCCCAAATTGAGATTTCCATCAATGATCCGGACCTGCAGGGCGAGTTTGACAAGGCGTTCAAAGGATATACCTGGCGGTGTGAGGTGATGGATATAGGCGATAGCCTTTCTAACATCGTGCCGAATTCGGCCGAGGAGACCGGTACATTGAAAAAAATTGATCTAACAATAAAACGGGAGCAGGGGGATCGGTCATACCATGTTGAAACATTCAGGTTTGCCCCTGCAAGTTAACCGAGCACAAGGCGGCTTCACTTTGATCGAATTGATGGTGGCCCTTGTGATTTTTTCATTTGTTATGGTCATGTTGTTTTCCTCTTTCAATGCATTTGTCTCTACAGGGCAGGCCATTGCACACGGTGTTGACTATAATGAGCGGGCCAGGGACGCATTCAGAAGAATGCAGGATGATCTGACCGAAATATACGTGCCGGAATCCAGGATGATCAGTGTTCAAAACAGCATTGATGATCAGGATATGGATCCGTTTCAGATGACCGGCAGTGAGACCAGTGTAGGTGGACAGACCTTTTCCACGCTTCAATTTGCCGGACTTTCAGGGTTGCAGACGGGGCGTATCAGGCCGTCCGGTATCGTTCGAGTAACCTATTACGTTAGAAAAAATAACCAGGAACTGTTTGATCTATGTCGGGCTGAGTGGCCTATTGGCAGCGACAGGGAGACAACCCCGTGCTCAGATCCGGTCCTTGTAGAAAATATTACCGGATTTACCATTGATTATGGTGATGCAAAGGGCAATGAACACCAGGCGTGGGATGCGGATACGGACAGTGACGGGGCATCCATTCCTTTTGTCTTGAATATTGGGTTGACCCTGAAAAATGAAAACAAAGAAAAAGTATTTGAAACTGCCGTCGTCTTACCGGTACAAAGGCAGTCTGATGGTTAGTATTTACAGAGATCAAAAGGGGGTGGCGCTGATTGCCACCATTGCTGTGGTTGCCATTCTCTGTGTATTGGCGTTGGAGGCTGGGCGTCTTGCAAAGCAGGCGGCTTCGGGAACAATTACCGAAAATGATATGTTTGCAGCCCGGGAAATGGCCATGTCCGGTATCCATCTGGCCATGATGATGCTGGCCGTTGACGCAGCTGACAACGAGATCGATACCATCCAGGAAACATGGGCGGATCCGGAACAGATTGCCTTGGCTGTGGCTGCCATGGGTCTGAACCCTGCAGATTTATCTTTGAAAATTTCTGATGAAATGGGTAAATTACAACTAAACGCATTGCTAAAACAATTTCCCGGCAACGAATCCAATGATGCCCAGATGGCGGTACTGGAACGGTTTTTAACTCTGGCAGCCCCGGAAGACAAACCCGAAGATGCCGGCAGCGCTGTTGAAATCGTCAATGCGCTCAAGGATTGGCTTGATTCAAGGGACGATGATGCCATAACAGGGTTGACAGGTGCCGAAACAAACTATTATGAATCTCTGGATATGCCATATATCTGTGCCAATGGCCCTTTAAGGCATATTAGTGAGTTATTTCTTGTCAAAGGAGTTGTTGACTCAATTTTATCCCCGTCATATATCAGTCAGGGGATCGACGAGTCTACCCAGGTAGATGCAAAGGATATGTTTACTGTATACGGCCTTTTAGAAGACCAGGATTCAGAAGAGAACCGGTTATCATTTTCAGGCAAGGTAAATATCAATACCGCTCCTGTGGCGGTGCTTGCAGCACTGTTGCCGGAAGGACGCGATGTAAATGCCCAGGATCTTGCTGATTATCGGTTGGAGAAGGCAAATCTTGGCCAGGCATATACCCACACCCTTGAGTCCGGCTGGTTTGAGGATGTCATTGCCCTGAGCGATGATGAAAAAAAGGCGTTTAAAAAGGTGATTACTTATTCAAGCAATGTTTTTACAGCAGACTGTGCCGCACAACACAATGGCGCTCAAGTGATCTTGCACGCTGTCATTAAACGTGAAAAACAGGATCTGACAGGAAAGTGGTTTTGTCGGATTCTTCAAATGGAAAGAGGATAAACCATGGCAGACCCCATTTTGATCATTCGTGAAAATTGCATGGGGATTGATGCCTGGCTGGTGGATAGACGCGGTAAGTCCCAATCTGTTCAGGATTTGGCCCGAGTAGTTTATGAAGATCTGGAAACGGTGGATGAAAATCAGACCCTGTTTGATGCGGGACTGGCCGTTGTTGTCCAGGCCATTGACCCGGCCATTCAAAAAGAGAACACCGTTCAGGTCATGCTGCTTTTGCCGGCCGGTCAATTTTATTTTCGTAGTATCAGCTTACCTTTTACATCCCGGTCAAAAATCCGGCAGGTTCTGCCCATGGAACTCAGCGCCCGGTTTCCAAAGGAACTGGGCCCTGTGGTGACTGATTTTTTTCGGTATGAACTGGACACAGAGCAAGCGATCCCTTTGGTGTTTTCCGGGTCCATTGAGGAAGAGAGACTTAAGTCTTACCATGCAAGCCTCATGGCTGCCGGACTTAAACCTGCGGCCATTGTGCCCGGAGCCCTGGCCATGCTCGCTTCGTTCCTCAAACAGAATAAAGAAAAGAAAAATTTTGTTTTTCTGGACATGGACGGATGTCAGATGGTTTTGATTCTGGTGGCCCAGGGTGAGATCGTACAGGTTCGTGCTTTGGCTGAAAGCGCCACCTCTTCGTTGCCGGAGCAGGCCATCAGGCAGATGTTGTTGGGATTCTGGCAGCGTTTTGGTATAACTGACCCCTTTCATGTTTTTATTTGTGGCGATTTTGACGAATCCGTCCAAAAGGGTGGGCAAAAGACCCTTGCAGATATTCTCCAGTTCCAGTCTGATTTTATCGGACAGGATGTTGGCGAAAAAGATTTATCAGAATCCATGGCCGGACAGGCCTTTGTGGATGTATCCGAGTGCCTTGCTTTAATGTCACCGGACCTTGGGATGCTGAACATGTGCCAGGGGGAATATGGCTCTGATTCATTTGTCCGAACCTACACAGGATATATCGCAAGTTGTTGTTCCCTGGCTCTGCTGTCCTTTATTTTATTCATGGTCAATATCCACATGGACATATCACGGCTTGAAAAACAGGTTGATCAACAAAACAAGGCCATGACAGTCATTTATAGAAAAACATTTCCGGCAAAAAGAATAGGAAACATTGATCCTTTGCTGCTTATGCAGGCAAGTGTCGGAGAACTGACCAAGGGCGGTTCTGCGAACGCCGACGCCGAGAACTTAGACCGTGTCCAGGCCGGTAGTATCCTGCTTGAGCTTTCTATTTGTATTCCTAAAAATGTGGATATTCAGGTGAGCCGGCTGATGCTGGATGAAACGCGGATGATTCTGTCCGGGTCTGCGGATAATTATAACACCATTGATCAGGCAAAGGGGTTTATCGAAAAATCGCCGTTTTTTAAAAAGGTAAATATAGGTAGTGCAGTGGCAGGAAAGGGCGGCAAACGGGTGGACTTTAAATTTATTATTGAGATCTGATTATGTTTGAACTGTCAAAACGGGATAAAAAAATTATAGTTGTCGGCACTGTGTTTCTTGTGCTGTTCGGTCTGGTCTGGTTTGTTTACCTTCCGGCTGTGGACAAACGGACAATGCTTGAAAAAAGAGTGGTTTCAAAAGCCCGGGATCTTGAACGGATGCAGACCCTTGAAATGATGTATAAACAATACGCAAGAAGTTTTGATCAGGAGAAAGAGGCCCTTGAAAGAAGAGGCGCTAAATTTACGCTGTTTTCTTTTCTGGAGTCCCTGTCATCCAAAAGTCTTGTGAAAAATAATGTTGCCTATATGAAACCGTTTTCCCAGGATATGGAAAACAGTGATTATATACGTTCCCGGGTAACGGTTAAGCTTCAGCGGGTTTATTTAAGAGGCCTGGTGGATTTTCTTGTTCGAATTGAAACGTCCCCCCAGGGCGTATCCATTACGTCACTGTCCCTGACAAAGTCCGGTGATAAGGGACAGTTCCTGGATGCTGTAATTGAAACCCAGACCCTGGCGTTAAAGGAAAAAAAGGAAAATAGAACTTGAGGCTTGTTGTTTGCCTAACCGGCAATAAAGAAACGTGCCGATGAACAACCAAAGGAGACCAAATATGTTGCAGGACCGTCGCAACTCGTTCAATGTAAAATACTTCTGCCTGAGCCTTATTGTGTTGGCCCTGGTTGGGCTTTGGCCTGTGCAGGCGGCGCAGAACCAGGATGTTTCAGAATTTGTGTCCATGGATTTCAATGATGTTGATATCGGTGTATTCATTAAATTTATCAGCAAATTGACGAATAAAAATTTTGTGGTGGACACTAAGGTCAAAGGAAAGGTTACTATTATCTCTCCTGAAAAAATATCTGTGGATGAGGCGTACAAGGTATTTGAATCAGTTTTGGATATTTACGGGTTTGCCACGGTTGACACCGGCACTGTCGTAAAGATCATTCCTGCTGCAGATGCCAGGGGCGACAATGTGGACACCCGTATGGCAAAACTTGCGGAACGGACATCAGATAAGCTTGTTACACGAATTATTCCCCTGACTTACGCAAGTTCAGATGAGTTGAAATCCCTTTTGTCCCCCATGCTTGCAAAAGGCAGTCTCCTTTTATCCCATGCCGATTCAAATATGCTAATCGCCACCGCAACCCTTGCCAGTATTGACCGGTTGCTCAAATTGATTAAAACCATTGATGTGGAAGGGGTAGGGCGAAAAATTACCATTTTGCCCATCAAATATGCAGATGCCGAAAAAATGGTCACCAATCTGACTAAGATCTATTCAGCGCAGGCAAAAAAAGTGTCAAGAAGAAAGAAAAACACCAATGAGCTTTCTGTTGAAATGGTGGCCGATGAACGGACCAATTCTATTATTCTTTTGGCCAGTGAACAGGAAAGTTCTCAGATTACGGCACTTGTGGAAGCTTTAGATAAAGAGGTCCCCAAAGGAGAAGAAAAGATCCGGGTCTATTATCTTGAACACGCCACTGCCGAGGATTTGGCCGCCGTACTCCAGGAAATTCCTGAAAAGAGCAGCAATGATTCAAAAAAGACCGGCCAGAAAAAAGCCCCGCTTTTGTCTGAGGATATAAAAATTACGGCAGATAAATCCACCAATTCCCTTATTATTATTGCGGATAAAGATGATTATCCCGTGTTGGAAGAGGTCATCAAAAAATTGGATGTGCCCAGATCCATGGTCTATATTGAGTGCCTGCTCATGGAAATGAACGCGGATCGGTCCCTTGAACTCGGTATGGAATGGCGGGCTAAGGGAACTGTTCATAGCAACAGTACCGGGTTTGGCAGATTCAGCACCTCTGATTCGAGTTCGGCAGATTTAGCTTCTTTGGCGAACACGGCTTTGGACAGCGGTTTTTCCATGGGTATTTTCGGTGGAAGCATTGAAGCGATCATCCAGGCATCTCAGGAAGATTCCGATGTGAAAATTTTGTCCACGCCCCAACTTTTGACCACGGAAAATGAAGAAGCCACCATCACCATTGGTAAAAATGTGCCCTACCAGACCAAAGGCGGTACCGAAGACACTTCTTCTACCACCTACAATACATACGAATACAAAGACGTGGGCATTACATTGAAACTTACCCCCTCCATCAGCCAGGATCGGCTGGTAAGATTGGATTTCTATCAGGAAGTCACAAAACTAGACAGCGCAAACACCACCACCTCGGACCGACCCACCACCTTAAAACGGGAGCTTGAGACCACCATTATCGTAGAAGACGGAAATACCGTGGTGATTGGCGGGCTGATTGATGACAGTCTGAGTAAGGGAAATGACCAGGTGCCATGTCTCGGTGATATACCTATCCTGGGCAATGCCTTTAAAAGTCAGTCTTCGAAAAGCGACAGAACCAACCTTTTTATTTTCCTGACCCCCAGAGTAGTTAAAAATACCCTGGAAGCAAAAAAGATTTATGAGGAAAAGAAGGATACGATGGATGAACTTCATAAACAGGAAATCAAATTGTATGATGAAGATTCGCCTGTAAAAAGCATGCTTTTGAATTGATATGGAAAAATTAATCCAGCAGTTTATTGACCAGTTGACAACATTTGTCGCTCTGGACCGTGATCAAAGGGAAAAAATCAGGGAGGCCTGTGTCAAGGATCCGGCTCGGATGGTAGACATGGCCTGTAACACGAAACTAGTATCCGAATCCCAGTCTTTGAAAGCGATAGGGGCGATTTACGGCATTGAGTTTCTGGAGGATATCGCTTTTTTAAATCCGGATCTCTCTATTTCCGGAAAGATTACCCGCAAGTTTTTGAAAAAAAATCTTATTGTCCCGCTTAAGCCTGAAAATAAAGCGCCGGTTATTGCACTGAATGATCCATCGAATCTAAGTTATGTGGATGAGGTGGCCATGTATGCAGGTTTTGAGGACTATACCCTGGCCTTGGCTGCAAGAGTCGAGATATTAAGTGCTATTAATATTGTTTATGATCAGGATGAGCACAATGTTCAAAAACTGATGGACGATATGGAGGATGAAGAATTTCTCCACATCGAAGACATTGAGCAGACTGCAGATCTCCTGGACGACACCAGCGATGCCCCGGTCATCCGCCTGGTCAACCAGATGATCTCCCAGTCGGTGAAGGCGGGTGCCAGCGATATTCACATCGAACCGTTTCAGGATGAACTCGTTGTTCGGTACCGCATTGACGGGATTTTGTATCCCATGATGACCCCGCCCAAGATGTTCCAGTCCAGTCTGATTTCCAGGGTTAAGGTCATGGCCAAAATGAATATTGCCGAAAAGCGGATTCCCCAGGACGGCCGGGCCCAGGTCCGGTTGGGTAACCAGGAAATTGACCTGCGTATCTCAACGGTCCCCACCAATTTTGGCGAGCGTTTGGTTATTCGGTTGTTGAACAAGTCCGGATATTTTATGCAGGTTTCAGAATTTGGGCTCTCTTCCGAAAATGAGCGCTACCTGCATGATATTTTTCGGCAGAATCATGGCATTGTACTGGTTACAGGACCTACGGGCAGTGGAAAAACCACCACCCTGTATGCGGGGCTATCTGAAATCAACACCCCGGACCGCTCTATCATCACGGTTGAGGATCCCGTTGAATACAACTTAAAAGGTGTGGGGCAGATCCAGGTGAATCAGAAAACAGGCCTGACATTTGCCCGGGGGCTTCGGTCCATTGTCCGCCAAGACCCCGATGTTATTCTCATTGGTGAGATCCGCGACATTGAAACTGCTGAAATTGCCATTCAGTCCGCGTTGACAGGGCATCTCGTGTTTTCCACCCTTCACACCAATGATGCCCCCGGTGCGGTGACTCGCCTGGTGGAGCTCGGCGTGGAGCCCTATCTAATTACTTCCGCCGTGAATCATGTGATTGCCCAGCGGCTTGTACGGGTACTTTGCCTTCATTGCCGCGAGCAATTTACGCTTTCCGATGCGGATTTGAGTAGTTTTCAAAGCACAAACAGTCTTGCCCCCGGGCAGAACGTATTCAAACCTAAAGGCTGCTCAAAGTGTTTTAACACAGGATATTGGGGACGCCAGGCCATTATGGAAATTCTGCCCTTGGATGAAGATTTGAAATCACTTATCCTGAAAACATCGGATGCCAACCTCATCAAGGACGCTGCAATCAAAAAAGGCATGAAAACCCTGCGGGCCGATGGGCTGACCAAGGTGGCCCAGGGCATCACTTCCCTTCGTGAGGTGCTGCGCGTTACACAGGAATAGAGTTTATTACCCTGTGTCTGTAATTATTCTTATTTGTTTTATATTGTTTACTGCCGGATGGGTCCAGGGGGTCTCTGGATTTGGATCTGCCATGATTGCAATCCCTTTGCTTACCCTCATCGTGGACATCAAAACGGCAGTGCCATTGTGTTCTTTGGCCAGCACCGTGATTGCCACATATATGACTCTTCAGCTTAGGCACTCTTTTGACCTTAAAAAGATCGGTCCATTATGCGTTGGTTCGGTACCCGGCATCGCACTTGGGGCAACCCTTTTAAAAACAGTTCCTTCACATATTATTCAGGCTTTAATGGGCGTCTTTTTAATCGGATATGGCGTGTACAATTTGTTTTTCATCATCCCTCCCAGACGACTTCATCGCCGGTGGGGATATTTGGCCGGTTTTTTAACCGGTGCCATTGGCGCAGCTTTAAGCGCAGGCGGTCCACCTACGATTATTTACACCACTTTGAACAACTGGAGCAAAGACGAGATTAAGGCCACCCTCTCAGGGTTTTTCTGCTTTGCCTCTTATATTGTGATTATTGCCCATCTGGCCACCGGTTTAACCACCCAGACCGTTTTAAAAACCTTTCTGGTTTCCGGACCGTTTATTTTACTGGGCACTGCCCTGGGTACATATTGTTACCGATTTTTCAAAAAAGAGATCTACTTGAAAGTTGTTTTCACCTGTCTGATTGTCATGGGCATAATGATGATTTAATAATTCCAGGCTTTAAGCCGTTTATACGCATACTGACTGTACTTGTTTGACGCATAATTGATCTCTTTGAGATATGCCGCATAGTGCCGGGCTGCCTGCTGTTTCCTATCGGCCATATCAAGGGCGTAGCCTTGGTAAAAGGTCATCTGGGGATTACCGGGCAACAGAGTGCTGCATGCCGAAAAATCATTATAGGCCTGCATGGGTTTTTTAAAAGCCAGATTGGCAATCCCTGAAACATAATGCCCCTGGTTTTCCTGGGGGAACAGCTGTTTGGCAAGGCTGGCGTGGTATGCCGCGTTCCGAACTTTTTTCTGTAACAGCATGCACTTGGCTGTCATCACCTGAGCTGTATAATCATTGTCTTTTAAGCTGAGTGCTGACATCAGCGCACTCTCGGCCTGGTCATATTGTTCTTTGGCTATAAATTTATCCGCTTCCTGGAGCTTGACGATCATGGCTTTTTGAGACCTTAGATTCGCTGTGTGGTCCATATACCGGTCACGGTACAGGCTCCGGGTGTGGGTGCCCCGGTATATTCCATTGTCTCTCTCCTTGGCAGCATCCAATCTTTCCCGGCTCATGGGATGGGTTGCAAACAGCATCTGAGTTGAACTGGACTTTGTCGTATTCAGTTCGTTGAGCATCTCCATCAGGCCGGTAAAACCTTTGGAGTTGTATCCGGACTGGGCCATGTACTGATGTCCTAATGCATCGGCTTCACGTTCATTATCCCGGGAGTATTTGGACAGAAATAGCCCCTGGCCCAGGCCTCCAAGCTTTTGGGCCCAATCGCCCAGTCCTGCACCCCGGGTCTCCACCGCTGCTGAAAGGCCTGCCACCAGAATGGACGAGAGTTGTCCTTTGGATTGCTGTTCGGCCGTATGCCGTGCATTGACATGCCCCAGTTCGTGCCCCAGCAATGAAGCTAATTCGCCTTCATTGTCAAGGGAGAGTAAAATTCCCCGGGTTACAGCAATGGAGCCGCCGGGGAACGCATAGGCGTTTATATAGGTGGCATTGACCACCTGGAAATTATAGGGCATGTCCGGTCGATGCACCCGGGCCAGCATGGATCTGCCCACCTTGGAAATATACCGGTTCAGTTTTTCATCTCGGGTGACACCGTAGTCGGAAGAAAACTGGAATGGCGACTGTTGTCGATCTACGGAAATTTCCTGATCGCGGCTCATGAGCATCAGTTGTTGTTGTCCGGTGACCGGATCAATGGCACATCCCTGGAAAAAGCCCGTTCCTGCTAAGGTTACTGCCGTTGCTGTACAGCCCCGCAAAAAGTCCCGCCGGGTCATTCCCGTGTTTTTAATCTGTTCCATAATCCTCCTGGGGCCTTTTTATTGCCGGTACGTGTTGTTGCCGGATAGTATAGATACGAAATTTTGTGCCCGTGATCTGGTTGAAGGAGGCTAATTCGCATCTTCCATTATCCCGGTAAAAAATTCACTTCTCTCTACCATCCGGAATTATAATCAGAATTTATCTTATCCTATTAACTGGTTGATTTCAAAAATCGGCAAACAAACCGCAAGGACGATAAATCCGATGACTACGCCCATGATAAGAATGATCAAAGGCTCTATGATTGATGTGGCAGCTGTAATGGCAGTTTGAACATCTCTTTCAAACAGCTCGGCTGATTTTTCCAGCATTTTTTCCATTTCACCGCTTTTTTCTCCCACCTTGATCATCTGGGCGGCAAGGTCGGGAAAGGCGGAGTTTTTTTCCAGAACAGATCCAAGGCTGCCGCCTTTTTCCACTGTCTGAGCCGCTTTTTCGATCAGTTCGGCAATGATCCGGTTGCCGGAAATGGTTTTGGTAATGCCTAAACCTGTTAAAAGCGGCACCCCGTTGTCAAGCAACGATCCTAAAGTCCTGGAAAACCGAGATGCAATGAGCTGTTTGGTCAAGTTGCCGGCAACCGGTAAGGATAAAATGATCCGGTCCAGAATACGCCCCCCACTATCTGTTTTGCGAATGCCGTACAGGCATAATAGGACCAAAAACGGTGAGGGAATGATCAACCACCACCACGCTTTTACCATGCCGCTGACACCAAGAAGCATCTGGGTCGGCATGGGCAGTTCATGGTTCATATCCGTAAAAATTTTTGTAATATTGGGCACAATAAAGGTTAAAAGAAATATCAGCACAAGAAAACCAATGACAGCCATGAGCACCGGATAGGCCAGGGAGGCTTGAATTTTCTTTTTTGTGTCCTCCCGTTTTTCGCTGAAATCAGCCAGCCGCTCCAGAACAACCTCCAAAGTGCCGGAGGCCTCTCCTGCTTTGACCATGTTTATATACACCGCAGAAAAGACCCGGGGGTGGGCTCCTAACGCGTCGGCAAAGCTGTATCCCTCTTCAATGGCATCCTTGACCCTGGACAGAACACGCTTAAAGGCCTTGGTCCTGGCCTGGGGAACCAGGGTGGCAAGGGCTTTGAGCAAGGGGAATCCCGCGGCCAGAAGCGTGGCTAACTGACGCGTGATCATGGTGATTTCCGAAGATTTTACGGAAGAAAAAAGCGGGGGGAGATTAAATGTTTTTTCCTTGGATGAGCCTTTTGTTGTTTTAATACCGCCTGCCCCTGATTCAATTCGCAGGATTGAGGTGGGGAAAATGCCTTTTTGTTTCAATTCATCCTGGGCGGCATCCGTATTATCAGCATCGATAATCCCCGATGTTTTTCTGCCGGAAGCAGTAAGTCCATTATATTCAAAAACAGTCATCTCAAATCCTATCCTTTATATTTATATCCCGGCCAGGCGTTGATCATACATAGAGCCCACCCCATATTCATCCCTGCGCATGAATTTGTCCACAGCAGGTCCCATAAGCTGCATTTCCGGATTCTTTTTTTGTACGTCTTGGGCAATGCGCATCTCTTTGGTGCAGCCAGTGGAGTAGGTGGCATCTTTTCCAATCCATTCGGGTGGAACTTTTTCCCCCATGATTTCAAAGCTTTGGGCGATGTCTTCTGATGTTTGGAAACGCCAGATATCAATGTAGCCGCTGCGTTGAACAATTTCCCACATATACATCAGATCATCGGCATCCATGCCCGGTTCATAATATAAAGAGGGGTTAATGATAAACAAGTCGGCGGATTGATTTTGTAAATGTTCAACAAAACGGCTCATTATTTTTATTGCCACATCTATTTTACCGGGGATGGAACCAATGATACCCGAATAGAACATAACGGTCATGCTTTTCTTTTTGGCCTGCTTCATTTTAGAGATAATTTTATCTGCTTTTTCCTCAAGATCCGTATGGCTGAAATTGATGAAGTCAGGGTGCATAGGTTTAAAGACAATGTCCAGTCTGTTGCCTTTTGCGCAGATATTGATCACATCCCTGGTAAATTTGAAGTGGGTTTGGATCATCCGGTTTCTTTGTTTAAATCCCCTTGTCACCACGCAGTCCACTTCCTTGAAAACCCGTGAAAAGGTGGTGGAGACCAGCAGAAGATTCAGTGCTTCCTGGGTGCCGTCGGATATCACATACAGATGTTCATCTTGTTTCAGACGCTGTACCAGTTTGTTTTTACTGATGGCTTTGTCGTGGATGAAATGGGCCTGGTCCAGGACTTTGGCCAATACCGGGTCTGTACGGGTGTCGTTTAGACAAACTTTTTTAAAAAACGGTTTTTCCTTGACGGCAAGGATAACCACATGGCCAATGTTGGCAAGGAATTGGGCAATGGCGATGTCTGCCACCACATCCCCGGACTCATCGGCAAGCCACAGAATTTTTGATTTTGGTGTGTGTACCAGCTCAAGCAGCCGTTCAATGCCGTTCCCGGTCACTCTGGCTTTCAACATTTTTTTTATGGCCGACGTCGAGGGTACCCTGAAATCGTCATCCTGCCACAAGCCGGAGGCCGTCAAGAGGGAAAGCCGCCTTGTGAACTCTATCTCATTGATCTTTGTCTTAACTTGGTCCAGGGTGAATTCCTTCATGGTGTCCATGGCACCGTTAACTTCGTTTAAGGCTTTTTTAAAGGATTCCGAGACCATGAATCTGTATGCCCTGGCGTTTTCCTTTTTTTTGAGGCTTTCATAAGGGTCTTCTATATGGGTGCGGCTCAAAAAAATTTTATACAGGCGTTTTTCAAGGCGGGAGGGTATGAGTAATCGGCTTTGAATCTCGTTATCATATTTTATCTGTATCAGGCTGGACAAAAATGCCCGGTCATATTCTGAATCAATGAACGCTTCGATTATAGCAAAAATTTTGTCAAGTACCTCACGGTAACGGTTAAATAAAAACCGTGGCCTTTTCCGGGACATAATTGCAGAAAACATGGTGTCGGAACAAGGATAGAACCGTTCGTCATTTTCCGGATATACCATAAATTCCATCTGCTCCCGGGACCCGACTTTCGTGGGATAGGCGAACGGATCAATATGGTTTTCAAGAAAGAACGCCGTGAACCATGCATTCTGGTCCGGCGTCATATTGCCGGGGGTAGGTTCAGTTGCATTGGATGTCATTTTTTCTCCTTAAAGGCTCACAAAGACAGATCAACGGACAATAAAGAATCCAGCCGTCACAAGGGCCTTTCAATTCCAATTGGGGCCAGGTGTCAGCGCAAGGAATATTATCATGCCCGGTTGTGTTTTTCAAACCAAGTGTCCGCCATCATATCGGATTGCCCCGACAGGTCTACCTGAAATAGTGTCTGAACGAAATACTTGACCGTGATTGTGCCCCGGGGGTATGGTTGGATTTATGGATAAGCAAACTGGGTTGAATATTTTAGGCCTTGCACCGTCGGCCACCCTCACCGATGCCCGCACAGCCTTTCGCGGGCTTGCCAAAATCTGGCATCCGGACAGGTTTGCAAACGATCCGGTGAAGACAAAGACCGCAGAAGAAAAAATGAAACAAGTTAATGCGGCCTTTTATTTTTTGTTGCCCCTGCTGCCGGATACCCTTGTCGAAGAGGATGTCGGGCAAAGCCCTTCGGATTTGACTCATGGTTGTGCTTCAACCCATGGTAAAAGCTTTGGGTTTCAGCGTTTTTTTTCGGCCCTGGCCGCTGTTTTAAAAAAAAACAGAAAAGAAAGAGAAAAGACACACACCCAAGAAGCAGACCGTTTTGGACGAACGCCAACGATCCAGACGGATTGCCGGGCAAAAACCGCTGTAAGGACAAGGAAAACAGTTTTTGAGACAATGTTCCAAAACGCAGTTAATCATAACCCGGCTGGTATCCAGCCCAGGTTTCATCCAAAACCCAGCCCTTCAGGGGGGTATGTCAACTATAGAAAGTACTTTGATCCGGTCACCGGTCGTCCAAGAAATGTGGGGCACATGAAAAACAGAGGCGTGGGACCAGTGGAGAAAATCAGCCCAATCTCACCGGTGTCACCAGTGAAAAGACATTGATCCCAAGCACGGAACATTTAATTAAAAAAGGACTTGAAGTTATTATTCATGGTTAAAAAAAAGGTGTCTTCAGGGATTCCCGGGCTGGATCGATTGCTTAACGGGCTGTTTATCGGTGACAATGTGGTTTTATATGATGACGCCGGCAGTCTAGCCTATCCTTTTTGCATGAAATTCATCCAGGCGTCTCACCAGCAGGAAAAACCCATTGTATATGTCTCCTTTGACAGGTCGCCGAAAAATTTGATCCAGACCCTGGGGCCCCTGGCAGATAATCCCCAGTTGACGATCCTTGACTGCTTTACCAATGGTAAGGGGGACAAGGCTGAAGTATTCAATAAATTCTATGAAAAAGACGGTGCCCAGTGGCCTTATCAGATTATCCGGGTGACCGACCCCTGGAAGCCGGATACGGTACTTGATGCCATTGATGCCCTGCACCGAACACTTTCCGGAGATGTGCGCTTTGTTATGGAAAGCCTCACAGGTATGCAGGATCTGTGGGAAGGGGAAGATCAGATCCTCAAATTTTACTCCCATTCCTGCCCCAGACTCTATGAGATGGATACCATTGCCTATTGGATTGTTGAAAAAAACGCCCATTCGAGCAGGTTGCGGGCGCATATCAATCAGATCGCCCAGGTGGCTGTGGATTTGACCATGACCCAGGGCCGCTCCTGCATTAAATTGCTTAAGGCAGATAAACGGTATCCCGCCGACCTTGGCATTCCGGTGCCCTATTTTTGTGAAAACGGAGAAATTCAGCTCCCCAAATCCGGCACCAAAAAAGCTGTTGTCCTGGACCTGGGCCAGGCCGTTAAAACATTTCGCAGCCACCAAGGCATGTCCCAAAGAGAGTTGGCGCGCCTGGCAGGGGTTACCCCTTCTACCATTTCACAGATTGAAAGCAACCATGTGTTCCCATCTTTACCCGCGCTTTACCGCATTGCCGAAAATCTCTCCGTGGACGTAGCCTCGTTTTTCAGGCCCCGGATCCCCGGTCCCAGAGACATTTTTTCCAGTGATGAAGCTGTGCGCATCATTCGATCTGATCTGGATAAAAATAGTGTTGAAATCGCCCAGTTGACACCGCCGGACCTGGAGTTGCCTATGGATGCATTTTTGATAACCGTTCTTCCGGAAAAGCGAATCAACGCTCATTTTATGGTACACAAAGGTCCTGAGTTGGGATACCTGGTGTCCGGCCGTCTTGATCTGACCCTGGACCACAGAGCCCAGGACATGTCGGCCGGGGACACCATATTCCTTGGCAAAGATTTCCCAAGCCAGTGGAGTAATCCCCTGAAAGAGCCGGCCACTTTGTTCTGGATCAATATGAAAGCATAGGTGGATCGGGTTTGGACGAAAAGTTACCCAGCTACCTGGGCTTTGGATTTAGGTAACTTTTCGTCTCAGACACAAGTTATGAGTTCAGAATTTTTCTTGCACTTTCATCGTTAACGTCTGCAACATGTGGGATACCTGTCTCATCAGCCGTCTCCCGGTTTCCGGAAAAAATTTCATGCCGGGTAATCTTGTTTAGTGAGAATTTTCTGGCTCCGGCCATGAGTTGCTGCAGGCCGCATCCCAGTTTGTCCGCCAGGGTATAAAAGGCTATGGCGCCATAGGGAATATTCTGTATTTCATCTTTACCGATTTTATCTGCCAGATCATGGTAAGAGGCAAAAATTTCATCTGCAGTCTTGCCCACTTCCAAAACATTTTTGGGCAGTTCATTCCAGTTTCCATTCACTTCGGCACGGCGTTCAGGGCAAATAGCGCCTTCAATGTTGGCGCCTAAAAAGCCCGGGATCATGATTGCCCGGCCCATACACACAAGTTTAGTGTAGGGAGCCCCCAGGGCCAGGGCTTTGAAAATATGATCTTCCAGTGCAAAACCACCGGCAAAGGACATATCCACAACGCTTTTTCCCTTGGCAGACAGAATACTTGCATATTCATGGGCCTTTGCATGGAGAATGACCGAAGGGACGCCCCAGCTCTGCATCATGTTCCAGGGGCTCATGCCTGTGCCGCCGCCGGAACCGTCAATGGTGAGCAGATCCAGTTCTGCATCTGTAGCAAACTTGATGGCCATGGCCAATTCTTCCATACCGTAGGAGCCTGTTTTCAGGGTGATCCGGTCAAATCCGATGCTGCGCAGGTATGCCACGCTGTTCATGAAGTCTTCCTGGACCTGGCTCACAGAGGAAAGATTGGTTCCCCCCAGTCGGCTGTGGCGGGCAAAAGATTTGATGGCGCCCTGTTCAAATCCCTGACGGACATCTGCCTTTGAGGGGTCCGGGTCTACGACGTAACCGCGATCTTTAAGAAAGGTTGCGTATTCCAGGGAGCGAACTTGAATTTCACCCCCGATATTTTTAGCACCCTGTCCCCATTTTAACTCAATAATACATTTGTCCCCGTATTTATCCACCACGTATTCGGCCACGCCATTTCGGGTGTCTTCCACATTGAGCTGAACAATGATGGCTCCGTAGCCATCATGGTATCGCAGGTAGGTCTCGATACGGCGGTCCAGTTCCGGTGCACTTTGTATTTTCCCCTGCTTGGTTTCTATGCCTGAGATTTCAGAATGGCGGTCAACACCTACGACGTTTTCTCCAATGACAACGGGTATGCCCACAAGTGCACCGCCAATGGCAAAAGAGTTCCAGTACTTCTCTGCGATGAATGTGGAGCCTAACGCACCAGTCATCAAAGGCATCTTTACCTTGGTCTTTCGTTTTTTACCGAATTCAGTTTCCAGAGAAACATTGGGGAAAATACAGTCATCCGGGCTGTTGGTCAGTTCGTCTGTCATACCGCTGGCCCCATAGGCATATCCCTGGATTCTCAGGCTGTTGTAGGAAACCCCCACATGGCTGGTGTTGTTGGCCCCGGCTGTTACCAGACCAAAACTGCGGGGATACAGTAGTTTACGACCCTTCATGCTGGACAGCCAGGTTTCACATTTTCCAACACAGTCCGCACGGCACAAGGTACATAGGCTTGACTCACAAGCATCCCCTCTGTTTTTGGTTCCCAGTACATCATTGCCTTTTGAAAATCTCATGTCCATGATCTGCAACTCCTCTCTAAATTAGCGTTTTCGATTTATGAAATACCTGCAAAAAAAATACAGATTGTCAAAACAGTCGTCGGCTTCTCTAAAGGTAAAAGAAACTGAACAATAAACCAAAATAGTTTTTTAAAATAAACATATGTGACTTATTAATAAATAATTTCATTGTCAATGTAATTATTTTAATTAAATTAATTTAAAATTAATAACTGGCTGTGTATGAGAACTTTTTTGTTGTGGAATTAATTAGGGTGTTGATAGACTAGTTCAGCCTGTGGCTGTTATGAAACGTATTTTAATTCAGTGTTTGAACGCCAAAGAATTATGACGGCGCGGAGAATATCGAGGTAGAACTTAATGAAGCAATTAATTCAACTGTACCGGTATTATTGGTGAAATAACATCAATAAACGCGATATGCATCTGTTGCGGGGATGGCGGGGAAATAAAAAAACTAAAAATACAGTGATGCCAGTTTTTTACCGGACAGCGCCATCAAACTTACGCTGTTGTTTTCGATGACGGCGAAGGTGGGGGTATCGTTTCTGGGAACGGCGATGGAGCCGGGATTCAGGTGGATGTAATGTTTACTTTTTTCTAACTGGGGCAAATGGGTGTGTCCCTGGATAACGATATCCGTACCCCGGGGGATTATCATGGGATCTTTATGCCCATGATGCATGAAAATGCTTTTATCAAAGGCCTCAAAACTCAGTTCGTGGGAAAATCCTTTACAGAAACCTTCCACGTCACAATTGCCGTAGATATAAAAGAATCTAAAATCCAGGTCGGCAATCGTTGATCGGATCTGTTCCGGCGCAAAATCGGACTCATTGTAACTGCCATACCTTGTGTCAAATAAATCTCCTGCAATGGCAACGGCATCACCAGGGCCGGCCAGGGCTTTTACCGTCAGCCAGGCCGAAAGATAACCGTGAAGATCCGAAAATACTAGAAGCCGTTTCATAATTTTAAACCCTCCCTTCAAGATTTTCCATGGCTTCGACGCGCTGTGCCAGTGGCGGGTGGGAATAATTTAAAAATACATAAAAGGGGTGCGGGGTCAGGTTGGCAAGATTATCGGCGCTGAGTTTTTTTAATGCCGATATTAGCGCCCCGGCCTTTTCTGTTGTCACTGCGGCAAAATGGTCTGCTTGGTATTCGTCTTTCCTCGAAAAGAACTGCATGATAATGGAGATGACCAGATCAACCGGGGAAAACAGAATACTGAAAAAAACAAGGCCGGCATATATCGACGGCGTATCCACATAAAATGCCGTAAAAAGGCTTTGCTGGGTGATGAATAAAGATAGAAGGTAAAAAATTACCCCCATCTGAAGAATGCCGAAGATCAGACGGCGCTGAATGTGCTTTTTTTTGAAATGGCCCATTTCATGGGCAAGTACGGCCAGAAGTTCGTCCGGGGTATGGGCGTTGATTAGAGTGTCAAACAGTACAATGCGTTTGTTTTTTCCAAACCCGGTGAAAAACGCGTTGGATTTTGTGCTGCGTTTTGAACCGTCCATGACAAAGATTTGGGTCAAAGGAAAATCAATGGTTTTGGCATAGGCAAAAAGTTTGTTTTTTAATTCACCATCTTCAAGAGGGGTAAACTTATTGAACAACGGCATGATCCATGTGGGAACAATGTATTGCACTGCCAGGATAAACACGGTGGTCACACCCCAGCAGATTATCCAGGCCCAGGGGCCCGTGCTTTCCAGAAACCAGAATATGGCAGACAGCAGGGGGATGCCCAGCGCCAGGGATAAAATCATGGATTTAAACAAATCCAGAATAAAAATCTTTGGTGTGGTTTTGTTAAACCCGAATTTTTCTTCTATGATAAAGGTGGAATAGATGGAAAAGGGCAGGGATATGATAAATTTGCACCCTGCCAGGATTCCGATAAATAAAAGTCCGCAGCCAATGGAAGCCCATCCGGTTTGCCTGACAAAACCATCAAGGACGCCGAATCCGCCTGTAAACCAAAAAATCAATAGAATAACAAGATCAATGGTTGACGTTATCGTGCCAAATCGGGTGGTGACTCTAAGGTAATTTTGGGACTGTTCGTACCGTTTTTTGTCGTAAACATCTGAAAATTTTTCAGGCAGGTGCGTTGTGAGTCGGCCGATGTTCAGACGATCAGCCACATAATTCATTGTATAGTCTACAATGAGTGTAACAAGAATGATGTTGATGATCGTCTGGTCGGATAAAAACATTGTTTTATTGGCTGTCTGAATTAATCAAATCCCGGAGTTTTCCGGAACATTTAAAGGTGACAACCCGTCGGGCCGGAAGCGTCATCTCTTCATCGGTTGCAGGGTTGCGTCCTTTTCTTGCTTTTTTTTCATTTACACAAAATTTGCCGAAACCGGAAATCATGATATCTTCACCACTTGAAATGGTCTCTTTTATGATTTCAAGAAACTCTTCCATGACATCATAGGCAACGGTTCTTGACAGGTCCAGTTCATTCTGTATTTTTTCTGCAATAATGGTTTTGGTCAGTGCCATAATAACTATTTACTCCTGCGGCACACAAAGCTCGCTTCTTGAAAGATTAATAAAAACAGGTTCGTAAAATACTTTAAATCCTTAAGGATTGTCAAGATATGGTTGGCCGCTTATTGTATTTAATTGTAAAATCAACATGGTGGTTGTATTATGCCGATGGTGTCTTGCCTTGGATTCGGTGTGCCTGTTTACACATTGTTTATTGTTCAATAGTTTGCTATTTGTTAGATAAAAAATTAACGGGCGTTCATATTAAATTATTCATCATGGAGAGAAAATGACACAGGTGTTATCCATCACACCCATAGACGGACGTTATGCCCGTCTTACCGGTGTTCTTTCAAATATTTTCAGTGAATCCGGACTGATTCATCACAGGATTCACGTTGAACTTAAGTGGCTGAAATTTTTGATAACGGATTTAAAGGTCCATGAGGTTATAAAAGCTGACCAGGCCTTGGATTTATCCGGCCTGGAGGTTTTAATAAATGATTTTAATGAGGATTATGCGCTCAGGGTCAAAGAGATAGAGTCCAGGACCAACCACGATGTAAAGGCCGTGGAATATTTTATTAAAGAAAAATTGGATGCGGCAGGGCTTGCTCCCATACGGGAATGGGTCCATTTTGCATGCACTTCCGAAGATATCAATAATACGGCATATGGGTTGATGCTTAAAAAAGGCAAGGACATGGTAGTAGAACTGCTCAAAACCTTTGTGGCGGATCTTGAGAAAAAAGCCTTGGCATATAAAAGCATCCCAATGATGTCCCGTACCCACGGGCAACCTGCTACGCCTACGACCCCGGGCAAAGAGTTTGTTAATTTTGCCTGGCGATTGAACCAAGAAATTCAGGTGCTGGAAGATACCAAAATCCAGTCAAAAATAAACGGGGCAACGGGCAATTACAACGCCCATGTGTTTGCGTTTCCTGAAATTGACTGGATGGCTGCTTCCGAACGTTTTATTCGGGATTACCTGGGGCTTGAGCCCATTTTATACACCACTCAGATAAATCCAAATACGGCTCTGTCTAGGGTACTCCATGCCATGGTTCGGGTTGCGGCGGTAATGATTGATTTCGACCGTGACATGTGGGGGTATATCAGTTTGGGATATTTCAAGCAACGGGTTAAGGCGGGTGAGACCGGATCATCCACAATGCCTCATAAGGTCAATCCTATTGATTTTGAGAACAGTGAAGGGAATATGGGCCTTGCGATTTCCATGATGGAACATTTGGCGGTTAAGCTGCAGAAATCCCGGTTCCAGAGGGACTTGAGTGACAGCACAGTGTTGCGCAGCCTCGGCACTGTATTCGGGTATTTTACCATTGGGATAAAAAATGCAATAAAAGGCCTGTCAAAAGTGGATTTAAACCAAGAGGTGCTTGAAAAGGATCTTAACGATAACCCCGAACTTCTGGCCGAACCCTTTCAAACCGTTATGCGGGAATATGGTGAGGATAATCCCTATGAACGGCTCAAAGATTTGACCCGGGGCAGAAAGATTCAAAAAGAGGATCTGGCCCGGTTTGTGGACGGCCTTGAAAAGGTGCCTCATGACGTCAAAGAACGCATGGAAGCGCTTTCACCCCAAACGTACCTGGGACTTGCTGAAGCCTTGGTGGACAGGTATTTTAAGGATAAATTAAAAAAAGAATAATCGTTGTTTTTTTAACGGCGTATGGAAGCTATCTTAAAACTTTAAGGTAGCTTCTAATAGATTACCGGAGACTGTCCGGCATTAAAGCTGGATAAATACCATGGAGCAGATTTGTACTTAAGACGCTTAAGTCCCTTTGTCTCAAGAACATTCACTGCCAAAGAGAAGGTATGATAATCAATTTCAATATCTTCCCATCCCAGGTATTTGAGGCGTTTTCGGGCTTGGCAATAGGACATGTTCGGATTGATCAGGAACGCATTGGCTAGGCTGCGGATAAACCCTGGGATTAAGGCTATATCCACCCCGTTTTCTATTAGTTTGTTCACCAGTTTCTGATCAATGACAGTCATTTATCACCATTAACTATTATGTTTTTTGCTGTTTTAGCGTGTGATTTGATTTTTAATATTTCAAATCTACCAAGCCAATTAAACCCCACGATAATTTAGAAAGGTATTCAAGTCAAACCTGATTATGTAGAATTAACGAAAAAATTTGGAGATTTATTATCCTAAATTAGATGGTTCCACGAATTGTCGATCTTTAAAAAACTAATTTTCCGCTTATTTCCGTCTTATTCTTTTAAATTCTTTATATTGGGAAATTGTTAAACATTACCCGGGCGTGGAATATCAGAGGGAGCAAGTTTTTCTTTTTTTCTGGATTGGGTGATGCTACGTTTGTATATAACGGCCATGGGCCGGGCCTGGTCTATCAGCACCCAGGCCCGGCCCACAATAAAATACGAAAGAAACTCAACAACTTGTTGGTACTTTCATATTAACTATCGTTAATTAACAGTTAAAAAGGTACGCTGGAAAATGATCAGTGACAAGCAAGGTAAGATGCTGCTGGAAATGGCTCGTATCAGTATTGCCGAAAAACTCGGGTTGCCTGTGGATAAGTCGCAAATTGATTTAGACCAGTCCTTTCTTGAAGCTAAACTGGGTCTGTTTGTGAGCTTGCATAAAAACAGCTGTTTAAGAGGTTGCATTGGTGTCATAGAACCGATTGAACCATTGAAAACAGGAATTAAGGAAATTGCAAGGCTTGCGGCTTTCAAAGATTCACGTTTTGCGCCCCTTTCCGAGGATGAATTTGACCAGGTGGATCTGGAGATCAGTCTTTTGTCTCCGCCTGAAGAATTCGAATACGATGGGGCAAATGAATTGCTCCAAAGACTTGTACCGTTCAAACATGGCGTAATTATTAAGAAAGGAAGCAGGCAGGCAACCTTTCTTCCCCAGGTTTGGGAACAATTGCCTGACCCGGCTTCCTTTTTATCCCAATTGTGTATCAAAGCCGGACTTGATGCCGATGAATGGGGCAAAGGCAGTCTGACTGTCCATACTTACAGGGTTCATTTATTTTCTGAAAAAAAATAGACCACCAGGATGCAAAAATTTTATGCGTATCGATCAAGAATTACTGGACGTCATTTTATCCATTAAAAACAAGGATGAGCTGGAATGTTTTTTTGAAGAAATTTTTACACCGGCGGAGCTTTCGGACCTTTCTTTGCGCTGGAAGCTTTTAAAAGATTTGCATGCGGGAATGACCCAGCGCAAAATTGCTGAAAAATACGGCATCAGTCTGTGTAAAATAACCCGGGGATCAAAGGTGCTGAAAAAAAAAGGTTCTGTTGCACTTAAGGTTTTAGATTCATTGAGTGATAAGTTCCAGGGCCAGTTCGGACCATAGCTCTAAATTCAGTCGCAAAAGCGTTGGTGTTGCATGCCAGGTAAAACTGTGTAACTCTTCGCCGGGCAGATAGCCTTTGGGATCTTGTGTTCTGATCACAAAGACCGCCCCCATATGAACGCTGCCCACCGGTGTGAGGTCTTCACTGATAATGCCTAAGAATTCAATGGGATCTGCGTCAATTCGCCGGATCAGTTCCTCATCTAATTCCCTTTGCATACCGCTTTTTAAAATAATTTCAAAACTATCAGTTTCCAAGGTTGTGTCTTCCGGGTTGATATGGCCGCCGATTCCGATGGACCACAGGTCATGGAGGCGCGTTTCGCTGCCCTGCCTGTTGTAGGCCGCGGTCATACCGCCATCGGCTGTCTGCAAAAGAATATACGGGATAATCTGTTTTTTTTGTCTGTCTTCTTCGGCAATGTCCCGGCGGACAAAGGAAAATTCAGCTTTGGTGCATGTGGCGGAAAATGTGCTAAACGCCATGGGAAGAACCGTTTTGGGAGTTACCCAGGACGCCGGAAGATTTTTTCTGTCAATGCATAAGACTTGTTCTTGTTTTTTGTTCATGATTAGTTCTTTTGTTTGTCTTTTTTTATATGAAAGACTGGGTAAGTCACTCAGATCTTTCAAACTTTGTTGTGGGCTGAGCCTGGCAGGTGATATGTCAGGTCGGCCCATGGCCGTTGATGGACCGGTTGTAACATAATTGGCGTCCAAGGCATACCTTCAGTGGTTCCCATGGCCTTTTTTTTATGGCTGTGGTATGTGGAATCTATGATTATTAAACAATTGAGGAGAATAACGTCGTGCTCTATATTGGCAAAAAAGATATTGCAAAAGTTGACCGGTCTCTGATTCTAAACGCCATTTCCAATGCCTACACGTTGCTCCTGGATGAAAACTACACAATGCCAGACCGAATTCATGTTCAAAATGGTGAGAACACCCTTTTATTAATGCCCTGCTTTGAAAGCAACTATTTTGCCACCAAACTGGTTTCTGTTTTTCCGGATGCTCCGAGATTGGGGGCACCGGCTGTCAACGGGATTATGACCTTGGCGGACAATAAAACCGGCATGCCGCTGGCTGTCATGGACGGGGCCGCGTTGACGGCAGAGCGTACCGGTGCTGTGGGCGGGCTTGCCGTCAAGATTTTAACACGTGAAAACATTGAAACTGCCGGTGTGATAGGCGCTGGTGTTCAGGGGGTGGCCCAGGTCAGGTATCTGCTGCTCAATCGTAGAATAAAGCAGATGATGATTTTTAATCGTTCTCCCGAGACTGCCCGGGCGAGGGTCGCCGGCCTTGCAAGCGAGTATCCTGATGTCGATTTTAAGGTGGCACAGACTGCAGACGGTCTGGTCAAGGCCTGTAATCTTGTCGTGGCCGCCACAACAAGCAAGACGCCGGTGTTCAGCAATGATCCCGAACTGGTAAAGGGAAAAACCTTTATCTCCATTGGATCATTCAGACCGGATATGAAGGAGTTTCCTGATGCCGTCATTGAAACGGCAAATCGTATCTATGTGGACACCCCCTTTGCATCAAAGGAGGCCGGCGATCTCAGTCAGCCCCTGGCGCAAGGCCTTGTCAAAAATTCAGAATTGATAGGTTTTTCAAGCCTTGTCCGTGACCCTTTGACCGATGAACAGAAAAAGGATCCGGCGTTCAATACCTTATTTTTCAAGTGTGTGGGCATGGCTTTATTTGACCTGACAGTGGCATCCGCTGTTTACGAGTTTGCATTAAAAAATGATTTAGGCGTTAAATTAGATTTTTAAGTGAATTTAAAAAAAAGATGGAGCGGGAAACGGGATTTGAACCCGCGACTTCGACCTTGGCAAGGTCGCACTCTACCACTGAGTTATTCCCGCTCAGTTGAAAGGCGAGTTATTTCTATAAAAAAAGCTGCAGTCTGTCAAGAAAAGATTTAGCAAATATTCATAAAATTTCAGATATACAGGCGGTGAAAAGAAAATGAGTTTGGGAAATACGTTGGTTACTGGCGGCGGTGGCTTTCTAGGAAAGGCGCTGGTCAGAAAATTAGTTGATAACGAAGAGAATGTTTTTTCATTTTCCCGGTCCCGGTATATGGAATTGGATAACCTGGGTATTTCCCAGATACAGGGAGACCTTGCCGATGCCGATGCTGTGTCCGATGCCTTAAAAGGCATGGATACCGTGTTCCATGTTGCCGCAAAACCCGGTATCTGGGGCGCTTATGATGAATATTTTCGTATTAATGTCACCGGGACCGTCAATGTCATTAATGCCTGTATGAAACATAAGGTGAAACAGCTGATTCATACCAGTTCACCTTCGGTGGTGTTTGATGACAAGGATATGCACGGGGCAGATGAGTCGGTTCCCTATCCGGACAAATACCTGGCTCCCTATCCCGAAACCAAAGCGCTGTCGGAAAAAGAGGTGATTAAAGCGGCTGAGCAAGGGCTTTGCGTGATCATCTTACGGCCCCATTTGATCTGGGGCCCCGAAGACAACCACCTGGTACCGGGCATTATTAGCAGGGCTAAACGCCTGAAGATCATTGGCCCGGACACGGATCTTGTGGACACCATTTATGTGGACAATGCAGCCGATGCACATATCCTGGCCGCTGAAAAGTTGTCCCAAAACCATGACCTGTCCGGGAACATATATTTTATCAGCCAGGATGAGCCCATGTCTAAATGGACCCTGGCCAATGGGTTTCTGGCTGCTGCAGGCCTGCCGCCCATTAAAGGGCATGTGTCTGGAAGGACCGCCTATGCAGCCGGATGGCTCTTTGAATTCATTTACCGAACCTTTGGCATTAAAAAGGATCCACCTATGACCCGGTTTGCTGCCAAGGAACTTGCCACCTCCCACTGGTTTGATATCACCCGGGCAAAAAATGACCTGGGTTATGAACCCAAAATTTCCACCGAGGAAGGTTTAAAACGGCTGAAGGTATGGTTGAATCGAAAATGAAGCCGATACCGGCCTTCTCATTTGAGTCGTTTCAGGCCAAGGCTGTCCGGGTGCTTTACAGGGCTGCCAAGGGGTATCAGAGGGACAGTTGTGCCTTGCGGGCATCGGCTTTGAGCTTGTACACCCTTTTGAGTATTGTGCCTGTGATGGCCATGGCCTTTGGCATCGCCAAAGGATTCGGGTTCCGGCAGTTCCTTGAGGCAGAGGTGATGTCTTTATTTGAGGGTCATGAGGAGATTGTTCAAAATATTCTGGTTTTCTCCAACAATCTGCTGGAAAAAACCCAGGGTGGGCTCATGGCCGTGCTTGGCGTCCTGGTGCTTTTATACTCCCTGATTAAATTGATGTTTCATATTGAAGATACATTTAACCGCATCTGGTGGGTCAGTGATGGCAGACCGTTGATCAGAAAACTCACTGATTATCTGACCATTGCTCTGGCTGCAGGCCTTTTGGGCGTTTTGTCCGGATCTGTAAATTTGTTTATGATTCCTCACCTTGAATCCTTCTGGGCCTATCTTGGCGTTCCCATTGACATTAAAGGTGTTATTTCCTTTTTTATTAAGGTCGTTCCCTATGTGGTCACCTGGGCGCTGTTCATGTTTTTTTATGTGATCATGCCCCACAAAAAAGTGAATTTCAGGGCAGCGGCCACAGGCGCGGTGTTTGCCGGTACCTTATTTCAGATTATACAGACCGCTTTTTTAAAGTTTCAGGTTTTTGTCACGGGCTACAATGCCATCTATGGCAGTTTTGCCGCACTGCCCATGTTTTTAATCTGGTTGCAAGTTTCCTGGGGGGTACTGCTCTACGGTGCAGAAATTGCCTTTGAGTGGGAGAATATCGGACATGCGAAAATTCCGGATCTGACATTAAATGCCATGAGCATTCGAGCCAGAAAACTTGCCATGCTGGAGATTGTCAAAGGATGTGTTCAGCGTTTTGCCGAAAAAAAGCCGCCGGCCACAGATATCCGTATCGCCAGTGAGCTGAATTTGCCTTTAACCATTGTTCACCATCTTCTGGAGATGCTGATGGATGCAAATGTTTTGTATTCAGTCAATCTTGAAGGTAATACCACCGGGTACACGCCTGCTATGGATATTGAATGCATGAGTATTATGGATGTCCTTTGTGCCGTGGAGCATCAGGGTAATCCAACGGTATATACGGCAGGTACTTTGCTGACCCAGGCTTTGGAGGACAGTCTGGACAGGTTTGACAGGGCTGCCCGGAATTGTAATGGGGAGCGGTTGATTAAAGATATTTGACAGCTGTGTATATCTATTGCAAATAAATTGTGAATTGATCAGGCAACAGCTGTGGTGATTTTAAAGAATTCCTTAATCTGAGGTTCTTTTGCCTTTAGCAACTCTATGATCTGCATCATGCCCGATTCGTTTATGCCGATTTTTTTGGGTGCATTTTTGATGGTAACAGGGGCCGGATTGCCGGAATGACCCAGTTGGGCTTTTTGTGTAAGATAGTTTGCAAGATTTATGATCATGGCCTGGTGGCGGTATTTTACCGGTGCCGATTCCGGGGCATGATGAAATCTGCAGGGCAGAATGATGGATGCAGGAAAATTCCAACGTGTCATTAAAAGGGCGGATAATGCCGCATGATCCAGCTTGAATAGGTGGTTTTCACTGAAATAAAGGGGGCGCTTGTTTTCCAATGCATATTGCCGGACTTCGTTATATTCTTTTTTAAAATAAATAGAGAAAATGATTTTGCCCATATCATGGAGCAGGGCCGGAATAAAAATTTTTCCTGCAATACCCGGGTTGGTTTGTTTTGCCAGTTGCTTTGAAGCCGTAGCCACACCGATGCCATGTATCCATAATGCTTTCATATCTAAACTCAAGTCCGAAGTTTTTGATACACTGGATAAAATTCCCATGCCCAGGGCAATGCCGATGATTTCATCAAACCCGATAACGGAAATGGCTCTTTTAACCGTCTCGACTTTATTTTTTTGGGCATAATAAACGGAATTTGCAAGCTTGAGCAGCTTATTGGTCATGGCCAAGTCATATGAAATGATTTTGGCTAATGTTTCTGTGGTGGTTTTTTCGTCGGAAGCGGCCCGGATCAGGTTATCCACAACAGCCGGGAGCATGGGTAAATCGCTTTCCCTTTTTTGAACCATTTCAAGAATTCGTTCTTTTATTTCCATCGAATGCCGATTGCCTGTCCGGGCTAATGAAACCGGGTGATGTTAATGCTGCCGTTGGCCGCCATCTCGTCGAATTTTTTTCTTAAAAAGCGTTTAAATTTGTTTCGCGTGGGGGGCCATAAAAGAAAAAGCCCTGCCGTGTCCGTTAAAAGTCCGGGCGTAATGAGCACCAAACCGGCAATGAGGATGATAAATGCATCCAGAAGATCTTCGGCCGGCATCAGTCCCTGGTTTAGATTCCGGCGGACCTTCATCATGGTGTTTAAGCCCTCCATCCGGGCAAGATAGGCACCGAGGAATCCGGTTAGAATGACCAGAATTATGGTGTTAAAGCCGCCGATGATTCCGCCAAGATGAATAAGAATATATAGTTCCGCCACTGGGATCAGGGTAAAACATAGAAACAGTTTGAACAGCATAAAATACTCCTAACAGCCATGGGGCAACATAGCCTGTCGCTCCCCAGGCTTAATCCACAACAAAACATGATAAAACTAACAACATATTGATAATTTACTATAAAAATTCAACAAATCTCCTAATGCATAATGGCCATTAACCCGGGGTTGTCAAGTCGGGATATTACATTGTTCATACGGCATGTGCGATCCTGTTTGGGTTTGAATCTGTTTTGATTTGGGGGAAAATATGTCGCCCGGACCGCCACAGGCTGTCCGGAACTTTTTGATTAATACCGTGATTTAAGATGTCAAGAAACCGATCTCTTGTGATTTCCTGGGCACCCATGCGAAGCAGATGGCCGGATGTGACCTGGCAGTCAATCATCCCAAATCCCTGACAGTCTAATTCCCGGGCAAGGGCCACAAGGGCAACCTTGGATGCATTGGAAACACGGGAAAACATGGATTCTCCAAAAAAGGTTTTTCCCAAACTAACCCCGTACAAGCCGCCTACCAGCTGGTCATTCTTCCAGGCTTCCACAGAGTGGGCGATCCCCATTTTGTGCAAGGTGATATAGGCATCAATCATTTCATCCACCAGCCAGGTGCCATCGGGCTTGTCCTGCCTGGGTTTGGAACAGGCTACAATGGTTTGTTCAAACGCGGTATTGACCCGAATGGAGAAACAATTTTTTCGAATAATTTTTCCTAAGCTTTTTGAGACCCTGATTTCCGAAGGAAAAAGAACCAGCCGGGGATCAGGCGACCACCAGAGAATAGGTTCTCTGTTGGAAAACCAGGGGAAAATCCCCCTTTTATACGCCAGGGTCAAGCGCGTTGGGCACAGATCTCCCCCGATACATAGCAACCCGTCAGGCCGTGCCAGCCAAGCCGGCGGAAATTCAATTCTTTCAGATAGCCTGAAAAGTGGCATTAGTTGGATTTAATATTAAATGTCAGTTTCTCGTCCTTTAAGCCTATGGAGAGTTTGCCTCCCTTTGAAAGCTGTCCAAAAAGAATCTCATCCGTGAGCTTGTCTTTTATTTCGGTTTGTATCAGACGTGCCAAGGGCCTTGCGCCAAATTTGGGATCATGGCCTTTTTTGGCCAGATGTGCCCGGACAGCTGCTGAATAGCTCAAAGAGATACTCTGGTCACTGAGCATGGCTTTGAGTTCCTTCATGTTTTTGTCCACAATGAGTTCCATGACCTTTTCAGACAAATGGTTGAATTGGACAATGCCGTCAAGGCGGTTTCTAAATTCCGGACTAAACGTGTTTTTCACCGCTTTAATGCTCTGGGAATCGGTATTTGCATTTTGTGATCCAAACCCGATGCTGTTGCTGCTCATTTCCCTGGCCCCGGCATTGGAAGTCATGATAATGATCACGTTTCTGAAATCAGCGGATTTGCCGTTATTGTCGGTAAGCGTGGCATAATCCATGACCTGGAGCAGAATATTGTAGAGGTCCATGTGGGCCTTTTCAATTTCATCCAGAAGAAGCACACAATGGGGCGATTTGCGAATATTATCGGTTAAAATACCGCCCTGTTCAAACCCCACATATCCCGGAGGCGCACCTATAAGACGGGATACAGCATGCTTTTCCATGTATTCACTCATGTCAAAGCGTAAAAATTTAATGCCCATGTTGGCGGCCAGCTGCCTGGCCACTTCGGTTTTTCCAACCCCTGTGGGACCCATGAAAAGAAAGGAGCCAATCGGCCGGTCCGGTGCTGCAAGCCCGGCCCGGGATCTTTTGATTGCAGTGGTCAGGGTGTCGATGGCATCGTCCTGGCCAAATATGACGTTGAGCAGCTTGCCCGGCAAAGATTCCAGGGAAGATTTGTCTGCTGCAGTCGTAACACTGGAAACCGGAACCTTGGCTATTTTAGCCACAATTTTTTCAATATCCTTGGGGCTGACACTTTTGCGCCGGCTGTCTGCCTGAAGTTTTAAAAAGGCACCGGCCTCATCAATAACGTCGATGGCCTTATCCGGCAAGAATCTGTCATTAATGTATTTATCAGACAAGTAGGCCGCCGCTTCTATGGTTTTATCCGGGTATTTCAGGCCATGGTGTTCCTCATAGCTGCTGCGCAGACCTTTGAGGATCTCTGTGGTTTCTTCTACACTAGGCTCTGACACTTCAATTTTTTCGAATCGCCTGGAAAACGCCCGGTCTTTTTCAAAGTGGTTTTTGTACTCTTCATAGGTGGTTGTTCCCAGGCATTTGATATCGCCGGAGGAAAGGGCCGGTTTAAGTATGTTGGATGCATCCATGGAGCCTGATGTGGTGGCCCCTGCGCCCACAACCGTATGGATTTCATCAATCACCAGAAGCGCATTTTCCTTTTCTTCCAAAGCGGAAATAACGTCTTTGAGGCGCTGTTCAAAATCACCCCTGTACTTGGTTCCGGCTAAAAGGGCGCCCATATCCAGAGAGTACAGTTCACAGTTTTCAAGCAGATCCGGCACGATCTTGTCGTTTATTTTTAGTGCCAGGCCTTCTGCAATAGCCGTTTTCCCAACACCGGGATCACCCACCAGGATCGGATTGTTTTTCCGCCGCCGGCAGAGAACCTGCATCACCCGCTCGGTTTCAAGCGCTCTGCCGATCAGGGGGTCAATCTTTTTATCTTGAGCCCGTTTTATCAGGTCAGAAGTAAATAACGCCAAAGGATCTTTTTTCTTCGGACGCTTGGGTTTTGGGTCGGCCTGCTGGAAAAGTTGCTGGGGCTTGTTCTCCCCGGATGACTCTTTCTTTTCTTTATCCCCATCGTGGGAGATGTGTCTGAGTACATCCAGGCGGGTAATGCCTTCGGATTCTAGATAAAAGGCTGCGTGTGAATCTTTTTCCTGAAAAATGGATGCCAGGATATCCCCAAGATTTACTTCTGATTTTTCAGCAGATCTGGCATGATTGATGGCACGCTGAATCATGCGCTGGAATCCAATGGTCTGCTGGAGCACATACTCTTCACTGGTCTCTATTTTGGTCAGTTTTTCATCAAAGAATTTTTCAAGATCCTCTTTGATGTGATCAGGGCTGCCCCCGCATTTTTCAATGGTTTCAAGTCCGGCTTCATGATTGACAATGGCGTAAAGAACATGTTCGACACAGACGTACTCATGTCTTCTTTTTTTTGCTTCCCGAACGGCAAACCCGAGAGCTGTGGATAGTTCTTTGCTGATCATATACCATTTACTCCTTTTCCATTGTACTTTTTAAGGGAAACCCTTTGCTGCTTGCCAGATTATGCACTGTCTGGACTTTTGTTTCAGCTATTTCCCGGGGATAAATACCGCATACGGCTTTTCCCTTATTGTGTACATTAAGCATTATTTGTGTGGCTTTTTCAAGAGATTTTCCGAATACCTGGACCAGGATATCCACCACAAACTCCATGGTTGTATAATCGTCATTATGCAAAAGCACTTTATACATTGGCGGACGATCCTCTCTTGTGTCCTGTGTGACTTTGGGGCGCGTTTTGGAATCAGTGGCTGTCATATTAACCTTGGATTCAATTGATTTACATTAAAGGCCCGGTATATTGTAAAAAATACGTTCATTTTCTGTTGTGGGTTGATTTTGGGTATTGGTGACCAAGTCTGGCCGTTGGCTGTTATTGTCCGCAGCATTTTTTATATTTTTTGCCTGAACCGCAGGGGCAGGGTTCATTTCTTTGGACCTTTTCAGATGAGCGCCTGACCGGCTGTTTGGGGGCGGATTCATCAGCATGGGAAGAAAAGGTCAGATCTTGCTGTTCTTCTTGTTTCATCTCCTCAACCTGGGTAGGAGAGGCGATCTGAATTTTAAACAAGATGTCCACAATTTCCTGCTTAATCCGATTCATCAGGTCCTGGAACATATCAAAGCCTTCTTTTTTATAGATACGCAACGGATCCTGCTGGGCATACCCCCGAAGGCCAATGCCTTCCTTTAGATGGTCCATATTTAAAAGATGTTCCTTCCATCTTGTGTCCACGGTCTGAAGAATTATAAACCGTTCAACGTGTCGCATGATTTCAGGGCCGTATATCTCTTCTTTTTTCTTGTAAAAGGCTTGGCTTGCATCAAATATAAATTGACCCAACTGATCAGCCGAAAAATTATCCTGAACAGGCTTATCCAATGACAAATCCATGTTGAACTGACCTTTGATGGCCGACGAAAGTGCCTCCAGATCACACTCCTTAAGTGGTGTTTTGTCTAACATGAATCCTTCCACAAGGTCATAGGAGACATCTTCCATCATATCCTGGGCTGCCTGTTTGAGATCTTTGGAGGTCAGTGCCTGACGGCGCTGACGGTAAATGATCTCCCGCTGCTGGTTCATGACATCGTCATATTCGAGCAAGTGCTTTCTGATTTCAAAGTTGTGCCCTTCCACCTTGGACTGGGCGTTTTCGATGGCCTTGGAGATAAATTTATGTTCAATATGTTCGCCTTCTTCAATACCCAGCCGGTCCATAACTGCATGAATACGGTCTCCGCCAAAAATTCTGAGCAGATCATCTTCCAGGCTTAAATAAAACCGGGAACTTCCCGGATCGCCCTGGCGGCCGGAGCGGCCCCGCAACTGGTTGTCAATCCGCCGGGACTCATGGCGGGATGTGCCCAGAATATGAAGTCCGCCAAGTTCTTTAACCCCTTCTCCCAGCTTGATGTCCGTACCCCGACCTGCCATGTTGGTGGAAATGGTCACAGCGCCTTTCTGGCCGGCATTGGCAACAATTTCGGCTTCTGCTTTATGGTGTTTGGCATTAAGCACATTGTGTTTTACTCCCTTTTTCTTGAGCTTTTCACTGAGGGATTCGGAGACATCGATGGAAATGGTACCCACCAGCACAGGCTGTCCTTTTTTGTGCAACTGGATGATTTCCTTGATGGCGGCATCGTATTTTTCCGTCTGGGTTTTGTATATCAAGTCTGCCCGGTCTTCACGGACCATGGGCTTGTGTGTGGGAATGACCAGCACATCCAGGTTGTAAATTTTTTTAAACTCTTCGGCTTCCGTCTCTGCCGTTCCGGTCATGCCCGACAGTTTTTCATACATTCTAAAGTAGTTCTGGAAGGTGATGGCGGCAAGGGTCTGGTTTTCATTTTCAATTTTAACCCCCTCCTTGGCCTCAAGGGCCTGGTGTAGACCTTCCGAGTAGCGCCGGCCACTCATGAGCCGGCCTGTAAATTCATCCACAATGACAACCTGGCCGTTTTTTACAATGTAATCCGTGTCCCGTTTGAAAATGACATGGGCCTTTAACGCCTGGTTGAGGTGGTGCAAAAGTTCAATATTGGCCGGATCATAAAGATTGTCCACATTGAGCAGCTTTTCTCCCTTTGCAATGCCGTCTTCGGTAAGGGATACGCTTTTGGATTCTTCATCAAAGGTATAATCGGTCTCTTTTTCAAACGCCGGGATAATGGTATTGGCCTGGGTGTACAGGTGGGTGGATTTTTCAGCAGGCCCTGAAATAATCAAAGGGGTTCTTGCCTCGTCAATGAGAATGGAGTCCACCTCATCCACAATGGCAAAGTTCAGCTCGCCCTGTGCCAGTTCCTCGGGGTCGAATTTCATGTTGTCCCGCAGGTAGTCGAACCCAAATTCATTGTTGGTGCCGTATGTGATGTCGGCGGCATAGGCTGTTTTACGGTCCTGGGCGCCCATGTCATGCAGGATCACGCCTACGGTCAGTCCTAAAAAACTATACACCTGGGACATCCATTCTGCGTCACGTTTGGCCAGATAGTCATTGACCGTAACGATGTGAACCCCTTTGCCGGTAAGGGCATTGAGGTAGGCGGGCAGGGTGGACATCAAGGTTTTGCCTTCACCTGTTTTCATCTCTGCAATGATGCCGCGGTGCAGTGTAATACCGCCGATGAGCTGGACATCATAATGGCGAAGTCCAAGGGTTCGAACTGAGGCCTCCCTGACCAGGGCAAAGGCCTCGGGAAGAATGTCGTCCAGGGTTTCCGAATTTGCCAGGCGGTTTTTAAACTCAATTGTTTTTTCACCGATCTGGGTATCTGATAGAGCCTGGATTTGGGGCTCAAATTCGTTTATTTGGTCAATGATAGGCTGGATTTTTTTAAGGATCCTGTCATTGTTGGATCCGAAGAGTTTAGTCAGAAGATTGAGTACCATGTAAACACTGCCTGTTTATATTTAGAAGTCATTTAAGTTTGTCAGTACAACATATAAGCATTCTTTCAGGAAATAAAAGAAAAAAAATAATTCGTGCCCATTTTCCGGGGTGGACACGAATTCTCTTTTGAGTATAATAAAATATAGCGGCTAAAAAATGATGAAAATTAATTAAGGATATATTTTGCGGGATTGACAGGGGTTCCGTTGACAAGAACTTCATAGTGAAGATGGGGGCCTGTGGTTCGACCGGTATTGCCCAAGGTGCCAATGGCTTCTCCACGTTTAACATGTTGGCGTTTTTTCACCAAAATATCCCTTAGATGGGCATATTTGGTGGCTTTCCCATATCCGTGGTCAATGATGACAACATTCCCGTATCCGGATTTTCTCCCTGCAAAAACCACTTTGCCCGCCGCAGTTGAAACAATTTTAGTGCCCATTCGGTTGGAGATATCCAGGCCTGAATGAAAAGTTCTCCTTCCGGTAAATGGAGATCTGCGGTAGCCAAAGGGCGAGGTGATAACACCCGAGACCGGTTTGATGGACGGGGAGGCGGCCAGCAGATTTTTCTTTTTCTGCAGTTTGTCGATCAGTTCATTAAAATCTAATTTTTCTTTATCCGCAACAGTTCTGATCTGTTTTACCTGATGGTGCATCTCCCGTATCAGCGCGTTGTGGCGGGTGGTAAGGGGAATATCTTGATCAAGATCGGTTTCTGATACGCCACCGATGCCTAAAAGGCCTGAGGATTGCCCGGATTTGTCAATATCAGCAATGAGGCGTACCTGGTTTTCTAATTGTTCAAGTGTTGTTATTTTCTCTTTTAATCCCTGAATTTCTCCGGCAAACAGTTGAATTTGACGTCTCTGGTCTTCAAGTTCTGTTTTCTGGCCGGTAATTGTTTCACGCAGGACGGCGTTATTAAGGTCAGCTCTTTTAAGCAAATAGTAATCATGGCCGAAGTAGGATACTGCTCCGGCGCAAGAAAGGAAGAGAAATATAGAACAAAGTAAAAAGGATTTACTCAGCGAAATTTCTCTGATCCTTGAATTGTTACTCGAATGAAACCATATTTTGATTCGGCTTTTCATCTGCATATTAGTACAAGTTTTTTAACATCCGTGTCAAGTGAAAATGCGCTTACAGCGGGGTTTGCACCCAATCCAAACCTGCTTTTTCGTCAATGGAGAACATGATATTCATATTTTGAACTGCCTGGCCGGCGGCACCCTTTAACAGGTTGTCAATGGCTGAAACCACTATCAGTCGGCCCGATTCAGGCTCCAGGTGGAAATTGATATCGCAACAGTTGGTTCCCTTGATATGGGACATATTCGGGAATTTACCCGGGGGCAAAAGCCTGATGAAAGGTTCATTTTCATACCATTTTTTAAGGGTGTCGCGAATTTGTTTTTCGTCGACATTTTCGCGGACTTGGGCATAAATGGTTGAAACCATTCCACGGGTTACAGGTACCAGGTGGGGAACAAAGGTCAGGGATACAGGCGTCCCGGCCGCACCGGTCAACACTTCGTTGATTTCAGGGGTATGCCTGTGATTGCCCACTTTATACGGGCCAAAGGATTCGTTTACCTCACAAAAATGGGTGGTCAGGGAGAGAGAGCGGCCTGCACCACTGACCCCGGATTTTGAATCTGAAATCAGGCTCTGGGAGGAGATCAGCTTTTCTTTGAGTAGTGGAATCAGCGGGACAAGGATGGAGGTTGGGTAACAGCCCGGATTTCCTATTATCCTTGCATTTTTGATCTGTTCGCGGTTGATTTCACACAAACCGTAAACGCTTTCTTTTAAGAGTGTTGGGGCGGTGTGGGGCTGATATACCGCTTCATATGCTTTTATGTTATCAAACCTGAAGTCCGCTGAAAGGTCTATGACTTTGATTCCCTGCTCTATAAGTTGTGGTGCAAAATCCATGGAAACCTTGTGGGGAAGTGCTAAAAATGCGACGTCTACTCTGCCTGAAAGCGTCTTAGCATCAAAGGGCGTACATACCAGGGATTCAAATCCGCGCATGGACGGAAAAATGTCGGTAAATGATTTTCCCTGATACGAGTTCGAGGTTACTGCTTCAAGGCAGGCCTTCGGGTGATTGGAAATCAGCTTGACCAGTTCCAGGCCGTATATCCTGATGCGCCTATTATTGCTGTTTTAATCATTTTTTAAGTCTTTAATCTTAATTGTTTATATTCGCTACCTGCACCCAAACCCGTTTTCGGACGCAAAAATTTTCCTCTGCAGCCTTTTATATCGGTGATTTTGGGTTCAGACACTAAGATAAAATTTCCAATTGTGCAAACCTTAATTTAGTTTTTTTTAAAAATTGTCTCAGGAATATACATGACCTGAGAAATGGTTTTAATAAAATCGTAACGAAATATATAAATTAACGTAATAAAACTTATAAATCTCAAACATTATAAAGATATAAATCTCAAGCATTTTAACGCATAGGTAGAGTCCAATACGATTGATAATAATTGGGGCTTTATGGACTCGGATTAAAATGGGTGGATTGTTTTTTTTGCTGGGTTCCTTAAATTAATTTGTGTCAGGAGAGACTAATGAAGAAAATGTTGGCAGGTATTTCTACACTTGTGGTTTGTTTTATAATGTTGACCGATATCTCCTTTGCCGGTGAGTTGGTCCTCAAGGGGTCTACAACCGTTCTTCCCATTGCCCAGAAGGCGGCCGAAGCCTATATGGCCGATCACCCAGATGTAAAAATTTCCCTTTCCGGCGGCGGATCCGGCAACGGCATCAAGGCCCTTATTGACGGGACTACCCATATCGGCAACGCGTCCCGGTTCATTAAGACCAAAGAGGTGGAAACAGCCGTAAACCGTGGGGTTTATCCCGTACCTTTCAGGATTGCCCTGGATGCGATTATTCCGGTGGTTCATCCATCCAATTCAATTTCCAACCTGACCATGACCCAGTTAAAGGAAATTTACCTGGGGAAAATAAGGGACTGGAAGCAGGTGGGCGGTAATCCGGGTAAGATTGTTGTGATATCCCGGGATAGCTCTTCAGGGACCTTTGGGGTTTGGAAAGAGCTGGTCATGCTCAAGGAACGGGTGGTGCCCAGCGCCTTGACGGTGCCCTCCAACGGCGGGATTGTTCAAGCCATTACCAATACCCCCGGTGCCATCGGATATATCGGGCTCGGATACCTGAATAAGGATCTTAAAGCTGTGACTGTTGACGGAATTGAGGGCACCGAAGAGAACACCCTGAACGGCATCTATCCCATTTCCAGGGCATTATTCATGTTTACCAACGGCTGGCCCGAAGGTGACACCATCTCCTTTTTATCTTTTATTTTGTCGAAGAAAGGTCAGGAATTGGTGAAAGAGGCCGGATCAATCTCCTTGTTTTAAAATCCTAAGGCCGGATCTTTCTGCGGATTATGCGGGAAGTTTCGGCCTTGGTAACGTAACTTTGAGCCTTTGCATGAAATGGCATTCACATGAAACATAAGCTAATCGATAAAGGAATTCATTCGGTCTTTTTCATTATGGCGTTGTTTTCCATTACCGCCTTAGGACTGATCCTGGTCTTTTTGTGTAAAGAAGGCGTCGGTATTTTATCCCATGTCAGCTTGGGAGATTTCCTTTTCGGCCATTACTGGTACCCCACGGATGAACCGCCGGACTTTGGTATTTTGCCCCTGATTGCAGGTTCATTGAGTGTTACGGTATTGTCCGGGCTTATGGCCATTCCCCTGGGAATCATGACAGCGGTATATCTATCAGAAATTGCCTCTCCTAAAGTGGCGGAGGTGATTAAGCCCATTGTGGAACTTATGGCATCCATGCCGTCTGTGGTGATTGGATTTTTCGGCATGGTGGTGGTGGCCCCTTTTATCCAGGATCTGTTTAATATTCCTGTGGGGCTGAACCTGTTTAATGCATCATTGATGTTGGCCTTTATGGCGGTACCCACCATATGTTCCATTTCCGAAGATGCTATTTTTTCAGTTCCCATGGCCCTGAAAGAAGCCTCCTTTGCCTTAGGGGCCACCCATTTTGAGACCATTGCCAGGGTGGTGGTACCGGCCTCTTTGTCTGGCATCTGCACGGCTGTTATTCTAGGATTGTCCCGGGCTGTGGGTGAAACCATGGTGGTGCTGATGGCGGCGGGCGGGGCCGCCATGATTCCGGGTTCCGTGTTTGATCCGGTGCGGCCCATGCCGGCAAGTATTGCCGCTGAAATGGCCGAAGCCCCCTTTGGCAGCGAACATTACCATGCCCTGTTTGCCATTGGCATTGTGCTGTTTTTATTCACCTTTGTTTTTAACATGATTGCCGACCATATATCCTACCGCTTCAGACAGGTCGGCGAGGCCTCTTTGTAAATGGTGAACGCGAGACGCAAAATAACCCAGAACCTGGTTTTTATTCTGATCCGTATAGCAGCACTCATCAACGGTGCCGCCCTGATGGTGATGATCTATTTTATTCTGGTGCGGGGCGGCAAGGCTCTCTCATGGGCGTTTTTCACCCAGGCCCCACGGGAAAGTATGACCGCAGGGGGAATCTTTCCCTGCATCCTAGGAACTTTTTTATTGTGCATTGTCACGATTGTCGTGGCCCTGCCCATTGGGGTGGCATCTGCCATCTATCTAAACGAGTATGCCACCCAGGGCAAAGTTGTTCGCTTGATCCGGCTGGGGATCAATAATCTGGCCGGAGTCCCGTCCATTGTTTTCGGGCTGTTTGGCCTGGCCTTTTTTTGTATTGTTTTGCAAATGGGCGTATCTGTTGCTGCAGGAGGGTTGACCCTTGGCATCATGACCCTGCCGGTGGTCATCGGGGCTTCTGAAGAAGCATTGCGGGCCGTGCCGGATACCTTCCGGGAAGCTTCCCTTGCCGTGGGGGCCACCAAGTGGCAGACCATACTTCGGGTAGTGTTGCCCAGTGCGCTTCCGGGCATTATCACAGGTTCCATTCTCGGCATAAGCCGGGCTGCCGGTGAGACCGCCCCCATTATGTATACAGGCGCCGTATTTTTTACCCCGGAACTTCCGGGGTCTATTTTTGATGAAGTCATGGCACTGCCGTATCATATTTATGTATTGGCCACAGCCGGGACAAACATTGAGGCCACCCGTCATCTTCAGTATGGCACCGCCCTGGTGCTCATTGCTCTTGTCTTTGGCATGAACGCTTTGGCCATCTATTTAAGATCGCGAATGAGGCGGAAACTGAAAGGATAAGATTGCTGTATGGAACCGGTTGTTAAAATGCGTACCCGCCACCTGGATTTTTTTTACGGTGATTTTCAAGCCCTGCATGACATCAGTATTGATTTTATGGAAAATCAGGTAACCGCATTGATCGGTCCGTCAGGCTGTGGCAAAAGCACTTATCTGCGCTGCCTGAACCGGATGAATGACCTGATTGCCGGAACCCGGGTAAAAGGGCAGGCCATGCTGGATACAGATAATATCTATGACCCGTCCGTGGATGTAGTGAACCTTCGGCGGCGGGTGGGCATGGTGTTTCAAAAACCCAATCCATTTCCTAAGTCCATTTTTGAAAATATTGCCTATGGCCTGCGGGTGAACGGGGTCAAGGACAAAACCGTTATTGCCAGTCAGGTTGAAGAAAGCCTGAAACAAGCGGCCATCTGGGATGAAGTGAAAGGCCGGCTGGATAGTTCCGCCTTAGGGCTTTCCGGAGGGCAGCAGCAGCGGCTGTGCATTGCCCGGGCCCTTGCCATTGAGCCGGAAGTCCTGCTCATGGATGAGCCAGCATCCGCGCTTGATCCCATTGCCACCCAGAAAATTGAGGAGTTAATCGCCCAACTGTCCAACCGGCTGACCATTATCATTGTAACCCATAACATGCAGCAGGCGGCACGGGTATCAGACCGGACCGCATTCTTTTACATGGGAAAATTGGTGGAAATCAATGATACCCAGGTGCTGTTTAACAACCCGGATTTCAAACAGACAAAGGATTATATCTCCGGCAGATTTGGATAACAGCCATTACTGCATGATTGACATTTAGTTATGCTCCAGATGACAAATTCGAGCCAGAGCAACATGAAAACATCCCTGTAATGGAACGCTGAAGAAAGTCTAACAATAGTAATATAGTTGAATGTAAGTTGTTTGTTGGGTGCATTAAAAATTCATATATCCTGATTTTATACCGGAAGGCGAATTATATGGAAACCGTACTGATTGTGGATGACGAAGAGGATATTGTTGAATTAATTCAGTATAATATGGTTGTGCAGGGGTATACCGTTCTCACGGCATTGTCAGGAGAGCATGGCATCTCATTATCTACTTCTCATGTTCCTGATCTTATCATCTTAGATCTGATGCTGCCGGGGATCGGTGGTCTTGATGTGGCCAAATATTTAAGACAGAAAGAAAAAACAAAAAATATTCCCATCCTCATGCTCACAGCAAAGACAAGTGACACAGATATCATCACAGGCCTCGAATCCGGTGCCACCGATTATATGTGTAAACCCTTCGGTATAGATGTACTTATGGCAAGGGTCCGGGCGATTCTAAGGCGGCATGTGCCTGAAGGCGCAAAGGCAAAAGAGGACTCAGACGATTTGGAAAACGGGCTTGTCATAAACCGGAACAGATATCAGGTCAAGGTAAACGGTACTCCCGTAAACCTGACCTTGACGGAGTTCCAGTTGTTATCTTTTTTGGCCAGTAAAAAGGGGTGGGTGTTTTCACGCAACCAGATCGTGGATGCCATACATGGAACGGATTATGCTGTGACGGACAGAAGCATTGATGTAGTGATCTCGGGTCTGCGCAAAAAATTGAAGCCTAAGGCCCATGTCATTGAAACTGTCAGAGGCGTGGGGTACCGTTATAAAGAGTGAAAGTATCGTCTTGGGCATTTGCATCCCCGGTTCCACTTCTCCTTGCCAGAGTCCATTAACTAAAATGTCAACAAAGGCAGTCCCGAAACCGGGACTGCCTTTGTTTTGTTCATAGTCGATAATTACTTTTGTCTGATGTTTACCAGACCGATACCAGACAAGAGCAGAGTGCTTAAAATAAGTCCATACATTCCCACGGCAGGCACGGGTTCTCCCGTAAGGGTGGTAAATGACCATACCGGGGACGGGACAGAATCAATCCCGTCATCGACCACTGCATACCAGGTATATGTGGTATTTTCGGAAAGCCCTTCCCAGACAATGGACGCTGTTTCTCCGGAGGGTACATCCTCAACCGTACCGATCAAATTGCCATTGCCATCATAAAAAGAGACATCCACAGCACTTACGTCTAAATCAGATACGGTGACGCTTAATGTTGGGCTCAATTCGACATCTGTCTGACCGTCGGCAATACTTGATTCTTCAAGTTCAGGTGCTTCCGGGGCATTATTGAACAAGACTTCGGCGTCTGCCCGAATCGGCGCATCTTCAATATTGCCGTCATCGTCTGTTGAAACGGTATAAAATTCATAATACCCTTGTCCTTCGGGGTAGAAAAATGAGTGGTTCCAGCCGTCACCAGCAGTGCTATCCGTTCCGATTAACGTCCACGCGCCCCAGGTTAGTCCGTCCAAACCATAACGGTAGAAAAATTCAACCTGGGTAACTTCCCCGGTTGAGCCGGTCGAGCCGCTTCCGGCACCAAATGTCTGGCCGGTGTTCACACTACCGAAGGAATCGGCAGCAGCACTTTGCCATGTGAATTGCTCATATGTCGTTCCGGTTCCGGAGAGTTGAAGGGAATACCCGACCGGCGTGGTGTAAGTTTCGGATACCCCGATGTTGGTACTGACCATCCCAGCCGCCGGCCCGTCAGCAGCGGTAAAGCTCCCCTCGTAGCTGAGAAACTGGATCACGGAACCGCTGTCATCCACCAGAGCAAGGCCGTCAGGCCCACCGTTCTGGATACCGGCCTGGGAAAAACCAAGGGTACCGTAGCCACTGCCCGCATCGGTGATCGTACCCGAAAGTGCGATGGTACCATAACTCGCACCACCGTTTCCGTTATAGAGTTCAATATGCCAACCGGTCAAATTGCTGCCGGCCGGTCCGGCAATTTCGATCGCCTCGCCGGTATCGGTGCCTGCGTTGTCGTAATGGATTTCATTGATGAAAACGGTGGTTGTGCCGCTGCCCGATGAACCGGACTGGACATCGCCGGCCGTGGCACTCAAAGAGATCGACGTGCCTGACTGTTCGTAGGGCGCAACGGCATCCACCGCTGATGTGGAAGGATATCCGGTCACCGGAATGCTGGATGCCGGTATCGCAGTGTTGCATCTAAAACGGCGGCCGTCATCTCCTTCATAGGTATTCACACCGGTCAGTTCAAGAATATCACCGATATTGCCCGGCAATGTCTTTGAATAATAACCGTCCTCCTGGTAGACGGTTATTTCCTGGTCGGCCGAATCCGTAACCTTGGAATCCCCTGTCTTTTCAGCATAGAATTTCACATAGTGATTCTCATGTTCTTCATCCCAGAAAGAATCGATGGTCCCATGATACTCGGCCCGGGCCAGGGTTTCATCGTTACCGTAAATCACGAACTGCTGATCCGCCCCGTAGATGCCCTCCTGGTCAATGAATTCCGGGGTGCCGTCATAGAAACCGCCCTCACCCCAGACCTCTATGATGTCACCGGTCTTGAGCAGACCGTCGGGAAAACCAAGATGGCTGCGGTACAGCATAATCTCGGAAAACCGGTGTGCCATATTGATGGACCCGTCGGTATTGACCAGTTCGGAGAGACCGTAACCGGTGCGCCGGGCCAGGGTTTCGGGCATGGCTTCAATAAACCGGATAAATGCATCCTCATGATAGGGCTGATTTTCACTGTCGGCAATCATGGTGACCACGGCCTTGAATCCGCCGGCAAACTCGGTATTCAGATCGTAACGGGGGGTAATGCCGTCGGGATACATGGGATTATTCGGGGTATTGTATTGCGCGGTAAAATCAACCACGCCCTCCCGGATTGAATAATTCATATCTTCCGGTGTTGTGTCGGAAAGTGCATTTTCCGGGTGGTCGTACATGTACTCGCTGACGGCAACATTGTAGGTACCGGTCAGGCTGATGGGGCTCCCCTGGTAGGTGATGGCGGAGATCAGACCATCCTGGGCGGTTACCAGCCAGCCGTCAGAGATCGAGGTGCCCACGTAATCCGACTGGATCCAGTTCCAGATCTCCTGGCCGGTCATCTGCACCCGGACCATATTGTCGTCGGACCAGGGATAGGCCTCGTAGATTTCGATATAGGTGATCTCCCCGGCGGCCACGTCCCGGCGGATTCCGCCGCCGGACTGCATGGCCAGATCAACAGGCATGCCGAGTTGACTTGCTTTCCAGACCATTGAATCGCAGATCCAGGCACCGGCTGCGTTGGTGGCGGCCCAGGGGTATTCACTCACGGTCCACCATTTGTCCTTGTCCAGGGTGAGATCCACGGCCGAATAACCGATTACATCGTAAATACCGTGGGCCGGCGCCGGATCCTGGGCGTTGTATTCGGTGATCAGACCGGCGATCAGGGTTTCCATATCCGAATCAGGAACAATCTCACTGTTGCGGATCACATGCTTCTGGGCCTGGACGTATTTACCGGCCCCCGTGACTTCCAGCTCTCCGATATACTGCATGTATGAGGCCGCTTCGGCCACCAGGGTCTTGCCGTTCATATTGCTCGGCTGCCAGACCCGTTCGGTCCAGGTGTGCCAGTGGCCCGAGATCACGACCTCAGGCGGCAATACCCCGCCGGTGTCGGCAATCAGGGCATCGTCCCCGGCCGTCACCCGGCTCTGGCCCACATGGGAGAGAAGAATGACCACATCGCACCCTTCGGTGGTTCTCAGATATGACACTTTGTCTTTGACGTCAATGGTATCGGCATCGGAATCCTCCCAGACACATTTTTTAACTTCCACGACACCGACCAGGTCGGACCCTAGAAAGGACGAGGAGTCGGTGGTGTAACCAAGGATGCCCACCTTGGTGTTGTTGACCGTTACCGTGACATATTCGGGGAAATACGGTGTCCCGGTAACCGCATCATAAATGTTCATGGAGATGGCGGGAAAATCGGCATTGTTTTTCATGTTGTTGAGCATCTGGGCGGAATTCACGTCATGATTACCCACGACCACGGCATCGATCCCCCGGCCGCCCAGCAGCTTGAGTTTCCGATCCAGTTCGTTGTAAAAATCGATCATGCCGCCGTTTCCCCGAAGATCTCCAATCGGATTGCCCTCGGAAATGTCCCCTGCGTCCATAATCAGAGAATCCGGGCTGGCGGATTTGAGTTCAAGCAGTCTGGTGGTAAAGTAAGATGCCCCGCCGACCCATTCCATTCCCACGGTGTCCTGGGTATCCGGCACATCAAACTCATGGGGCAGCAGGCGGGAGTGCATATCGTTCATGTGAAAAATTTTGAACCCGTCTGTGGTGGGCCAGTCGCCCTCGTATTCAATCCTGAGCCGGGGAGCCAGGGACGAACCATACTCCTTGCCGTCAAAGGCATACGTCCGATAGGGGTCCTGCCCCTCGACCGCAGCCTTGACCACGAGACTGATGACCATGTCGCCATTGTCATCCACCTCGGTCTGAACAAAGCCCGTAACATCCCATTCCACCCAGTAATTTTGAGTCTTGGCAGTCATCACCTGACCGTCAAGCGCTGTCGCCTCATAGGACGGCTGGGTGTTCCAGGTTATACCGGCTTCGGTCCAGGCGTCGTCGGTACTGCCGTGGACATTGGCGGTCATATTATCAGCCGTATCGGATTTCCAGCACCACATTCGCAGCTTCGCGGAATTGATGGTGGCACCGGCCGGAATCTGGCCGGTCAGGTCGAACTTGACCCAGGTCCTTTCGTTTTTGTAATATCCGCCTGAAGCGCTGGCGACATACATGGCAGTCTGGCTGCCGTAATTGCTGGTGGGGTATCCTTCAACCACCTGACTGTCCGCCGCCGACCCGATATCGACCACCCCTGCAAACACCTGACCAGCAGAGGCAATAAAGAACAACAGACAAAAAAGCGGGAGTAGCTTAGTTTTCATGATAAGTTCCCTTTCAATAAAAAAAGGGACAGAGGCGTTTTTAACGTCCCTACTGTCCCTTATATTTAATTATAATTGTGCTTAAGAGATTTTTCTTTTGATGCCCGCCAGTCCGATAAGACCCCATCCCAGAAGGATTACGGCATTGGGTACGGGTACCGGAGAAGTGCCGGCTGAAGCTGCAACGGTTCCGACAAACTGTACATCAATGTAGCTGCCGCTATAGTAGTAGTCAGTGATACGGAAGGTGCCAGTATCAGCAGTCTCTCCATCATCATCGGCCTGGAGGTTACCGATTTCATAAAGCCGGATAGAAAAATCACCGGGGATGGTACCCAGACTGCTCAGGTCGATGATGTTGTTTGAATAACTGGACCCCTGCTGTGTTATGGTGTATACGGACGAATTGAATTCATCCACAGAGCTATACACCCCAATGGTTCCAGGACCGGTGTTGGAAGATCTAGTCCCGAGCCACAGCTCGGACAGTGTAACCTCATACCCGTCTGCCACAGAAAAACCGAATTCAAGATAATCGTCAGCGTCTGTACCGCCCCATCCATTTGAGTTTAAAGAATTATTTCCCGTGTAACTGTTGGAAAGGCCGGTGCCCCGAACCATATCGAAGGCTGTAATATAATCAGCGGCCCCGGCAGCTTCTGTGTATTCCTGGTCACCGGGTTCATCAGCCATGTCCCAATTTGCAACAATCTCTGCCTGGGCACTGCCTGCCATCAAAATCATTGCTGCCAATACTAAAAATAACCGTTTCACTTTCTTCTCCTTAAAAATTAAAAATCAAGTTTCAAAATGATATGGTCTTAGGCAGCCGGCCGTCTTAAAGGTTAGAGCAGGAACTCGTTTGGTTTAAGACCCCTAAAGCTTTCCGTCCTCCGGTCACCCGGAGTTTGGCCTTATACTGAAGACTTGTATGTGGATATCATTTTTATGTGAGTCAAAAATGACCTGAAAATTAAAATTTTTTAAAGGAATTGTTAAAAAGACTAAGGGTTTTTTAGCAACATATTGATCTTGTTATTTAAGATCAATGCAGTCCATGAGATAAAGAAAGCCCTCTGTTTCCTGAATAAAGATGGAATACCATTGGAAAAATAAAAAAAGCAGGGCTGGGGGCAGCCCTGCTTTTTATTGGATATTTTTTACTGCTTTTTAACTCTTCTTGCCAACCCTATAAACCCCAAACTGCTCAGTAGCAGCAAACATGAACCTGGAATCGGCACAACCGTTATTGTACTATTGTTAAATGTCATAATAGTAAGTCCAACGCCGTCATTCGTCGGAAAGCTTGATAATGCTGTGTTTAATTCAAGCAGGCTTGTTCCTACTTCTACGCCTGAGAACGTTAGTGTTGCCAGTGTCCATTCCGGGTATGGCTGAGGATTAGATGTAATTTGAAGTACCTCGATATTAATCAGCCCGGTACGATCAGGATCAAAATTTATATCATCAGCTTCAACACTTGTAGTTCCCCCGCCAAAGCTCAAGATAGTTTCATCATAAGAAATCTCAACCCAAAACTCAGTCAATTCCGGGTTATCAACCAACCCGCTGAGAATAATGTCAACCTCTGCGGTCTCTCCGATTCCGATTGTCTGCTGTGAAGGTGCAATGGTTAAGCTCATGTCTGCGTATGCAGGTGCGCATGACAACAACAGTATGAATGCCATAGCTAATAAAAATTTTTTCCCCATAAACTTTTCCTTTTTTTCAAATTTTAGTTTTATTGACACTAATATACAAAAAGCCCAATAGATGAACTTTTGATTCTTATTGTTTTCCTGTCCTTCGATCCAGGCCATACACGCCGATGGCTAAAATGATAAGTGCGGTCAAAAGCAGTCCGGCGATACTTATAGCCGGTACCGGTGTCACGGTTTCAATACCGAGCAGACGGTTTTCGTCGTCACTGTCCACATCGCCATCATTATCCTCAACCTTTACACGGACAATATGTTCTCCCGTTGTGCTGAACCACGTCGTGCCTTCAGTCCCTTCGCCGTCATCATACACCCCGTCTTCATCCAGGTCCCAGGCAATGGTAATGGTATCTAAAGGCCCCTGGATCGGATGCCTGCACTGCATAAGTAAAACGCCTGCCGGCATCCACGGCGCCATCATACCCGTCAACTCCCTGCCGGAAACTTAAGATCGGTGAATCAGACATGTAGTCGTCAAAATTGACGGATAAGGTGAACTGGCTGTCATCATCGGTTTCATAATCATCCTGAAAAGAAGAGTAAGTCTTCACATCAATCTGGTTTTCATTCAGGATTTCCTGTGCCCAGGCCAATTCCTGGGGCGGCGTTTCAACCAGAATGTGCATGAACAGATAATCTTTGCCATCCACCGTGATGACCTGGTAGTTACTCAGGCCGCTGGGGGATGCCCCGCCGAACCAGGATTTGTCTGAATAATTATCCGGTGAAAACCGGGAAAGATAGTTCTCGCCGGCAGGGTCATAATAATCGCCCGGATAATTGATATCGTGATTGCCTACGCAGGTGCCGTAGGGCATATCCGCACCATCCAGGATGTCCATGGCGTTAACCGCGTTCGTCCACTCAAAGACGGTTGCCGCATTGTTTACAATATCGCCGAAGTGGGTGACAAATTCTGTGTTAAGAGTATTGGTGCTGTCCAAAATCCACTGGGTCTGGCTGGTGTAGATTTCAGGATAGTACTCACTGTAATTCTGGGTGTCCGGCAGGGCGATTACGGTGAAATCCTCTGCCGCCGCAAGCCCTGTGGCCAGGCGCTCCTGGGAGAAAAAGTCGTCGTCCCCTTTGGTTGCAAGATTAAGCCGGGCTCTTTCCACGGCATCCTGCCCGGTGAGAATTTTATTGAACGTTGCATTCAGGACCGGTACAGGCTGGCCCGCATCTATACTTTTAATCAGCGAGCCGTCGGGATTAATCAGCAGGATTTGAGGCACCGTGATTTCGTAATCGGCAAGTTCGTTTGCATTTTTTGCGGCATCCAGTTCCACGATCACTGTTTCCCGGACCAGCAGATCAATGAGATCGCCATTGGTGGCATCACCGGGCCATCTGAAAAACTGCAACCGTTTGCCCCCGGCAGCGCGTACATGCACGAAGACAATGCGGTACTCCTGTCCTGCATATTCTAAAGCTTGTTCAAGGTGAGTGGCATGGAACCGGCTGCCGTAATGGGCCGGGTGGGCATGACTTATGCTATGTGCACAGAGTAACAAGCCCGGCCAGAATACGCCCCAAAACAGCAACGGCCCAGGGATACGGCGAAATATCCTGTGCTTTGTCTTAATCCCCTGGGTGATGGCGTTTTTCTGCGCGACACCAGGGATAAGAGCAAATAAACACCAGGGCAAAAAGAAATTTTCTTTCATGACGACACGTCCTTTCCTTTAACTGACCTTAAAACCCTGTGCCTGCCTCGCCTTGGCAACAGGCATGGTAAAATATTTTTATATTTTTCAAAAATTAACGAGTAAGAATTACATAGGATAAAAATATTCTGAGGGGCTTAGCAGAATTTAAAGAGAATGTGAAAATTGTGTTAGTCCTACTTAAAAAGCATGCCCATCTTAATAACAAGTGGAATGGATTGTTTAACCCAATGCCCACGTCTAATCAACTTCACATTTTAGATTAATCAACCAAACATATTAAAATCATATCTAATGGGCTGTCTTTTTGATGTCAGGTTTTTATCACTTGAGTTAACCGGAACGGGATTTTAGTTGGCTATGATAAATATTGAATGATTTTAAACGGATATATTTTTCAAAACCACTAAAACCTTTATATAAAAAGCCGTAACTATGTAACAAAAGAAAGGACTAAGGTATGAACAAACGAACGTATCCAATATTTGTTGTTCTTGTTTTGATTTCATTCCTGGTTGCCGGGTGCGGCAGCCCGGATGACAAAAAGGCGGCCTTTCTTAATAAGGGTAAAGCCTTGATGGAGAAAAAGGAATACGTAAATGCGGAGCTGGAGTTTAAAAATGCCGTTCAGATTGACCCTGAATATGCAGAGGCCTTTTTAATGATAGGTCAAGTTGAAATTAAAAAAAAGAATTATAAACGGGCCTACCAGATGTTCGAAAAAACCTTACGGCTTGATCCTTCCAATCTCCAGGCCGAGGTCGAACTCGGTCGTCTTCTGCTTGGGGCTAAGGCAACTCTAAAAGCTGAAGAACATGCGGTTCATGTCCTTGAAAAAGAACCCAAGCATGTGGATGCAAGACTGTTGATGGCCTCTGTTCATTTTGTCAACAAAGAATATGATAAGGGCAGAGTCATTTTGTCCGGCATGCTGGCCGAAAACCTTACCCGCCCCGAAATATATATGATGATGGCTTCCCTGTCCGCAAAGGATAAAGACTGGACCGGGGCTAAAACATTTTTGGAGCAAGGCCTGAAGGAAAACCCAAAGAATGTTCCCCTCCTGATAAGGCTTTACAAGTGGGCTGTCAGAGATGAGCAATTTAATACTGCACAAGGGTACATTAAAAAAATCATCGATCTTGAGCCGGATCAAATTGCCCACAAACTGGTTTTGGCCCAATTATATTTGAGGCAAAAAGATGAGCAAAAGGCGGATTCCTATCTCGACGGTGTGGCTGATGCGTCCGATTCCAACGACTCTGTTGTGATGCCGATTGTCAATTTCTGGATGGGAGCTAACCACCCAGAAAAAGCCGAAACCCTGCTTAAAAAGGCCATTGCCGGGAGCCCTAAAAATTTTGATTTCCGTCTTTTTCTGGCACAAATTTATTCCCAAACCCTGAGGTTGGACGAATCGGAGCAGGTCTTAAGGACAAGTCTGGAAGTCAACAAAGACCCCGGCCATCCGGGAATTGTCAGGACCAAAGTGGCTCTGGCTAAACTGATGCTGGCAAAGTTTCTGCCGGATGATGCTGAAAAGCTGGTGGATGAAGTCCTGGAAGAAGATCCAAAAAACACCGAGGCCCACGGCATTAAAGGCGGATTTTACCTGAACAGAAGAGACGGACTCAATGCCATATCCGAATTCAGGGTAGTTGTGGCAGACAAACCGGATCTTGTTCAGGGACATTTAAACCTGGCTCTGGCACATATCATAAATAAAGAACCCATACTGGCATTGGATGTTCTTAAAAAAGGCCTTAAAGAAAACCCGAAATCCGATAAAATTCTCATGGCCCTGGCCCAGATGAAGATGGTGGAAAAGGATACGGTAAAAGGAGAAAAATATCTTAAAAAACTCGTAGATCTGGCACCGGACGACATCAATTCTCTCATCAGCCTGGGGGATTTTTATACTGGTTCCAAGCAATACGACAAAGCACTGGAGCAATATGAACATATCAAAACCGTTCACAAGGATTCACCAGCCGGATATATCAAGACAGCCAATGTTTATCTCAAACGCAATGAAGATGAAAAAGCGCTTTTGGAACTGAAGACCGGGTATGAAAAATTCTCGGACTCGGCCATGCTGATCTCCCAGCTCTCTCAGTTATATTTGAAAAAGAAAAATGTGACTGCCGCCATCGCTTTATGTGAAAAACGGCTTGAGAAAAATCCCAAAGAAGCCTTTAGCTGGAACCTTCTGGGCGGCATTTATTTTGTAACTAAAAAGTATGATAAAGCAGAAACGAATTTTGAAAAGGCTATTGAAATTTCTCCTGAATGGCAGAAACCATACGAAAACCTGGCACAACTTTACCTGGTCCAGGGGAAAAAAAAGAGTGCTATTAAAAAACTTGAATCTGCGATCGAACAAAATGAAAAAAATAAGAAAGCCTGGATACTTTTAGGCATGATTCATAAAAGAGATAAAAATTACGAGGCTGCCGCAAAGGTTTTCAAGCAGGCATTTGATACCATCCCCTCTCTGTGGGCTGCGGCCAATGACTATGCCTACATCACATCCGAATATCTGGCTGACCGAACGGAGGATCTTACCGAGGCCATGGAATATGCCCAAAAAGCGGTGAACCTGAATGGTAATGCAGGGCCGGCAAGGGATACCCTTGGATGGATTTATTATAAAATGGGGAATCTCGAACTGGCTCTTGATGAGCTGAAAATGGCCCTTGAACAAAGGCCGGATCACCATATTGTCAATTATCACATGGGCATGGTGCTGGAAAAACAGGGACGGCATCAGGAGGCTGCAACCCACCTTGAATCTGCATTGGCCAAGAATCAAAACTTTCCCGGTGCGAATGATGCCAGAAAAATAGTAAAGCAGTATGAAGAAGTGCTGAATTAATATGATTTCACTTGTAAAAGCGAATTTAATTGACCAAGGAGCATAAATGGAAGGACACGCTTTCTCACTGGAAGATGCCATTGATATTTTAAAATATAGAAAAGCAGCTTATCTCCTGCCGTTTTTATTCATTTCAATAATTTCGGTTTGCGTAGCCTTGCTGCTGCCCCCTGTATATAAATCCAAGGCCACTCTGTTGATCGAAAAAAGGGAAATACCGGCGCAATATGTCACTTCCTCCATTACCACATTTGCCGAAGAACGGATGCAAAGTATCCATGCACGGATTCTGACTTCAACGCGTCTTCTTGAACTCATCGACGAGTTTGAACTTTATTCCGATCTAAAGGAAAAAAAGACCAAGGATGAGATCATTGAAAACATGAAGGAAGACATCAAGCTGGTTCCTGTGAATGTGGAAATTGCGGACCGCATGTCCGGGAGAACGGCCACGGCAACCATTGCATTCAATCTTTCCTATGAAGGTGAAAATCCTGAAAAAGTGCAGAAGGTTGCCAATACCATCACCTCCTTATTCCTTGAGGAAGATTTGAAAGTAAGAAAAGAGCAGTCCTCTTCTGCCTATGATTTTCTTTTTGCCGAGAGCGAAAAGGTCAAAAATCAAATTTCCGAGCTGGAAAAGAAAATGGCGCTGTTCAAAAAAGAAAACTTAAAGTCACTGCCTGAACTGTTCCAGTTAAACCAGCAGACCCTGGGCCGCATTGATAGAGATACCGAGTACACAAAGGAAACATTGCGAAACCTGAAAGAAAAAAAAGAAGAATTGCAAGAGCAATTGGACAACACGCCTGTTTTCATAGAAGATACAGAACTTCAAAAAGAACAGAAATACCAGGATCAAAGACGGCTTGAAGCACTCAAAATAGAACTGATCAACTTAAAAACAGAATTTTCCGACCTTTATCCGGATGTCATCAAGACCAAACAGGAAATCAAAGACCTGGCCCTGAAAGTTGAAGAATCAAGGAAGGAGGAAAAAGACAAGCAAAAAAATCCTGCCTGGGTTACCCTATCCTCCCGCCTGGCCGGTACAAAATCCGATATTGCCTCCACCAATAAAAAAATAGAAGAAATGGAAAAACATGCTGATGATATCCGGCTGCTCCTTGCAATGACACCGGGTGTTGAGGAAAAATACAATGCCTTTGTGGCTGAAAGAAACAATTTGTACATGAAACATAGCGATCTCCAGGCAAAAATGATGGAAGCCAAAGTCGCCAGAGAACTGGAATCCGAGCAGAAAGGAGAACGGTTCTCTTTGGTGGAACCTGCAAGGCTGCCTGAAAAGCCCTTTAAACCCAACCGGGTGGCCATTGTGCTCATTGGTATTGTTTTAGGCTCAGGTGCCGGTGTCGGCCTGGCTGCCCTGATTGAATTCTCAGATTCTTCTTTCAGTAAAGGGGACGCCTTGTCAAAGTCGATTGGTTTCCCACTCCTGACGGAAATTCCGATTATCGTAACCAAACATGATCGGCGAAAAAAAAATCTAAAACGAATGGCAATGGTTACCGGTATGGTTTCCACGGTTATTCTTGCCGTTTTTTTATTTGATCACTTTATCATGGACCTTGCCGTTTTTAAGGCCAAATTTGGGCGCAAGTTTCTTTAAAAGAAAGGAGTAACCGGAAAATGACCCAGGAAGCAGTAATGGAAAAAAGCCACCGCCAGGACAGGGTTGCCCCTTTGTCCTTCGAAGCACCGGTATATAAAAAATCACGGGAATATCAGATTAATCCGGACCTTGTCCAAAAAAACCGGGGGATCTGCATTACCCCCAACGCGCCCGAAGTTGAATATTATAAGATTCTAAGAACCCGGATTCAGCAGCAGGCCAAAAAGAAAAATTTAAAGACCCTGATGATCACAAGCCCGAATAAAAACGAGGGTAAAACCATTACCAGCATCAACATGGGATTTGTCTTTGCCCGGGAATTCAAGCAGACCGTACTTCTGGTAGACTGCGATTTTAAGGGCCAGGATATCCATAAATACTTAGGGATTGAAAATAAGCACAGCCTGATTGATTACTTTCTGCACGGGGTTCCGTTAAACGATTTGATTATCTGGCCGGGGATAGAAAAATTAACCCTGATATCCGGAGATGAAACGGTAGTGAATTCTACCGAAATCCTGTCTTCAGAAGCCATGGAGAAACTTGTGGCAGAGATGGGGCAGCGGTATCCCGACCGGTACGTTTTTTTTGATGCCCCTCCGGTTCTCGAACGTTCCGAGGCCATTTCCATGGCCCCCATGATGGACGGCATCATCATGGTGGTTGAAGCCCGGGTGACATCCAAATCGGACATTGAAAAAGCCGTTTCCCTTCTACCGCCGGATAAATTCTTGGGCTTTGTCCTGAATAAAAAAGGGTGATTCGAATCTAACCCAAACCTATATGCGGGGAAAACGATCCAAATTAAACAAGCAAGCTGACCAGAATGCGTTTAATACTTCGAAACAGAATCTATTGTCGGCGCGAAATCAATGTTGCTCGTTCACATGGACTTTTTTGATTTCCGCCGCCCTCCTGTTAATTCCTGTCAGCCTTATTCCTGAAGCCTGGTATGGTCCGCTCAACCGTTTGACGGCTAACCTTTCAGTCGTTTTTATGCGAATGATGGGAATGGCACCGTTGGTCCGGGGCACGAATATCCGTCTGACCGAATTCACCGTCAATGTTATTTCCGAATGTTCGGCGATTCATTTGATTGCGCTTTTTGCCGCCTTTATACTCGCGTTTCCGGCCGGCATGACCCGGAAGCTGATCGGCATCGCAGTCGGTGTTGTGTTGATTTCAATTGTCAACAGCATGAGAATTGGTGCGATTACGATGATCGGTCAATTTTACCCAAATCTATTCGACGTGTTTCATATCTACCTGGGGCAGTTGGCCATGCTTTCTTTTGTTGTCTTTATGTGTCTGTTTTGGTGTCGCTGCGTGTCTAATTCTGACTTTTTGGAGAGGCCTGCCGGATTTTTTCTTCGATTTCTTTGCTTTTCCATTGTGCCGTTTCTTCTCTGGTTGCCGTTGAACCGAGTGTATCAACATTTCGTGGACGGTTTCGTTGAAACGTTGTTTTCCGCAGCCTCATATAAGATCATCATACCGCTTACCCATGATTTTTATTACCAGTCATTCAGTCTTGTCACAATGGCCGGACTTTTGTTTGCCGTTAAGTCGGTTAAACTGTCCACCCGGCTTCGTTGGTTTGCGGTTGGCTTTTTCGTGTTGACATTACTTCAAATCGCCATCCGTATCTGCAATACGTGGATTACGGCGTTTCATATGCAGTGGGTTGAGGCCGTTTCCCAGATTATTTATTTTTTGTGTACCCAGGCGATCCCCTTGGGGATAGGACTGCTCTTTGTAATGAAAGTTCGAGCGGAAAAAATACAATAAAATAATTCAGTATTTTATCGGAATTTAGCATATAAAACCACGCAGTTAATTCGGGAAATAAATCGTTTTTTTCTACCTAACTTAAATTTAAATTAAGGCTAATTTAACGTTAATTCTGGGCTAAAAATAATCGGGTATATTCCGTACCGAAGATAAGAAAAAGCCACACCCCGGGTGACCGGGGGTCGGAAAGTCAAGGGTCTTGTTATTTAAAAAAGGGATACGAAAAGACGGTCAAGAATACGGGTTGAAGGTAGGTAACCCAATGATTGAATGTCAAGCCGATCCATTAAAATTAAAACAAAAAAAAGAAAAATAAAACAAGACAGCCGAGCCGCACCATATCTTTACGAGAGAAATTGAGTTGGAACCAAATTTATTTTTATTTTAAGGAGAAGAAAAAATGAAGAAATTGTTGGTAGGTTTTGTGGCGGCTTTTACTGTTTCTCTTTTTGCTGTAGCAGGCAATGCTGCAGCTTACACTGCCGGTAATCTTGCTGTAGCGTTTCTTGATGATGATACTTCTACGGAGTATGTAATCGAAATTGGCGATCTTACCTCTATGGATTTATCGGCATCAAATGTTGAGCTTGCGGCAGCAGGATCTTTTAATCTTGACTATGATAGAGTTGGGATGTTTGGTTATACGGTTGAGACTCCGATACCAGGCGTAACTGTTCAAGAAAGATGGTTTGGATTGACTACTGATGTAGAAGCAACTGCCAATTCCAATTTGGCTACCTCCTTCGTAGGTGCTGCTGGTACTACCACTTTGGGAGAGCATTCTATGTCAATCGACGCTTCTTATAATACTGGAATGAATAGTGGCGGAAAAGCCGATGGTACCTATTCCGGTTATAACAATGTTTACTTCTCGTATGGCGAAGCTGTTCTTTCGGAAGATAGCGTCGATATGTATCTTTATTATTTCGATGCCTTTAGTAACTTAGTACTTGACGGTGAAAATAACTACCAGGCTGTGATCAGCTTTAATGGTGACGGATCTATCGTGCTGAACCAAACTTCTACAGTGCCGGTTCCCGGCGCAGTCGTACTGCTTGGTACCGGCCTTGTCGGTCTTGTCGGTCTCCGCAGAAAAATGAGCTAACATCAATCTAAAAAATTATAGCTTATAAGGGAATAAAAAATGTTTAAAAATGTTGTTAAAAAAATGGCAATCGGTTCTGCCGCACTGATGCTTACAGCCGGTGCTGCCAATGCAGACCTCATTGAAGTAAACCTTTACGGTGCCTCTGCACAGTACTCTTTCTGGACAAATGCAGCCGCAGATTTCCTTGCGGATCAAGGCTGTGCTTCAGGTGATATTTATACCTTGGATACGGAAGTGCAAAGCCGCGACACAGGTGCTGCCGTCTGCGCGGGTAATACTGCTGTAACAATTAACGGTGGATCACTCTCAGGTGGTGGGGATGGTGATGGCAATACGATTGTGATCAGATATACATCCAAAGCGTCTTATGACGGCATCCGGGCGGTTTCTGAATCTAATAACGCAGATTGGGATGCTGATGATTGCCACACCACTACCGGAAACTGGGGTTACCGTCTTCAGGCAAATTTGGGCAATGCAAGCGTGACCGGCCAGGTACTCTCACTTCCTGATGCTGCAGCTAGTCTGTCTTGTCAGGATGTTCATATCGGAGCATCCGATGTCGCTTCTGAAACATTTTCCCAGTCTTCCTCAGGCCAGCTCGAAGGCCCTCTTGGTGGCGGCGCTTTTGAAAGTCAGGTTATATACCCGGATGATCTGCCTTCCATGCAGGTAGCGGACGGCTTTCAGAACATCAGGCCTGTTGTTGTTCCGTTTGGTTTTTTTGCCAACAACGGCGAAGACGGAAGTTACGATGCGGTTCCCATTAATAGTATGACCCGTCTCCAGGCGGTGTCCATTTTCAGTGGTCAGATTGCCAACTGGAGTGAATATGATCCTTCCATGGATATGCGGGTGGTTGTGTGTCACAGACATGCGGGTTCCGGAACTGTTGCAACTTTGAATGCCGCCGTGTTCAGGGGCGATGCTAAACTGCCGATTGCAGAAGTTACCAAAGCAGTAGCGGATTACTATGCCTTGTTTGGTCAAATGGTACCTGAAATATACTTTAACGAAGGCTCTTCCGATATGATGAGATGTGTTGGTCAAACAAAAGGTGCCATTGGTTATGCAGATTTTGACAAATGTATCCCCGGTACTAACTGTGTCAGCAAAGGGTATGGTCAGATTAAAAGAGTTTATTATCCATGTTGTCCCGACTGCCGGCCTGATCACTCTCCGTTCTTAACACAAAAAGAACTGGTGCAGAATGGTATAGATTCATTCTGGTCAGCCCAGTGGTTGTATTACAGTGATGCTGAGCCTACTGCAACTAAAACTCTTATCACGGCCCTTGGCAATTATGCTTCTGTTGAGGCAAACCTGCCCAGCTCAAAGGCGGATTACTGGTCTTCCCAGAATGCCATGAACTATGAGAAATCGACTGATTTCGCTTTGCCGAAAAAGAAATAACATTATTCGCTTGTAGAAAAAAGTATCAAGGAAAACGGGGCTGCTGCATGGCAGCCCCGTTTGTTATTTAGCAGGAAACAATAACGGGCTAATCAAACGCCAATTTGCCGCTAGTCACAGGCTAATTGGGTTTTGGTTTTAATGGGCTGCCATAGTTAATTTGTATAAAAATTTAAACTTAAAAAGAATTTTTTAAAATGAAAAAGAAAATTGTTTTAACCGTCTTAATTATAACGTTTCTTACAGGCTGCACAGCATTGAAACCTGTTGAGATGGTACAGGAAGGTCGACAGGTAGAAGTTGATTATTCATGTGTGACTGAAAATAAAGAATTAATTGCCACCACATTGAATTCCGACGTTAAAAATTCTTCATTAAAAAAATCAAACGGCTTTATCGAACATGATGCATATGGCCCCGTTGATCTGACCGCCGGTGAGGACGCGCCCGGCCAGTGGGATGACAAGCTTAAAATGGTTGAGCCTGAAATTTTGACAAAAATTTCTCTTCAACTGCCGGGCATGGAAATCGGCAAAGAAAAAACAATCGTTCTTGAATCTGAAACACCGGAAGGGATGAAAGAGAAAAATCGTTACAGGGTGATAGAGAGAGTCAATAAAGCCCCAAGAATCCATTCCGTGCCAGTTGACCAGTTTAAAAAAATGTTTGGTTATTCAGAGCCTGCACTGGGCGACATCGTTAAGATTAACGGCAAGCCGGCGTTTAAGGTTCTTGACGTATCTGCCGGGCATGTGAAAACCAATTTTATTGGCCGGGGCATCGAAAATGATACCCCCTGGGGAAAGGCCGTGAGCCGTATTGAGGGGGACATGGTGGTGACCACCATTGAGGCCGTGCCCGGAGCAATTGTAAAGACAGGTCCGGTTATCGGAGAGGTGAGCGAGATTACTGAAGATACAATCAAGGTGGATTACGGTCATCCCTTTGCCGGAAAAACTTTGACATGCCGGGTAAAGGTCCTTGGGGAAAAACAAACAGATGCGTTGATAAAGGCTGAAGTGAAATGAAATCAGACAAAACGAAAATGATCGGGATTGCAGCCGTTTTTCTGCTGTTGCTGGGGGCCTGTGCGGCCCGGACAGCCCATGAAAATACAACTGTTGAACAAGAAGGACAACCGGAACCCAACCTGGAAGCTGCCGGCAAAAATGAACTCAACCAAAAAATTGCCGCCGCCATCGAAAAGGCCCGCAAAGAAGGCAAAACCAGTGTGGATGTGAATCTGGATGAGATTGCTATAGAAGAAATCCCCGGCATAGTTCAGCCCGGTGACCTAATTAAAATATCATATAACGCCTCTCTGGAAAACGGTGAGCCGATCACCAAAGAGGCGGGCGAAACCAGGAATATGACGGCGGGGCAGGGCGGTGTCATTGCCCAGGAAATTCTTGGTATGAAGCTAAACCAAAAGAAAAAATCTGTCATCGCGCCTGAAAACGTCTTTGGTCTTCATAAAGCTGAAAATGTGCAGACGTTTGCGGCCCAAAGAACCATGCCTGTAGATATTGAGATCAGTGCACAAGGCTATAAAAAGCAGTTTAACAGCCTGCCCCGGGAAAATGACCCGATCCAAATTACGCCATATTTTGAATCCAAGGTGATCCACGCCGACGACCAGAAGATTATGATACACAACTTTGCCGAGAACGGCGCTGTTCGGGAGGACGCCATCGGCAAAACCACAACTTTCGTGAAAGACGGCGTTATTACGATTTCACTTGAGGCCAAAAAAGGGGCACCTTTTTCAGTGGGAAAAAAGACCGGCAATATTATTGAAGCGGATGAAAAAAGTTTTTCTGTCGATTTCAACCACCCGTATGCCGGTAAAAAAATGATTCTTGACCTTGAAGTGCTTTCCATCAAAAAAGCCTCGGAATTTTCAGGGCTTGAACTGGCATGGATCGAGGACCATGACCAGGGATTTGATGTCGCATTTAAAGAGAAAAAAAATAAAGTCATCATGCTTTATGCAGACTGGTGTCAGTGGTGCGAAAAAATGTTTTCACAAACATTTAAAGATCCCCGTATCAAAATGCTGGCGGATCAGTTTGTATGGATTAAAGCCAATTCAGATGTAGACCAGAGCCTGAAAGAATTTTACGGGCAGGAAGGTTTTCCCATGATCGTGCTCAGTGATTATCACGGGAAAATTTTGAAAAAAATGGAAGGGTTTAAAAGTGCGGACAACTTACTGCCGGAACTTGAAAAGATATTAAATACGGATGTAGCAAAAGCAGATACCAGTGCGGAAACAAAAGTAGGCAATTGATGATTATGATCGGGCGGTTAGGCAGTAGTGCCTATTGCAGTTTATGTAGATATGTATTCAGTCTTGTTGTCATGGCGTTGTTGATAATAATGCCTGTTTCGGCAAAGGCAGCTGAAACAAAAGACCCAAGCTTTGTTATTCGCTCTTTTTATATTGAGGGGGATCATGTGCTGGAAAAGGAGTTGCTGACTGCCGTGGTCAAGGACTTTACAGGAGAGGGCAAAACAGCACAAGACGTAGAACTTGCCAGGGATGCTCTGGAAAAGCTCTATCACAACTGCGGGTATCCGGCGGTTCTGGTCAATATTCCTGAGCAGACGGTTGATGACGGTATTGTAAAGCTGCAGGTGATCGAAAGCCGGATAAAAAGGGTTTATGTGAAAGGGAACCAATATTTCACAATGGAAAATATTCTAGACCGGCTTCCGGGAATAGAGCCCGGCAAAGTATTGTTTCTGCCCGAAATTCGAAACCAGTTAGCCCGTATTAACCGTAACCCTGACCTAAAAGTGACCCCTGTCCTGATTCCCGGCAAAGAACTTGGCACAATCAATGTAGAGTTGAATGTGGAGGATGACCTGCCCCTTCACGGCAGCCTTGAACTCAATAACCGTTCAACCCATACCACTACGGAAACAAGGCTCAACGGGCTGATCCGCTATGATAATCTGTGGCAGAAAGGGCATTCAATCAGCGGCCAGTTCCAGATTTCTCCCGAGGATACGGATGAAGTGATGGTGCTTTCAGCCTCCTATTCCCTTCCGGCACCATGGGACATCGACCATCTGCTCATCGGGTATTTTATTGATTCCGACAGTGACACCGCCAGCGGCGAAGGGTTCAATATCGTCGGCAAAGGAACAATTGTGGGCTTCCGAAATCTGATTCCCCTGCCGGCTTTGCGCAATTACGATCACAGCCTGACATTGGGATTTGACTGGAAAGATTTTGAAGAAGACACCCAGGGGACAATTGTCCCGGTTGAATATTTGCCGTTTTCTTTCGGGTATGTATCTTCTTTGGTCGGCCAGAACGGAATTACGCAGTTCAGTGCCGATTTAAATTTTTTGATTAGAGACTTGACTGTTAATGATTTTAATAAGTTCCGTGATAAAAGATACGGATCCACCGGCAACTATATCTATCTTACCGCAGGCATGGAACGCCGCCAGAAACTGCCCAAACAGTGTTCACTATTTTTAAAGCTGGACGGACAGATCGCTGATCAGCCCCTGATCAACAACGAACAATACTCTGCCGGAGGCGTGGGCAGTGTCCGGGGATATAAGGAATCGGAGATCATGGCGGACAATGCCCTGCACGGCACCATAGAACTGTTTGCCCCGGACCTGTTAAAAAAGCATGTCCTGATTCCTTACCTATTTTATGATTTTGCATACCTGGATGTCATGGAGCCTTTAGAGGGTGAATTAGACAACAAATTCATCCACGGGGCAGGCATTGGTCTGACCGGGAACTGGAAAGAGATCATAGATTTTAAATTGGACCTGGGGTTTGCCCTTGAAGATACTGACGATACACGGTCAGGTGATATGGAACTGCATTTTAAAACCGCGATAAGGTTTTAGTGGAGACAAACGTGGGGTAATCATGAAAAATTTACCGGCGCAGATTACAAAGAATGTTATTGTGTTTTTCCTGGGTACTTATTTTACTTTTTTCCCTGCCTGGCTGTCTGCAAAGCCACTCCACCAGTCCGTATCTGCCCCTGCATCCGATGCTTTGCCGGTTTTGGTTTCAGGGCAGACCCAGAGCGGGTGGAGCGCATCCAGCGATTCTGAAAACCATTATCTTCAAGTGGATCAGACGGATGAAAAGGTGGTTATCAAATGGGAATCCTTTGATATAGGGAGTGATTCACATACGCATTTTGAACAGGTAGAAGGCGGGGTCGCCCTTAACCGGATTTATGACAACTCGCCCAGCCAAATTTATGGAAAATTGACAGCCACCGGCAGTATCTATCTCGTCAATCAGAACGGTATCCTGTTCGGGGAAGGGTCCAGGACCAACGTCGGCTCCATTGTGGCAAGTTCCCTGAATATTGCGGAAGATGATTTTCAAGATGGTATATGGAAATACCAGGCGGAAGATTATGATGCCGGCGATGTGGAAAACCGCGGAACCATAGCGTCGTCAACCGGCGGAAATATCTTTCTGCTCGGCGGCAATGTTGAAAACAGCGGAACCATCTCTTCGGAGGGCGGCCGGATTTTCCTTGCCGGGGCAAGCGAATTTGAATGGACCACGACAGTAAGCTCCACCGGAGAGAATACCAGCGAAACTGTTGATACGGACTATTCAGGAAACGCTGTTAACAGTGAAACTGGTGAAATCCTGGCGGATGTGGGCAAGGTGGGTTTGTATGGTGATATTGTCCAACATGACGGATTGATTCGTTCCCTTTCAACCGTTGTGACAGGCAGCTCCATCCAGCTGGTGGCTTCAAAAAAAGTGATAACCGGTGAAAATTCTACAATCAATTCATCTTTAAAAGAACTGGAAAATCCAACCGTTGCAGAAGTGTTTGCAGGCGGCCGGGAGATAAATATCAGTATTAACGATGAAGTTGAAAGTGACGGGTCATGGTCCGGCGTGGCACTCTACGGTGATATTATTTTCCCCTCGGGGGAGATGACCATTGACGCAGGGGACGGAGGAAGAATTTATCTTGCGCCGGGATCCAGTATCGATCTTTCAGGATCATGGGTGGAAAAAAGCGCTTCCGACGCGGTTCTATCAGCCCAGCTCAACAGCCTGGAGCTCAGGGACGAGTTTTTGCAGAAAAATTCCATTCTTTCCGGCGAGACCATTTATTTTCTGCTGCATGAAGGGGTGTCCATCGGCAATATCAGCGATCATCTGGACAGCAGAACCCTGTCTGTATGGGAGCAGAGCATGGAAGGCGGCACCCTGACACTTGAGGCGGGCCAGGGCGATATCATTGTGGACAGCAATGCAACCATAGATATTTCAGGCGGGGGAATCCATTATGCAGGGGGATATGTACAGACAACCAAACTCGTCTCCGACGGTGTTGTATATGATATTTCCGATGCGCCTGAAACCCTTGTTTATGACAGCCTGATCAATTATGGCGAAAATTTCAGCGAGACATACACCGATTACATATCTGAACATACGGAAGGCTATGATGCCGGCACGCTTTCAATGAGTGCGAAACAGATTTTTTATGAAGGTAATCTGGATGCGTCAGTCGTGCAGGGATATTACCAGGTAAACCTGACAGATCCGGTTGACAGTTTAGGATACCAGACATCAATCGGGACAAAAATTCCATCCGGCGGGACGCTTATTATAGGCGATGAGACCACCAGCCTTGAGTTTTACGAGGATGAAGACCCGGTTGTGGATGCCATCGTGATAAAAAATACCACATCGGGCCTAGAAGCTGACTTTAATCCGGAAACGTCTCTTCTACCCGAAGAACGAAACGGGGAAACCTGGCTGTCAGATGATCTGCTCAATAATTCCGGACTTTCCGTTCTCCAGTTGAATGCGACCCGCTCGGTTGTGACCGAATCAGATACAACGATAACTCTTGCAGCCGGCGGGCGCCTGACAATGACAGCCAGAAGAATCCTTCACCAGGGCATCATTGAGGTGCCTTCCGGAACCGTCGATTTAAGTATTATGAGCAATAAAAGTAGTCTTGCCGGCCCGGATTATGTAAGTATTGAGGAACTTGGGCAGCAAAGAATCGAGCTGGCTGCCGGCTCCATCATCAGTACGGCAGGTGAAATAATTGATAATTATACCGGGGCGTTTACGGGAACATCCGAGTATGATTCGTTCGGGCTGATGGACGGCGGGAGTATTATTCTCCGTGATCAGACCGTTGAAAGCCAGGGTGTCGTGTTAAGAGAAGGGGCAACCCTGGATGTCAGCGGCGGCTATATCATAGGAGATGACAGGGACATCCTGGATTCAGGGGATGCCGGTTCAATTGAGATACTGGGTGGGGCGATCATCCTGGACGGCACGGTTACGGGAACGGCGCTGTACGGCAATGACGGAGGCAGTATAACCCTGCATGCCGGAGAAGTAAGGGTCGTGGCCGACATGGATGATCTGCCTGAAATAGCCGATGAATATTCCAGTGAAGACCCGTTGCCCGAAGAATATGAAGAACTGCTGATCATTGATGATAACCGGTTTGATGATACCGGATTTACTCAAATTACGCTTAAAGCCGTTACAGATATCACCCTGGAAGAAAATGTTTCACTCTCCCCGTCTCTTGTGAAGCTGAGCCTTACAAGTCCCGGCAGGTTCAGTACAGGGCTGCTCAAGCAGGTGACTGTCCCCCTGGAATATGCAGGGTCTTCTGCAATTAGCCTTACAGCCGGAACCACAGGGAGCACCACAGACGGATTCAGCCCATATACCACGGTCGGTTCGGGGACCTCAGCATCCAGCTACGTAACCGTCAAAGACAATGCATCCCTCCAGGTTGCCCCGGAAGGGGAGATTAATATCAAAGGGCCGGGGGTAGATATATCGGGTAGTTTTTCAGCTCCTGCCGGTACCATCTCCGTAAATTCAAAATCAACGTTGGATCAGTTTTCCCTGTGCATCCGGAAGGGGACGGTCTTTGATGCCGGCGGATTCAATTATCAAAGCGGTTATCTGGACAGCGGTGAGATCATATGGGCACCTGCAGACGGCGGGGAAGTGTCTCTTTCATCCAACAGTGCATTGATCATAGAGGATGGTGTGACCATTGACGTGTCCGGGGCAGAGCCCGTCACTATGTACAGGCGGGACGAACAGGGCAGGCTCTATTCCTATACCTCCGCATCCGAGCCCGGGAGCATCAGCCTGTCATTCTCAAGTTTTGGAGATCAGAGCGGCGAATTAAACACCGATACCGTATTCCTGGCAGAAAAATATCTTGACACCCTGAGAGGCGGCTCCTTTTACATCACAGCGCTCAATGATGAAGATCTTGATATCCCCGTTGAACAGTTGAATGCCATTGCCGCCGGCGGATTTGATTACCTGGAGCTGGCAAGCGGCTCAACAGTCAGTTTTATGGGTTCAGGGGAGGTTTCCATGACTCGCGGTATTTTGATTGATACACCGGTCATAACAGGAACCGAAGGCGACAGCGTCACGTTAAATACATACTGGATGCAGTTGTTGAATTCCTATCAGGTCCTGGATGGCGATTCGAGTGAAGATGTGGCGTCGTTGGTGGTAAATTCAGGTTTTATTGATATCACCGGGGATGTGAAAGCAAGTGGTTTTGACCAGGTGGAATTAAATGCCCTGTATGATATCAGGCTGGAGGACTACGATTATCTAGAGGGAGAGATAACCGGCGCCCAGGGTGCATTCGCCGTTGACAATGATCTTACCCTGACTGCTTCAAGAATTTACCCGACAAGCGGTTCGTCGTTTAATATCAACGCGGGCGGCAATATCACCACACTTGGGTCCGGTATTACAAACACATCGCCTATATATTCCGCTTTGGGTTCCCTGGTTTTGAATGCCCATAATATATATCACTGGGGCGTGCTTGCAGCACCCGGCGGCAGCATCTGGCTTAATGCCGATGAAACAACAGGTAGAATTTACCTTGGGGATGACAGTGTGCTTTCCGTCGCCCTTGAGGTCGATGTGAATTATGGTGATGTTGACGAAGGTACCGGGGCATTGGAAGATTATGATAACGATGCGTCATATCTAACGTCGGAAGAACTGCCGGAGAAACAGATCAGTCTGAGAGCCCACGAAGTAATTGGCAGAGAAAACGCAGTAATCAACCTGGCGGGTGGAGAAAGCGTTTACGGCTACACCTTTATCGCAGGCACCAGCGGTTCCCTTGATCCGTTGACCGTATCAGGCCGGTTTGTCGTCCTGCCTGCGGAAAATGTAATGGGATACCTGCCGGGCCAGGCGATATATCTTGAAGAGAACAGCCTTCTGGACGAAGGTGTTTATGTTGTCCTGCCCGAAGCGTATGCATTCCTGGAGGGGGCGGTGGTCCTTGAACTCCAGGGCAGCCTTGACTCCGACAGTGGTGTCAAGTCAAGTGCTGAAGGGTATGTGCTGGCTGTGGGATATGACGCGGACAGCCTGACAGGGTACCATAGTTCAGATGCCAACCTTTATACGGTCCGTTTAGCTTCCGATGTACTGTCCGAAGGCGAGTATGAATATGTGTCCCTGTCCACGGGAAACGGCGGCAGTCTGGAGATCACCGCCAATACGACTATTTTGAACAATGCAATTACCGCAGCGGCAAAAAACAGCAATTACCAGTCGGGTGTTGTGACCTTAAGTGGTGAAAATGTAATTTTCAGCAGCACAAAGGCCGATCTGGGAAGCAGTTTTAACTTTGACACCAGCCTTGAAGAGGACGAGAATCTTTCAGCTCTGGTCGGCACACTATATCTGGATGCCGAACAATTGTCCCAAGCCGGGCTGTGGGAGCTGAATATCGGTAGCAGCAATCTTACAGAGACCATCACCTTTGAAGAAAACAGCGTTCTTACAGGGTCAAATATTAACCTGACAGCCATCAATGATATTATTTTTAATGAAAATTCAGGGATTGAAGTCACCGGCGAGAACAGCGCCATAAGCCTTTTATCCGTGGAAGGCAGTCTGATCATGGCCCAGGATTCTTTTCTAAGGTCTTCAGATTCAATATCAATTGATGCCGCAAGCCTTGCCAGGGAAGGGGATATTGAGGCACAAAAGCAGATCAGTTTAAGTTCGGAGAATCTATACATCGTTGATCAAGCCCACGCGCAGTCCTTCAGTGACGGGTTTGTTGTTGATCAGGAACTTTGGGAAAGCTTTTCAAATCTCGAACAGGTCACGCTTACCGGCCGAGAAAAGACAGGATTTGCGGGTGTCGTCAACCTTGAAGCCCAGAATGGTGAAATATTTATTGATACGCCGTTGGTTGAAGATGTTTCGGAAGAAGATACCACCGGGGCGTTTAAGATCAGTGCAGCAGAGATATCGCTGTATAATACCGGGACGGACAAAACCGCCAGCGGTACGTATACCAGGGGAGACAGCACGTTTTCACTTGATGCCGACCGGATATACATCGGGCAGGGAGATATCCAGTTTTCTAATTTTGGAACGGTTTCGCTCACCAGCCAAAATAACCTGACATTTGTTGGCGAAGGCTCCGTTGATACAGGAAATGCCGATTTAGTGGCACAAGCCGCCATGACCACAGGCGCATACCGGCTCTATCTTGAAGAGGACGGGGAAACAATTGCCTATGAAGCCCTGGATTTTGATGTGGACAGCGGAGCAGGGAAAATAAAGATTTTACAGGGGGAGGGTGACGCAGAAGCAAACGGTAATATCGGCGGCAGCCTCTCTTTTACAGGCAATAGTGTTTCAAATCAAGGCACGGTTTTTGTCAGTTCGGGTTTTATCGGCTTTACAGGGACCGGAACCGGTGATGCGGTTACCATGGGAGACACGGCAAAGGTCTCTGTCAGCGGCAGTGCCGAGGATGATCTCTATTATGATGCCGGTGTTGTGAAATACGAGGCCGAAAACGGAAATATCGTTCTCTCTGAGGGCTCTGTCACAGATGTTTCGGCAGGCAGTGAATACGGCAACAGCGGTACCATATGGGTGGAGAGTACCAGCGGTAACGTCGATATTTCAGGCACGCTTTTAGGAAGTGCGGTCTCCGGAGAGGGTGGATCATTTATTATGAACACCCAGACCTATGGCGATCTTTCATTGCTTGTTGAAAAGCTGTCTGAAAACGGTTTTAGTACCGCCATTGATTTGACAATACAACAGGGGGATGTTTCCCTGGCCGCTGATGTGACAACATCAAATTTCAGGCTTTCCGCATATACCGGCGATGTGGACATCGATTCTGTTATTGACGCCTCGGGCATCACCGGGGGGCTGGTTGAGATATATTCGGGCAAAACACTTACACTCTCGTCATCAACCCGGATTTATGCCGGCAGTACCGGCTCAGGTGAAGACGGCGGAAGCATCATCCTCGGCAGCGGCCTGGGAGATGACGGCTATATGCATTTGAACAAATCTGTTTTGGATGTTTCAGCCCATGACGGAACTGGCGGATCCGTCTATTTAAGGGTCGCCAGGACTGCAGATAATACGGGTATCTCCTTTGATATGGATGCTGATGCGAAAATTATCGGCGCGTCCAGCAGTATCATAGAAGCGGTTAAAACTTACCAGGATTCCCAGATTACCGCATCAGATCTAACTGCTTGGAAGCAGGATGCCTCCAGTTTTCTATCCAGCGCAGGAAGCAGTGTAAACGGCGTTTCCCTGATTGCCGGCATAGAAGTCCAAACCAGCGGTGATATGAAGATTAACACAGATATTGATCTGACAGGCTGGCGATTTGGAAGCCAAGATGCACCGATTGCATTGAGTTTTACCGCAGGCGGAAACCTGACCGTCGATGGTGATATTCTCGATTATGAAACTGTTGCAGCGGAATTGCAAAAAAGTACTGCCCAGTTGACAAGCTTTCTTAATTTTAAGGCAGGCGCGGTGCTTACACAAAGCGGAGATCTTATTCAGACTTCCGATTCCTTTGCAGTCCAGCGCGGGACCGGGAACCTGGCGTTTGCCGATAAGGTCATGGTTTACACCGAAGGCGGAAATATAAATTTTGCTTCCGGCGGTTCCACTACTATCGGTAAAATTCAGGGCAGTGCACTCCAGGATGATTACATGAGCTACAATCACCTTAATTACAATCTTGCCTCCTATTCAGGAACAATAAGGGGAAAGACAGGAGCTGACTTAAATATCAAGGGGGGCGTGATCCAGACGGCTACCGGGGATATCTCCCTTGATGTAGGCGGCGACCTTAATCTTTTGCGGACAACGATTAATGGTGAATATTATTTGGGAACCATAAGAACAACCGGCCAAAGCCCTGTTGTCGATGTTGATGCGTTAGCGGATAGCTACGGAGATCTTTGGGATTTTTTAAAAGATATTATATTACCAATTGAAGCAGAAGTAGCACAGGAAACATATAGTCAATGGAACAGCGGCGGCAGCATATCCATACAGACCGGTGGTGATGTGAATACCATGTATGTTTCATCAAATACTGGAACAGAAACTTTTTGTTTAAACCCCGACGCATGGGACGGATTAGATGTGTGGACTGATAGTGACGGGGTTTGGTCGGCCAATTACGATGGCCTATCCGCTACCCAGGGCATCGCTACCATGGGAGGAGGTGATGTCTCCGTAAATACTCTGGGCAGTTTTTATGGCCAGGCAGGCACTTTCGGGGAAGGTGATCTTAACATCAGTGCCATGGGAGATATTAACGGCCGATTTTTAAATAAGGAAGGGGGAATGCAAATTGCCGGCATGGGCAGTATCGGTTCAATGAGCGATGATCAGGTTATAGAACTCTTTGATTCCCAGGCTGTGCTCAGCGCCCAGGGCAACATCACCCTGGCATCGGTTCTGAACCCCGGTATTGCCGCTGATGGGTTGTCTGGCAATTATCAGTGGAACCTGCAGTACACCCAGGAGACATCCGTAGCTATGACGGCAAGAACCGGGGATATAACCCTGACAGGCAGGCCTGATACAAGTTTTGGTCTGGACGGGGATCGAGCCAAGTTGCTTCCGCCGGACCTTTATATGAAAGCGGGCCGGGATGTTGTGATAAAAAACCAGTTTTATATGCCGCCGTCAGCTTCAGGCAACATCGAGATATATGCAGGCAGGGATATTACAGGTGATTCCGGGTCTGATACGATGGTTGACTTCGGCATTTATATGTCTGATCTGGACCCTGACGACGTTTATGGGGATCATGCCGTCGGCAAGAAGGAGAGTGTCAGCCAGATGAGTGATCTGAAAACCTATGAGCTGCATGCAGGCACATTGGTTCGCGAAGATGATTATACGCCGGCGGTTTTTGAGGCCGGCAATGATATCAGGGATATTCAGCTGGCAGTGCCCAAGGCGGCAGTGTTAACGGCGGGTAGGGACATTGCCAATATCAAGTATGTCGGACAGAACATTCATGAGACAGACAGTACGGTGTTTTATGCCGGCAGAGATATCTATTTCAGCAATACGAATGTAAGCAAAGGTAACGAGCCGGGAATCCTTGTGGGCGGCCCCGGACTGATCCTGGTTCAGGCCGGAAACAATATTGATCTTGGTGCCTCGGACGGGATACAGGCCACCGGGAGTGTCACCAATTCAGCTTTGACCAGTGGAAGTAACGATCTCATGGTGATTGCGGGCTATGCAAAAAAATTTATTAAAGATGAAATGGATGAATTCTTTGATGATCTTCGCCAGGCCGGGATAGATTTTATCGCGGCACGCTCAGACGGGGATGAAACTCTGGCAGAACAGATTGTAGCCGATACCAGAGAAAATGTTATTGCCCTCTTTTTTGACGGGTCATCAAGCGGCGAGGGAAATATCAGCCTGGTCAATTCCAAAATTTACACCAGTGGCGGCAGCGGCAATATTTATACCCTTGCAGGCGGAACCATTGATGTGGGGCTTTCATCCATTGCATCTCCTCCGATTCTCGGCGAAGCAAACGCAGATGAAGAGAGTTCAGGCATCTATACAACCGCCGGCGGTGCAATAAAAATTTACGCAAGAGATGATATCAACGTTAATGAATCAAGGGTGATGACGTTTGCCGGGGGAGACATCGATATTCTTTCCGATTACGGTGACATTAATGCCGGCCGGGGATCAAAAGCCGCCGTAGCTTCTTCAACAACTTATTATGTTAAACAAAGTGATGGAACTTACAAAGTTGTGTACGAACCCCCGGCCGTAGGCAGCGGTGTCAGGGCCACTGCGCCCGATTATAATGATGCGGGCGATATCTACGCCACGGCATGGGAAGGGGATATTGACGCAGGCGAAGCCGGGATTGCCGGCAATAATGTCACCCTGGCCGCACAGCAGGTGCTCAATGCCCAGAATATTCAGACAACAGGACTTGCCATAGGGTTTACAAAACCCTCTGACAGTTCCGGTTCAATCGGGGGGCTTACCGGTAGCGGGGGCGTTTCGGATACCAGCCTTGCTGGACAAGAAAATACGCAATTGGCTTCAGCACAGAAACGGTTTTCGGAAGCGTCACAGGACGGCTACACTTTTGAGCCTAAATGGGTTGATGTTGAAGTTGTGGGATTTGGAAAGGTAGATGACGATGAAGATGACGATGAAGATGAAGATAAGCAATCATAGAAGAGAAAAACTGCACATTGGAGGAATAAGGTGAAGCCTGGAAAAATATTTGTGAGCCTGTGGGGCTGTTTTTTAATGATGATAGTCATGTCGTCTGTTTGTCTTCCAAAAGCAGATGCCTGGTGGAATGAAGAGTGGGAATACAGGAAAAAAGTGGCTTTGGATACGTCCTCGTCTGGTGCGTACATACAGCAGAATCTAATGGATTTTACGGTTCTTGTGCGGTTGCATACAGGCAATTTTGATTTCACCAGGGTTAAGGAAAACGGTGAGGACCTGCGGTTTGTCAGCGGTGATGATGCCACGCTTTTAAAATACCATATCGAGATGTTCGATGCCTTTGACGAGATTGCCCTTGTCTGGGTCAAGATCCCTAATATGGCACCGTCAAGCAACCAGAACAGTATTTATATTTACTACGGAAATGAGAGTGCGGTTTCAGGCCAGGACAGTAAAAGCAGCTTTGATTCCCTTTACCAGGCTGTTTATCATTTTAACGAATTTGAAGGGACACCCCAGGATGCAGCCTCTTATTCTGTTCATTCATCTGAATACCTTGCCGGGCAGGGCCTTGCCGGCGTCATAGGTAATGGGGCCACATTCAGCGGGGCCGGCTATATGAAAATCCCGGATAACCCGGCCCTTGTTTTTGACAAAGGCCTGACCTTTTCAACCTGGATCAAAATATTCCAGGAACAGGATGATGCCTGGCTTTTTTATAGACAATCGGGTGATAAAAGTATCTCCATCGGTATCAACGGTACAAAAGTTACGGCTGAAATTAAGGCGGGTGAGATTGTTCACAGCCTGGAACAGACCACAGACCTTCCCCTGGAGGGCTGGCATCATCTTGCCGTAACCATTGACCCTGACGGTAAGCTCGTCATTTATCTGGATGGTGCAGAAGCCCAGTGGATGAAAGCAGATGCGGATTTGTCCGGAATCACCGGAGATGTTTTCGTTGGCGGCGCTGATGACGGGGCCCATTATTTTTCAGGGGATATGGATGAACTCAGGATCTCCGGCATTCCAAGAACCGGGGCATGGATAAGGGGGCTTTTTACATCACAGGGACCTGCCGCAAGCCTTTGTTCCTATGCCATTGAAGAGATTAATGAATCCTCCGGCGGAATGCCCGTTTTCTATCTTGCAACCATATTTAAAAACATAACGATGGACGGGCTTGTGATCATCGGCCTTTTGCTCGTTTTGTCAGGCATTTCATGGATGGTCATGATCAGCAAGGGCGTTTTTCTATTCAGCACCGCAAAAGGAAATAAAATATTTTTAGATAGATACCGCCAAGCCACGGACCCGGTTGAACTTTCATCGGGTGCAAACAATTTTAATGGATCCGGCCTTTACAGAATATATGAGAGCGGGTGCCAATCACTTGATCTGAAAAAAACGACACCGGCGGTTGATGCTGTGGGATCTGATACCCCCGAAAGCAAGCCGATCATCACACAAGTAAAGCTTGATGCTTTCAAGGCTACCCTTGAAGAAGGCCTGGTTGATGAATCCAAACGGTTGAATGCATGGCTTCTGGTTCTGACCATGTCCATTTCCGGCGGCCCGTTTCTAGGACTTCTGGGAACGGTGTGGGGCGTTATGAATACATTTGCCGCCATGGCAGAAGCCGGGGAAGCCAATATCATGGCCATTGCCCCTGGTGTTGCGTCAGCCCTGTCCACGACGGTTTTCGGGCTGATCGTCGCGATTCCCGCCCTTTTCGGATACAACTATCTGGCAGGCAAAATAAGGGATTTAACAGCGGATTCCGGCATATTCGTTGACCAGTTTGCTTTGAAAGTGGCTTCAATTTACGGAGAAAAAAGGTGAGACGAAATCTTTACAGCCAGGAAAGCTTTGATGAGATAAATGTAACCCCGCTTTTGGACCTTGCCTGGACCCTTCTTGTGGTTTTTATTATTGCGGTTACGGCCTCTGTCCAGGGGATTAAGGTCAATTTGCCCAAGGCTAGTGATGTGCCAAGTCTTGCAAAACCAAAAACCAAGGCGATTACAATTGACGACAAGGGGCAGCTTTATCTGGATGCGTATCCTGTAACCATGGCTGAATTGGAGACAAACCTGCGTGCTCACAAGGCTGTTGATCCGAATTTTCCGGTGGTGATAAAGGGTGATGCAAAGATTTATTATCAGAACGTCATGGATGTGCTGGATCTTATGCAGAAACTTGAAATATCTCAACTGGGCCTTGTTACCCAAAAACTGGTGAAATAGACAATGAAAAGCTCCGCTGAAAATAAAAAAAAAGGTTTAATCGTGAGCATATCTTTTCTGGTGTTTGTCTGTCTGTGTACCTTTTTCTTTTTCACTTTGAAATTTTTTTTGAAAAATGACAGCGGGGTGCGCAAACGGCAGATACAGCGGGTCACCCTGGTAAAACCGCCCCCACCTCCGAAAATAAAGGAGAAACTGCCTGAACCGGAGGTAAAAAAGATTGAAGAGATTGTTGAGCCGGAAATTGAAGAACAGATTGAAGAGAATATGGATGATGCCATGGATGATACGCCGCCTGGAGAAGACCTGGGACTTGATGCCGACGGGACTGGCGGTGCCGACGGATTTGGACTCAAGGCAAAAAAAGGGGGGCGCTCCCTGATCGGGGGCAGCGGTGGAGACAAGTCTTTATTAAAGCGGTATGCCTGGTACACCCGTATGCTCCAGGATGAGATTCGTGAAAAGGTAAATTCTTATCTTGAAGACAAGGCGGATCTTCCCGGGGGAAAACATAAAATGCTTCTGTGGATAATGTTGGACGACAACGGAAATATGGTCCTGAGAAGCATCCCGAAATCATCTGGAATATTAAAAGTGGATGATGCTGTCGAACAGGCAATCGCGGGACTCAGGGTCAGTGAAATGCCGCCTGAAGATATGCCTAAATTGCTGAAAATTAGAGTGACATTTAAAAGCTGAAATTATTTTAGGAAACCACATAAAATGGAGTGTTTGAAAGTGCTTACTGTCTGGAAAAAAAAATCAATTTTTGTAGTTTTGGTGTTGATGGTGACAGGTCTTCACTGCTCTGGTGTTTTTGCTGCGGATATAAAAAAGACAGACGGTTTTGACTCCACAGAAGCACTAATAGAACTGATGAAAGAAAAAGGTGTAATTAATGATGCGGAAGCACAAGGCTTTCTAAAACGTTACAAAGAACAAGCTGTGCAGACAAAACAGACGATTACAATCCTGCCTGCTGAAAATCAGGAAGAATACATAAAAAATGTTTCAAAGGGTATGACTGAAAAACTGACAAAAGATTTAAGCGACTTGAAAGAAAATTACGAATTCAGGTCTGACGATCTTATCAGAAAGACCATTGTCCTTCAAAGAGAGGTCGAACGGTTGGAGGAGATGATGACTGAAGAACACAAACCCATGCTTCAGAAATCATCCTGGGCACAACGGATACGTTTTGGCGGTGATATCCGCTTAAGGCACGAATCGACCTTGTTTGATGAAAATAATGCGACCGACATCGAAGATCCCAGCGATCCGGGGACTTATCTTAATACGACGAACGACAGACACAGACAAAGAATCCGGCTTCGGGTGTCAGCAAAAGCAGACCTGATTGATCCGGGCGAAGTTAACGTAGGAAAGGTTACGGCTGGTTTCAGGGTTGCCACCGGGAGCGTAGACAATCCGGTGTCAACAAACCATACATTGGGCAGCGCGAGCAGCAGCCATTCTGATATTGTACTGGACAGGGCTTACGTTGACTGGACATATAAGCCGGAAGCAGAAGTTTGGGGAGGCAAAATTCCCCAGGTTTCACTTACAGGCGGTATTATGGAAAATCCATGGATGTCCACGAATCTTGTCTGGGACAGTGATCTGGCGCTTGAAGGCGTTTCCGTTAAATTGATTTCAGATACAAATAAGTCCAATAACTTCAGCGGGTTTTTTACGGCGGGATATTTCCCCCTTGAAGAATCGGAATGGAATCAAAGTGATAAATACCTTCTGGGCGGACAGATCGGATTTGAACACCGGCCAAAATATGGATGGAAATACAAAATTGCGGCAGCGTATTATGATTACTATAACGTGGAAGGCTTTCCGATAACAAGTACCACCAGAACAACGGCAGACGAACAAGAACTTGCCCGCATGGCACCCAAATACATGCAAAAGGGTAACACGGTGTTCGATATGGACCAGACCGTAGATCCGAATGGAACGACTTATGGCCTGCTGGCTGATTTTAAACTTTTGAACATAACAGGCGCGATCACAAATTCTCTTTTTTATCCGATTTGCATATCCTTGTATGGCGACTGGGTAAAAAACCTTGGATATGATGCAGACGAAATGGCTAATAAGGCCGGGGTTTCGAAAAGCTACATTGAAAGCATTTCAGGCGACACAGGGTATCAGGTCGGACTGAAGGTCGGGCATCTTAAACCAAGACAGAGATGGGAATGGAATTTGTTTGTCGAGTACCGCTATCTTGAAAGTGATGCGGTTATAGATGCGTTTACTGATTCTGATTTCCATATTGGGGGGACAAATGCCAAGGGCTTTATTTTTGGCGGGGAACTTGGGTTGTATGAAAATGTATGGCTAAAGGCAAGATGGATGAGTGCCAACGAAATAGATGATATGCAGATGTTAGGGGATACTCAGTTGGACGATCTGTCTGTGGATACATTCCAGCTTGATCTAAATGCAGAATTTTAAAATCAGGTAAAAAGCAATGGCAAAAATAATCGTTAAAGTTTTGATAATTTTAATAATGCTGTCCGGCCTTGGTGGAACAGGTTACCTTTTATATGTCAAAAATGGTCTTGATCTGCAAATCGCATCTTTGAATAAAGAGATTGGAGATGGGAAAAAAAGAATTCGTGCGGTGCAGAAGAAATATGCCCAGGAAAAAGCAAAGCTGGGTACCTGTATGCGTATGAAAATGGCTGAAGAGATAAAAAATGCCAAGCTTACAAAGGAAATAAAGGATTTTGAAAAAGTAAAACTTGCTGTCCAAAATCAAATGGAAGGGTTCCAAATAAAGATCGCATCTTTGAATGCAATCATTGAGAAGATGCAAACCATCAGAGCTGCACTTGAAGAAAGCCGGCAAAAGGTGGTGGAAAAATATAAGGCTTCGGTAACGTCGGAAAGAGAAAAGACAGCTCAGATCAACGCGCTTGAAGCGAAAAAGAAATCGCTGGAATTTGAAATAAGCCACCTTGAAAAAAAGCTGGATAGAAATTTTAAACATAACCGGAGGCTGAGCGAAATTGCCGAGGAATTAACCGAGAAATACAGAAAAAAAGCAGGGTACGGCTCAGAGCCTTTCACAAAATTGGGGATGATTGAAATGGAACATCTGCTGCAGGACTATATAAAGAAAATAGACAAAGAAAAAATAATAGAGCAGTGAAAAATTTAATAATTTATAAATTCTTTCTGGCGATTATTATTTTTTTTATCTTCGGAACGAGCATTTCAAGCGCCTCGGTAAAGCCTTCGGTTATTGACTATCAAAACGGCATGGTGTCCTGTAGTTCAAATAATATTTCAGTGGTCGCCTTTTTAAAAGAATTGGCCGATGTGAGCAATATTAAAATTTATATTTTAGGCCGGCTCCAGGATTCTACCCTCCCGGTTGATTTTCAGCAGGTTCCTGTTACCCAAGTGATCAGCAGGCTCCTTCGGGGATATAGTTTTGCTTTGGTTTATAATAGAGGATCAAATGTTGGGGGTCGGATTTATTTTTTTGATGATACCCAAAGCGGTGATATTAATGATCTTCAATTGTCCGATGATGAACCCGATGATTTTAATCCGCCGACCCTGCCGGCAATCAACGATGAAACAAGAAACCCGGAGCAAAGGCGACTGGTTTCCAAGATAGCAAAACTAGAAGCGGATATCGCAAGTGGAAACGCAGAAAGAGAGTATAATTTCTGGATTCAGAAAAAAGATCCGGTTTATGTTTATAATCCCTGGAAAGATCTTGAAAAAAGCAAAGAAAAATTAAACGCGCTGCAGCAATATGGGCGGTAACAGCTAACGCATTATAATTGAAGGTATGAAGGATCAAACGATGTTGTCAATTTCTAAAAAGAGTATAGTTTTAACTACCAGTTTATTTTTATTGGTTATAGGAGGAATATTTAATACAGGCTGCGCCGCCAACAAAGTCGGATACATCAATCTGGACCGGTTAGTTAAGGAATCCAATATGGGAAAAGCTGCCATGGAAAATATAAACCGGCTTAGAAAAGAAAAGCAGGTCATGATCAACCAGAAGCTTCAAACGATTAATGAAATTAAGATTAATCTTGAAAGCGAAGCTGACCTGCTAAAGGTTCAAGAAAAAAAAGATCGAGTTGAAGAGTTGAATACACTGATTAAAGAGTATAAGCGCATGGTGGCGGATGCGAAAGAGGAGATAGCAAAGGAAGACCGGGAACTGGTTGCTCAAATTTTGAAAAAAGCGGACGGGGCTTTGAAAAAGGTTGCCAAAAAGAATAAATTTACAATTATACTCAAGGACCCCAACGCCATCGGATACCTGGATAAATCAGTCGATATTACAGAAGATGTGCTCAAGGAATTGAATAAATAGGTGTCAAAATAGGCAATTCTTTCTTTAATATACGTGACGATGGGGAATTGCCTTTTCCTAAAAAATTTTGAGGTTCGGCGCAAATTTTTAAAGCTCAACCAAAGTGTGGGCCTCGCCATATAGGGCGTTGTCAATTATTTTACTGATGACTTTCCAGTCTCCTCCGGCAAGACCGGCCCCTATCTTGGGATATCCCATGCGACGGCCGCCGAACTGTTCTTTCAGCGCGGCAAAAACCTTTGCCACGGCGTCATAATCAACCAGTACCCCATCCCCGGAATAGTGATACTGGGTGTAGGCATTGATCACATACAATCGCCCGGATGGTAAGTTTATGCATGCGTTTGAATAACTGCCCAGTTTGGACCTGTCACCGGATTCCGTTGCAAGATCGGCTTCCCAGGCTTGAGGAAATTGGGTGCGGATCTGTTTAGCAATTCCGGCACCCATGGTACAAAAACAGTTGCAGCCATGGATAATGAGATCAAATCGCCCTTCCTGGGATAGATGGATTAAATCGCCTTTTATGCTTTTCATGGGACGTAGTTCCTCAAATTAGTCAAAAAAAATAGTGTGATTTTAATAACAAAAATTACGAGGAGAAGAAAGGGAAACGCAAATTTATCAGTTAATACGCTATAATAAAATTCTGATTTCAGCATGTTTAAGTCCTTCTGATCGCAAATATTCGGATTCTGGGTTTAAAACTTGCAATGGGATTCAACTTTTTCTATAGTCGAAAGGATTCTTGGCAAATATTATAAATAACGAAATGGAGGCGAAAATGAAAAAAGTTGTTGTGAGTCTGTTGGCATTAATTTTTTGTGTCGTGATGATCCTTCCTATGGCGTATGCGAAAACCCAGTTTGTGACAATTGGTACTGGTGGCCTTACCGGCGTCTATTATCCGACAGGTGGGGCTATTGCTAAAATGGTCAACATAAAAAAGAAAGAATATGGAATTCGTGCAACCGTAGAATCAACCGGTGGCTCAGCTTTTAATATTAATGCGATTATGAGTGGAGATCTTGAGTTCGGTATTGCCCAGTCAGATAAGCAATTCCAAGCGATGAAGGGCCTTGCGGAGTGGAAGGAGAGAGGCCCTCAAACAGATCTTCGGTCTGTTTTTTCTATTCATGATGAGGCGGTCACATTGATTTCGGCTGTTGAAAGCAACATTATAGATGTGGCGGATTTGAAGGGGAAAATTGTTAACCTTGGGAATCCCGGTTCCGGTCAGCTTCAAAATGCTACTGAAATTTTGAAAACCATCGGCATTGATCCTGAAAAAGATCTTACTGCAGAATACATAAAGGCGTCTGAGGCCCCCAGCATTCTGCAAGATGGTCGTATTGATGCGTTTTTTTACACGGTGGGGCATCCGAACGGTGCGATCAAAGAGGCAACATCCGGTGCCCGTAAGGTTCGCTTTACTTCTATCACAGGTGTAGACAACATGTTGAAAAAATACCCCTATTTTTCAAAAACCGTTATTAAAGCCTCCATGTATCCGGGTGCCCAAAATGATGCCGATACGGAAACGATTGGTATGAAAGCAACATTGGTGACTTCAGCTAAGGTTCCTGAAAATGTGGTTTATGCGATCACCAAAGAGGTTTTTGAAAATTTTGAAGAGTTCAAAAAACTTCATCCGGCATATGTGACATTGACCAAAGAAGGAATGTTGACAGGTCTTTCCGCTCCGTTGCATCCGGGTGCAAAAAAGTACTATAAAGAAGTTGGGTTAATGAAATAATTTCTTAAAGGGCCGGGAGCCGGCGCTGTTTTGCTTTTGGCCTTTTTTTTACGTTGTTTAGTTTAATTTTAGATCATTCATTTGAGGTCGTAGATGAGTAAGATTAGAATTGATAAGGTGGAAGATGGTTTAGATGAAGCCAAAAGGCTTGCTGAAGAAGAAGAGGGGATCGGGCGAAAGCCTGATGGGTGGCAAAAGTATCTGATTCCAACAATTGCCATTGCATGGAGCCTTTTCCAGCTTTCTTTGCCAAGATTTGTACTGCTCGATTCGACATATATTCGTGCGATTCATCTCGCGTTTGCCATGGTGTTGGTTTTTCTTAATTATCCTTTGCTGAAGAAACCTATTTTCGGCCTCAAATATTTCGCTCACCACAAACGGATACCGATACTGGACATGGCGATTGCCGCCTTTGCGGCGTATTGTGCGCTCTATCTTGTCATTAACTACGATCAGATTATTTCCCGGTACGGCTCACCTACAACGATGGATATTGTGATCGGGATTGCCTTGGTTGTGTTGCTTCTTGAGGCGGCCAGAAGAACTATTGGGCCGGCACTTCCCGTGATTGCCGGCGGTTTTATCGCCTATTCCTTTTTAGGTCCTTATATGCCTGATTTAATTGCCTTCAAGGGAACCTCTCTCGGGCGTTTTGTGGGGCAGATGACCATGTCAACCGAAGGGATTTATGGTATCCCCTTGGATGTATCGGCCACGATCGTTTTTTTATTTGTGTTATTTGGCGCCATGCTGGATAAAGCCGGTGCCGGTCACTACTTTATACAGCTTGCGTTAAGTTTATTGGGCCGTTTTAAGGGCGGGCCGGCCAAAGCGGCCATCATGGGTTCCGGTCTGACAGGTCTTGTGTCCGGTTCTTCCATCGCAAATATTGTAACAACCGGGACATTTACTATACCTATGATGAAAAAAGTGGGGTATGCACCGACCAAAGCGGCGGCAATTGAAGTTGCGGCGTCCACAGATGGGCAGCTGGCGCCACCGATTATGGGGGCGGCGGCTTTTATTATCGCCGAATATGTAAATGTTCCATATATTGAGGTGGTTAAAGCAGCGGCGATTCCTGCTTTTGCTTCCTACGCGGCGCTTTTTTTCATCTCTCACATTGAAGCCTCAAAAGCGGGTATCAAGGGACTGCCTAAAAGTGAACTGCCGCAATTTTTCAAAACCCTGCTCAGTGGTGTCCATTTTTTAATTCCCCTTTGCATGTTGCTTTATGAGTTGATTGTGGTTCGTCATTCGCCGGAGCTTGCTGCGTTTAACGCCATTTTGGTACTGTTTGTTCTTATGATTTTCCAGCATCCCTATTTGGCTTATCGGGAAGGCACACCGATTTTGCCGGCGTTTAAGCGATCTTTTTTGACGATTTTGGAAGCGCTTGCTTCCGGCGCGAGAAATATGGTTTCCGTGGCGCTGGCAACAGCAGCGGCGGGTATTATTGTGGGGGTTGTGGCGTTGGGGTTGGGCAACCTTATATCTGAAATTATTGACGTTCTTTCCATGGGCAATGTGTTTCTGATGTTGCTTATTACAGCGATTGCCAGCCTGGTTATCGGCATGGGGTTGCCGACCACGGCAACCTACATTGTTATGGCCGCGTTGACCGCGCCGGCGATTGTTACCATTGGTGGGGCTCAAGGGTTTATAGTTCCGTTGATGTCCGCCCACCTTTTCTGCTTTTATTTCGGTATCTTAGCTGATGATACGCCGCCGGTTGGGCTTGCAGCCTATGCCGCTTCGGCCATCGCCAAATCACCGCCCATTGCGACCGGTATTCAGGGGTTTATGTATGATATCCGGACGGCTATTTTGCCGTTTATGTTTATTTTTAATTCCGACCTTATCTTGCATAACGTGAATTCATGGTTCCAGGGAATATTGATATTTCTTATGGCGTGTGTCGGCAACTTTGCCTTTGCATCGGCAACCCAGGGGTGGTTTGTAGCCAAAAATAAAAAATGGGAAATTCCATTGTTCCTGTGTGTGACGTTTATTTTGATGCGTCCGGATCAGGTTGCTTCATGGCTGGGGATTCCCCACGGGCAGCGATACTGGACATATTTAATTGGATTGGTGATTTACGGTCTGCTTTATTTGATGCAGCGGCCACGAACCGTTCGTGATGAAGCGGCCATAGAGCGTGCAAAATTAGAAACATATTAGAAAAAGTGTCAGTTTTACCCGTTTTTTGAAGGAGAAATCTGCGTGTCAGATATAAAAAAAATTCTTGTTCCGGTTACTTTTTCCGAATTTTCTAAAGAGCTGATTGACTATGCGGTTGACGTTGCCAGGCCGCTCAACGCGGAAATTGTTTTTGTGAACGTTATTAATGAACGAGATATACAAGCGGTTCAGACCATTACCTCATTGGGATATGAAGTTGATGAGACGCATTACATTCAGGAAGTTGAGAAACAACGAATTGACATTTTAGAAGCCCATCTCAATCGGATTGACTACCCGGATGAGAAGATGCGGTTTGTGTTTAAAAAAGGACGACCTGTAGCAGTGCTGCTGAAGTTTGCCATAGATGAAAGGGTGGATCTCATTATTATGGAAGTTAAGGGTAAATCTGAGATTCTACATGCTCTAAGTGGATCGATTGCGGAAAAAATGTTTCGCTATTCACCTGTTCCTGTGCTGTCCTATCGCCGAAAAGAGATTGCAGATAAACTTTATAAACGCATCCAGTTGTAATTTTTATATCCCGCTGTCGTTTACAGTCTGAAAAAGCCCAATCCCTTTCCCCGAATCCTGGGATTTCATGAAATTTGGCACTGTTTTGTCATTTTTGGGCAGTGCCTCCCATTTCTGGCTTTCGTTTAAGTTTTTAATGTACACGTAAGTCTTTTTTGTGGACCTCCCAAATAACGGCCCTGGCCAACCGGGTCTTTCACCGAAATTGGGCCACAACAAATAATAAAAGAAACGAATAGGTTAATTCAGTCCTTTTCATATAAGCTTCTTAAATTGCATTTATATTTTGATGTGCAATTGCGCCATGTACAGATCAATCAGACCAGGCCGTGGCTGTTATTTTCAATAATCTGGTCATTCGCGTTGCATTAGGTAGTGGTATGTCTTAACTTTAAGTTTTATAAGATAGTCTCCAGCAATCAACTGGATTCTTTCTATCTTTGTTGTAGAGTGAGTTTGGGTGTTAATAGACCCGATCGGCCCATGGCCGTTATTAATTATTTATCAGGAGATTTTTGTGGACATATATGAAAAAGAAAAAATAACGGATTATCCCCATCTTAACTTGATTCGTGCCAGGTATAAAGACACCGCCGGCGTGGATAGATCCTGGTTGTATGCGTCCAGGCAGAATTCGGCCGTGCCTGATGCCGTAGTGATTGTTCCGTTTCATCAACAGGAGAAGAAACTGGTTATTATCAAGGAATTTCGGGTGCCGTTGGGCGGTTTTCAGTATGGTTTCCCCGCAGGCCTTGTGGATTCCGGCGAAAGTATTGCACAGGCTGGTCGGCGAGAGCTGTATGAAGAGACCGGCTTAACCGTTACGAATGTTATAAAGCAAAGCCCTGCGATATTTTCTTCATCAGGATTAACAGACGAAAGCATCAGCCTTTTGTATGTGGCATGTGAAGGATCTGCGAATACCGAACATAATGAGGCTTCCGAACTAATTGAGGTCATGCTGCTCTCCCAGGATCAGGCGGCCGAATGTATACGCCAGGACAATATTCTTTTTGATGTTAAAACATGGATTGTTCTGGAGCGGTTCGCTGCAACAGGCCAGGTGATATAGGACCCGGTCTGTGTTTTCAAATTTTATATATTTTCTGGCAGCCCTGGTCATTTACACCACGTCGGAACTGTTTGACGAACCTTCTGGGTTTGGTCCCGGGGCCATTGGGTTCTGCCTGGTCTCAGCGGCTGTTTTTGCCTTGGTCTGCCGGATTTATTTCAATCGCCTGGCAGTCCATGGGCAGTCTCTGCCGGCACAGGATATTGACCAGGGGGTGAACACTGCTGTTTCACGGCTTTCCATTGCAGCGCTGGTGCTGTTTGCTGTAAATATTTATGGATTCCGGGTGAATCATCTTCTGTATGATGTTGCGGTGTTCCAATGGGTACCTACCCTGGGTGCGCTGCTGTTTCTTGGATTATTTCTTTTTTATCTGATTTTAATATGGAACTTTGCCTATAAGATTCAGAAGCGTTTTTTTACGTCTTCTTTGACCAAAAAAAATTTTATTCTTTCCAATATTGCCTTTTGTCTGCCCGCCATGCTGCCCTGGTGTTTTCTATCTCTTTTAGCAGACTTTCTGGGGCTTTTACCCTTTGAAGGACTGAATCGTTTTTTAAACTCCACGGCCGGAGAGGTGATTTACATCCTTTTCTTTGTTATTGCCATCTCTGTGTTTGGACCGGTCCTGATCCAGCGTTTATGGGGCTGTCGTCCTCTGGCTCCCGGGTTTGATAGGCAGCGCATTGAAAAAACCTGCCAAATGGCTGATCTTAGATACAGGGATATTTTGGTATGGAATTTGTTTGGCGGTGGTATGATCACTGCCGGTGTTATGGGGATTGTGGGTCGATTCCGATATATTCTGGTGACACCGGCGCTGCTTGCCTGTCTGGATGATGATGAGATCCAAGGTGTGATTCTGCATGAAATCGGTCATGTCTATCATCGGCACATGGTGTTTTATCTGTTTTTCTTCGCCGGATTTATAGCCTGTAATTTTGTTTTTTTTGAGCCCTTAATGTTTATAATTTATTTATTAAACCCCTTGTATGGAGGGGGGGCTTTTTGGGGGTTCAATCAGGATACAGTCCATGCGGCTATCATCTGTCTGGTACTCATAGGTTTGTTTATTCTCTATTTCCGGTTTGTTTTTGGTCTGTTCATGCGGCATTTTGAGCGTCAGGCTGATCTGCATATTTTTAAATACACAGATTCACCATCGGCATTGATCTCCACCTTTTACAAGATTGCATCCCTAAGCCGTCAATCCATTGACAAACCGAACTGGCATCATTTCAGCATTGGGCAACGTATTCGTTTTTTGGAAAAGTGCCGGATGAATCCGGGAATGATTCAAAACCACCATAGAAAAGTGAAAAAAATGATTACCGGATATCTACTTGCTGTCGGGATCGTTTTTTTGATTGGATATAGTGTAAGTTATGGCTGGCTTAATACCCCTTTTACCCAATTTGTTGCCGGAAAAATTTTAAACCGTCAGCTTGAGCTTGATCCTGATAATTCTGATTTATATGTGCAGGTGGGTGACTTTTATTATGATGCCCGGCAGTATGAGAAGGCAATCGTGGCCTATGAAAATGTTTTAAAAATTGATCCGACTAATGTACATGCGTTAAATAATCTGGCCTGGCTACTGGTTACATGCCCGGATGAAACGTTTCGAAATGCTGCCAGGTCTCTGGATCTTTCCAGCCGGGCTGTGGATATAACAAAGGAAGCATATGTATTGGATACCTATGCCGAAGCGCTGTATGTGAATAATCATAAAGCCCGGGCATTGGCGGTTGCAAAGCAAGCCTTTGAGATTTCGACCGATAGAAAAGAATATTACAGGGCGCAGGTCACACGATTTGGAAAAGCACAGCAGAACTGAAAATTAAGGGTACAGTCCCACAGGAAGAAAACTCATGCCGGCTATGTGGACAGCCTGTTTGACAAACCGGTCCCCCCGTTCTGCCATGATCAGGGCCATCGTATCTGATAAAATAATGAGTTTTCCAAAAATTCGCTCAAAGCTTAAATTGGCTATGTCCCCTTTCCAGGTGTTCGTAATAAGGCATAATTCGCCGTTGGATGCACGTCTGGTTTTCAGTCGCCATACCAGTATTTCTATGTTTCTGGCTGAGTTGTAAAAATTTTGGGAGGAGAGAAAATCAAGCATGAACAGGTGGCATTTGTTGTTAAAGGCCATGTGCAACATGGTGAACAATCCGTACATGACCGCATACACCCGGTCTCCTTTATAATCGGATTCGAGGCCCGCCAACATGGCCTGGGTTGATCTTCTGCCGGTGAGGGCCGGCTCCGGGGGGGGGGCAGGGCATTTGAATATCGCTGAGATCCTTGATTCTATAGTTGCTCCCGGGGTTTTAGCCAGTTCCCCGGGATTCATTTTGTATAATTTTTGGGTAAGTGTCTTTAGAAGCGTCAGTGTCTGGTCAATATAGATATCCGATACCATATTGACATCGGATTTAGCCAGGGTCTCAACGCTGAATTTAGATGAGACACATCCGGCAGATAGGAGTGAAATGCTGACAAGAACAATACTGGTAATCCACTTAAGAAACGTGCGCTGTTTGAAATTCCTCAAGTCCCTGGTGCATTGTCTTGACCGCCAGTTGGATGCAGTGATGCTTTTTTTCCGGTATACTTTCAAGAACCCTGAAAACATCTCCATCATTAATTTTTAAAGCCTGCTCAATGGTTTTTCCCTTTACAAGATCCACTGTCGCCATTGCTGCAGAGATAGCCCCTGCACATCCTGCGATTTCATATTTAGCATCTTGCACAATTTCGTGTTCATCGACTTTTAAATAGATTTTCATTGTATCACCGCAAGAGCCGACTTTAAAGGAAATTTGGTTCGCATCTTCAATGGAACCCATATGTTTTTTTCCAAGATAATAGTCAATTGCCGGCTCACCATACCCGGCTTCGGACAGCATTTTACGTTCTGAATCCTGTATTGTAATTTCTGTGACCACTTCATACATCCTTAATTGTATGCCCTTACCAAAAATAAATATTTTATCGGGCAATGAAATAAAATATTTTTCCCGGTACATAAATATAATATCCCCTCTAAAATAATGAATTCCATTTTGATGTCAAGGGCAATGACTATTTTCGTCTTATTGTTTTTACGATTTTGTCTGCGATAGGGTATTGAGAATAAAGATTTACCCGTTATATGCCTTTTTTTCATAAAATCTTTAAAGCACTGCAAATAGGGCTTGTGATTATAGCCAGTTATGATATTCTATATCAACTATTTCGACAAAGTCAGCCATAAACAGTTAAATGTTGTAATTTAAATATCTAATTCATTGTCATTTTGGTTAAAGGAGATTCGTTCATGAAAGAGTTGATTAAACTTATGGCGAAAGCGTTGGTTGATGATCCTGAACAGGTTGACGTACAAGAGATCAAAGCTCAGCAGACCCTTGTGTTGGAATTGCGGGTGGCTAAAGAAGACTTAGGAAAAGTGATCGGAAGAAAGGGCAGGACCGCCCAGGCCATGCGCACCATTCTTGCCTGTGCCTCTGCAAAGGAACAAAAAAGGGTCATTCTGGAGATTGTTGAATGAGACGATAATGGACGTATTTTTTAATTCTCCTCCTTCCGGGAAGCCATGAGAATTTCATCTTCATTTGTATCAAGGTTTTGCGATAGTCTATTATATCTGCATCCTGAGTGTTTTGAAGCTTAAATTCTCATGACTTTTGCTTTGTTGGACTTTGTCGTTTTATCAAAAAAATTTGTGTAATCTCTATAAATCTTTCCATATTCGTTGTGGGTTAGGACGGAGTGCTGATACGCTATCGTCCTGCCATAGTTGGTTATTTAAATTCAATTCATCTGTTGCATTGATTTCCTTACGGTTTTAAAAAAGGCTCCCGTTACGAGACAATTAAATTATGAGAAATTATATCAATAATGTCTCATTCTGTGATATGGGTAACTTCCATATTTTATTTTCGTTTTTCGTTGTTTTAATGAAAGGGGCGGCGCCAATGCTAATATTTAGAAAGATTAGAAAGATTTTTTGTTTAATACTGTTTTTTTCCCTGCTTTCTTCTGTTTCGGTCATGGCTGCATACAAGGGTGATTTCAGCATAAAACCGAGTACGAATAATGGCAAAAAATGGCGTATTGGATATTTTGAGGGTGGAGAATATATTAATTATCAACTCAATTTTCTGGGGATTGTCAGGGGATTGATGGATATGGGATGGATGGAAAAAAACAAAATTCCGGATCAGCCCGGTGAGCAGACCGCTCAATTGTGGCAGTGGTTGGCAAACAGCACTGTGAGCCGGTACATTGAATTTGTCAAGGATGCGCATTACACGGGTAACTGGGACACGCCGCGTATTGAGAAGATGGTGCCGCAAATTATTTCCCGTTTGAATAGTAAAAAAGATATTGATTTGATCATTGCCGCTGGCACTAAAGCGGGGCTCAAGCTTGCCACAAATGCGCACAAAGTGCCTACCCTTGTTATTTCAACCACGGATCCTCTGGCTGCCGGGATTATTGAAAGTGTTGAAGATTCAGGTTTCGATCATGTCCATGCCCGGGTTGATCCCTATCGTCATGAGCGTCAGATACAGCTCTTTCATGATATCATTAAATTCAACAAACTTGGTATAGCTTATATGGACACTGACCAGGGCCGTAGTACTGCAGCACTGGATAGTGTTAAAAAAGTGGCCGATGAACGCGGGTTTAAAATTGTTCCCTGTTTCACCACAGATGAAAGCGCAGATGTCAGAAAAGACGAGGAGAGTGTAAAAAGATGCTTTGCCGCTTTAGGGAAAAGCACTGACGCCATTTATGTTACCACCCAGAACGGTGTAAATGCTGACAGTATTCCTGAGCTTGTGAGTATCGCCAATAAATACCGGATTCCTACGTTTACCCAGTCCCATTCCGAGCAGGTGAAATATGGATTTTTAATGAGCATCTCCAGGGCAAATTTTCAATATGTCGGGCGGTTTTATGCCAAGACTATGGCTAAGATATTTAACGGAGCTAAACCCAGGAACATAGGGCAGTTGTTTGAAGATCCACCGAAAATTGCCATTAATTTAAAAACGGCTGAATTGATCGGTTATGATCCGCCTGTTGATGTTTTAAGTGCGGCGGATGAGATATTTGAGGATATTGAAATCCCTAAAAGATAAATTGATTAATTAAAAATTTATCAAAAGGTCCGATCATCTGACGGGCCTTTGTTACGTTTCAGCCGGGCGCTCACAAAGAGGCACTTTTCCCCACAGTTCTCTGGAACATGCCTGTGCCACCATCTGCTGCCAGCCCGGTTGGCGGGTAATTGAAGCGCCTGCATCTTTAAGCGCGCCGAAAAGACCAGCCATATGGGCCTGGGTTACAGTCAGGCCAAACGCTTTATTCAGATCGTTTTTATTGATTCCTCCGGCCTGGATGATTTCAATGGGGCCTGCCGGCAACAATCCGTTGCCCTGCCCGGCACTCATGAATGCCAGCATCCCGTCCTGGTAAAAAGTTGTGGGTATATCACGTATCATTTTCGCATTCGTAGTGTCTGATTGTGCGTCAAGGCTGTCGGCAATACCGTTTTTCATCCGGGAGAGATATGCGCCTTGGAACACGCCGCCTACACAGTTAAATCCCCTGGCAAAACAGATGAGCAGAAAACAGGTGAACAAAGATGGTAACAGTTTTTGTTCTTCCAACGCCTGGATAATTTCATCCCGGGTGAAATGTATGGTAAAATAATCGCCTCGGTCATCCCTGCCGCACAGGCAAAGATCGTTTTCAATCGATTTTAATAACAGCGGAACCCGGCGGCCATACGCATCAATTCCCCAAAAAAAAATGGTGCCTGTTCCAGTTGCATTCGGTTTTCCCAAAGCAGTCTGTCTGGCATTGAGCCTGTCGACAAACCAGCATCCTGAGCAGCCGTCCAGCTGTTGAATAACCATGTTGCGCAGTGTTGTATTGAAAAAGATGCGATATGCAAGACTGTTTTTACGGTTCAGGTCTTTGCCCAGCAAAAAGGCGGTAATTTTTTCTATCTCTAAGTATATAATATCCGGCGGATGGTCACTGGTTTTAAGCATGCGTTTGCCAAGCCGCTGGTTGACGATCATGGCCTGGGTTGAGTAGTTCTCCTGACTTAGCACCCTGTCATCGGCGTATTCATCTTCCAAAAGGCTTAAAATTGTTTGGGTGGTAACTATAGAGATTTGGTTTTTTTTCCCCCATGTACTTGTTCTTTGCATGGCCCTTTGCAGCATCTCCATGGTAAAGGGTTTTGCAAGACTGGTCATGGTTCGGTTCTCATTATTTGGGAATACCGGCAATCTTAACGGCAGTTCTTTTTTGACACCTGATTCGCTTGCGTATACCAGGAGTCCCCGGGCAAAGGTGGAGCTGTTAAGCGGCACATTGCCGAAACAAAAAATCGGGATGGTTGTTCCTTTGTGCCGATCCATGAGTGTGCCGGCACCATAAATCAGGTTCCCCTGTACGGAGTTGGCAAAATAATCAATGCCTAAGTGTGTGGTGGTCATGACCGTGCCCGACGCCGTTAAGTCATTGGCCGTACGCGTGGCTATGTTTTTTCCCAGAATAGGATGAATTTGTTCAAAAACAGCTTGCCATATGTCATCCCTGGACTGAAAGGATAGACCGGGGGGGATGTTGAAGCGTTCCGTATATGCCTCAAGGGACATATGCCCAAAGGTGTTCAAAATATTTTTTACCACGGGAAGTTTATGGCATACCATTTCCAGATATTGTGATGCATTGGACTGTGAATGCAGTGTCATAAAGTTATCCGAATTAACCTAAAAATATAAAGATCAGGGTGAAAATCAGGTAGGCCGCTGCTGTTACGGCAATACCTGAATCTGACCCTATGGTGATAAAAAGCCATCCAAACAGGATGGGACCGGTCACCTGACCCAGGCGCAAAACAGCATTCAAAACGCCGATGGCAATACCGCCACCCAGTTGTTTGGTGATTTGAAAATCTAGTACATATGCACTTCTGACCGGAATAAGGCAGGCGGAAAGTCCTAGAAGAAAGATGGAAACCGTAACAGATATAATACCGGAGACGTCTTTGAAAAAATAAAAATTGACAATGCTCAGGCTGCCGATGAAACTGCCCATGACAAGGTATTGTTTTTTGTCTTTGGCCCGGCCCATAAGTTTCGAAATATAGGGCGATACATACATTAAACAAATGCCGTAAATCATAAAAATTCGGCCGATATTGGACTGGGAGACGCCAATGCCTTTCAGGTAGATGGGGCTGTAATAATTCATAAAACCGATAAGAACGATATACCATGGAAGCCCGTAAAACACGATGAGTGCGAAAATTTTACGATTGAACAGGAAACTGAATACCGAGGGGGGCCGGGTTGTTGGACGAGTTTGATTTGTCGGGGTGGAGCCAGGTGCCCGGACATTCGGTTTTGGGCACTTGAGAGCATCGTTCATGATGAAAAAGGTATACACGATCAGCAGCAGCACAATCATGCCGCCCACCAGAAAGACCGGGGCATAACCGATACGATCCGCCAGCATTGCGCCGGTAGCGCCACCACAGATACTGCCTGCATATACCCCGGCCCACAGCTGGGCCATGCCTTGGGCACTGTTTCTATATGTGGTATGTGCAATAACAAATCCCTGGGCCGCCATCAAAGACAAGCCGTACCCCATGCCTACCAGACCTAAAGCAATAAGAAAGTACAAAGAAGATGGGGCAAGCCAGGCACAGATAAACCCTGTGCCGGAAAGAAACAGCCCGATCAGAAAGGGTTCAGCCCAGCCTCGTTTGTCGCACCATGCGCCTGATATCAATAATGATATGGAGGTGAACAGCATCTGCGTGGAAATGGGAAGGCCCATGATTATATTTTGGGAAAGCCCCAGTAATGGCGCAGATGGGTTATACAATGCGGCCATGTGAAGGGGAAGAAACGAAATACAGGTGTCTACCCCGAAAAAAAGCATGAACGCCACCGGCCGGATGGATGTGTAATGCACCTGCCTTTTTTGCGTACGTGTCTCTTGTGTAACCCGGCGTTCAATAAGCTGGAGCTCAAGGATCAGCAGTTCCACAAAAAAGAAAATAGAGATCCCAAGCACCGTGATGGAATCCAGGGAGATTGACTCAAGTTTTCTGAACAAATAGTCTTTTGAAATATGAATGGTCAGTTTGCCGGCCAATTCACCGGATTTTAATTTATTTGTGCTAAACAGGTTCTGGGTGACGGTATAGTTTGGATCAATTTTTAAAAAAAGCGTTTTACTGTCTGAAATTTTGTTTTTTTTTGCGTTTGTCCAATGATACATACCGTGCTGGGTGGCAGAATAAAGTGGCGTTGACTTGTCATCGGATATGGTAATGCTGTCAAGTTCAGGAGAGACGGCAATGACATCAGCCAGCGTTTGGTCTAATTTTATCAGCCGCCGGATATCCAGGCCCTTTGCCAGTAAATATTCAATATCCTGTTTTAACAATTTAGATATAACAAAACTTTTTTGGGTGGAGGCGTTCAGAAAATGGTTTTTGAATTCAAACAGATTGAACAGACTCAAGGTGATCTGGGCCAGGCAGATGATAACAAAAAAAGCCGCAGAGATTTTAAGTTTCTTTCGTCCCAACGTTTTTTTAGATTTGTTGGGATTCAGAGGTAAAGATTGCAGGCATATGAATAAAAGTGCCATGGCAATGAAAAGCACCACCGCAATCAAGTCAATATTTTTCATTACGATGGCGCGCAACATGGATTTTATCTGTTTTTGGCTGAAAGCAACCGTTACCGTCGCTACCCATTTAGGGGGCAAAAACTGTTTCACCGGCAAGGAAAGATAATATACGCCTTCATATTTTATCGAGTTGCTTTCAACAGGTTTTTTTGTGTCCTTGATTATTGACAGTCGAACTGCTTCAGGCAGGTCTGTACCTACAACCTGTGTATCGCTGCTATATAAAATATGTCCATCCGGGTAGGTAATGAAAATAATAATATCATTTCTATTAGTTGCGGATTCCCCTGCTTCCCCCTGTTGAGAGACCAGATGCTGCCGGGCTTCCAGAATCAGTTTATCCATCCCAATGAATTTATCAATGCTTTTGCCGAATCGAATCGCAGTTTCTATGTTGCGCTGAAGATCCTGTGCCATTACATTGTTTTTGGAAATAAAAGTGTCTACATACAGTTTTTCAAGGGTTGCAGAAGTTAAGAGAATGTTGAACCCCAGTGCCAGCACCAGCATGATAAAAACACCCAAAAACAGGTGAATCCGTGATTTGTTTCTTCCCCATTGAATCATAGAACAATCGCCCTGTGGTTTTATTTCAGGTAACGAATTTGGGTAAAAGGTGATATGAGGCTTTGGAGAAACGCCTGGTAATTCATTGTGAAATCTATAAAATCCCCGACTTTAAAAGGATGACTGCAATCCGTGATATCTGCCAGGGTATAGTTGGAATTTACAGAAACAATTTGGATGCCCGGGATCAAAGCTGTTAATCCAGACGGGCAGGTATCGCAAATGCCGAAATTGAGAATCGCGCGTTTGCGTATGCCCTGGCGGCCAAATTGAGGCTTGCCGCCCAAAGCATCCTTGCCGCTCCGTTGGGGCGGTCTCACTCGTTTTTCTTGTATCTCAAGGATATCGCTTGTGAATGTGACAACCCGGGTATTCAGATCCGGATGGACCTGATTTATGGTGGGGATGGTGCCTAAAAATACGGACTCTCCTAACCGTATATTATTGATTCGGCTGGGAAGCGGGTTGTGCTGCATCCATTTGAGCAGTACGGATCCACCCACGGACACGGTTTTGACCTCAACGTCAAGTTCAAATTCAATCTGATCTGCCAGTTCGGAGATGATTCCAAGGTTGTGTGCATCCGGCAGGGTGCCGGCACAACATCCCAAATTGGTACCGATGCCAGCAAATTTAATATTTCTGGGTCTGATTTGGTGAATTTTGCGCACGGTGTCCACCACCCGGTCGGGCATAACACCTTCCCTTAAGTCACCGGTGTCTACCATTAAAAGAATGTTGTGGGAACAATTCATGGCAATGGCGGTTTGGTTGAGTTGTTCAATAACGGTTATTTCAGAGTTGAAACTTGTATCGAAATGCTGAACAATGGCAGGCAGTTCATGGATTGAGGGCAGGGTAATGTATATGGGCCGCTTGAAAAAAATCGGGGTTTTTATTGGGCATTCAGGCACCTTGGATATTCCAATGTTTTCAAAACCCAGCTCCATCATCTGGCTGATTATCTTCTGGTCTGCGCAAGGGTCTTTGATAATTCCGGTGATGCTCAGGCGGTGTTCCCTGCAGTGCTGGGACAGAAAACGGATGTTGTGACGAAGTTTATCCAGGTTCAGTAGGAGTTGGCTCATAACGGTGTTAACTAATTATTGATTGAATTTTATCATCAGCATGGCAATATCATCGGACTGGGAGGCGGCGCCGGCATGCTTTTTGACGCACTCTAAAAGATTGAGCACAATCGTCTCCGACGGAAGATTCCTGTTGTTTGACACTTCATCAATCATCCGCTGATTTGAAAACGGCTCGCCTTCCGTGTTCATGGCTTCGTTCACACCATCCGTATATAACATGAAGCCCTGTCCATTGCTAAGGGTCAGGGTCCTGTCCGAATAAATCATGCCCGGCATGGCACCGACAAGGGGCTCTTTTTTGCTTTCTATGAAACGTGCCCCGTCACGGGTCGTAATAATGGGCGGGTTGTGACCGCCATTGGCATATATAACCTGACCTGTGCGAATATTCAAGGTTCCGATGACAAGGGTCACAAACATGGTGCGGGGGTTATCGGAGCTTAGAACGTTGTTGATACTGGTCATCATTCGTGCAGGTGATACATCTTTTCCACTGAACACCCGGATAAGGGTTCGGGTGACCACCATGAACAGGGCTGCGGGAACACCCTTGTCGGAAACATCTCCTAACGTAAAAACAACATGGTCATCATCGAGCTGGAAAAAGTCATAAAGATCTCCTCCAACCTCCTTGGCCGGCTGCAACGTTGCATACAGATCTATCTGATCAAATTCAAGCAGGCCCGGAAAGGTTTTAGGCACCATGCCCATCTGAATTTCCCTGGCTATGCCCAGTTCACTTTCAATGCGCTGTCTGGTTGCCGTAATGTTGATCAGATCCTGGATGTTCCGGCTTAGCTCGTGGCGCATAAGGATAAATGAGGCCGCCAGATCGCCTACCTCATCTTTGTATTTTTCAGGCAGATCGTCCACCGGCGTTGATTTTTCCATGGGTTTGGTGAAATCTAATTTCGGAATTTTTCTGGCATAGGATGACAGCCTTTGCAAAGGCGTAGCAATTCGGCCTATGACGAGGATAATAGCGACAAGACCGGCCATGGACATCATTACGATAATTACGCTCTGCCGGATAACCAGCTGTTGGGCCGGCAGTTTGATTTCCTGCAAAGGGATGATGACACTGATGTACCACTTGAAAGGTTTGAAATGATAACAATAGGCGATCATTTCCCTTGCGTTTTTATCCGGGTTGTCCGGCAGATAACGAAAGTGTGAAAATTCAGGGGACGCGTTTTGACGGATATCGTCATTTATGAGATTTCCAGTCAGTTGATTGACCAGGGTGCTCATTGCTTGAGACTTACTTTCCTGGTGGGGAATGAGTGCAGCACCTGATTCCTCAAAAATATACACAAACCCGCTATCGGCAATTTTCAGGCCCTGGGTATAATCGGTCAAAGAAGAGGTGATTTGTTTTTCTTGTTTTTCCGCCAGGGCCTGGATTCGGCTGATATCAACGGATACTCCGATGGTCAGTGACCAAGGGGTAAATGGTGTGAAATAAGCCAACACTGACGCGTTTTCCTGGCTTTGGTCAAGGTTGAAAGCTGCAAAATCTCCCCTTTGGGTCAGGTTGTCAAACTGCATTACCTGGGCTATGTTTCTGTGCTTTACATCGTTCAATGACTTGAACGAAGGAGGGGTTACCTGTCTGTTGGAAGACGCTGTTATATTGGATTGTGCATCAATAATATAATAGTTTATATTATCGAAGGGAGCTGTTTCAAGCCAAGCCAGTGCCTGTTCAAGGGCGCGGGGACCCTGTGATTTATCCTTGGCTGCAAAACCCGCAAATACCGATGCGATAATTTTAGCCGTGTCTTTTAACTGGCTGCGTTTTAAAAGAGTGAGGGAACGTTTTTCCCGCAGAAGATTGTGGTAATCCCCTTCAATAATCAAATCCAGGGAGTGCAGAATGTTCAACGCTGAATCCTGCTGGGCTGCCAGCATGGCGTTACCCACATCCCGGTGGGTGGAAAAGATGTTGACCAGGGTAGAGATCCCCATGACTATAATAACAGCACATAAAATTTTTCCCTTAATCGTTGAGAACATTGTGGTTCTGCTCACTCCTCATATTCATATATCTGAACGGTAACGGTTTCTATCGCAACCTGTTTTTTGATTATACATTCAGCATGATTAGCCTATAACACCGTCGACCCGCAGGTCTATAAAATTCTATAAAATCGTAAAGCGATGTTGATATTTTATAATTGATTTGCCTGTAAAAAAGGTGTTAAAAATTAAAAATATAGCATCAAGCAAGCCAAAGACGGATTAAATTTTTATGATCCCTTCTCTCATACCGGATATCTTTTACAAATTGTTTTACAAGGTAAATGCCAAGTCCCCCCGGTTGTCTGTCTTCAAGGGGCAGAAATATATCCGGGTCTTTTTGTTCAAGTGGATTAAATGCAGGACCATTATCCGTGATCCCGATAAATAAGGTTTCATCCTCAATGCCGGTACAAACGGCGATAAACCCGGTTTTTAAATCTTTGATCCCGTAAGTTGTAATGTTTATAATCAGCTCTTCAATGATAAGATCAATTGCAAAGCATTTATTTTCATTGGCCGGTTCCAAAGAAAGCGCAGACTTAACAAATTCCTGGATACTGCAAACAGATTCAATTTCAGGCTTAAACGTTTTTGTTTCCATTGAATCAGCCTGTTTCTTTATTTAAAATTTTTATGCAATGTTGGGGTATCGTTAATTATCGTGTAATGTTCCAATTTATCTTTTATAGTAAGTAAATTCAAGCCAATAAACTTGCATGTTTGATTGTGCTGCCGTTCATTAATTAAAAAGTTATGCAACGTTGGGACGATGGCTGATGGGTTAATAAATGCAGCTTGCTGATACCCAAATAATTTGAAATATGATATACGTATTGGATTGGTTTCGACGCTTGTCTGTAAATCGAACATTCAGTTGATATATGCACGATCCCTCCTTTCTTCCTTGTTAGAGATACGGATGCAATGGGAGGAGACACCGGAATCATCAATAGCGATCGAATATGGGACAGCATAATTTTTATTCAGATAATTCGGAGTGTGAAATGGATATCAACATAGATGAACGTCCTGATGCGCTTGTTGTTTCCGTTGCAGGGAAAATAGATGCATCTAATTCCCCAAAGGTTGAAAAAGAGATTGCGACATACACGGCATCCGTTCAGAAAGTTGTCATCCTGGACCTTTGGGGGGTGGAATATATGAGCAGTGCAGGACTCAGGGTGGTTCTTGTATTTGCCAAAAATCTTAAAGCAAAAGGACAGGATCTCATTATTTCAGGTCTACAGGGGCATGTCAAAGATGTGTTTGAATTGTCAGGGCTTTATTCCATTTTTAAAATATTTCAAACCGTTGAAGATGCATTGAACTCTATTTATCAATAAGGACCTGCCCCCGGGATGTAAAAGAAGACCTCGATCCAATCATGATGGTTTCCATAATAGGTGGATTCACAGCATTTTTAGATTGCCATTCAACAATAAAATTCGCCCCGGACCCCCCGGCCTTGTCATCATAGTCCACGACATAGCGAACGGATCCAAAGGCCTTGAGAAAAACAGGTGAAGGCTGGTATTGTTTTATAAGCACGCCCTTGGTGTCGTAGTAATCTACGGCGACAATTGTGATGCCGTGGGTCATGTCAGTATTACGGATGCTTAACGTTACGGTTAAAAGCGAAGGGATCTGTCTGTTTCCCGTATAAATATGGGAATATGCGGGGATATAAACTTTTTGCCCTTTTGACAGAGATGAAGATTCCTGGGCAAATGCCGTTCCTTTTGTCCACAACAGTAGTCCGATCAGCAATATTAGGTAACCCAGGAAGTATTTTTTTTTCATCATTTTTATCACCTTTAAGCGACCCGTTTGAAGCGGCAATCTATTTTTCCTTAATTCTGGTTAAGACTAACCTGAGTCTGTTCATTTTAGCAAGTCCGGCGGATAAAATTTTTTTCGTTTTTCATCCTTATAACACTACATAAAATCTACTTGTCTGTTTCTCTGTGTCGTGCAAGAAACGTAATCCGAGATGAACTCCTTGTAACCAAAATATCCGATTTATGGATGCTGTGTTTTTAATTGTTTTTAATTTCAGTTTGTTATCATTGTGGCATGGGGGTTGCTGTCTACAGGATTCCAAGGACGCGGAAAATGTAGACTGTCCGCATAAACACGAATTTTTAGAAAGGAAATGAACAATCCCCTTCAGAAGAAGAAAAACAGCAGTTTTTGTCAAGACAGGTCTATTTTGCCTTTAACAGCTGTCAACTGGATGAACAGGCCCAGACCCTGGTTCTGGAACAAGCAGCCTGGCTGGCCGCAAATCCAGGCGTAAGTATTGAAATCATAGGCTATTGCGATCAAAGTGGTCCCAAGGATTATAACATGGCCCTTGGGAAAAAAAGGGCCAATGCAGTGAAGACCTTTCTTGAAAGTCTTGGGATTGAGCCCCAGCGTCTGACCGAGGTCAGCCATGGGGAAAAATCTCCTATCCGCACCACCACGAATCAGGCCGCCGCCCGAATCAATCGGCGAGTTGAATTTAAAATTCAGCCGGCCGCCTGATTTCCCGCCCAAAGTGGCCCGGATCTTTGACCTCCTGCACAGGGGAGGGGGTGGAGCCATCATCCCCTGGCAGGAAAAGCGTTTATCCCTCCTTGGTCAAGGGTCCGGGCTCTTTTTTTCAACAAAGCTTTAATAAGTTGTGAATTACTTTTTCATCCGTTGTCTTCGGGTTGAGTCGCCTGGTTTAATTTGCGCTGGGATTCGGTCCAATCTATTCGGCTTAAGAGCCCCCGGATGATTCTGACATCCCTAGATGACAAGCCGGCGTTGGAGAAAATCCTGCGATAGGTCCGCAGCAGGTGATCCGGGTTCTGGGGATCAAGATAATCAATATCTAAAAGCGTTTTTCTCATGTGGGCGAACATGGATTCAAGTTCTTCTCCCCGGGCTGGGTCTTTAACTTCCGGGTCATGGAAATTTTTTGAAGCACCGGATTTAAGGGATGCTTCGTAAAGCAGCACTGCCAGTGAGTGGCTCAGATTCATGGACGGATAGCTGTCATGGGTGGGAATAGTGATAAAATACTGACACAGGTCCAGATCCTTTGTTTCAAGTCCGGTATCTTCGGGGCCCAGGACCAGGGCACTGTGATGCGTCTGTTGCTGGGCTTCGATTTGTACTCCTGCCGTAGCCGGAGTTAAAAATCCTTTTCTATATTTGCCGAATCTGCGGGTCGTGCCGTAGGCTGAATGAACGTCAAAAAGTGCCTGTTCCAGAGTGTCAAATAATTGGGCCTGTTCAAGGATATGAAAAGCGGTCAGGGCCATTTTTTTGGCTTCAAGGGATTTATATGCACTGCAGGGGCTGACAAGGCGCAGTCGGGTGCACCCAAAGTTCATCATAACCCGGCACACCGCACCAATATTTATGGGTCCCTGGGGGCGGACCAGGATAATACTAAGATGGTTCATGGTGTTTTGATCCTTGATCCTTGGATTGTTAATTTTTGGGGGATTCCAGAATCAGCGTGACAGGCCCCTGATTGACCAATGACACATCCATATTGGCCTGGAACTTTCCTTTTTTTACTGCAACACCCAGTGAAGTCGCCCTATCGGCAAAGAAACGGTATAGCCTGCATGCAGTTTCCGGCGGTGCTGCATCCGTAAATGAGGGGCGCCGGCCTTTGCGGCAGTCTGCCATAATCGTGAACTGGGAGACCACTAAAAGTTCGCCGTTGACATCAAGGAGAGATCTGTTCATTTTTTCCTGGTCATCTTCAAATATTCTTAGGTTGATGATTTTGTCGACCAGGTATTGGGCATCTTTTTCCGTGTCCCCATGGGCCACACCCAAAAGCACCACCAGTCCTGTTTCAATGCTGGATATCATGGTGTTGTCTACGGTGACATGGGCTTTGTTAACCCGTTGAACAATGGCTTTCATTGGTTTCCTTAAGATTTGATCCGTTTTTAATTGGGGATAAGAAATTCAGGCGGGCGTCAAGCACCGGGGCCTGGGCCAGTTGGTGGGAAACCCCATATCCTTTAAGGACTGAACCGCCGTGTCCACGAACATACCTGCCTGCTCTTTGCTGTGTGCGTCGTCCCCGGGAATCACGGGAATGCCCAACTCCTTTGCCCTGGCCAGAATTACCGGGGTCAGGTAAGGTCTGTTTTCTCCTTTGGCAAGGGGCCGCAGGTTATAATCCAGCACCAGTCCCAAATCTTTAATCAAAGAAAGATTGCGATCGATACGTTTGCTGATGTCGGGTTGCTCAAGCCTTGTTTTATAATCAGGGTCATAAATACGGATAAGATCAAAATGGCCCACAACAAAGGGGTGCAGATCCATGATCATTTCATACTGGACGTCAAAATAGGCCGTATACATGGCATTGAGACCATGGAAATCCGCTGCAATATCTTCATACGCCTGCCGGGAATAGTCAAAACATCTGTTGTTGAGATGATGGACCGAGCCCACAATATAGTCGGGTTTAAATTTTTGGATCAATGACCGCACCAGGGCTGGGGTTCCGGTGACGGTTTCGGTTTCAAACCCCTTAAATATCAGGATGTCCGATTTATATTTTTGTTTAAGTCGTTCCAGTTCCAAAAAATATTTTGAAAACCGATCCCCAAGGTCCTTGACCGAAAAGCCTTGATCAAGCTCATCCGGGTAGAGAAAACGGTGTTCGGGCGGGGGCATGTGTTCACTTATGCCGACAGCTTTAAACCCTTTATTGATGTAAGCCTTTATCAGGTCTTCAAGGCTGTCCCGGGCATGGCAGCAAAACTGGCCTGAATGACCGCCATGCAGGGATATGAGTTCAGAATCAATCATGAGGCGGACTTTACCATCAAGCCGGGAGCAAAATCAAGATCTGGATTATCCGGTTGAGCAAGAGATTCATTGCCGGATGCGGGCCTCAACTGGCATGGAACGATCAATGCATCCAGAGCGAGAGCACCCTTACCCCGGGGACGCACAATGAACGGATTCAGATCAAGACTGTCCAGACGATCGGCATTGGCTGCTGCAAAGGCCGATAGCGTGGTCAGCGTTTTGATCAGGGTTTCGATATCCATCGGTCCTTTTCCACGCACTCCTTTCAGTAGCGCAAAGCCTTTGATCTCACGAATCATCTGTGCTGCTGCATCTTCTCCAAAGGGCGCTAAGCGCATGGCAACATCCTTGAACACTTCAACGAAAATGCCCCCAAGGCCGAACAGCACCACCGGCCCAAACACGGGATCTCGCTGAATTCCCAGGATTGTCTCCACACCATCCGTCACCATGGGGGCAACAATAACACCGTCCAACCGGGCTTTCGATGTTGCTTTCCGGGCGTTACGCATCAATGTGTAAAAGCCGTCGACAACTGCCTGGGGACCATTGAGATTCAGCAGCACACCACCGATTTCGGTTTTGTGCAGGATGTCGGCAGAGGCGATTTTCATCACCACCGGGTAGCCCATGGCTTGAGCCGCGTTACGGGCCTCTTGTGCAGAGGTGGTCAATCGCTCTGTGACTACAGGAATCCCGGCTTTTGCCAGAAGTTTTTTTGCCGCGTACTCACTCATCGCCTGCTCGGGTATGAGTACCGTCGACTCGATTTTTTTTGCCTGCTTTGCCTGGGCAAAAGAACGGCCGTAGTTATAAAGCGCTGCCACGCTACGCAGGGCACGGGTCGGATCTTCTATGACCAGAAAGCCCGCATCTTCGTAAGGTCGCTTTGCTTTAGGTTCTTCGCTGCTGCATAATATCAGTGGCTTGTCGGGGTATTGCTGGCGCAACCGTTTCAGTTCGGGAGGCAGGATCTTTCTATATTCCGGTGTACGGGCAGGAGGCAGAAAACAGACCAGAGAATCCACATTATCTTGTTCCAGAACCACCTCGATGTAGTCTTTCACCAACATCTGATTGTAGGTGGCCTGGGCGGTCATATCCACCGGATTCCGGGTGGCTGAAAACGGAATTAGCTGTTTGAGCCGGGCCTGGGCATCCTGGGATAGCTCCGGGGCTTGCAAACCAAAGCCGGTTGCCGTATCCGCCATCAGTATGGCGATGCCACCGGAACTGGAGAGCAGGCCCACACGATTGGATTTTGGAAATATATCGGCAGAACAGACGTACGCGACATCCAAAAGTTCTTCAATGGAGTTCACCCGGTGCACGCCGTATTGCCTGAATACGGCGTCGTAGACTGCATCGACACCCACCAGCGAAGCCGTGTGAGATGCGGCTGCCATGGCCCCTAACTGTGTCCGGCCGACTTTAAGCATGACAACCGGTTTGCGACGGCTGCGGGCCAGTTCCAGTGCCTGAATGAGCCGATCCCGGTTTCGGCAGCCCTCAATGTAGCAGAGGATAACTTTTGTCTGCTCGTCAAGTGCCATGTACTCAAGGCATTCTGCCACATCCACGTCGACTTCATTACCCGTTGTGCACCACAGGCTGATGCCCAAGCCTCGCTCCAGGCAAAGATATAAACCGTAGGAACCAAAGGCGCCGCTCTGGCTGGCAAAACCGATCACTCCCGGCGGGGGAAGACCCTGATCAAAGGTACGTGCAAATGTCCCCACCATACCGTTCTTGATGTTGATTGCACCCATACAATTGGGACCGAGCACCCGCATGCCTGATTCGTGAGCGATAGCGGCAATCCGCTGTTGGGCTGCGATGCCTTCTGTGTTCATTTCGGCAAATCCGGAACTGAAAATCATTGCTGCCTTTACCTGACGTTCGGCAAGTTTTTCCATGATTTCGACCACAGCCGGGGCAGGTACCATGACATAGGCCAGATCTACGTTGGTTGGCAGATCGGAAATGGAGGGTAGGGTGGGTACGCCCTGTACCTGACGATGCTTAGCGTTGATTGGGTACAACTTGCCGGTATAGCCGTTGTCTTTGGTGTAGCGAAAAATACGACCACCTATCTTGGCGGGATTGCTGGACGCACCCACTGCGACAATCGCCTTGGGGTTGAACAGAATATCCAGAGCGTGTGAATTCTTCATCGTAGATATCCTTTCATTTTAGCCGTGTAAGAGCGATAGATGAGCTTTTATCATGGCTGAATGACTATTGCCCCAACAATTTTATGGCTGTTGAACAATATAAGTTATCCTACCATAAAGTGGTAATATTTTCAATTTGTAAATCCAAATCGTAACAAATGGGTGAATGATATGAATGAATGTGCTATTTTTAAATATCTTGGTTATGGTTATACTTCGTATCTGCCAAAAAAGAGGCGTTCGTGCACCGTCAATTTATTAGGAAATTCAATATAATTTTAGGCGCAATTTTATTCGCATGCATCGGTCCTTTTTTTGACGTAACAGCCGGTATAAACAAGAAATCTGCCGATGACCTTGTTATTGAGTCCCAAAAAATTGTAGAAGTTGCCCTTCAAACTACAAAAAACTGGCCACAGCTTCCGCCCGGACCGCCAGGTTTGCCTGACAAGACCATTGTATACATCGGAGAAGGTCTGCGTAATGCAGGAATTTTGGGGGTTGGCGAAGGGGTTCGGGAAGGTGCTGCCTGTATAAACTGGCGAGCTAAGTTTTTTGATATGGGAGGAGATGACTCTGCCAGGGCGGCTATATTCGAGCAGGCACTTGCGCTCAGGCCTGACGGCCTTATACTGGGCGGTGTAGATGCAAAAGTTGCCGCACCTTTTCTTAAGCCGTTTAACAAGGCCGGTATTCCCATCGTGGGATGGCATGTCTCCCCATTCCCGGGTGCTGTTTCCAACAGTCCGATTTTACTCAATGTCCCAACCGATTCTGTAGAGGTCGCAAAAACGGCCGCTTCTTATGTTATAGCTGAATCCAGCGGCAAGGCAAAGGTGGTTATTTTTACGGACAGCCGTTTTGCCATCGCCATGAAAAAAGCTGATACCATGGCCCAAATAATAAAACTCTGTAAAGGGTGTGAACTATTGGATACTATTGATCTTACCCTTGACAAGGTCAGCTTCTTAATGGAAAAAATCACGGAACGGCTGTTAAATAAATATGGTGAAAACTGGGAATATTCATTGGCCATCAATGATCTGTATTATGACTATGCTGTTGCACAGATTGTACTCAACGGCCAACCAGCCCACATTGGTGTGGCTGAGGCATCCTTGACAACAGAAGAACTTTCCCAATCAATTAAAAAGGCAGATGAGGCGCTTTATACCGCCAAGAATTCCGGTCGTAATCGGGTTGAAATTTATTCAGCAGAGGGTGCTTCTTTTGAAAATATTGTTTCTTGAGCCTTTCTACGGCGGGTCTCACAAGGCTGTGGCCGACGGGTTTGCCCGGTGTTCCAGCCACCAGGTGGATATTTTATCCCTTGCGCCCAGATTCTGGAAATGGCGGATGCGCGGCAGCGCCCTATCTTTTGTCCGGCAGGTTAAAAATTTTAGCGATTATGATCTTGTCTTGGCTACGGATATGGTGGATGTCACCGATTTTAAAGCCCTGGCTGGGCCGAAATGCCCGCCCGTGGCCTTTTATTTCCATGAAAATCAGCTCAGCTATCCCCTGGAACCTGGTGAGAAAAGGGATTTTCATCTGGGATTTACCAATATCATATCCGCTTTGGCTGCCGATGGCGTATTTTTTAATTCACAATTCCACAAAGCTGACTTTTTTAATGCTTCAAAACGCCTGATTCGGAAAATGCCGGACCTTCGCCCGGGATGGGTTCTGGATGAAATTCAGGAGAAAACCTGTGTGCTGTATCCGGGTATTGATTTGGATCCTGAGTCGCGTGGTGTTCCGCAGGTACAAGCCAATAGCCTTGACAGGCCTTTGGTGATATGGAACCACCGGTGGGAATATGATAAAAATCCAAAGGCCTTTTTCTCTGTACTGGAAAAGCTTAAGCGCAGGGGTATTCTTTATTATTTGGCTATGATGGGCGAACGGTATGATACCGTTCCGGATGATTTTAAAGGGCTTGAGCAGCGATTTGATGGTGAACTGCTTGTTTGCGGGTACCAGGAACAGGCAGATGATTACAGAACGTGGCTGGCCAAAGGCAGTGTGGTGATCAGTACTGCAATTCAGGAAAATTTCGGTATTTCAGTGATGGAGGCCGTGGCCCATGGATGCATGCCGTTGCTGCCGAATCGTTTGTCGTACCCTGAATTGATCCCCGAGCCTTTAAAGCCTGATGTCATTTACTGTGATGATGCGGACCTGGAAACCAAGCTGGAACATGTTTTGGTAGAGCCTGAAGCCTATCAGGAGAAAGCTGCAGCGCTATCAGCCCATGCCGCAGGGTTTTCCTGGCGTCATATGGCAAAAAAATGGGATGAGGTTTTATTTCGGACGATCAGGCCAGGCAGGAGCAGAAATTGACAAACATTTGCCTGCTGTATTTGCCTGCGATCACTTCGTTTTTTAAAATTTGTAGAGAATTGAACGGTTTTTGGGGGGCTGTATGGCGGCTGGTACCCCGGTAAGCCAATGGTTCATAGGCGTCAATCAGCCCAATGAGCTGGGCCTCCTCGGATATATCGGTAGACCCCTTGGGGTAACCTGAACCATCTAATTTTTCATGGTGCGCCAGGGCCACCATGGCAATTTCGGGTGTAAAACATTCACAGTCTATAATGGTTTGGTATCCCTTTGTGGTATGCGTTTGAAATTCTTTGAACTGGGTGTCCGATAATCTGGTTTTTGTGTTGTGCAGCTCCGGGGGCAGTTGTGTGTGGCCGATATCATGGAGAATGGCACTGACACCAAGGGTTTGGGTTTTTGTCTGATAAAAGTGATGGAACGTACAGAACTGCATGGTTAAGGACAAAATATTTACACTGTGCTCCACCAATTTATCTGAAGAACTGGATAGTTTTGCCAGGGATTTCACTAAAATTTTATTTTGGTTATAGCCCTGGAACAGAATTTCTATGGTTTCCGGCAACATTTTGCCGGAAACATTCAGCGGACCTTCCAGGGCTTCTTGGACAAGGGTACTCAACGCCTGCCGTATGGGTACAATACCTTGAGAGAAAACAGTTTCCTCCAAATGTGCATTCATTGTTTTAAAAAGGGCATGGGACGCATTTTCCCTGTCAGACGCGCGGATAAAAAGGTCTGGAAATTGTTTTGTCTTGATACGGGCGTCTTTGAGCCGTTCGCCTTCCTTTTTATAAAGCAGTGGTTCATTTTCCTTTGAAAAATAGAACAGAGGAAAACTTTTGAACAAGGAAATTTGAGATTTTTTAACTGGAATGAAATTTTCTTCCATTTTATTTGAATCGCCTCAATGATAATGACCCCGTAAAAAGTATAGCGGATGGCGTCACGGCATCACCTCCACCCGGCTGCAGTGAAAGGCGCAGGTTTCTCCCTGGTCTGTCAACTGTTGACTGGTTAGCTGGTTGATGCCTTTGCCCTGGTTCATGAATTGCGGCCAGTGTATGCCTTCGGCCACAACCAAGCCGGGTTGGGTGTCTGTGCTAATCTTTGCTTCCAGCCGGCATTCCCCCCGATCATTGAATACCCGTACAGGGGTTTGGGGGACGATATGGCGAGATGCTGCATCGTCGGGATGTATCAACAGCACTGGCCGGCCCGCAATTTTCCTGATTTTCGGGATCTCATTAAATGCTGAGTTGAGAAACAGGGGATGTGGGGGTGTTATCAATTCCAGCGGGTATCTTTTATCGTCCTGGGGATCCCGCAGAACCTGACCGCAGGGCAGGGGATCAAGCCCTTTGTCCTTCCAGGCCTGGGAGAAAAATTCCACTTTTCCGGACGGGGTGTTAAACCCGTCAGCATAAGGATTGATCGCAATATTGAGACGAACCGCCTTGCCCTGGATCAGCGCCTTTTTATCCACACCTTCCAGGCCGGGGTGGGGCTGTTCAAGGAATCCTTTAATAAAATTATCTTCGCTGAGGCTGAATACTTCCTCTTTAAATCCCATCCGCTTTGCAAGTGCCTGGAAGATGGACAGGTTCGTTCGGCTTTGGCCGACCGGCGGTATGACCGGCTTTGCAATGCGCAGGTAATTATGCCCATAGGATCTATAGATATCCGTCATCTCCAAGAAGCTTGCTGACGGCAAAATAATATCAGCCATTTTTGCCGTGTCTGTCATGAACAGCTCATGAACTACAACAAAGAGATCCTCCCGTGCAAGTCCCTGATTGACCAAGGCGGACTGGGGTGCAACAGCTGCCGGGTTGCTCATGTAATTGTAGAACAGTTTTACCGGGGGGGCATTAACCTGCGTCAGGGCATTTCCCAGTTCAACCATATTAATCGTCCGGGTGCCTTCAGGGCACAGGTTCGGGCGGGTGAGCCGGGTAATATCCGAGGGCCAGCCGCCAAGACTGCGGGTAATGCCGCCTCCAGGTTTGTCAAAGGCCCCCACCAGGGCAGGAAGGCAGGCAATGGTCCTCATGGCCATGGCACCCCGAAGCTGGCGTGCCGGTCCCCAGCCGGTCCGTATGAAGGGGGCGCGGGCTTTACCAAAACAGAGTGCTAAATCTTCGATCTCCCGGGCCGGAACCCCACAGATGTCAGCTGTTTTTTCCAACGGATATTCAGCCGCCCGCAGAGCTAATTGCTCATACCCGATGGTCTGCTTTTGAATAAAGGTGTCATTGACAAGCTTTTCCCGGATCAGGACATTCATCATGCCCAACGCCAGTGCCGCATCGGTTCCAGGTTTTAGCATGAGATGGAAATCAGCCTTTTTTGCGGTTATGGTCCGGTAGGGATCAATCACCACAATGCGGGCTCCCTTTTTCCTGGCTTTCAAGAAAAAGGGCCATGCGTGGACGTTGGTGGTCAGGGTGTTACTGCCCCATATGACGATGAAATCCGAATCCACACAAGACTCAATGTCCGTACTTGGCCCGGATCCCAGGGTGGTCTTAAAACCTTCGCCTGCAGCCGGCCCGCAAATGGTTAAAAGAAGCTTGGACGCTCCGAGTTTGTGAAAAAAAGCCTGGCCGGCATTCCGGTGAATGATCCCCATGTGGCCGGCATAAAAATAGGGTAGTATGGCTTGGGGGTCATGGTCTTTTATTACCTTTTGAATTTGTGCTGCAATTGTATCTAAGGCCTCATCCCAACTGACAGGTTCAAAGCGACCGGCGCCTTTCGGGCCTTTTCTTTTCAATGGGGTTAGAATTCTGTTTTCATTGTGCACATGGTCCGGGAAAAATTTTGCTTTACGACAGATGAATCCCTGGGTAAATGGATGATCAGGATCTGCTTTTATTTTTGTTATTTTACCCGCTTCAATTTTGGCAAGAAGTCCACAGGTGTCCGGGCAATCTTTGGTGCACACAGCCGGTTTCCACATAGATTATGATCCTTATTTGGGGGGTGGCCCTTGTTATTTTTTTGTTTGATCATATCATTTTTTGACCCCAAGGATAAAGTTTATTTGAGTTCGGTATTGACGGCGACAAAAGTGGCATTACTTTTACACCATAAAGAATAAAAAGTAATGTAAATAAAAAATGGAGATATATTATGAACTTTGATAAATTGACGGTAAAATCCCAGGAATTGTTCCAGCAGGCACACACGCTTGCGGTTGATAAGGGGCAGCAGGCCATTGAACCCATTCACTTTTTAGGGGCGATGCTGACCGATGACCAGGGTATTGCTGTCTCCATATTTAATAAGATAGGCGTCGATACCGGAGCTGTAGTGCAGCAAGTTACTTCTGCATTGGAGAGCATGGTCAAGGTATCCGGCGGTCAGCCCTATCTGTCCGAACCCGGTCGTAAGATGCTGGATCTGGCCTTTAAGGAAGCGGACAAGATGAAGGATCAGTATGTCAGCTTAGAACACATCCTGATCAGTTTGACCCAGGGTAAAGACAAGGCCGGCGAAATCCTTTCAAGTTTAGGTGTTACAAGGGACGTGATTCTTTCCGTGCTTAAAAATATCCGGGGAAATCAGCGGGTGACCGACCAGAACCCCGAAGATAAATACCAGTCTTTGGAAAAATTCGGAAAGGACCTGACCGAGTTGGCTCGCCAGGGGAAACTGGATCCGGTCATCGGCCGGGATGAGGAGATTCGGCGAATTGTCCAGGTATTGTCCCGGCGCCGTAAAAACAACCCTGTGCTCATCGGCGAGCCGGGTGTGGGTAAAACCGCCATTGTGGAAGGCCTGGCCCAGCGGATTGTGGAAGGCGACGTATCTGAAACCTTGAAAGATAGGCGTGTCATTGCCCTGGATATGGGGGCGTTGCTTGCCGGAGCAAAATTCAGGGGTGAATTTGAGGATCGGCTTAAAGCGGTACTAAAAGAGGTCGAAGCTGCCGAAGGCGAAATCGTTCTGTTCATCGACGAACTGCATACGGTGGTGGGTGCAGGTGCGGCCGAAGGGTCAGTAGATGCCTCAAATATGCTTAAACCCGCCCTGGCCCGCGGCAGTCTGCGTTGTGTGGGGGCCACCACTTTGGACGAGTATAGAAAATATATAGAAAAGGATGCGGCTTTGGAGCGGCGTTTTCAGCCGGTTATGGCCAAAGAGCCCACGGTGGAAGATACCATTTCCATCCTCAGGGGGTTAAAGGAAAAATATGAGGTGCACCATGGCATCCGGATCAAGGACTCTGCTTTGGTGGCGGCTGCCACGCTGTCTCACCGGTATATTGCGGACCGGTTTTTGCCGGACAAGGCCATTGACCTGGTTGATGAATGCGCATCCCGGCTTCGTATTGAGATTGACTCCATGCCTCGGGCGATTGACGAGATTCAGCGGCGGTTGACCCAGGCGGCCATTGAGCGCCAGGCCCTGCTCAAGGAGAAGGACAAAGCATCCAAGGAGCGCCTTGAACACCTGGAGAAAAATATTGCGGCCATGGAAGAAGAGGTCCGGCCCTTGAAGCTGCACTGGGATAATGAGAAATCAATTATCCGGGAGATTTCGGCCATGCGGGAAGACATTGACCGATTCCAGACCGAGGCCCAGCTTGCCGAACGTGCAGGGGACTTTGAAAAGGTCGCCCAGATCCGCTACGGCACCATTGCGGAGTTGAATAAAAAGATCGAGGAGAAAAAACAGAATCTTGAAACTTTGCAGCAGACCTGCAAAATGCTCAAGGAAGACGTGGAAGAGGCGGACATAGCCGAGGTAGTTTCCACCTGGACCGGCATCCCCGTTTCCAAGATGCTTCAGGGTGAGCAGGAAAAACTGATCACCATGGAATCCCACATTTCCAAACGGGTGATCGGCCAGGAAAAGGCCATTGATGCGGTATCCAATGCCGTGCGGCGCGCCCGGTCCGGCCTGCAGCCCGAAGACCGTCCCATCGGAACCTTTATATTCATGGGCCCCACGGGTGTGGGTAAAACCGAACTTGCCAAATCCCTTGCCGAGTTCATGTTTGACTCCAGAGACGCAATGGTACGGCTGGATATGTCCGAGTACATGGAAAAGCACAGTGTGGCCCGGCTTATCGGAGCCCCTCCCGGTTATGTGGGATATGACCAGGGCGGATACCTCACCGAGGCGGTGCGGCGCAGACCCTATAGTGTGCTTCTGTTTGACGAGATCGAAAAGGCACACCCGGATGTGTTCAACATCCTGCTCCAGGCCTTGGATGACGGCCGTATGACCGACGGTCATGGCCGGACAGTGGATTTCAGGAACACAATTATTATTATGACATCCAATATCGGGTCCAGAATCCTGCTTGAAGCAGGGAAGGAAGGAATGTCCAGTGAAGTGGAACAGGCGGTACAGCAGGCTCTTAAAGCCGCGTTTAGGCCTGAGTTCTTGAACCGAATTGATGAGATCATCACCTTCCATGCCCTGGAACGCGAACATATCATGAATATTGCCGCCATCCAGATTGCTGCCCTGAACCGGCGGCTGGCAGACAGAAACCTGGCGGTTCACCTGGATGATGATGCCATGAAGTTTGTGGCCCGGAGGGGATATGACCCCGGATTTGGCGCACGCCCCCTCAAACGCGTCATTCAGCAGGAAATTGAAAATCCGCTGTCCATGGCGTTGCTTAAAGGGGAGTACCTGGAAGGCGAGACGGTTTACTTTCGTTTTAACAAAGACAAAGACCGGCTTGTGCCTGGTCATGGTACCAAAAGTATGAAGGCTGCAGGATAATCCTGATGACTGTAAATTAAAGATAAAAACCCCCGGGGCTGCAAGTTTTGCAGGCCCGGGGGGTTTGTTTGCTGTTCAGCTGTTACCCTGAGGGGATACCAAGAACAAACACCAAAAGGCAGATAAGGGCCATCGATCCAAAAAGCCAGAGGCGTTGTGTTGATCTGTTGATACTGTTACGGTTCTGCCGGACGACAAGCCATGCAACACTGCATTGCAAGGTATAATAAAGGGCAAATGCCCTTGACGCATAGGCAATAATTTCATTGACATTGGTGGTCCAGGTCAGTGCCACTGTGATGATAATGATTAAAAAGTAAGTAATGTGTATGGAAATTCTGCCTTGGAGGATATCCTGGATCAGTCCGCCAGCCCCTGATGTGTCTGCCACAGATGCACTGAATTGACTGCCGATGGCGGCAACGGAGAGCAGTATGGGCAGAACGGAAGCCACAGGCGTTGACATGCTGATGATTGCCGTTACATCCGATCCAAGATGTTTGTGAAACAGAATGGTTGCCAGGGCAATAAATGCCAGATAGATACCTGTGGATATCAACTGGGCCGCTCGCATGGTGCTGATTCTTTGCTCTGCCGGATGTTCCTGCCCAAGATAGCGGGAGGTTTCAAATCCCTGGACAACAATTAAGAGTCCGAGCAGCACTCTTAAATCATGAAAATTGATGGCAGATGAAATTTGAGGCAGTTCCCATAGTCCGTCTGCGGCCAGTTTAACGTTATAAATGGCCAAGCCGGCTAAAAGCGCCCCGATCATGCCAAGATTCAAGGCAATGGCATATTTTTCAACCTTTTCCAACTCATCCAGCCCCCGCCACATTCCGATTGCACCGATGGCCACCAGAAGTGCCGTGGTGACGCAGTTCGCCATCACTTCGTTTTTAATATTGAAACTGTTAAGAAGAAAGGCTGACAGCAATTGCAGATAATAGGTGATTGAGATGAAATACGCACAGGTCAGAACAATTCTGGAAAAGAAAGCCACCCTTTGGGCGCTACCATGTCCCTGGTTCTCAATGGGTTCAAAATGACGGATATTGAACCGGATAGCTTCTCCCACAAGGTATGCCGTCACAAGAAGCAGTGCCATACATACCACGGCCAGGTTACCGACGATTCCGGCCAGAAGCGGTGCACTGATTAAAAAACCGCTTCCCATGATAGACGCCAGGGGCGTGACTGTGGCTTTCCAATTTAAAGATTGGGATAGTCGTTTGGAAAAGGCAAAATAACTGCCTAAAATCAAAGCAATGATAATGATGATGCCATTTAACACAGTTGAGATCCAATCACTCCTTAATAATGTCTATATTAAAAAGCTTTAAAATTTGAATATTATGGAATAAGGTTAATTGATTGGGGTCAATATTTATCCCGGCCCTGCCGGTGGATAATTATAATAACCACGTCATTTTCTCAAGTTTTTTCTCCAGTTTTGAACTGACTTCGGGTAAAATGAGAATCAATTTATAGTTCAGTAAAAGATTAGATGAAAACGGGTTATGCACTTTTAATAAAGTATCAAATATAAGTTGAGCATAATGTATGATCTGGGTTTTTAGGTATCAGAAAAGTTCCAAATGGTTGGGGATAGATGTGGTACGCATAATTGTGTCAGTTTGTTTATGCTGTGCCTTGTCGCACTTGCCTGCCGTTTTTGCCCATGACAGTGTGCCGGATGTGTGGACCTGCCCCGAAGCAGTTCAATTTGCCCTGATGAACAATCCCGATGCACAGATTGCTTTAAAGCGAATTGCCGCATCTGCAGCCGCCATACAAGAAGCCAACTCAGCCTTTTATCCGCAATTGGGCGTTCAGGCAGGCTATTCTCGCACCAACAACCCCATGTATTCGTTTGGAAACATCCTGAACCAGGGGGTGTTTACCAACAGTATTGATTTTAACGATCCTGGTGAAACCGACGATCTTCAATTTATGTTGCAGCTGACATACCGGATATACAACGGCGGGCGAAGCCGGGCCGGTGTGGCAGCCGCCAATGCCCAGGAAAAAGCGGCCATGCTTCAGGAAGAAGCCGTGAAGCGAAGTCTTGGTTTTGCTGTAGTAAAATCCTTTTTTAACATTGTTCAGGCCCGGGAAAATGTCAGTGCACGGCAGGCGGCTGTTCAGGCCATTGAGGCGTCAATACGGGTGGCCAGTGCCAGGTTTGAAGAAGGGGATATGCTTAAACAAGAGCTGTTGAACCTGCAGGTTCAACAATCCCTTGCCGGCGAAGATCTGATTCAGGCGCAGCATGGTTTTGCCCTTTCTCAGCAAGGCTTTTTGAATGTGCTGGGGGTGACCGGAGAACAGGTGAACATCGATCTTGCCAATACCCCGTTACAACCTGTTCCCAGCCAGCCTGATTTTAAAGACCGGTCGGAAATTAAAGCCATGGCGTTTCTGATCCAGGCAAAACAGGCTCAAATTCGTCAGGCTAAAAGCGGTTACTACCCCACGGCAGATGCCTTTGGCTCCTATCAGGTGGACAAGGGGTTTGAAATGGGAGATGGTTCCGGTGACTCATGGATGGCCGGCGTCCGTGTCAATATGACCTTGTTTGACGGAAAACAGACAGATGCCAGGGTTCAACAGGCCAACATCGCATTGGACCAGGCAAAGAAAGAACTTCGTAAAATCGAGTTGGCCTATGGGCTGGAGATCCGTCAGGCGGTTTTAAATCTTGATCAGACGGACAAACGGTGCCGGGTGACCCAAAAAATGGTAACTTCCGCCAAAGAGTCTGCCCGATTGTTCCGGGAACGCTTCAAAGCGGGTCTTGTTCTCTCTTCGGAACTGATTGATACGGAAAACCGGTTGACTGAAGCCCAGGTGCGCCATGCAATGGCAAATGCGGAACACCGCGTCGCGGTGGCAAATTTAAGGCGGGCTTGCGGGTTACTGCAATACGCTGAGAAATAGCCTTTTTGCCCAATTTCTTCGTTGGATGAAATCGGAATATTATATATATTAACCTGTGGTTAAAATTTTCATCCGCCTTGAACTTGAACAAAAATTTTTATTTCTCCACAGATACTAATTAACAATGACATTTTTAAGGCAATGGTTATCTCAATGAAAATTTGTATGCACCTTATGTTTATTTTGATGATGAGCCTGTTGGCGGGCGTTGGCGTCCAGGCCCAGGAAGCTTCTACGGCGCTGGCTGCTGTAGCCGTGCAGACGTCTACAGTAATTGAACAGACCGTACCCACCCTTGTTGAGGTCGTGGGTACCCTGCAGGCGGTTGAGCGTGCGGCCATTGCCGCAAAAGTGACCGGGGTGGTGACCGACGTTCCGGTGGTGTTAGGGTCTCGAGTAACCAAAGGCGATCTGCTGGTTGAGATCAGCGCCCGGGAGATCGCAGCCCAGCTAAATCAGGCCCGGGCCCGGCTTAATCAGGCGGGGCGCAATCTTACCCGGGAACGCAATCTTCTAAAAAAACATGCCACCACAGCTGAAACCGTCAAATCCATGCAGGATCAGTATGCCGTGGCCAACGCGGCCGTCCAGGAAGCCAGGACCATGCTCAGTTATGCTTCCATCTCTGCTCCTTTTTCCGGCGTGATCACGGCAAAAAGTATACATGCCGGCGATTTGGCCACATCCGGCACGGTGCTGCTGCGCATGGAAAATGATCAGAAATTGCAGGCGGTGTGTGCCGTGCCCGAAAGCCTGGTTCTGCAAGTTCAGCCGGAACAGACGCTTACGGTCACAATCCCAACGGTCGGGTTAACCATCGAGGCAAAGGTCGCGGAAGTAGCGCCTTCGGCCGATCCTGCTTCCCGGACCGCACCGGTCACTATAGATCTACCGTACAATGAGAAATTACGCACCGGGCAGTTTGCCCGGGTCAAGCTGCCCGGACAGGCCAAGACATCCTTGTTTGTCCCTGACGGCACCGTGTTGCCCCAGGGGCAGATGGAGCGTGTCTTTGTGGCTGGGGACAACAAGGCCCATCTTCGCCTGGTGCGAACCGGTATGCGCCAGGGCGGTTTTACGGAAATTCTGGCAGGCCTGAATCCCGGTGAAACGGTAATTGTTAAGAATAACGAACATCTCGTGGACGGACAGCCCATCAAAACGCAAACAGAGAAATCCCATGACTGAACCACATAAGTTGCCCGAACACCAGGGGTTTGCCGGCCGGTTAGCCGCTACCTTTGTTGAATCCAAATTGACAGTGATCGGTATTTTTGCCTCGCTTTTACTCGGGTTTATGGCCATTATCATGCTGCCCCGGGAAGAGGAACCCCAGATTAAGGTCCCCATGATTGACGTCATGGTGGCCATGCCCGGGGCCGGGGCCAAGGAGGTGGAGCAGCGGTTGAGCATCCCCATGGAAAAGCTGCTCTATGAACTGCCCGGTGTGGAGTATATCTATTCCACCTCCATGCCCGGCCAAAGTATGCTGATTGTTCGGTTTTATGTGGGGGAAGATCTGGAAACTTCCATTGTCCGCTTAAACCAGAAGCTGCAAACCAATTTTGACCGGATACCCCACGGCGTTTCCCAACCCTTGATCAAACCGCACACCATTGATGATGTGCCGATTTTAGCCTTGACCTTTCATTCCAAAATCTATGACCATTTTATGCTGCGACGGCTGGCCGCCCAGGTGGACGATGAGGTGAAATCCATCTTTGAGGTCTCTGAAACCAAATTGATCGGGGGGACCCGTCGTCAGGTGCGCGTGCTGTTTGATGCGTTGCAGCTGGCGGCCCGGAATCTGACCCCCTTTGATTTGATCAATCATCTTACCCAGGCCAACCGCCGGTGTTTTTCAGGTACCACCCAGGCCAATAACCACGAAATGCTTGTCCAGACCGGAACCTTTTTGGAAACAGCCGAAGATATCGGCAATATCGTTATCGGTGTCCATTCCGGCAATCCCGTCTACCTGCACCAGGTGGCAAACATCGTGGACGGGCCCGAAGAACCTAAATCCTATGTATTGTTCGGCACCAAGGACCGCCATGATCCGGAAGCCGCTGTCACCATTTCCGTGGCCAAGCGGCCCGGGGCCAACGCCGTTGATGTGGTGGAACAGGTGTTGACCAAGGTGGATCAGCTCAAGGGCAGCCTCATTCCCGGGGATGTAGAGGTGACCGTCACCCGGAATTATGGGGAAACCGCAGCTGAAAAATCCAATGAACTGCTGTTGCACATGGGAATTGCCGTGTTCGGGGTGGCTTTGCTCATTTTGATTTTTCTGGGATGGCGGGAGTCCATGGTTGTCATGCTGGCCATTCCTTCCACCCTGGCGTTGACCCTGCTGCTGTTCTATTTATACGGCTATACCCTGAACCGGATTACCCTGTTTGCCCTGATTTTTTCCATTGGTATTCTGGTGGACGACGCCATTGTGGTGGTGGAAAATATTGTCAGGCACATGCGGCTGCCGGAAAATAGCTCTCGTTCCTTTAAAGAGATTGCCATCATAGCGGTGAGCGAGGTGGGCAATCCCACCATTCTTGCCACCTGGGCCGTCATTGCCGCAATTTTACCCATGGCCTTTGTGGGCGGCCTCATGGGGCCGTATATGCGTCCGATTCCTGTGGGGGCATCTGCGGCCATGGTATTTTCCCTGATCATTGCATTTACCATTACCCCTTGGGCTGCCACCCATATTTTAAAACGCAAACAGGCGGTGGTATCGGGAGACACGAGCGCCGTAGAAAAGGGCCATGATCCGGACCATGCGCCGGATGATTTTTTTACCCGGTTTTATCACCGTATCATGGATCCGTTGCTTTCCCACGGTGCTTGGCGCATCCTGTTTTTCTGCATCATTATTGCCATGCTGTTGGGTTCCTGTGCCATGGTTGTATTAGGCCTGGTAAAGGTAAAGATGCTGCCCTTTGACAATAAATCGGAATTCCAGGTGATTCTGGACATGCCCGAAGGCGGTACCCTGGAACAGACCACCCGGGTGGCCATGGAGATGGCCCAGGTGATCAAACATGAACCGGATGTCACCGATTATCAAATTTACGCTGGTACGGCCTCGCCATACAATTTCAACGGTTTGGTTCGACACTATTTTATGCGTTCAGGGTCGAGTGTGGCAGACATTCAGGTCAACCTGGCATCCAAGCAGGAGCGTGACCGGCAAAGCCATGAAATCGCCAAAAACGTGCGTCCGGCACTGGCAGCCATTGCCAAAAAATACGGGGCCACCATCGCTGTTGCCGAAGTGCCCCCGGGGCCGCCGGTTCTCCAGACTCTGGTTGCCGAGGTTTATGGTCCCAACGACGCCTCCCGCCTGGCTTTGGCCAAGAAGGTCAAACAGATTTTTGTCCAAACCGACGGGGTGGTGGATATAGACTGGTACCGTGAAAATAATCGTGAAAAGACCATTATCACGGTGGACAAGGAGAAAGCGGCCCTGCACGGCATCAGTGAAGGCGACATCACTAAGGCCGTGAATATGGGCCTGTCCGGATTGTCCGTGGATCTGTTTCATCAGCCCCGGGATAAGGAAGAAATAGATATTGTCTTTCAATTGCCCAAAGCCGAACGCGCCCGGATTGACTCTCTTTTGAACATCGGATTGCGAAATCCGCATAATCCGGCCTCAGCCCTGACACCCTTGCGAGAACTTGTGACCCTGAGCCGGGTTCCTGTGGAGCAACCTATTTATCGAAAGAATTTGAAGCCGGTAATCTACGTAACCGGCGATGTGGCAGGCGCCGCAGAAAGTCCGGTCTACCCCATCCTTGGGATGAATAAAGCCGTTGCCCAGCTGTCAGCCAAGGATTTTGGCGGAACCCGGGATCAGCTCACTGTTTACAACTTAAAGCAGCCGTTCAGCCAGGCCGAGCCTTCCATCAAATGGGACGGAGAGTGGCATATTACTCTGGAGGTGTTCCGGGATCTGGGCCTGGCGTTCTGTGTGGTCATGGTGCTCATTTATATGCTCATGGTGGGCTGGTTTAAAAGCTATATAACGCCCCTGGTGGTCATGGCGGCCATCCCGTTCTCTTTGATCGGTATTTTGCCTGCACACTGGGCCTTGGGAGCTTTTTTTACGGCAACTTCGATGATCGGCTTTATGGCAGGCGCTGGGATCGTAGTGCGAAATTCCATTATTCTGGTGGATTTTATTGAACTGCGCCGAAGTCATGGCCTGCCCCTGGCCGAAGCTGTGGTGGAAGCCGGGGCCATCCGGTTCCGGCCCATGCTGCTGACGGCCCTGGCCGTTGTGGTGGGCGCGTCGGTGATCTTGGCAGATCCCATTTTTCAGGGCCTTGCCATTTCGCTGATGTTTGGCGAGATTGCTTCCCTGCTCATTTCCAGGATGGCGGTCCCGGTGTTGTATTACATGGTCCAGAAAAAACCTTAAACAACAAGGATATGCCCCGGCAAGAAAGCCCGTGTAATACATTTACTGTGAGCTATCAGCCATGAGTTGATAGCTCACCTTCCGTTATTCTTCATAGCGGAATAGGCATTTAGAAGTTAGTTTGGCTTTTTTTAAAATAAGGATGCCTTCGCATGCCGGTTAGGTTATCTCGTGAACATCCTTTTCATCGTCAATCACTAAAATTTTGTACTTTCGTTTACATAACATTGGGATAAATTTAGGAGAAATGTATGCGTTTTCAGTTTATGATTGTTGTAATAACCGCCTTTTTCTTTTCCATATCCTGGCCGGTTTTTGCAGAAGAAAAAAAAATGTGGGGATAAACGCCTGCAGGGACTGCCATGAGAAGCAGTCTGACACGTTCACAAAGTACTCTAAAAAGGCAGACTCTTTTCTGGAAATTAAAAAGATGGAAAAAAGTCTTACATACGAAGAGTATACCGAGTGCTTTGAATGCCATACAACCGGTTATGGCAAGCCGGGTGGGTTCATCTCGGAAAGTCAGACCCCTGACTTGAAAAATCCCGGTTGTAAAGTCTGCCCCGGCCCCGGCAGTGTTCATGTTGAGACCGAGGACCCGGACGATATTATTACTGAGATTACCATGGACCATTGTGTTGTTTGTCATGACAAAGGACGGATTGACGAATTCAATTTTACACCATTGGTCTATAGCGGCGCCCATTAATTACAATCACAGAATTGGCCGACGCCTCCAGCCAGACGAATCAGATTGCCCAGACCCTGGACGAACCAAGTGCCAGTGCTTCCGACAGGGCCTCCCAGGCCTCTACGGCGGTTAAAGATCTGGGGAAACAGGCCCAAGATGTGGATGCCGTCACCGACGAAATCCGCACCATCGCCGAACAGGTCTCGTTACTGGCATTGAATGCTAAGATTGAAGCAGCCAGAGCCGGCGAGGCAGGAAAGGGGGTTTGCAGAGCCAGGAACTCAGTCAAAGCGCACAAAACTTATCCAAAATGGCCCAGGATTTCTCCGATATGATGCAACAATTTAAAGTATAGTTTTTTTAAGCTAAGAGCTGGTGGCATGAAAATCGCATTGTATCTAAAGTGTAGTTTGGTTAAGACCCCTAATCACAAGGAGAACGTCATGGCGGGGAAAAAAACAAAGAAACACAATATTAAAGGGATTTGCCCCCAGTGCGGATGCAGTCATCTGTCAACAATGACTGAAGAAGAGATCAAAGAGAAATATCCTGATCTTGAAAACGCCACAATGGAGTGTTCAGAGTGCCTGGCCAGTGTAGAATTGGGTTTCGAAGAAATTGATTAACCATTAAAGAATAGTTTTCGTATTCGAAACGATAACCCTCTTTTTGAGCTTTATAAGAATGTCTGGGTGAGTTACTCAGATCTTTCAAACTTTGTTGTGGGCCGAGGCCTGGGTGTAGATAGACCAAGGACGGCTCGTGGCCTTTATATAGGGGAAACGAGACATAAAAGTAAATTATGGCCGTTTCCCCTATTTTTATGTCGGCGTAAAATTTTTTTGCTTACGCGTTCTACCGAGATAAATTGGGTTACTCTGGTGGCTCAGACTCTTCACATCGCTAAAAGCCGCTCAATATCTTTTATTAGTTTTTCCGGCTTGGTGACAGGCGCATATCTTTTGACTGGGTTCCCCGAAGCATCAATGAGAAATTTAGTGAAATTCCATTTAATGGCCTTTCCGGTTAATCCTGATTGTTTTTCTTTTAAAAAACGGAACAGTGGGTGGGCATTTTTTCCGTTCACATCCACCTTTTGGAACATGGGAAAGGTGACGCCGTAATTGATGGCGCATACCTGTTGGATCTCTTCTTTTGATCCCGGTTCCTGGCCGGCAAACTGATTACATGGAAATCCCAGCACATAAAACCCTTTGTCATGATATGTCTCATACAGGGATTGCAGCCCCTTGAACTGAGGGGTAAATCCACATTTGCTTGCCGTGTTCACAACCAGTAGAACCTTTCCTTTAAAATCTGCCATTGAGATGCTTTTGCCTTGAAGCGTTGTCAGAGAGATGTCATAAATATCCATACGAATCAATTTCCTAAAATTAGGTATCTTATCAAAGATATATACCTGGTTCAAACCCTGGCCCTCAAGTTTAAATTTTAAAATGAGTCCTATTTATTTTCTGATTTGATTTTATTAAAGATGGTCTTATTTTTATTGAATAAGATAAAGATAGTGTGGCAAAACACATGATGTTTGCGCTGTCTTTTGTGATGACATGACCAGGAGATGACAATATGAAGAAAATTGGAATAATCGTTGGCAGCCTTAGAAAAGAGTCTTTTAATCGCTCTGTGGCAAACTATCTGACCTCAGTCGCTCCTGAAGGATATTCTTTCAGCTTTCCCGATATTGGCGGATTGGAACTTTATAACCAGGACCTGGATGACACGCCCACTGAGGCCTGGGCTAAATTTAGAGATGAAATAAAAGCGGTGGATGCGCTGTTGTTTGTTACACCAGAATACAATAGATCCATACCAGGCGTTTTGAAAAATGCCATTGATGTTGGCTCCAGACCTTACGGACAAAGTGTGTGGACCCGAAAGCCGGGAGGCATTGTCAGTGTCTCCCCGGGTGCTATCGGTGGGTTCGGTGCACATCAGCATCTAAAACAGGTGCTCTCCTGTTTAAATGTCTACATCATGAACCAGCCGGAAGCTTATGTGGGAAATATTATGGAGGCATTAGACGATTCAGGCAAGGTCGTGTCCGAACATACCCAGACTTTTCTATCCAAATACATGAATAGTTTTATTCGGTGGATCGAGCGGTTTTAAGTTTGTGAAAAATAATTATATTGTCTGTGTCTCGGTCGGCAAAAATGTGATCTGAATAGAGAGCTGCCTGGACCAGATATCATCAAGGGTGTTTGCCTGAAAATTGTTTTGGGGCAAACACCCTTGATATGCAGGTGGGCCTTACTGTTTAAAATACAGGCACATAACTATTCAGCTGCGGGTGTTGTTCCAGGCAGTGGGGCGGGTTGGCGCTGCCCCAACTCCTGGTCCAGAAGATACATCCCCTGGGCCGAATCTTTAACCCGCTTGATTTTTCCCAGCGCCATACCCACACTTTCTTCTTCTTCCACCTGTTCGGTTACAAACCATTGCAGAAAAATCTGGGTGGCATGGTCTTTTTGTGCAATGGCGATCTCCATGAGATCATTAATCATGGCAGATACCTTTTGTTCGTGGGCCAGGGTGTCTTCGAAAACCGCAAGGGGGCTGTCCCATTCTACCTGTGGGGCGTCAATGCCGGCCAGCTTAACCCGACCCCCTCTTTGGATGATAAAGTTATAAAATTTGGCGGCATGGGTCATCTCTTCCTGGGCCTGGGTCTCCAGCCAGGCAGAAAAGCCGTCCAGATCGTCAGCCTTGCACTGGGCCGCCATGGACACATAAAGATATGATGAATAAATTTCAGCATTAAGCTGTTTGTTCAGGGCATTTTCAACTTCAGGTACCAGCATTTTTATACCTCCATAAGCGAAATTATCGCAACGTTTGCATTTATAAGGTTTGAGTTGTTTACCATATGGCCTTTTTGTGGGTTAGGTTAAAATCACATATAACCCCTTTTTGCCTTGTATGATAAAGCATCCTTATAAGATGAGGTTTACATTGAAAATGTCAATTTCCTTTTTGGATGAAAGTGTTAATAAGTTGCTAAATTACTTTCATGTTTTTGGGTGACCCCAAGGTGTTGATAGACCAGGCGGACAGGGCCGTTAGAAGTTGTTTGAAAAGGCTTTGACCTCGGGATGGTCACTTAAAAAACGGTACAGGGTAGCTCTGCCCACACCCAACACCCGGGCCGCTTTAGATTTGTTGCCTCCGGTTTTAACCAAAGCGGCCTGGACATTTTCCTGATTGAGTTTACCCCGGGTAAATGTAACGTTCGGCTCTGCAGGTTCATTTGATACAACAGGTCTTAAAGGCTGTCTGTTGGATGCAAAGGGAAGATCCGTGGGCAGGATAACGCTGCCCCGGGACCGGACCACGGAAAACTGAATCACATTTTTTAATTCCCTGACATTGCCGGGCCAGTGGTAGTCCATCATCTCCCGAATGGTGTCCGGGGCAAGTTCCGGTACAGGTTTTTTGTTTTCTTTTTCCGCCTCTCGCAGGAAATGCTCTGCCAAAAGCGGAATATCGTTTTTCCTTTCACGCAGGGGGGGCAGGTGTACGGGAATGACGTTGAGCCGGTAGTAAAGGTCTTCTCTGAACCGCTCGGCCCGGACTTCTTCTGCCAGCTCTTTGTTGGTGGCTGAAATAATTCTGACATCCACGCTGATCTTTTTCTCTCCGCCTACTTTTTCAAAGGATCCCTCCTGTAAGAACCGTAGCAGTTTTACTTGGGTTTTCAACGGCAACTCCGCCACTTCGTCCAGGAACAAGGTCCCCTTATGGGCCAGCTCAAATCGGCCTTTGCGTTCCTTGACAGCCCCTGAGAATGCGCCTTTCACATGGCCGAACAACTCACTTTCCACAATACCTTCAGGAATGGCTCCGCAGTTGACCGGGACAAAACTGCCGTTTCCGTAGGAAGATATGTCATGAATCGCGTAGGCCACGCGTTCCTTGCCGGTGCCGGTTTCACCGGAGACATGAACCGGGTAATTATACAGGGCCACATCCCGGATCTGTCGGAAAATGTCCTGCATGGCTTTGTCCTTGCCGATGATGCCTGCAAAATTGGAAAGATCTTCGGCTTTTAGAGACAGACGAATGGAATCGGTCATATCCCGGAAGGAGGCCACCACCCCCCGGATTTCCCCTTCATGATCCTGGATGCAGTAAACGGTCATTTCCAGGTGGCGGGTCTCTCCTATTTTGGTGACGATGGTAATCGGGTATTCCTTGGTACCGCCGGAAAGTTTCGGAGAATCTTCGCAAAAGGAACATTTAGAGCCGCAGAACGGTGCCTGGAACACTTCGTGGCAGTCCTTGCCCAAAACTTCTTGTTTGCTGTATCCGGTAATTTTTTCTGCTTCCTTATTGAAAACAGTAATGATCCGCTCTGTGGTATGTGCCATGACACCGACTTTAAGATTGTCCACTACGAGGTTTAGATTGTGAAGATCCAGCAGAGAATGTGTAAATTTTTCCATTTTTTGATTTCCAGACAACAGGCGTTCAGTAATCGATATCAAGCAATATTTGAATCGGTCTTTTAAATGGCACATTTGTGTATCAGGCGCAATGTTTTTTTGCTTCCACTAAAAGAAAAATGGCAAATATTGAAAAAAATATGAGCGCTTTCGGCATAACGACCATGGGCTGACCTGGGCTATCAACCCCAGGCTCAATCTACAACAAACAATAAAAGTAACTTCGTAACCTATTGGTTCTTTCATACAAATCGTCATATATCTGTTTTACAGAACGTTTTATAAAATTCTGAATTATGGTAAAATTCTTTTATAATCCTGTTCTATTCTATAAACGATTGAAGGCACTCCGATTTTATAACTTGCATTGTGGGTTGAGTTTGGGTGTTGATAGAGCAGGTCAGCCCATGGCTGTTGTTTAAAGGGTATTTTCTTTAATGGGAAAAGGAGTTTATATGTCTGAAAATAAGTCTTTTCCAGCGCTTGAAGCGTTATCCATATTGATTGTTGATGACATGAAAAGCATGCGGCTGACCATTCGGAAAATGCTTCAGAATCTTAATATCGGAGGCAGACTCAGGTTTGCCGAAAATGGTAAAGAGGGGTTGGAAGTCCTCAAGCAGAGTAAGTTTGATCTCTCCATTATTGACTGGAATATGCCGGTCATGAACGGGATTGCAATGCTGGAACAGATTCGTAAGGATCCTGCGCTTAGGGAGATGCCGGTGATCATGGTTACGGCTGAGGCGGAGCGGGATATCGTTTCTGAAGTGGCGGAATCTGAAATTGACGGGTATTTGCTCAAACCTTTGACGCTGGAGGCACTGGATAAAAGAATCAAGACTGTCATGGACCGTGTGCATAATCCTGAACCGTTCACGCTTCACCGAAACAAGGCCAGGGCGCTTGAGGATCAGGGGTTGTTTAAAGAGGCGATCGAAGAGGTGAAAAAGGCCCTGGCTCATAAACCGTCTGCCTCCCGCATGCTGCGACGGATGGGATTGCTGCACTTTAAAATCGGCAAACATGAGATTGCCGAGAAGTGTCTTCGCAAAGCTGTTGCGGTGAATGATCAGGATACTATTTCAAGGGTTTATCTGGCAGATTATTATTTGAAGAAAAATGAGCTGGAAAAAGCAGGGATGCATTACCTGAAAATTCTTTCTTTGAGTACACGCTACAATGATAAAGCCTTTGACATCGGGACACGGCTTTTAAAAGCTGGATATAAAAAGCCGGCAATACAACTTTTTTCACGGGTGATCCAACGATCAAGAAAAAACAATGCGGTGCGCGATCAGGTCATTGACATCTGCCTGGATCATGGAGAAGTCGACTTCCCCGAATATCTGATAGAGGAGGCAATTCAAGAAAATCCCGGTAACTATAATATCATTTATAAGGCCGGTATGATTTTTCTTGAATCGGGAGACAGGGACAAAGCGATGGCGCATTTCATGAACGTAGACAGGCATGTAAGGGGGCATCTGGATGCCAAGCTTCAGATCGCTAAAATCCTTTCTGCGAACAAAAGGATATTGCAGGCAGATGATTATTTGAATCAGATTCTAAGGTTGGATCCGGGACATGAAGAGGCAATTGAACTGCGAAGGACGCTTTAGCGAATATGAAAGTACAAATAAGTTATTATATGACAGTCATCTTTTATTGTGGGCCGAGCCGGTGTGTTGATCAATCAGGTCAGCCCATGGCTGTTATTCCCAGGTAATGCAGTCTTTGGGGCAGTTTTTCATTGCTTCAAGGATATCTTCATCATTTTCATAGCTGTCAAGGGGGCGAATGTCTATATAACCTGCGTCATTGATTTCAAAGGCGTGGGGGGCCAGATCAATACAGACCCCGCATTCAATGCAGCAGCCAAGATCGATTACCGGTTTTTTTTCTATACTCATCAAATCGTTCCTTTATCAATGGATTCAAGCCACCAGCCTTTTAGAATATGGGCCTGCTTCTCTTTTTCTGCCAGATCAAGAATCTTGTATCCTGAATCCAGCAGGATGCCGTAAAGCACCCCGCATCCCGGGTCATCATGGTGTTCATATCCGGCTTGTGCCAGCTCTATCATTTTATGTGCCAGGTCAATGGTGCGTGCGATGTTTATGTCACATTTTTTTTTCAGCATGTCAAAATCTCTTTAATCGTCTCACACCAAGGTAAGCAAAGTTGGTGATTATTCATTTCCGGCCAGGGCCGGTTCCGGGAAACAGGCCGGGACCAAATCCGATATCCGCGCAGAGGTAAAATTCCACCCGGTGTAAATATCAATGGTTGTTTTGTCTGCCTGGATAAGATCGGGCAGAAGCATACATTCAAACTCATGGGCATTAGATAGTGCCCTGACGGCATATCCGCATTTTACCGGGTCTTTAGATGAAAGATGCGCTATAAGCTGTTCCTTTGTGACGTCGGTCAGATCATCGGGTGCTGCGCCGATATATGTGCCGATACCCCATAAAACCCCGCGCTGGAGCATTTCATGTTCAATGTGATTGCCTCTGTGATCCAGGTAGGAAAAAAGAATCGTTTTAAATTCCTGGGCCAGGGCCGGGCTTTTGCTTAAGATCTCTCCCATGGCTTCTGGTGATCCCCAGCCGATGCCGCCTGATTCATCATTCAGATTCCACATGATTCGTCTTAAGATTATGCGGGCTTTTTCCAGTGAATTATCCGCAATCCTTGCAACAAGCTCTCCCATGGCAGTCACACTGCGAAATTTGATTAGTTCATCTTTGTTGTAGAAAAAAGAGAACAGATGCCCGGTGAGCTGGGCGTCCGGAATCTGCGCCAGGCTATCCAGAGCCTGGCTGCGACTGCCAAGGGAGAGAAATTCTCCCACTTGTTTTTTTACCTTTCTGCCGTATGGTTTCATGGTTGTTCTCTTTCTCATGTTCATTGCTGGAGCCCCTTGAAATGATCCTGTTGGGCGGCCTTAAAGATGATAAAAGCACAAATTATGCCAAGTTATTTGGGCTATTGAATGAACTGATCCAACGCACTGAATTTGACCTTCAATTCATGGATATGTTTGTCATAGCTGTTCATTTTGATAACGGACCGGGTGATCAGATAGCAGCCCAGAACAACCAATCCAAGGTTGAGAATACCAAAGGGGATAACCAGGTGCAGCACGTTGAATATATTGTAATATTTTGAGGTTGCGATCAATAGTCCGATCACGGACAAGGGCAGGGCCAGCACGGCAATCCCGGTTCTCATGACAGCCAGGGATGTTCGTTTTTCGGCCAAAAGCAGCTGTACTTCGTTGATAACAATGGAATCAAATTTTTCCGAATTGTCTGTGGTATCACTTTGTTGTGTCAATAATTTTACTCCATTTTGATTTCAGTTTCGGTGTCTCTCCAGTTTGTCTCTCCAGTTTGTTTTACCAGTTTGTATTGGTAAAACAAGATTCATTCCAGAAGCACAAGCCAGTCCCATATTGAGAATAGAATCAGAATTATAGGCCTGGATACATAACACAATTTGGCAACGTCTTTATTAACGTTTTGAAAACAGGACTATGGTTTGTTTGTCTCAAAGGCTGGCACACAAATGTATCCCGATACATGTATGGCTATTGATTTTGGTGCAGGTAACAGGTATAGCACACATGTGACGCAATCCGGCACTTGGGAGCATATGACTAATTTTCAGGACAATAGATTATGACGATTGACCAATTCACCTTGTATTGTTTACCAACGTTTTTTATTGATTCGGATCATGAAAAGATCATTGCATTTTCATCCCTGCATGCAGGATCTTCGGATAATCCGGTGCAAAAGGCGGTAAGCATTTTTTACGCTGTCAGAGATCAGATTCGATATGATCCCTATGAGATTCCTGTAAACAAAGAAGGTTTTAAGGCAAGCCGTGTGCTGACCAAAGGCAGGGGGTTTTGTGTGTCTAAGGCTGTGCTGTTGACCGCTTGCCTAAGGGCTCAGTCCATACCGGCTCGTCTTGGGTTTGCAGATGTGAAGAACCATCTGACTACGCCTAAACTCAAAGCAAAAATGGGTACGGATCTGTTTAAATGGCATGGATATACTGACATATTTCTGGAAGGAAAATGGGTCAAGGCTACACCAACATTCAATTTGAGCCTGTGCCGAAATTTTGCCGTAAAGCCCCTTGAATTTGACGGCCGGCAAGACAGTGTATTTCATGCCTTTGATACCAAAGGGCAACGGCATATGGAATATGTTAAAGATCATGGCCATTTTGCGGATTTGCCTTGGGACAGAATGATGGCGGCTTACCGAACTGCCTATCCCAATTATTTTAAATCGAATCGGACTTCTGGTGATTTTCATGCCGAGGCAAAAGAATTGAGAAATGGTACATCTTCCTGATTAAGCTGGCCACATCCCTTATCAGCATTTGCCTGGCCCTGCGTTCAACATTTCAGCGGCATACCTGACCCGGGTCTGCTCCAGTAGACGTTGGGCGTAAGCGCTTGCCCGGGAAAAATGTGTTTCCATGACCGTGGCCTGGACTATAGGTAGAAATTTAGGGTCCACGCTGAGGGTGGTGATACCCACCCCGATCAGAAAGGGGATATGCTTGGGGTCATGGGCCATCTCTCCGCATACGGATACATCGATGCCATGGTCGATCGCAGCCGCGGCTATTTTTGCAATGCCGCGGTTTACGGCGGGATGATAAGGTATATAATGTTCAGCCACCAGTTTGTTACCCCGGTCCGCACCCAACATATACTGGATAAAGTCATTGGTGCCGATGGCAAAAAAATCTGCAAGTTGAGCAAATTCATCTATGGTGGCAAGCACAGAAGGCAGTTCAATCATGATGCCCACTTTCGGGTCGTTTTTGTGGGGCACACCTTCTTGTTCCATCTGACGAATACATTGCGCCATGACCTGTTTAGCCTCTAAAAATTCGTCAATGGAAGAGATTAATGGAAACATCAGGCGAACCTGTTGCCTGCCATGAGCGGCCCGTAAAATGGCTTTGATCTGGTTCCGGAAAATCTGGAGATGCTTTAGGGAAAAGCGAATGGAGCGCAGGCCCAAGGCGGGGTTGGCCTCCTGGATAAAATCAGTGTGCTTTATGACCTTGTCTCCACCGGCATCCAGGGTGCGCACCGTGGTGATGGTGTCAGGTTCAGTCTTGTCAAACAGTCCTTTATAAATGAGGTATTGTTCGTCTTCAGAAGGAAATCCGGAGCGGATCAAAAATGGAAATTCCGTACGGTAAAGGCCAATGCCTTCAGCTTTAAGTTCCCGGGCCAGGTGAATTTCACTGAGCAGGTTGATATTGGCAAGCAACCGGATGCGTCTGTTGTCAAGGGTATAGGTCGCAGGTTGCATATCCCGGTTTTTTGCCCGGTTTTCCGCTTCCTGGTTGTCTTTGAATATGGCAAGGGTATTGTCGTCCGGATTGATGTAAATGTTGCCCTGGCCTGCATCCAGCAGCAACCGGGTGGTGTCGGGCAAGTCTATAAATACAGGATCATCGGCAATAATCAGGGGAATAGACAGGGATCGGGCAAGGATGGTGACATGGGAGGTTACGCCACCGCCCACCAGCACAATGCCCCGGATGCCGTCGGCGGTCAGTTTCATCATGTCCGAGGGATAAATGTCCTGGGTCACAAAGATTGTTCCCCTGTCAGAGGGGGTGGGGGTGTGTAGCGCCTTGAGATGGGACAAAAGACGTATGCCCAAATCTTCCACATCCACGGCCTTTTCCTGCATATAGGCATTGGGATTATCCGAAAAAACTTTGATGTATTTCTGGACAATCTGCTGGATGGCTGCCACAGGAGAGATGCCCTGTTCTATCAGGCTTTTCATTTTTCCCGTGAAATTTTTGTCTTTGAGCATCATAAAATGGGCCGTGAAGATCAAAGATTCGCTTTCCGGAAGACTTGCGGCAAATTTATCCTGCAGCAATTTTAATTCATCAATGGTTTTTCCCACGGCGGTTTGAAAGTCAGCCAGACAGTAACTGCTATCGGATGTGTCCGCCTCAAATAAAATGGCCTTACGTTTTCTTCTTGATGGCCGGATTGTGCCATAGGCCAAGCCGTATCCGTTGGATTTCCCCTTTATGAATGCGGGGAACTTTTTGGAAACAGTATCTTCGCTTTCGTCTGTCTCTGCCGACTCCGGCTCCAGGGCCATGAGTAGTCTTGCATTTTCAACAGCACCGGCCAGCTGGGTGGCAGCAGTCCTCAATGCACGCTCATCGAGCAGGGTAAAGTGGTCCATCTCCCGTTGCTGGACCACCAGAACGCCGATTTTCACGACCCCGCGTCGGATGGGCACACAAAGAAAAGAGTTAAAGGGATCTTCTCCTGCATTGTCGAAATATTTGAATCCCGGACTTGTTCTAGCGTTTCCCACCCGCAGAACTTGGTCTCGGGAAAAGCATTGACCCACCAGGCCTTCTCCGGGCAGCATACGGATTTGGTTAACGGCTTCGGGTTTCAGACCCCGGGTGGCTTTCAGGACCAGGTTTTTGGAACGGTAGTCAAACAGGTATATGGAGCAGACATGGGCTTGCAGATGCTTGGCCACAAGTTCGCTGGCGCCGGTTAAAAAGGCTTCTATGTCTGATCCGCTGGTGATGATGGAGGCAAGTTCCCCCATGTCGAATAGCAGGTTAAGATGGTCAGGTTCTTTTTTATTCATGTTTTTTAGCTGTTACACAGACGTTAGGCCTGTCTCCAATGCAATTTATTCACAATGCCAGGCTCTAATTTAATTTGAAACAGTTCAAGATTCAACGAAAAAAGAGGAGGGCCAAAAGAGTTGGAAACAACTGCAGACTTTTTTAGCAAATTGGGGTTTGATACGTGTATCCTCATGCATCCTCGGGATGTAGTTTTTCGTAAAATCGTCGAGCGGTGCGTTAAAATCGTCGTGTTTTCCGATTCGTTGCGAAAAAATATTTACAATGATTATAGGCTGTAATATATTTAACAGACAGTAATCAAATTATTTAAGAACACTTAATTAGTTGAAGTTTCGTTTAATCTAAAGATTTTTAATTTTTAGGCGTTGAAGGCTTAGGCCGGCGCAAAACAACATGAGGAGAATTATTCATGAATTTTAAATCCGTCAGGATGAAAATTGCTGGTCTGGCAGGGATATGTCTTATTATCTCGTCAGCTATTTTGGTTGGCTACGGCTTGTATTCCGGCGCTTCAAGCCGTGACATGGTTAAATCAAGAGTGTCTGCTCTGGTTGAATCCCAAGCGCTTGACAGCCTGGAAAATTTAGCAGCCAATTATGCCGGGAAAATTCGGACCCAATTTCAAGTCGCTTTGGACGCGGCCAGGACCATGGCAGATGTCTTTCAAGTTTCAAAGTCCCGGGAAAACGGTGGCTTGGAAGTGGGAAGGGACCAGCTTAATGCGATTTTGTTGGAGGTGCTTAAAAAGAACCCGAATTTCAACGGAACGTATTCTTGTTGGGAACCCAATGCCATAGACGGCCAGGATGACACGTTTCAAACGGGGCGGGACGGAAATAATGCGCTTACCGGACGTTTTACACCGTATTGGACCCGGGATCAAAGCGGCAATATCGCAGTACAGCCTTTAGTGGAATACGATACCATGGACAAGCACCCCAACGGTGTTCTTAAAGGCGGCTGGTATATAGTTCCCAGGCAGGAGCATAAGGAAAGCGTCTTGGCCCCGCTCCCCTATATCGTCCAGGGTAAGCAGGTATGGCTGGCTACGTTGTCGGTACCCATATTGGTCGGGGATAAGTTTTATGGTGTGGCCGGCACCGATTATAATCTCGATTTCGTTCAGAAATTATCCGAAAGCGTTGACAAAGAGTTGTTCGACGGCAAAGGCTCCGTTACGATTATCAGTGATATGGGACTGATCGTGGCGGACAGCGAAAAGCCGGAGATGATCGGCAAGCATCTAAAAAATATCATTCCCCAAGACTGGCAGACTTATGTGGACGATGTCAAGGCCGGAAAGAGCGTTGCGACTATTAACGAAAAAGAGCGTTTTTTCGAAGTGGTCTCTACCATAGAATTAGGCAGAACAGGGAAGCCTTGGGGCCTTATGATCCGGATCTCCCAGGAGACAGTGCTGGCAGACGCAAATGCCCTTTACGGTGATTTGGCCTCCGAGGCCCGGAGTAGCAGCATCATGCAGGTGGTGGTCGGTCTTATCATTGCCGTGATTGCCATTCTTCTACTCTGGTACGCAGCCGGCGGGATCGTAAAACCCATCCGTAATACGGTGGATATGCTCAAAGATATTGCCGAAGGAGAGGGCGATTTGACCAAACGTCTGGACATCAAGGCGAAAGACGAAGTCGGCGAACTGGCCCACTGGTTTAATCTGTTCATGGAGAGCCTTCAGCAGCTGATTCGACAGATCGTTTCCGATGCCGGCTCTTTGAATACCAGTTCAGGGGATCTTTCGGACATTGCCGTTAAAATGACGGATGGTGCCGAGTCCATGTCCACCCGATCAAAAGCCGTAACATCAGGTGCCGAGGAGGTCAGCGCCAATATGATGAGCCTGGCATCCTCCAGTGAAGAGGCGGCCTCCAATGTTAATATGGTTGCTGCCGCCACCGAGGAGATGACGTCAACAATCAGTGAAATTGCACGAAAAACGGAAAATTCACGGACGATTTCAGAATCCGCCGTCTCAAAGGCTGGTGAGGTGTCTGAAAAACTGGGCCGATTAGGGGAAGGTGCCCAGGAGATCAGCAAGGTTACGGAAGTCATTTCAGATATTTCAGAACAGATCAATCTGCTGGCACTGAACGCCACTATTGAGGCTGCCCGGGCCGGTGAGGCGGGTAAAGGGTTTACTGTTGTGGCTTCGGAGATCAAAGAGCTTGCAAAACAGACGGCAGAAGCCACCGAATCGGTTAAAGTGCAGATCGGCAATGTCCAGGGGGCTACAGACGAGACCGTTTCCGAAGTCGGGCAGATACTGGATATTATAAAGGAAGTCAGCGAAATTGTTGCTTCGATTTCCCAGGAAGTGGAAAGTCAGGCCACCGTAACCCAGGAGATTTCCCAGAATATCTCCCAAACCTCCGAAGGAATTCAAAACGTTAATGAGAATGTGAACCGCAGTTCTGATCTGATCGGCTCAATATCAGAAGAAATTGGAGAGGTAGATCAGTCCGTACAGGGGGTGTCTGAATCTATTGCGGAAGTCAACGTGAAGGCTGAAGAGTTAACCGCTCTTTCAGAAAAATTGCATGAACTTGTGGGGAAGTTTAAAGTATAGTTGATTGTTTGATGGATTTATAAGAAACGCTCTGTAAGCCACAGAGATGTTTCAATATTTGTTGTGGGCCGAACCACGGTCAAAGACCAAGGACGGTCCGTGACTGTTATATCAACAGGGCGGGAGGGGCATATTGTCCCTTCCGCCTTATTTCTTTCACTTTTCGATTTAAATCGGTCTGTTGTGTGGAAACATCATCCTTCCGGTGTTCTGAAGATCCTGACTTAGCATATTAACAAGAAGAAGCTTAAAACCTGATAGAAGCAACCAGGCCTAATGTACGCGGAGCGCCAACGGCGCCAACGTCACCGCTGCCGGAGCTGAAATATTCCTTATCCAAAAGGTTTTTAACATAAAAATATACATCCCATTGGGAGGTTTCGTAGCCGATTTTTGCATTATACAACTCAAATGGGTCTCGCTTGTTTTTGTCACTATTGTCTTCGTCATAATAGGTTTTGCCATATCCTTCCATTTCTCCGCGTACAAAAATACCGGAAGTGTGTCTGTATTGGACAGCCAGGTTAAAGGTATATTCCGGGGTACTCGTAGTGGTATTGCCATCATAATTTTCATAATCATCAAACTCAGCCTCTGTCCATCCAAAAGATGCCATAATATCCAATCCGTGAAATGGCCTGGCTTTTACTTCAATTTCAATTCCCTGGCTGTGGGCTTCTGCTGCGTTAGACGCAATCCAAATATTGGGTTCCGGGTTTGTATAAACATGCATATCCTCAATCTTTACATAAAAAAGAGCCGTGTTTAAAAAAAGTCTATTGTCAAACCAAGCGGTTTTTGCGCCTATCTCATAGTTAAGGGCAGTTTGCTCATCAAACTTTGCCGTCTCTTTATCGTCATTGGTCCTATTAAAACCGTAAGCGGTGTTTTAACCCCACTCAGCAAGGGACAGATTCAGAAATTTTTTCGTAACTACTCACCCATATCTGTAAGTTTACCTGTCAAAGCCATCTGAATAGCCACAAGCGGGTTGATACCCTGGCTTGCCATTGTTTGCAGATAGCTTGAAATTCGACAATAGGCATGAGCATAATGCCGGCGCCTAAAACATCCTGATATTTTCTGTTTCACCTTTGCCATGCGGAGATCACGCTCCGCCCGATTGTTGGTAAAGGGGACATACGATTCTCTGGCAAACAACAATACCGCTGTTTCATATTTTTTCAGCCTTTCCCAAAGATTATGAGCATCTGATTTGGCTATCTTTCCACGCTTACCTTTTGGCTTTGGCGGAATCTCCGGTAATTCTTTATCCCCACGTGTAAGAATGTTGCGGTAGCGTTTCTGCAAATTTGCATATTCTTTATCGGTAAGGCATTTATCCTCTCGCTTGGACACAATATGACAAGTCTCCTGCAATAACTTTTTCATATTAATGGCCCACTTGTATTGATTGGAATCAACAATAAAGGTCAGTTCCCGTAATAAGTGCGAACCACAAAGTCCATGTCCACAATGATCATATGATAAATATGATGCCCAGCAATCATGGATGATCACCCCACCATAGCGGGGAATGATATTCAAATCAACAATCGCCTCCTTGCCCCGCTTTCGATGAAGTAATTTTAGCGTGATTCCTCCTGAAGAATATACATGAATCCAATGATTTTTACCTTCCACCCGGAATGATGTCTCATCCACATGAATGGAAGGGGCATGAAGGATACTTTCAATGGATTTTGTCTCCCATTCCTCAAGAGATTGATAAAGCCTCCATACAAACTTGAGCAAAGTTGCCTCGGAGATAACAGTGCCGATCATGGCAGATATCTGTTTCTGAACCCGATTGAGAGCAACCATTTGACTGATTATCAAATGAATGGCAAAAGCTTTGAGTCCATTGCCGTACTGTAAACTTCCGGGCATGTCTTCGGGAAAATGCCCTTTTGCCGTCGCCTTGCAGTTGGGACATTCCTTTATCTCGGCATCAATGTGCTCTACAACTTTTTCAAAAACGATGTCTATCTTTGTCCGCCGTTCGAGCCCCTGGCAAGGAGTTTGATCCAAAGGTGTGCCGCAGACATCACAGGTTTCAGCTTTGGCAATGGTGACAGTTTCGTTAACACGGGTGTTACTGATTTCACCACTGACTTTTTTGCCCTTTCCCTTGCCGGTAGAAGTCGGTTTGGCAGTTTCATCTCTGTCCGTTTGAGAAGAAGGCAAACTTGAATTTTTGCTGTTTTTGCGAGTTTGCTTTTCGAGAAAAACAGACAGGATCAATTCCACAACGAGAAGCATGCTATTCATTAACACCTTTACCTCAGGAGTTACCTTGCCTGCCAAGCTCAGTTGCTCAAACTCTTGCTTCACACGATCGACTTCTTCTCGAACAGGAGTTTCGTGGTTAGACCTGCATGGCCCGGTGAAAGCCTTGCCTGGCGGGCGCAATTCAGGTAACAGGTTGTAAGACCCCACCTTCATTAATATGATGGCCAAAGGCCGATAGGACTTCGGCCTGGGTCTTACTCGGCGTCTCAAGGCGCCTGGTCGGTTTTCTTGCCCCTTTCGGCAAAGTCAGAATAGAATGTAGATGCTTCATATCATCCATGACGTTCTCTGCTGTCCGTTCAATTCCGGCGCTCTTTAGTTTTAATTCAATTCGACGCAGGTAAGCCATGGCGGCCACACATGTAAATAAATGACATTTAATTTTGCTGTCAGTCCAGTGCCGGATCGGCTGCACACCTACTAAGTCTTCATTCTTACTGAGACGGAAGCGGTCTTCAACTTGCCATCGATCTAAACTCGCTTCAATAATATCTTTTGTCGCCCAGTCCGTATTATCTGTGATGATAATATTTTTACCGAACATCAGCTTTTTTTGTTTCACTATATATGGATCTTTTCGGAAGCTCATATTCAAGCCGTTTGCTGATGTTTCAAAATTCAGAGTAAATAAATCGGGGGCCATGTGAAGCCTTTGACACAATCGGATATATCTGGCTTGTACGTCCTCAGCTTTCTTCCAGTGAGCTGCTCCTTCTTTAACCTTCGTTCTCATTGCAAGCAATTCCTGTCGGATCGTATCAAGCTTGCTCTCAAAGGTGTATGATTTCTTTCGGGCTGTCCTGGGATTATAAGTTATGATAACGCTCCGCTCCTTGCCCCAGTATTCTTTTTTAGTTCGATATGCCAATTGACACTCTTCCCGGCGCTCTTCATCAATCAGTCTTCTGTTGCGGGCAGTATCTGCAATTTCAAACCGGTCGAGTGGGGTAGCCGCAAGCTCCTGGGCAAAATAAGTGGAATATGTCGTAATAAAATGGACTCTGGAATGCTCGTCAATCCAGGTGTAATTCCCTTCAGAATTCATTCCTTTGTCAATAACGATTGTAAGTCGCTCTTTGGTATTGTTCAGGTCGCATGCCACCCTAAACATTTCTTCCATGATTGATTCAAAGTGCTTGCTATCATGAATATTGCCTGGGTAAATCGAATAAAATAAAGGGAGTCTGGTGTCTCGTGCAACCAAAAGGCCGAGGCCGATCTGTCTGAGATGATGCCTGCCTTCCTTGTTTTTACCTCTGCACGCAATTTTCGACAAAGTTTGGCTTCCCATGAAGGTATAATAATTAGTGGTATCAAATAACAGACAATCAGACGAAGGCTTTTCGACCTGCCATAATCGTCTGAAGAACTTGGATATGATCGTGTTTAAGGTTTTTTCATCAACTCGGTCCCACTTGTCCCAGTATCGTTTGCATGAGAGTTCGTTTAGGTCGACAGGGCGTATATGCTGGATCGCGGTTCTCTTATACCAATCCGATAATTTGTTTTTACTGACGGTCTCAATCATGCGATTCCAGACACAATAAAGGAAATATTCCCCTATTGAAGGTCCTTTTTCCCGATCGGCCGGTGGAATAATCTCATCAATCATAGAGCAAAGATCAAAGTCTTTATCTGCTTGCTGGGCCAACCACAGTGCACCGAATTCTTCAGCCTTTAAAGTGGTTATTTCCTGAGACTGGCCTTTTACAAGACTGGCTACCCGATCCGGTGAACCAATATAGGTTTGAGAAATAACCTTGGGCTTACCGTTTACCCGGGCGATCTCCCTGACATACAGGTAGGGTCTTCCTTTTTTCTTCTTGATATGGAAATGTGCCATGATTCATAATATTTAGTAGGGTCTTACATGTCAAGAAAAAAACAATAGAAAGACTGATTTGATAGGGTTTTGAGCATAGAAAGGTTGTGTGACTTGAGGGGTACTACAAGAGACAGGGTCGAAAACGCTTGTCAATAAAGGGATTCGACGATTCCGAACGGTTTATCTCCGAAACTCCTGTCGAACACTGGTTTTGTTCATCGTTGCCATGCTTGTATTATAACACAGCTTTTTTTGACCTCCTGAGTTGCCCTACAATCCATTTTCTCAACGAATCGGATAAAATTTCATTAAATTTTTGTGATTGTCAAATGCATGCCACATTATTATGTAGCACGAGGATATTTTGATTTTTCAAAAAAATACCTCCCAAAAACCTGTCAAGCTTTTTTTTAGTTTTTTGACATTTTTTTATGGGGGTGAGTAGTTACATTTTTTCTTTTTTCACATTATAGGGGAGCAACGCTTGAAAATCATCATTTGTCATTGCCTCAGGCAGATACTGAAACAGGTACTTGAGATACCAGTACGGTTCCAGTCCATTGGATTTTGCAGTCTCTATCAAACTGTAAATTGCCGCACTCGCCTTTGCACCTTGAACCGTATCAGAAAACAGCCAGTTTTTACGACCGATGACAAAAGGCCGGATGGCATTTTCAACCAAATTGTTGTCCGGTCGAATGAACCCTTCAGTTGTGTATTGGACCAATCGGGGCCATTGGCCGATGGTATAATTGATCGCCTTGCCAAGCAGGCTTTTGGGAGGAACCTTGTTTACTCTTTCATCAAGCCACTTCTTAAACTCGGTAAGAATTGGAATCGCCTGGGATTGTCTCTTATTGTACAATTGTTTCGCAGAAAACCCTTGTTCCCGTGCTTCTTTTTCAATTTTATAAAGCTTGCTGATATACAACAATGCCGAACCGGCATTTCCGGAAGAATTTGCCTTGTTGCCAAGCGCTTTGGTTACCTCTTTAAACTTCCGACGAGCATGAACCCAGCACCCAACATGAACAATATCTTTTTTGGTATCCAGGAAATCATACCCAGCATATCCGTCCGTCTGGACGATGCCCTTAAAACCGTTCAAAAATGTTGAAACCACATCCCCAGACCTTGTCGGGTGATATTCGAACAGGATAATCGGCTTGTCTGGTGGTCCACCCCTGAAAATCCACATATAAGATTTGGATTTCCGTGGTCCCTTTAAAACTTGGAGAGGAGTTTCATCAATACCAATCATGGGGTTGGCCAGGATGTCGTCCTTCATCATGCCGATGATAATTTCACAGGCATCTGCCACCTTCATGCCCCATTTACACATGGTTGATCTGGCAAGCTCAATGCCGATTCTGGCAAACTGCTTTTCCTGGCGATAAAATGGCAGTGCATCTGCAAATTTGGCGGTCAGGATATGGGCAAGCAGTCCCGGAGTGGCAATACTTTTGGGAATAATCTGATCCGGCATCCTGGCAATAGATACGGTGGGGCCTTCATCTTCAACCCCCTCGCAATTTTTACAGGCGTATTTATACCGGATATTTCGAATCACCCGAACCTTGGCTGGGATATAATCAAGCTGCTCAGAGACTTCTTCACCGATCTTATCTTTCAAGCAGCCGCAATCGCATTTTCTGTCATTCTCACTGAGTTTATGAACAACATCGACACGGGGAAGATCTGCCGGCAGTGGTTTGCGGCCGCGTTTTTTGCGGGAATGCTCTGTAATGGTGACGGTATCATCTTCATTCAGAATCGGAAGATCAGGTTCCGGCATATCAAAAAGAGACATTTGCTCGCCATCTTTGGGCGTTTTTTCTGATTTGCGACCAAAAAGCCTGTCCTGGAGGGATTTAATCTGCTCTTGAAGAATTATGTTTTCATCAAACAAATTCAGAGCGATTTCTTTGACTTCATCCAGGCTTTCAGCATCTTTGAGAGTGTCTCTTGTCATGGGCTGTATATACCATAACCAAGGGTTTTTTCATAGTTTTTCGCCTAAAAAATCATAGAGTATTTTAGGGGTTTATGAGCCTGATTTATATTCAGTCCATCGACCAGCCAGGTCAGTTCCCGGCTTGTAATATTCATAACATCTTTTGGTGAATTCGGCCATTTGAACCGGTCTTTTTCAAGGCGCTTTTGCCACAGGCAAAAACCGTTTTTATCCCAGTATAAAATTTTTAAAATGGTTTGTGCCCGGTTGCAGAACACAAACAGGGATCCTGAAAATATATCCAACTGCATTCGTTCGCTTACGATAACGGAAAGGCCGTTAATCGCTTTGCGCATGTCAGTAGTACCCACAGCCAGATAGACTTTTGTGTCTGGTGAAAAGTTCATCATGAGATGGATCTCAAGGTTGCAAGAACCCTTTCAAGCGTCTCGCTGGTGAAACCGTCCGGGATTTCTATTTGTACACCCTGGCCAAGGTTCAACTTCAACCCGGTCGTATGAATATTGGCGGGTATCGGCAACTGGATAAATTCTACAGGAAGGTTTTGTCTTTTAAATTTTCTTTTCCAATATGTGAACCTGTCTTTGGACAGGTCATTGCGTCTGCAATATTCTGTCTGGGTCAGCCCTGATGTCGCCCAACGTTCGATGTTTGATTTCCAGTATCTGCTAAGTTTTTCATTTGTTGCTTTTCTTGATCTTGGCATGGGGTCGCCTCCTTTTAGTTTGGAGGCATTATATGGGCTCGCTGGGCGTGGCGGTAGATGGGGTTTAAATATCGCTTACTTAAAACCGCCCGCCAGATACCCTTGAGCGATACTAAAATAAATCATGGCGTCTTGGTTCACGTTCCACGAAAGTACCCCCTTTGGAAGCAACGCATCCCAGTCTTCCTCCCGGCTCCATTCTACCTTTGAGGCCATCAACTCTCCCGTGTCGGCATGCGTGACGGAACTTTTATAGTTTAACTCCTTAGTTGTTTTTTCGTATCTCAAGCCTGCCGTAAAGTTCACCGATGAGAAAATAGGGATCGTCACCTGGCAGAAAGCAGCTATGCTCTCTTCAACTTGGTCAGAAGGCCAATTATATTTCATGTTGTATCCATAATAGGCTTCAGTGTCATAGACACTTCCATATTCCAAGGCAGTTTTATCTTCTTTTGAGTAATATAAACCACCAAGCCATTTCATTCCTTCCCTCTCCTGGGGAGACTGGATACGAAATTCCTGGCTAAAAGAATAAGCCTCATAATTTTCAAAATTATCTATGAATCCTGAATTTAAGAAACTTCCGTCTATCCAGTAGTCTTTTTCAGTATCTCTATAGGTGGTAACAGAAGTTAGTTCTGCAAATCCGGTTCTATAACTGATATTTAAAGCAGAATTTATGTCATCTAAATGGCTTTTATCCGCAGGATTTTTATTTTCATGGTAGAGAATTTGGTCCGAAGAGATCGTCTTGGAGGCTCCGTCCCGCTGTTGATTGATTCCGGCATGAAAATTGATTTCCGATTGATCGGACGGCAACCACCTTAACAAAGCTTTAGCCGTTTTTGATTGTTCCGAGTCAAAATAATCCTGTTGGGGATTATCATTTTTCATAAAACCCCTGGTTTCACGATATTTTGCAGAAAGGCCCAAAAACAGCTTGTCTTTTACAATAGGCCCATTCACAACCCCTTTTATTGCATAGGTTTCATTCTCTCCCCACTCCCCACTTAATTTTGACTCCACTGTGTTATCCGGTTTTTTGGATATGATATTGATTACACCACCGATGGCACTTTTGCCATACAATGTTCCTTGGGGACCGCGAAGTACTTCCACGCGTTCAATGTCAACAAGATCGGCTTCATAGTTGGTCCTATCGTCCAAAGGGATGCCATCTATGTAGATCACTACCGGGTTCTTACCGGTAAACGCGCTGTTTCCGATCCCCCTGTACCTGACATTGTTCTGACCTTGTGTCATTGTTCCCTGAGTCAGGTTAGGAATCATATCGATCACATCCCCGATGGTCTCTACGCCGGCATCTTCAAGTTCCGTTTCGGTAAACGCTGTAATAGCCATCGGCACTTTTTGAATATTTTCCGAGCTTTTATTCGCGGTGACGGTTATTGGCTGAAGTTCATGGGATTCCTCCCCATGGGCAGAAGTTAAAATGAACAGCATGAAAGAAATAATGGATAAGCTTTCCATGATTACCTTTTTCCGTAATTGCATATGTAACGCTCCTTTATCAAAAATAAATTGATCCAATTCCGATCTTCTTTGGAGAAAAATAGTAATGATGCATTAATGCTAAACACCTATTTCTAGTGCTAATTTTATTATACTATTCTAACTTATTAGGTTGACAAACATATAGAGGTTTGATTTATAAAAATCAATGGGATATGGTTAGGATTCTGACACTATATTTTAAGAAAAAGGCACTTTCATGTCATATAATTTTAATTTGGACAATAACGATGATTTTTATTATTTTGACAAAATCAAACAAAGAAGTGTATTGCGATTCCCCAAAAAGTTAGGGTTTATTGATTCGTATAAAGAAATCATATCCGATGAGGTATCTGTTTTCAAAGCTGATATGCTTAGTTATGAAGATATCAATATGTCAACATATTCATCGGCAAAAAGTCTTCAAATCATCATATCCCTAAATGGCAATAGCGCTTATTTCGACAAAATAGTAAAAGAAGATAAAGAAGATTGTAAAAATTTCATCAGGATAGATTATATAAATGAGGTGAAAAGGAATTATTTTTTAACAAAAGACGCTCAATGTTCTGGTATAACGATTGTCATAAGAAATAACACCTTTCTGGAAAAAAGCCTTTTCAACCATTTAAATGATAAGACAAGAGATAAAATAAGTGACAATTATAATAAAAATTTTACCACAACGTTGAAATCCTCTTTGGCAAATTACAGAACGTTACTTTTGGCAAAAGAGATATATAACTCTCCATTTGAAGGCGAGCTGAACAATATATATCTCCGGAGCAAAGTATACGAGATAATTTATAACGAATTCAATTGGCTAATAAATATAAACAGGCCGTCATCCTCATCAAATAACCAAATAATTCTAAGAAAAGAAGATATTGAAGCCTTACACAAAACAAGAGATTTTGTAATTGAAAATAAAAAAAATTTTAGTATAAACGAACTTGCAAAAAAAGCGTATATAAACAAAAATAAATTGAGGTATGGCTTCAATCAATTGTTTAACACGACTCCCGGAAATTTGGTGTTTGAAGTTAAAATGCATGAAGCCAAACGGCTGTTAGAAGGGAATGAACTCAATATTACAGAAGTCTCAGACTCAATCGGATATAAACATGTACAAAGTTTTAGCAATGCGTTTAAAAATTATTTTGGAATAACACCAAGCGAATTTATAAAAAGCAAGCGGGGCACTTAAAAAGGAATGAAAAGTGAATACCCCTTATCAAGAATGCCGGCCAATGACCTGGTTTTTGCTTCCATATCCCAGGGTGTTGAAGGAGCCGGCCCCAAGGCAGTCCGTCATGCCCGGGCCGGCAAGTACTTAATTAGTCAATCTGGACAAACTTGGATTGTTTGGCTGAGCAGATTGGGCATTTTTCAGGTGCTGAGCCCAGTTCTATGTACCCGCAGACCGGGCACAGGTAAAAATCGTTGACATCCAGGTCAACACCGTTTTTAACAGCTTCCAGGGCTTTTGTGTAGAGGTTGGCATGCACTTCTTCGGCGCCTAAAGCAAATTTAAACATGATTTTGGCTTTATGGCCGTCCGCTTCCGCCTGTTCCAGCATGGGTGGGTACATGCTGGTGAACTCATCGGTTTCGCCGTCAATAGCGGCCTGGAGATTATCGGCGGTTGAGGCGATCATACCCAAAGCGGCCAGATGACCCTCGGCATGAATCCGTTCCGCTTCGGCAGTGGTTTTAAACAGTTTTGAGATATTTTTAAATCCTTCTTTTTCAGCTTTTTTGGCAAACGCTCTGTATTTCTGGTTAGCCTGGCTTTCACCTGCGAACGCCTCTTTTAAATTGTCATTGGTAGTTGCCATTCTTGCCTCCTTATTTAATAAATTGATAAAAGCCTGAAACTAATTTTTTATGTATCATGCTTTGCTTTTTTACTATTTTCTTAAATGATTATCAATCATTGTATAAACGATCAATTTCGAACAAGGCTGGAGAGTTGCTCAATCACCCTGGGAAAGCATTTCAAGGTATTGGGAAGCGACGCCATGTCGAATGTTTGGGCCTGCTTGGCCACGGCTTGCCCCCATAAATGCAGTGGGGCATATTCATATGCCTGGCCCAGTTCGACAATCTCTTGAGCAAAAGTTTCGACATTGCTGATGATCATGGTTTTACTCAGATACTCCCACCGCCCTAACATTTGGTCATTGAGCTGATCGAGCAATGCCTTGAGTTTTTTCTGTGACATGGGTGTATAGTTCAAAGCCGTAGGGAAAGAAAGGTTTCGGCGCTCCATTTTATCCGTGGCTTCAGCCATAATAGTTTCACAGGGCTGGGGTTTTCTCTTCATGTCACCCCGTTTGACATTTGGAATGGATACCTGAAAGCAACTGCCTTTTTCCTGGATTGATTCCACTTCAATGGTGCCGCCCATGGCTTCCACTATTTTTTTGGATATGGAAAGCCCGATGCCCGTTCCGCCGTAGGTATGAAAATTCTGGCCCTTTTGCTGGCAGAACCTTTCGAAGATCCGTTCCTTCTGGTCTCGGGCAATGCCGATACCGCTGTCTTCGATGATGAAGAACAGTTCTGAAAATTCTGCCTCTTTTTCAAAATGCCGAGACCCTGCCGTAAGTTTGACAAAGCCCGATGAGGTAAATTTGATGGCGTTTCCCGTTATATTCATCAAAACCTGCCTAAGCCTGACCCTGTCCAGAACGATACTTGGCGGGACATTTTTTTTCAGCTCCACGGAAAATTCAAGCCCTTTGATCTGGGCGGCATTCGTGTATATTTGGTTGAGTTCCTTGAGCAGCCCTTCAAGGTTAAAGGTTTCATATTTCAAAGGAAAGCTGCCGGATTCCGCCTTAGACAGATCAAGGATGTCGTTTAGCATGGCAAGAAGTGAATTCCCGGCAGAACGGATTGTGGCGACATACTCTTTCATGGTCTCATCCTGGACCTCTTTGTAAATGATGTCGGAAAATCCGATGACCAGGTTTAAAGGTGTCCGGATTTCATGGCTCATGTTGGCCAGGAACTCGCCTTTGGCCTGGCTGGCTGCCTCGGCCTTATCCTTTGCCTCATTGAGTGCCAGGGTCCGCTCCTTAACCATTTCTTCAAGTCGCTGCTTGTTTTTAACAAGTTCGTTCTCCACCTGGTCTTGTTTTTTGAGTAATTCGGATTTCATCTTGTCAATGGCGCGGAGCTGCTCGGTTTCCTGCTTTTCTTTTTGCAGCTTTTTTTCCTGGATCTTTATTTTTGTTTCTACGCCCTTGTGGGCGAGCCGCCAGCCCCCAAACCAGATCCCGATGCAGGCAATAAAGTAGGCTGCATAAGCCCAGGCTTGTTTCCAGGGCGGATTGTCCACCTGGATTTTAATGGATTTGCCCGTTTGGTTCCATATCCCATTGTTGTTGCTGCCTAACAGGTGCAGGGTGTAGGTCCCGCCCGGCAGGTTCGTGTATTTGCCGTAACGGCGATTTTGAGTCCGGTTCCATTGGGTTTCAAATCCTTCAAGAAAATAGGCATATTCATTGTTCCCGGGACGGGTGAAATTCAGGACTGAAAATTCAAATTCAAAAAAATTTTTTTGCCAGGGCAGATGGATGCTTTGAATAATTTCCGGGGCACTTTCAATGCGAAGAGGTCTTCCTCCTTGTTCAAGGGAAATCAGTATCACAGGCGGAACATAGGGGTTTTTTAAGATTCGATCCGGGTGGAAACGGTTCACACCTGAAAGGCCGGAAAACCACAGGTCCCCCTCCCGGCTTTTTAGCGCACTGGTGGGAAAAACACTGAATCGATTTCCCTGGAGCCCATCTTTCTCTAAGTAATGCTCCAGAACCTTTTGGGTTTTGGGATCAAAGAGATATAGTCCGTTATCGGAACTTAGCCAAAGGCGTCCTTTGTTATCTTCCTGTATAGCACGTATGGCTCTGGGGGGAAGGCCCTGAGCCTCTGTCAGTGGTGTAAATACACCGCTTTTTCTGTTAAGCAGATGCAAGCCGCCTTCTTCGGTACTTACCCAGAATCGGCCTTTTACATCCTCATGGCAGTCATTGATATTGTTTCCCTGAAGCCCGTTTTCTCCTTGCATAAAGCGGTAAAACGTATCCGTGTCCCGATCATAACAGTTCAGCCCACCTTTTGTACAAATCCACAGCGCCCCCTTTTGGTCTTCAAACAGGGTCAATGCCACGTTGTTGCTTAAACTCCGGGGATTGGCTCGATCATGGGTAAACTGATGGAACCGGCCTGTCTTTTTACTAAATCGGAACAGACCATTTTCCTGGGTGCCGAACCAGAGCAGCTCTGGATTGATACTGTCCTGGATCAGGCTCCTGGGCGGCGTTCCGGCGACTATTGTATTTGGGTAGGTCGCTTCTATGGTTCGACGCTCCCGATTGTATACATTCAAGGACCCGTCTCCTGTCCCCACCCAGAACCGGCCGGCATTATCTTCGCACATGGAATATACCGAAGAAAGAGCAGGCAGCTTTTGTTCAACCGGGCCGGCCCTGGAAAAGTCATCTGTCTCTGGATTAAAATGGGAGAGCCCGCCTTGACTTCCGCCGGCAACCCAAATCGTGTCCCGGCTGTCTTGAAAGAGCATGATCACCGAATTGGATCCCAGGCTTGTATTGTCCCTGGCATTGTGACGGTAGACGGTAAACTGATGGGCAAAGCTGTCCCAGGCATCCACAGGCCCGGTATTTTCCACGGTCCAGATAATGCCCTGGCGATCCATGAAAAGGTCCATGATTTTGTCCCCCTTGGGGCTCAGGGGATTATCCGGATCATGGCGCAGGGACGTGAAGGTCTCTGAGTCGGTGTTCAAAATTTCCAACCCAACCGGGGCGGTAAAGGAGTGGGAAATCCAGATCTCTGATTTGCCGTTGGACATAAGGGCATAGACATAGTTGCTGGCCAGCCCCTGCGGGTTATGTGGATCGTGGGTAAATTGGCGGGTCTCAAGGGTTCGGGGGTCCAGACGAAAGAGTCCGGCCTTAGCGGTGCTGATCCAGAGCAATCCCTTGGGATCCTGGATGATACAGTTGATACAGCCTGGACCAAACGTTTTTGAGGCATCCGGGAATTGCCCGCTAAAAGTTCCCAAAGAAATTTGGGTAATACATCCTGTTTTTTTATTCAGACGGTTCAGTTCCCCGGTCTTGGTTCCGGCCCACACGTTGTTTTCCCGGTCAACAAAGACGGTAAAAATATTCCCGTGATTTAAGGTGTTGGAATTCCCGGATTCGGCAAGATAGCGGACAAAAGTTTCTTTAATTGGGTCGTAGCAGTTTAAGCCTTTTTGGGTTCCTGCCCAGATCTTTCCGTTTTGGTCTTCGGCAATGGTTCTGGGGGCCCAGTTAAAAAAGTCCGAGCTGATGCTGTCCGGATTGTCAGGATCATGCTGTAGATGGATAAATCTGTTCAAGCGTTTGTCGTAACAATTTAACCCCCCTCCCATGGTGGCCACCCAGATCCGAAAACCGGAACTGTCGGCAAAGACACAGGGTGCAATGTCGTTGCTCAAAGAATCCGGTCCGGATGCGAACCGCTTCACCTTATACCCATCCCACCGGACTATTCCTTCGGGGGTTCCCACCCAGATAAATCCGTCCTGGTCCTGGGTCAGACCGCAATTATAGGACCCTGTATCAAAGGGATGGGAGAACATGGTCCTGAAAGCCAGTGATATCGATGGGGTGCAGAAAATCAACCAGAATATCGGGGTCAGCAAAAGCCCAAGACTGCCTGCTCGTCCATGGAAAAGATGAATGTTGTTTTTACACCATTGTCCCCTGAATACTGTCATGATTTAAAGTGGTTGCAGCTTATCAATTCCCGCATAGGACTCATTTATGGTCCGTGGCGCAATAATCTTGAATTTCATGGTTCTTTTTTCCAGGCATCATTTTGGCACTTTTATTATTTAGCTATCTCCTTCTAAAACACGGTGTTCAGGATATTCAGGTCGGTTGAGCTTGTGCTGACTTGTCTACCTGGTGCGGGCCGTAACCGTTCTTTGAGGTTGCTTGATCGTAAAAGCTACCATAAAATGATAGGTATTGCCAGAACCATGTAAGTCCAAAATCAGTGGTTTTTTTACCCTGGCCATCCGGCGCCGGACAGATGGGACGCTGCACCCATTAACCCTTTTTTTTTAAGGCAACGGTTCGGTTGTGATTTAGGAGGCATGGGAATTTTATCACCCAAAGGAGAACCAACATGTTCAGATCTAAGATCAACGCTTATTTTGTTCTTATTTTGTTTTTTATTGCTTCCTGCAGTCCGAAACCTACTTTTTTAAAAAAGACCGGTAGTCCGGCCTGTGTACCGTCTGATCCGGATTTGCCATTCAGCCAATATGTTGAGGATAGTAGAAAAAATATTGAACATATCCTCAGTGACCTTAGGTTCGCCAATGGCGCCACCCCCTATCTTGGTCAATATTCAGCGGCCCAGGCAGCACAAATGCGGGGACCTTTTGAACGCCTCCCTGAAAAAGAGAGCGCAGGCCCCGGCAAAGGTAAGGGTTTTCTACTGATTCATGGGCTCACCGACTCCCCCTACCTGATGCGCAGTATTGCCGATTCCCTGGAACAGGCCTATCCCAACGCAACCATCCGGGCGGTGCTGCTGCCCGGCCACGGTACGGTTGCCGGAGACTCCCTGAACATGCGGCATACTGATTGGATGGCCGTCACCAAATATGGGGTCCGCAGCTTTGAAAAGATGGAGACGATCTTCGATCTCTATCTGGTGGGATTTTCCACGGGTACGGCCCTTGCTATCCGTCATCTGCAGGATAACCCCAAAAGTTCCAAAATCAAAGGCCTTATACTGATCTCCACGGCCGTCAAAGCCAAGTCAGGAGCCGCTTTTCTCAGCCCCTACCTGCGCTGGGTAAAAGAGTGGCTCGACACATATTCAGAAAGGGATGCGGTGCGGTATGAATCATTCTCCGTCAATGCGGGTGCTGAATTTTATCTGCTCACCAAGAACATCATAAAAAGCATAACCCCCATTGATGTACCTGTGCTCATGGCAGTCAGTGCCGATGATGCAACGATTGACGCCGATGCCGCACGGCAGTTTTTTTGTGGTAAAGTAACCGCCCGGCGCCGCGGCTTGATCTGGTATGCCTCCCGCCATGCCGAACGGAACATTGATCCACCCTGTGGGGATATTAAAGAGGTCAAACTTGGGGCGGTGGATCGGGAATTTCAGGGAACCGCATACCGGTTTGCCAATTATGCCCATACAGCCCTGTCCATGAGCCCGGCAGACCCCCATTACGGAGTCAATGGCAGGTATCACCAATGTAAATCCTATGATACCCCGCCAAAAATGGAAAAATTTTATAATTGCCAGAAAGGCTCGGCCAAAACCATTTTCGGCGAAAGAGATATTGCTACAAAAGCGGCTAAAAAAGAGCTGGATTACGATTACTGGAGACGAGGCACCTTTAATCCGGATTACCCGAGACTGGAAAGGGCCATCATTTGCTTTGCCGATGAGACCTGCGACCTTCAGAAATCTATGGATGATGAATCAAAATAGATATGCACCAAAAGGCTGCCCAAAAAAGATTACAGGGCAGCCTTTTTCCTATCAATTATTGAACATCAATTAAGGCCCATGATCAGAATTAAATCTGCCATAGATGTGCCGGATTTTAAGCCACCATCAAGGTTCTCAACGGAAGCATATTGAATATATATCCTTTTTGTGCAGCAACGCCGCAGGTGGGTGCCTTTTCGTCCAAACACATTAGTTGGGAAACATGTTGTCTTCTATCTCCACAGCCACAGCGCTCGTGTTAAGCAGCGCTGCAAACCGCCCCAGGGTGATGGGTAGTACGGTTTGGACATAAAACGAAAGACTTTTGATAACGCCCTGGTAAAAGGGAACATCTTTCTTTTTGGCTTTCTCAAGTTTTTGGGCAGCGGTTACGCCGCGCCACAGCAGCATCCATGCAAAAATGGTATCACCGGTGGCATCCTGAAACGGATGGGCGTTGGCAAAGGCGGCAAGCACCTTGGGGCTCATAGCTGTCGTGCCCATGTGGATGGCCACTTCAGCTAATTTATTTACCACCTCTTCAACCTTGGCCGCTGATTTTTCAAGGGCCGGGATATCCTTGGCCTGGGCTATTATTGCCTGCATTTCACCGAACAGGTCCATGACAGGTTTACCCTTGTTCAGGCCCAGTTTACGGCCAAGAAGGTCCATGGCCTGGATGCCGTTGGTTCCCTCATAGATCATGGTGATTCTAACATCGCGCAATAACTGGGCCATGGGATACTCTTCGATGAATCCGTAACCGCCGTACACCTGCATACCCTGTGAGCAGACCTCAAAGGCCCGGTCTGTGACGTACCCTTTGGCAATGGGGGTAAGTACTTCAACAAATCCATGGTATTTGGTCTTTTCTTCGTCGGTTGGCGCATATCTGGCCATATCAATGCAATAGTGGATATAGTAAATTAAGGTCCGCATGGCTTCCACATTGGATTTCATCACCATGAGCTGGCGCCGTACATCAGGGTGACGGAAAATGGGAACGGCCGGGGCGTCAGGGTTCATAATCTGCGTCAAATCCCGGCCCTGGATACGGTTTCTGGCATAATCCAGTGCATACATATAGGCGGCGGTGGCGCAGCCAAACCCCTGGACACCTACAAGAATCCGGGCTAAATTCATCATCAGAAACATGGCTTTCATGCCTTTGTTTTCTTCGCCGATCAGGGTACCCACACAATTGCCTTTGGAGCCTAAGGACATAGAGCAGGTTGAGTTGCCGTGAATGCCCATTTTATGCTCAATACCGGTACAGATGACATCATTGAATTCGCCTATAGAACCATCTTTTTTAACCCGGAACTTGGGAACCAGAAATAAGGAGATCCCTTTGGTGCCGGCAGGGGCGCCTTCAATGCGGGCCAATACAGGATGGATGATATTTTCTGTCAGATCGTGTTCACCACCGGAAATAAAAATTTTTTCACCCACAATGTTGTAAGTACCGTCACCGTTAGGGATGGCCTTAGTGGTCAGTGCGCCGACATCGGAACCGGCACCTGGTTCGGTGAGCAGCATGGTGCCGGTCCATTTGCCGGTGCACATGTTTTTAAGATAGGTCTCTTTTTGTTCCTGGGTGCCAAACTGTTCAACAAGATGACCTGCCCCTTGGGTAAGGCTGCAGTACATCATGAACGGGTAATTGGCACCGTTGAAATATTCAGCTGTTGCCGCAGCAACGGTGAAAGGCATGCCTTGGCCGCCCCATTGGGGATCTTCGGTGGGGGCCAGCCATTCGCCTTCATTGAACAGATCAAATGCGCGCTTGAAAGACGGTGGCGTGGTGACCTTGCCTTTTTCAAAGGTGCAGCCCGTCTGGTCCCCTTCTTTGTTTATGGGCAGAAGCTCCTTGATTGCCAGATTTTTTGCCTCTTTAATCACCATATCAATGGTTTTTTTGTTAAAATCAGCATAATCATCGCTCAGTTCTGCAAGGGTCTGGGCCTGAAGGATCTCGTGAACGACAAAATCTATGTCCCGCTGGTCGGAAATTACCTGTGCCATATGTCCTCCTCGCTAGGGGATTTTTAATGAGTGTCTGATCGAAAACCTGAAAATTTTTTTGAGTACAAGGCCGGTGCAAATTTTAACCGGAGAATACATTGAGTATTTCGAGGATTAAAATTTGTGACCAACTACGTCATCGGCAAAATGTATGGTTTTCGGTCGGGCACTAATGAACAAATCTTCATTATATGTTATCTTATTTATATTTTAGATTTGCGTTGTTTCCCGCATTAATATTTTATATTAATCACATTTTAATTACAATTATTTATAAATATACTGGGCGTTTTATTATCTTTTGGAGAGCAGGGGTACTCCAAAATGAATTGTCATTCATCGCATTAATTTTGTTTCTTAGTCAAGAAATTTTTACAAACAAACACAATGCTGATATAACGGTTTACCATGGAAAAGATACTGATTTCAGCTTGTCTTCTAGGGCAGCCGGTACGCTATGACGGCAGGTCTTGTCCTTTTGAATGCTCACTCATTAACCTGTGGCAGGCCAAAGGGTTACTGGTTCCTGTGTGTCCGGAAATGGACGGCGGCCTTCCTGTACCCAGGCCACCGGCAGAGATCTCTTTTGGCGGCGGTCCGGGGGTGTGGGCCGGCAAGGCACGGGTGATGACTGGGCAGGCCGATGTTACTCAATTTTTTATCAAAGGCGCTCAGGCCGCTTTGGACAAAGCACTTAGCTGTGGCATCAAAACGGCCCTTTTAAAACAGAAAAGTCCGTCCTGCGGCAGTTGCCGGATCTATGACGGCTGTTTCAGCCGGTCTCTTGTGGACGGCATGGGTGTGACAACCGCGCTTTTAAGGCAGAACGGTATTCTGGTGTTTGGTGAGGATCAGATAGACCTATTATCACGGGCCATTGCCAACCAAAAATAACTCGATCATCAAAAATAAAAAATCCGGGATTTCCCGGGGGGGGAGCAACGTTTATGCCGGACATCATCGTCGATTCCTGGGGCATGCTCCAGGACGAATTGTTCAAGGGTGCCTGGAATGATGCCATCCAAAGGTATCGGCCTCCTTTTGTATACCGGGGACTCTCCGATGAATCCTACCGCCTGGAAACTTCTTTGATGCGTTTGGGCGGGCCGTTCTGGACCCTTGAAAAGCATCTTCTGCGTAATTTCCGTAAATATTCCCGGGCCCAGGGGCGCGAAGATCCCGATTCCTTCTGGCACCTTTTGGCCGTAGCCCAGCACCATGGCCTGCCCACCCGCCTCTTGGACTGGACCTATTCGCCTTATATTGCCCTTCATTTTGCCTTGGCCAATATTGAACGGTTTGATTTGGACGGGGTGATATGGCGGGTAAACTATGAACAGGCTCATGAGTTGCTGCCGCCGGAGCTTAAGGGCCAACTGACCGCAGAAGGCGCCCAGGCGTTTACTGTGGAGCTGCTCACAAGCATCGGCCAGGAAAGGCCGGACTGCCACGCAGGGGAAAAAACCTTTCATCAGTATGTTGAAACCTTAACTCAATTTGATGCCCTGGGGCGGTCCGAGGAGTTCCTGCTTTTTTTTGAGCCGCCATCCATTGACGAGCGCATCGTGAACCAGTATGCTCTCTTTTCTGTCATGCCCAATCCCAGCCGCATGATTGATGACTGGCTGAATATTCATTCAGATTGTTTCCAGCGTATTATTATACCGGCGGACTTGAAATGGGAATGCCGGGATAAACTGGATTTGTGCAATATCACGGAACGTGTACTGTTTCCCGGCCTTGACGGGCTGGGGTCCTGGTTGAAGCGTCATTACAGTCCTAAAACCTGATCCTTGTTGTTAGATAATAATTTACAATGAAGTAAGGGTCGCTACGGCCTTTTTGTCCATGTGGGTTTCCAACACTGCCACAGCCATGATGATGGTGCCCATCGGGTTGGCGGTCATCAACCAGGTGACCGGGTTGACCTCCGATGATTTGAGATATGTGTGTGTGGAAGTCAGCCCGGAGTTTAATTTTGGCCGGGGCCTGACGCTGGGTATTGCCTATGCTGCATCCGTAGGTGGTGTGGCCACCATTATCGATGACGAGATTAGAAAACTTGGTCCCATGTCAGGTGCCGAAAAAAAGATTGTGGCTGTGGGATGCCTTATGGCCATATTCTGGCTGTCCCGGGGCTTTTTGGCAAAGGCGGCTTTCATGCATGAGATCATGCCCCATTTCAGTTATATCAGTGATGCGACCATCGGTATCATGGGCGCGCTGCTACTTTTTTGCATTCCTGTGGATTTTAATAAAAGAACGTTCCTTCTTGACTGGCAAACCGCAGTTAGAATTCCCTGGGATGTCATTTTGCTTTTTGGTGGGGGGCTTGCCATTGCCAACGGATTTACCAAGACTGAACTGGCCACTTATATTGCCGGCCAATTGGGGGCCCTTGATGGGGCCAGTCTTTTGGTGTTTATTTGTTGCCGCTGCTTTGGGGGATTGATTTATCCATGGTGCCGGACTGGGCAGTCAAACACGGCTAATTTCCTGATCAAAAAATGACCGGATTGCAGGGCGGTGCCGCCGCCCTGCAGATGTCATACCGGGTTCAACGCGCCAGCACAAAGGCCCATTGGGAAAGAATTGAAGGATACTCAATGAGGCTGGACTGGACAAAGCCAGGCAGGTTGTAAACGGCCTGGTTTTTTATTGCCGGAATGTTGGCCAGATCCAGGTTTTGAACTATTGCCCGGGACAGTGCCTTTTGGACGGCGAACCCGTCTCCTGTAACGATTATGGCATCAGGGGCAGCTGCAACTAAACTGTCGAGCTTGCGGATGGAATAATGGCCTTTGGACGTCTTTTTTTCAGGTTTTACCATTTCATTGCCGACGTTGGTACTTTTCAGTGCAGACAAAAGGAATTGATCGGCATATCCACCCGGACTTTCCACCCGTAAAAAGGATTTACCGGAAGATGCCTGGAATACACCGTTAAGAATCACCACCCGTTTTGCAAAATTCTTTTTTTCTATATTTTTCTTTACCTTTGCCAGGTTTTTTTCATAGTCGTCCAGAAGCGTTTGGGCTTTGTCTTCTTTGCCTAAAAGGGCCGCCATCCGGTTAACGGTTTTATTCAGGTCATGGGAATATTCAACAATCGTTACGGATAATCCATGGGTTTCAAGCAAACCCGCGATTTTTTCCGGGTGCAGTTCCGGTACCAGGGCGCAGAAAGGATTGCCTTTTTCAATGATCACTTTTTTGATCTGATGGGCGTTGGCAAAATCGATTAATGGTTTGGCTTTTTTCTTTTGCAGACAGTTGGGGCAGCCCAGAACCTGACTGGTGGTTTTAAAGGTGTCGCACAACGGCCATAGGGAGCAGCGCACTGACATGGCTGCCGGCAATACCCCAAGATTGTAGGCAATATCCACAAGCCGGTCGCCGATGATGATAACATCTGCTTTTTCCGGTACGGGCGTGGCAGATGCCATGCAGGGTGCGGTATTGAAAAGGAACATACCTGCGGCCAGAAGGGCTGTGGCCGTGGCAAGTTTTTTATGGACGGGATTATTTAATGTTTCGGTCGAAGGGGTTGCCTTAAGTTTGACCAGCAGGGTCCGAAGCATGTTTAGACTGAACAGCAAAATAGAGACTAAAATTAAAACACCGCCAACAATAACCACCTGTTTGCCCAAATCGGATGCGGCCCTGAATTCTTCGGACCCCGGGGCAAATCCAGATGCCAGGCCCAGAATCCCGATCATATGAAACCCGACAATTAAAACCAATACACCGGCGGTGTGGCATCCCCAGTTTCCCCAGGCAGCCCAGGAAAAATAGTGCTGTCGGCCGCTGATTTTCGGGGCAAGGTAATACAAAATTCCCATGAGTGAAGCACTCAGCCAGCCAATCAGACCGACATGGGTGTGAATTTTGGCCACAAAATAACCGAAAAACGCCTTTATCTGGTCCCCGGGGATATGAAATATGGTTGAGCAAATTGATTTAAGCTGAAATTTTAAAGGAAACAGCAGTCCTTCAATGCAGCAAAATAAAAGAAAAAATAAAGAGGTGATAATAAATAGTTTCGCCATTTTTTCGGGCATAATCATGTTCTCCTTACAGCAAGAATAAAAAAAATATGTACTGTTAAACCAGAATGTTATGATTTAAAATCGGATGCTACATCCTGTATAGGCACTGGCAGGTTCCACATAGGTCACACGGGCGCATTCCCATTTTCACGGTTATGCAGCTAACAATGAGATATGTGAATTGGCCATTTGTTTCAGACAGTTCCATCGTCCCGATTTATAGTATGAGCGCAGCATGAGCATTTTCTCCGCATTTTCTTTATACCAAAAAATGCAGGGACCCTTGAGTCTCAAATTGACAACTCTTCGAATCGAACTTTCAATCGCACCACTGCCAATCGGCAAATTCAATGCCTTTACCGTTGGGAAAGCAAGACGGTGCCTATTACGTACAAAATAATCCCGTTCTGTCTTTATGGCTTTGCTGTTCCGGCCTCGACAAAGAGCCTGTACTTCTTGTACGACCGTTGCCGATTCACCTTTTAGCAAAAACCGTCGCTGTTTTGAGACCCAGGCTTTACGTTTTTTGGCTGACCAGTTTTTTCGTAATCCTGCAACCTTTCCCAGATGCTCTACTGCATGATAAAAATCAAGGAGTTCATGCACACTCTCCGGATTCAACCCCAGTGCCTTGATCAGACCAGGGACTCGATTCCATATCCAATGAGCCCCGTCCGCAACAAACAACACCTTGTCTGCTTTTTGGATGCAAAGAGACTTCAAATAGCCCTTCAGCAGCAGAAACAAGCCATCAGGCCCATTAAAACCGCCATCAATAAATGGGGCAAAGCTTTTTTCCTGTTTCCCATGGGCATCGACGACATAAATAATCAACAGCTTGGGTTCTCTCCAGGCCCCATGATATCTGGTTCTTCCTTTGGCTGTCCGGGGACCTCGCTTTTTTTCCCGCAATCGAGTCCGGCCACCATCGGTGCTTATGACAACCCGACGACCTTGAAGGTTGTCCTCTTCATTTAAGGGGAGCAGACCCATTTGCTGTACCACCCGTGCTCGTTCTGCGTAGCGGTAGGCCAGTTTCCGGATCACCTTAACATCCAGGATAGTGCCATGATCACAAAGGACCTGACGTACTTCCTCAAATGAGCTCAGTAACGCGGACCAGGCGCTGACCATCGCCGCCAAGATTGGTGTACATCGATCATGAATCCCGAGCAAAGCCAAAGCAGCATACAAGCCCTTATATCTTTTGCCATTTCGACGGTCACAGGCTCTTCGATAGTATCGAACATGGATTGGGATCGTGCAACCTGAGCTGGTTTGAATTTGAACTGTCTCAAACCCTTCACTTTTCATTCGGCCAGGCCAGCTACGCACCAACTCTCTTTCTTGTTCGTTATGCTCCGGAGAGTTTATACTGGTTTGGACTTTTTTTTTTAGCATCAACGCGGCTAAACGATTGGTATAGCTTAAAATTTCTTGTTCAACCTGAATGAGTTCTTCCGGACTGCGAATTAGCCGTTTCTCTTTGTCCAGCTGTTTCAATAATTCATATATTTCTTCTACCGTTTCGCAGGATTCAGCCTTTTTGAGTTTCATACTATTTTCTTCCTCATCAGTTGATAATCGAGGGGAAGCATAACTTCTTTTTGCTAAAGAGGATAGTCCGTTTTAAAAACCGGGAAAATGGGAATGCGCCCGGTCACACCATCATATGCTTTTTTTTCATTTAACAGGTTGTCAATACCGGCAAATACCCGTATCCGGTTCGAAAAATCCTTGGCAAAATAAAGATTAACAGTGACATATTCGTTTTTGTCTTCGCCATCTAATTCATGCTGGTCGCCGATATACTTGATGCGGGTTGCCGCACGGAATTTGTAGTCCGGGTGGTAATAGGTCAGCCTGAAAACGGCTTTTATATCCGAGGTGCCGGCCAGTTCTTCACCGGTTTCCTTATTTTCCGTGTCCAGCCAGGTGACACTGGCCCCGGTACTCAAGTGCCGGGTAAGTTCAATGTCTGCCCGGGCTTCAATGCCTTGGGTGCGGGCTTCGTCAATGTTCTGATATTGGTAATAGGTTGTTTTATTGTTTCCGGAACCTGTGGTGCCTATCAACTGTGCGTCAATCATATTGTCGATATCATTTATAAATGCGGTGACACCGCCCGAAAAAGGGCCTTTTTCCCCTTCAATTCCGATCTCATAAGAGAAAGACTCTTCGGGATCAAGATCCGGGTTGGGACTGTACACATATTTTGCCTTGTTACGGTAGGAGGTAACAAACAGTTCTGAAATGGATGGTGCTCGAAATCCTTTGCCGATGGAGGCTTTGAGTCTGAGGTCATCAAAAATGCCATAGACCAGAGATGCCTTGGGCGAAAATTGGCCTCCAAATTCGGAATGATCGTCATAGCGCAATCCGGCCGTAAAATATAACGAAGAGAAGAGTTCGAATTCATCCTGGATAAACACACTGGTGTTGTCCAGGTCATTATCCGCACCTGTACTGTCTTCACGGCCTTCCTGCCTAAATTCGGCGCCAATGCTCAAAAGATGGTTGCCCATAATCGGGCCGGTATACCTTGCCTCGACCTGATTCAGCCAACGTTCGGCATCCTCTTCGTTGGTAACGGGTGCTGTGGGTGAAAACTGCATTTTATTTTCATGCTCGGAACGGTAGGCCCGGACCAATAGATTGCCGTCGTCTGTGATCTGATTGTTGTAAGCCAGGAAGTAATTGAGCCGCTGGTCTTGGGCATTTCGTTCTCGGCTCTGGCCCTGGTAAAACCGCTCCCCTTGGCGTTCCAGATCAAAATATTCAAATCCCGCGCTTAGATTCGATGCATCGGTCAGTGCGTAGGAAACCCGTCCTGCTGCGGAATTCAGATCCTTATCATCACCATCATCAGGACTGGCACCGTCATCATCCCAGCCGCCAATGTTCTGGGTGGAACCGGACAGTATGAAAGATGTTTTTCCCAGTGTAGACCCTACCAAGGCCGAGCCCATGCCGGCGTCGGAATCTTTATCCAGGTGACTTTTGTACCGGATGGTTACTTCGCCTGACGATTTATCCGGCGCCTTTTTGGTGATGATGTTTACCACGCCGCCGATGGTATCACTGCCGTATATGGCCGAGCTGGGTCCCCGAACAATTTCGATCCTCTGGATCATGGTTACCGGTATTTGGTCGGTGCTGGTAAAGTTTTTGTAGCCGGCTGCCAACCGCCGACCGTCAATGAGCACCAGACTTCTTTTGGTTCCTGTTCCCCTGATATTAGCGGTTTTGGCCCGGCCGGACGCCTCGGACACCATGAGCCCCGTGGCCTGTTCCAAAACTTCGTTCACGCAAGTCGCCCCCATCTCTTCGATTTCCAGGTCGGTTATAACCTGAACCGATCCCGGCGCTTCTTCCAGAGTTTTTTCCGACATGGTGGCGGTGACCACCGTTGGACCAATATTCACTTCAGCCCAGAGTGGTAGTGGAAACAGTAGAATCAATAATCCCATGATCTGCATTTTGGTTTTCAATTTTTTCCTCCTTTTCTTTTGTTTAGTGAGTTTATATTGGCTGATATTATTGTTGTCAATATAAAAAGTTAGTCTCATTAGTAATTATATAAAAATACTAATTAGTCTTTCCATCAGAACTGTTTTTTGGGGTGCTTTATTTTTAGAGCTGATTTTTAATGAGATCAGATACCCGGTCTCAAACGATACCTCCCAAAAGTAAAAGGGGCGCGACCGGATATCCGGTCGCGCCCCTTTTACTTTTGGGAGGTATTATATAATTTTACAGGGAGGTAACCACCTCGTGAATGACTTCAAACAGTGTCTGGGGTTCCATTCCTTTGGCCTGGGCAATTTCCTTGATGGTTTGATCCGGCTCCGCCTCAATCTGTCTCGCCCCAAGGCCGCTGATAATTTTTTCTGTATCCAAGTTGTACTGGGTGCATAGGTCCTTTAAACGCATTCTTCCGATGCCGGGAAAAGGTTGGTCTGGAAAAACGTTGGCCTGGGCTGTATCTTCAGGCGGCAGCATGGCCACATATACATCTTTGGGGGTGCAGTGGTTTGCCCGGGCAATGTCAAGCAGAGTCCAGGATTCGTCATCAAATGTCATACCTGATTTTTGAAGCTGTTGTTTCATCACGTCAAGGTCAAGACCGGTGCGTTTGGCAAACATTTTCAGAGAGGAAAGCTCCGCATGTCCATAAGGCGGTTCTCCGTATTTTTGGGCCCCGGCGTCCTTGAAAGAAGCACTGAAGTCAAGAATTGTGCTCATTGGCGGGATATGAAAAAGGGTTCCAAAAGTGAAAAACAGCGTGAGGATAAGGGCCACATTAAAATTCGCGGTAAAAATTTTAAGCTCTTTGGCCTTGTTTTTCATATAGGTGACTATGGGTTTCCAGTTATAGTACAGGTGCAAAAGGCCTGAGACAAGAAACAAGACACCAAGGTTGATATGAATATCCCCCCAAAGGGTTTTGGTTAATCCCATGAAGCGCCAGTCAGACCAGTAGGCCACCCGTCCTTCGGGGACAACATAGAGGACAATGCTGGTGACAATCAGCAGCAGAAAAGATAACAACATGGTTAACGAAGTAATTTTGCGCAGTTTCATAACGTGTTCCTCCTGGCTATATAAAAAGTTTAACCACGGAAATCACGGAAGACACTGAAAATAGAATTCCGTGGTTTTCGTGGTTACAATGTTTTTCATCGTTCGTTTTGTCCGTCAGTCTGATGCAGGGTCCAGGCAAAGCACACGGATCTTATTGCCTGCTGCCTGCCATTTGAGATCAAAGTCAAACAGCCGGATACCGTATACCCGGCTTTTTTCCGGCACATCAGTCCGGGTATCGCTTTTCATATTGGAAAAACGGGCACGGCAATACGCGGGCCGGGGATCATTTTCCAGTACCTGGGTAATGATGGGCAGCAGATTGGGTATGGTCTTTTCCCTTTCCTTGATCTGGATTGCTGCCGTGTCGGAAAAACTGACCCGGCAAATTTTGTTGTCCGGTGCCGGTGCAAAACCGTCCCGGGCTGTGTCCAGGCGGTCTGAATAGGGCAGATAGGGTTTGATGTCCAAAACAGGGGTTTGATCCAGGATATCCACGCCGTTCAGGTGAAGCACCGGCCCTTTGGCCGTGGATTTAATGTCTTCGAGCCGGACACAGGACATACCGATGGGGTTGGGGCGGAAAGGGGAGCGCGAGGCAAATACGCCCACCTTTTTATTCCCCCCAAGGCGCGGGGGGCGTATCATGGCGGACCATTTCCCTCCCTTTTTTACCGCCTTGTGAAATACAAAAATCAGCCAGATATGGGAAAATTGTTCAAGCCCTCTGACAGCTTCCGGCCTTGCAAATTCAGGAAAAAATTCCAGTACCCCCGGTGCCTTGTCCGCAAGGTTGGGCTGCCGGGGGATGCCGAATTTTTCCTTGAAACAGGTATGGATTACGCCAATGGGTTCTATGGCCGGCTCTACATTGACTGCCACAGGGTTTCCAGTTCGCTGATCCGTGATTCAAAATAGGATGCCGCGGCCTGTACAGGGGTATTGGATGCCATGTCCACACCCGCCACCCTGAGTTCATCAATGGGGAACATGGATCCGCCGAGTTTGAGAAAGTTAAGATAATCATCCACGGCAGGCTGTCCCTTATCTGTTATCCGCTGGACAAGTCCTAACGCTGCTGCCAGACCTGTGGCGTATTTATACACGTAAAAGGAAGAATAAAAATGGGGGATGCGCAGGCATTCCAGGGTAAGGGCGTCGTCAATGACCATTTTATCGCCAAAATATACAGATAGAAGATCTTTGTATACGGATGTGAAGGTATCAATGGTCAGGGGCTGGTTTTCACCGGCCAGACCATGGATGATATGTTCAAATTCGGCAAACATGGTCTGGCGGAAAAATGTGCCCCGGATATTGTCGATTTCCCGGTTCAGTATGTAGGCCTTCATTTTGGGGGCAGCTGTATGTTTTTCCAGAAGATGCCGCGCCAAAAGCGCCTCATTAAGGGTTGAGGCCACCTCTGCCACAAAAATCGTATACCCGTGGGTGGGGTAGGGCTGGGATTTGTTGGCAAGATAGGTGTGCATGGAGTGCCCAGCCTCGTGAATCAGGGTAAACAGGCTGTTGATGGAATCGGAATCATAGTTGAGCAGGATATAGGGATTGGAGTCGTAACACCCCGAAGAGTAGGCCCCGCTTCTTTTGCCTTTGTTTTCGTATTTGTCTACCCAGCCCTTGAGCAGGCCCTGTTCCAGGGTGTTGCAATAGTCCCGGCCTAAGGGCGCAAGGGCCTCAATGCAGGTCTCAACCGCCTGTTCATAGTCCATGTGAAAGTCAACATCAGGCACAAGCTGTACATAGGTGTCGTACATGTGCAGCGCGTCAACGCCCAGGGCCTGTTTTCTGAAATCAAGGTAGTGGTAAAGCGGTGAAAATGCTTTTTTTACATTAATGATCAGGTTGTCATAGACATCTTCGGGAACATTATCCCCAAACAGAGCGGACTTTCGTGCGGCATCAAAATTTCTGGCCCTGGCCCAGAACAAATCTTTTTTTACCGAGGCGGACAGGGTCGCGGCAATGGTGTGTCTGTGGTCATGGTAGGTCTGGTAATATTGATCAAAGACCGTTTTGCGAAAATTTCTGTCCTTGTGTCCCAGAAACGTAATAAAGTTGCCATGGGTCAAGGCAGAAACATCGCCCGATGGTCTTTTTACCGTACCGAAATTAAGATCTGCGTTGTCCAGCTGGGAGAAGATTCTCTGGGGGGCCCCCAGGCTTTCGCTCGCCATTGCCAGCAGTTGTTCGGTTGCTGCATCTTTTGTGTGAGGGATATACCGGATCATCTGTTCCAGGTAAAACCGGTATGGCTTAAACGCGTCTTTATCGAGAAATATTTTCAGTTGGTCTGATGGGATGGCCTGGATTTCAGGGGACATGAAACTTGAGGCCTCCCCGATGCGGGTATACAGATTAGAGGCGCGCTGGAAAAGAGCCTCATTGTCCGACTGGGTTTTATCTTCATCGTTTTTCAGGTGGGCATACGTATAAAGACGATCCATATCCCGCCCGACACCGTGATCAAATTCAATGCAGGCTAAAAGCCTTTCAGGCCCCTGGGCAAGGGTGCCTTTGAAATCGTCATAGGTGGGGATCTTTTTTTCCAGATCTTGGAAAAGCGATTCCCACGCCTCTGTGGTTTGAAACATGGGGGACAGATTCCAGCAGTCACTTTGAGGGACCTCTTTTCTCAGGGCGTCCGGCTGATGAACCATAAAAAACTCCTTTGGCTGATGAATCAATCAATTACAATTATTTGGTTAGGATATTGTGTGAACTTTGTCAAGTATGAACCTTATTGTTCTTTTTATCGAACAATCTGTATTGTGCCTTTTTTATGGGCCGGGGCCGGTGATGATTTATGGATGCAATTTCGGACCTCGTTATTTATATTCATATTCGTTCTCTCCTGCCGGATATATTGGGTTTCAGACTTTTGTAACCTTATTATCGGCCTTGTTCCGTAAATGTCAATTGATCCTTGATCAGTCTGTCCCGTTCAGCAAGACGTTTGCGCTGCCGCCACATGAATCGTTCTGCATGCCGTTGGGCGAGCCGGATACCGATTTTTAAGGCTATTTTTCGAACGTATACCGGTGTGCCGATACCCGAAAGCCACCGGGCAAACCAGGGAAGATGGCGACGGAGAAGTTCATCCTGAGATGAAACAAACAGGGTTGCCTGCCCCGGAACCCCCTGTCTCCCGCTCCTGCCGAACAACTGCCAGTCAACCCGGCGGGATTCATGGGGCTCAAACATTAATACCTGAAGCCCGCCTGGTGAGGCAGCACCGCAGACACGGATAATCCGCACCGTTGATAAAACGGTGCCATTAATGCCGCATCACGCTCGGCCAGATAGTCATTGGCCGTCACCACATGGCAGGGTCTGCCTGTCCATCCGTACAACGCCCCCACGAGAGCAAGCGCTAAAGTTTTACCTTCACCGGGTGCCAGCTGGAAACTGCGCCCTGATGCATGGCAAGTGCCGCCATATGCTGAACCCTGTACGGCGTCATGCCCAGCTCCCGCTCCATGCAGACCGATAACAAGGCCAGTGCACCGGATCTGTTTTTTACGGTCTCCGGTCGATAGTCCGTCCCCCAGTCCTGGGAAAAAATATGCTGAAATAGTTCTATCTCTGGTCAGGGCATTATCACTTAACTTCCGGAAACGGTCCAGATGCCCCTCTAAGGCAAGCAGTTGAACCCGGCGTTTTTTTCGGGTATACCCCAAACGATGTGCCACCCAGACCCCATCTGCCGGGGCATGAATGACAAGCTGCGCATATTGACGGTCCAGTTCTGCCAGTCAGGCCTGGGCAATTTCCACGTCAACCAGGTCGTTCTGGGCACGGGCCTTGTCCTCATCAGCCCTGAGACTGCGCATTCTGGCCTGGATTTCAGCCTAAAACCGATGAATTGCCGCTTCCAGCGAATACCGTTTATCGCTGACATCCGCATTTGTTGCGACAATCCAGTGTTCTAATTGTCTTGCATTGACATTGATCAAAGGGTCCGGCTTTGTTTCTGATGCCCTGACAGGAACCAGGCACATAAGGGTGCCAAAGATTCCCAAAAAACCAAAGTAGCAAAAACAGGTTTAATGAATGATCGTACACATTCGGCAGCTTGTCCTTTTGCAGGCAGTATCATCTGTCTAATGAAGCACATGTCCGGACTCCTCTCCGGCAACGCGATCTATCGTGTCAAATGATTTTTCAGGCAACGCTTCACCGGCAAGCTGCATTAACCGCTCAATTTGAGCAAGTGATGTCAGATGGGAATATACCGCCGGCAAATACCGTTTTTTTCGAAGTTCCAGAAAACGCTCATCAGAAAGGTTATTAAGCCGTTCTTCATTGATCACATAGCAACCGCCGATGGCCTGGACATTATCTGCCTTTCTAACCCGCATATTCATGGGCGCAAATGCATTATTTTGAGCCATGAATTGGCAAAAATCCAAGGTAATCGCTTCCATTTGCTGAAGTTCAGTCAAATAGCGCTTGACGTTCTCAATGACTTCGGCAGGCGATCCATCCTCGTTAAACAGGGGAACACCGTCGTTTTCATTGATCATCTCACTGTCCTCATCAAAGCAAATGGCAAATTTTTCCTCTTCCTTATTCTTGGCCAATACAAAGGGGTATCTGCGAATAATGGCCGGGACGTAAGAAGCCGCCCATTTATTATCTGTGTCCACAAATAAATTTTCTCCGGCCTTCAGCCCAAGCAAGGCTACAGGGCGGAACACATCCTGTGTCTTGTCTTCGATAAAAACGATGGGATAAATTGCCGCCGCCCGGACAAATTCATGAACCATCACGGATGCGACATGGAATTTAGATGCAAATCCAAATCCTTGGATGTTTCTGATTTTCATTTTTTTGTGCTGGGAGCTGTTCAGGGGTACCAGTTTCGTAAACATTGAGGATCTCCTTTTTTAAAATGTAATCCTGACAATCATGATACGATTATCCTAAAGACTATTTAACGTCATTCTTCTGATCGCCCGGGAATAGAGAGCGGCTATTGTTTTTACAAGGGTCAACAGCTAATATATTTTGAATTTTTTTAATATAACAGTCATAAAGGGCGCTGTCCACACGCTATTTTGTGATGATGCACCGTACTAAAGCATACTATCCAACCAGTCTTCAGAATTGGGTTCGTCCCATTTGTCCTGGAACTCGTCTAAGATAAAGGTCGGCATCGCCTGGACAGCCAGTCCCGAACTTATGGGGTGCTGGCTGTTGCTCCCTAAAACAAACGCCTGCCTCAGTGCTTGACCCGGTTTTTGAAGCTGAATGTCGATAGATTGCATTTCAAAGAGATCAGGTTCACCAAGGGAGCCTTCATCCGACACTTCATTGAACCCCCGGTCAGGGTGGGCGTCGCTGAACTGGAAGAGATATCAAGCCGATAAAAGGAGCGGTATTGCCGGCTGTTGCAAGAGTCCGGGTCTTGATCCGTTTTTTCCTCTACATCCAGGGGGATGTCCATAAACCCCTGGGCCGTATCTGCTTCAACCGGTTCAAATGCGGCTTCATCTACTGCAAACACCGTGTCCGGCGCAAGTAATGTATCCTGTTCCGTGCTTTGGGTCGTCAGTTCAGACGCAACCTGGCTTGAAAAGGTGGTCAATTTGTTGCTGGGCTTCTTGGATCCACAAGGTGTTGTCCGATGCATCCATGGCCGCTGCAACGACGGCATCGCCTGCTACCGAATCTGCGGACAGAAGTATTCGCTGCTCCAACTGTTCCAACTGAAAGCGGTTTTCCTGCTGCTGTTTTTTTCGCCGGATTTCGGCCCGAGTTTTCCAAAATGCCTGTTTATTCAACCATCTTTGTTTCACGGTGACTCCTGATAGCTTGCAAAAAAAATGGGTGCTGAAGCGATTGCTTTTTGAGATAATGCAAAGCTTGTTCCTAAAATCCGATTGGTTTGGGCTTGGGCTTGGGCAGATAAAGCAAAAACAACTTATCAGCGTTGGGTTTCGTTCCTCAAACCAACCTACCGGAGATTCGTATGGCCTAAAATATGACCAAGACCAAACATCAGCACTGCTTTTATTGTCCCAGTTCGGTAGTAAAAACTATGGACTTTAGTCCAAGACTTTTAGTATTTGAATTGTATGAGATCATATCGAAAAGGTTCACATACAGTACATGATTTAAAAGTCCATTTGGTATGGGTGACTAAATATCGGTATCAAGTGCTGACGAAACAGATTGGATACCGCTTGAGAAATATCATTCGTCAGATTTGTGATAGCCATGATATCCATATTATCCAAGGCCGTGTCAGTAAAGATCATGTCCATCTCTATGTATCATATCCGCCCAAGCTTTCGGTAAGCGATATGGTCCGTTTCATGAAAGGGAAAAGCTCCCGGAAAATCCAGGAAGAGTTTCCTCAACTTGGGAAACGGTACTGGGGAAAACATTTTTGGGGAATTGGTTATGCCGCCTTCAGTTCTGGTCATGTGACAGACGACATGATCCAGGAATATTTGAAGCATCATAAAAATCACCCGAATCATCAGAATGATAATTTTGTGATTGAATGATTTTCAATCGTAACACACAAGCTTTAGCTTGCTCCTTTCAGTCAGCTTTAGCTGAGAGGGAGACTTACAGTCTCCATAGCATTCTATGGGCTTCCAGCCCATAGTGGTTGAATGTGAAAGAAAAACAGATCACAGATGTCGGACAGTATACATCAATTGATCGGAGGTATTGTTTTTTGGGAGCCCTGCTGCCGGTGGTATTTCGGACAGCAGGGCGATGGGTAGATCGTTCGTTCCTATTCGGATGCAGGGGGATTTGGTGTTTCAGGCATATTCGGCAGGGGCGGCGGTTCTGGCTGCTGCTGCTGCTCCTCCTCCTGATGTTGCTGGTCGGGTACCGTTATAGCGGGTGTCTTTGTTACGGCGGGTTCTGTTGTTTGTTCGTCTGTCTGTTCATCGGGCACAGGCTCTGTCGGCTGTATGTGTATAAGGCCTTGCCTTCTTCTGATATCTTTTTGGGCCCGCTGTTGAATTTCCATGTAGGCCTCCTCCAGAGAGGTCTTCATAACGGCGACGCGGCCTTCGCTCATGATGATGCGTTGCAGTTCGGGTATTTTAACCCTGGACGTTGCTTTCAAGTATACAGGCTGAATAAAAAATACGCTGTTTTCCACAAGCAGTATGATCATTTTTCCCCTGACCACGGACGAGCCTGCCTGGTCCCACAGGGTAAACTCCCGGGCGATGGTGGGATCCTGGTTGATCATTGCGTTGATCTGGGCAGGCCCGAACACCAATTCGCCTTTGGGGAAATCATAAATGATAATTTTCCCGTAATTGTCACCATCACATCCCGCCACGGCCATGGACCGCAGGTTATCCTTACCCTTGGGGAACATGGGCAGCAGCAGCATAAAGTCCAGTTTTCCGGAATTAATGAGGTCAAGTGTCAGATAATAGGGTTTGTCAGGAACAGTACTCTTTTCTTCCTGTCCCTGGGTTTCAGCAAACGTCCATAAATCTTCCTGCTGGAAAAAAACCTGGGGGTCTGTTTGATGGTACTTGGCATAGATCTGCATCTGGATGTCAAACAGATCTTTGGGGTACCGTACATGGGCTTTCAAGTCATCCGGCATTTTGTCCCGGGACTTGAACAGGCCCGGATAGATTTTGTCATAAGCATTGATAATGGGATCTTTGGTGTCATATATGTAGAAATCCACACTGCCATTATAAGCATCCACAACAATTTTTACACTGTTGCGGACGTAATTCATCGGTACGCCGTTAAGTGAAACCATTGGTGCGGCCGGATAGTAGTCGGAATGGGTATAGGCGTCCACAATCCAGAACAGTCCTTTGGGGGTGTAAACGGCGTACGGGTTTTCATCCAACAAAAGAAAAGGGGCGATTGTCCGGATGCGGTCCATGATCTGCCGCCGGAACAGCAATTTGGTTTCTCCAGTAACTTTTGTGGATAAAAATATGTTTTTATCTTTGAGGTAATAGGCAAAAAGAAATTTTCGCATCAGAGAAGAGATGGGAACCCCCCCCGTTCCCTGATAATTTGCTTTGGCATTGCTGTTTCCCTTTGGGTAATCCAGCTCACCCACCTTATTGGGTGCAAGGGCATACGGATAGGGGTTTAAACCATAATAAATTCTAGGTTCAGCCAGATCCAGACCGTAGTCTGATTTCGGCGGGATATTATGGAGATACCAGTTCATGGATTCACCGCCTTCCTGGCTTGCCGATGACATGACCGCACCATATCCATGGGTATAAAGCAGGTGGTCGTTGATCCAGTTCTGGGTTGCCCCGGGCAACTGGTCATAGCCCAGCTCCCTCATGGACATGAAGACTTGCTGATATTGCCCGGAAACCGTATATCTGCCCACACTGACCTGGGGAAAGGTATAGTAGGTACGCAGCTCCTGAAGTTGTTCGTAAACCGTTTTGAGGGTGCCGGCGTCCCACACGGGGATATTGCGCAGTACATTTTGTACTTGCGTTGCCGTTGTGTTGACCGGAAACCGCTGATGTTCAAAGTTGCGGGTTTCTACGTCAGACAGGTTGAACGCGTCCAGTGTAGATGTATTGTTTTTTTCAATGTAGGGGCTTTCTTTGATGACTTCGTTGGGTTTTACCCAATAGGTTTGCACAAATTCGGGTAAATAATCTGTATAACGCAGTCCCAGGATTAACGCCAAACCAATCAGGGAACCGATAAACACTTTATGGCCTTTTTTAAATTGAAGTACAATCACAAGCGAAACAGCAGCAGCCGCAATGGAAAACAGAGAGAGCCAGATCAAGGGCAGCGTCACCATCATCTGGACATATCCGGGACCGGAAAAGAGGGGCTGGTGTCCGACATCATAGGCCAGCCCATATCGCTGTAGAATAAAATCCAGGATTTCAAGACCGAATACCACCAGTAAAAGGAGGCTTAAATGCCATTTGGCCACATTTGAAAAATCAAAAAGCCGTTTGGTAAGTATACGGTTTTTTATAATATATAAAATCAACAAGGCGATCAGCAGCACCACCACAGCCACCAACAAACGCCGTTGCAGCAATGAATAGATGGGGATGGAGAACAGATAAAAGGAGATATCCGTCGAGAAGAACGGATCTTTTACCCCCATATCAGAACCGAAAATATAGAAAAGAAATTTTTCCCAGTGATGATAGATCGGGATGGCCAGGGGCAAGCTTAACAGCAGGCAAAGAGGGGTATAAAAAAACAAGGAGCCTGATTGAAAATACCTCAAGATTTTGGCAGCTTTTTTGTCTGTTTTTTCCTTCATATCCGGAAGCCGCCTGAGGAGCCGAGAAGCAATCTGGAAATTTAAGAAAAATATCAAAAAGAAAAAAACCGTTACGCTCAAGAACACGATGTATTGATAAGACTGGCGCTGCCAGAAATAAGACAGGTAGCCCATTGAATCAAACCACCAGATGTCTACCAGTTCATCGACTGCCACCACGCTGATAAATCCGGACAGAATAAGCAGAAAAATCAGAATAACGCCTCCGATCAACAGTGGGCGCTTTAATTTGTGTGTAAATGTTTCAGATGTCATGGCCATATCCCAATTTAGTTAAAGTTCAGGAAAAAAATAATCAATCAACACCATATCTATAATCTATTTAGAAGTGAAAAAACACCTTGCATTTCATTCCCGCAGGAAGTGAATGATCCGGGTTGGGCAGAACCAATCTGACCCCGAATGTCTCGCTTGCGGCATCTATTACTGGGTCCACAATAGTTACTTTTGCCTTTATTTCCCTTGAAACCGGGAATTCAAGCTTAATGGTCGCAGATGAATTTTTTTTGATTTTTCCGAACTCTTCGATTGGTATGACCACCTCAACATAAAGGGGGTCAATCTGAGCAATGGACATGACAGGATCATCACCCACAAACTCGCCCCAGGATAGAAAGCGCTCAACAACCACACCATTCAAAGGACTTTTAAGGGTTCTTATTTTCAGCTTTGCCTTGGCTTCCCTTAGTTGAAGCCTGGCAATTTCAAGCTCTGTTATCATCTCATCCTTTTCATGGATGGAGACAAGGTGCTTTTCATAAAGCTGCGTATTTCTGCTGACCTTTCTTTCGCTGAATTCTACCCTTGCCGTTGCAAGATCAACAGCCGCCTTTTCGATTTGGGAATTGAGCGTGGCAATTACCTGGCCCTTCCTTACGGTTCCTCCACGGTCAACAAACACCTGGGCAAGTGTGCCTTCAACCGGGCTGCTTACCCTGACAAGCTCACTGGGTTCTATTATGCCTTCATAATGACTATCCACCGCATAGGCAGTAGAGATACCCATAACAATGAATACCGAGAACCATGTACAAATTTTAAACAAGGAGATCTTTGAGGGCATCACAATCCCTTTCTATTCGGAGCGGCCTGAAAAAGAAAGCATGTTGCCACGCCGTGCATCCTCTTCAAGCAGGTTTTTTCTCATCCGTGCATGCATATGTTCAATCTTTTTTTGGGCCCGCAGGATAGCCTGTTTTGATAAAAATCTCCACACCCATGATTTTTTTAAGGGATAACGCAATGCCGCCCACCTCAGCAGGTTTTTTCCGTTTTTTTCAAACACTGCATCTTCAAGGGACAATATTGCCTCAAAGCTCCCCGGATCACCCATTCGTGCGCATCGCCCTGCAAGCTGTCTGTCGATTCTGCCTGCATCATGACGCTCTGTGATGATAACATGCAGCCCGTCACGTTCTACAACCTTTTTTTCAATTTTTATATCCACACCGCGCCCTGCCATATTTGTGGCAATGGTGATGTTTCCAGCCATTCCCGCCTGGGCGATGATGTCTGCCTCTTCTTTGTCCTGTTTTGCATTAAGAAGCCTGAAACTAAGGCCCTTTTGTGCCAGCAGCGTTCCTGTCCATTCACTGGCCGCAACCGAGTGTGTACCCACAAGTACGGGGCGCCCCTGTTTATTAAGCGTTTCAATCCTGTTTGCAACCTCATCCCATTTTTGCTGTTGCGTGCTAAATATTGTATCGGGAATCGCTTTTCTTTTTTTCTGCCTATAGGTAGGCAATGTGACGGCAAAAAGTCCGTAAACAGACAATAATTCTTTTTTAACCTCCCTTGCCGTACCGGTCATCCCCGACAGTTTAAGATATCTTCTGAAAAATCTCTGGTAGCTTATCCGTGCAAGCACTGTTGACTGCTTTGTTATTTCACAGTTCTCCTTTATTTCTATCAACTGATGCAGCCCCTTTTCATATGACCTGTCGGGCATCACTCGTCCGGTAAACTCATCGATAATCTGGACCTTGCCTTGGCGAACCATGTATTGTTCATCTTTTTTGAACAGGTGAATTGCCGAAAGGGCCAGACGCACAACCTCTATTCTTCTGATCTTTCCCCGCCATAACGGCCCGAAGTCAGCGCACTGTTTCTTTACTTTTTTTTCGCCTGACAGTGTCAGTTTTATCTTATGCTCGGATTTTTGGATGATATAGTGAGTATTGACCTCAAGGCGCTTAGCAAGATCAACCGCCTGCCTGAAAAATTTTTGTTCATCGGGGCCGGCTTCGTTCTTGCCTGATATAATGAGCGGCGTCCTTGCTTCATCAATGAGCACACTGTCCGCTTCATCAACAATGGCATAATGAAGTCCTCTGAGCAAAAGTTTTTTGATACGCTGATCACCGTGGTACAGGCATTCCGCATGGAGGCGTAAATGGGTTCTTCGCTTTTCAAGTGTGAGTAAATCTTTGAGATAATCAAAAACAAGTTCTTTGTTGGTGCAGTAGACAATATCTTTTGAATACGCCTCACGCCGTTGTGCCGGGGTCATCCCATGTATAACAAACCCTGTTGTCAGCCCCATGGCCTCGTAAAGCGGGCGGGTCCACTGGGCATCGCGTTCGGTCAGGTAATCATTTACCGTGATCACGTGAACAGGAACACCTGCCATGGCCACAGTTCCTGCAGCAAGGGTTGCGGTCAAGGTTTTTCCTTCCCCTGTCTCCATTTCGGCGATCATACCTTCCAGCAGAATTCTGGCTCCGGCAAGCTGGGTGTTAAAGTGCCTGAGCCCCAATATTTTATCAGACAGTTCCCTTATAATCGCAAATGACTTGGCATTATTTTCCATGGTCCGGCCATTTTTCAAAAACAGCCGCTTCACTTCTTCGGCCTTTTTTCCCAGATCATTAATGGATAACCCTTCAAGCGGCCGGGACAAATCATCCACCTTTTTTGTAAATTGATTGATCCAGTTTCCCCGGAGTTTAAAACGGGAGGATGCTGAAATAGAGATGTTCCTGTATAGGGAATCAAGGAACCCCGGATTCCGATCGCCCTTTTCGGGCCGGAAAATGTGGGATGGGGGAGGGGGGTGGGTAAATTGCGCCGACATTTGAACTTCCTATACGCTGAATTTACTTAGAAAAGTCCGTCTTACACTGCGGTATATTCTAAAGTAGAGGGGTTCGGTACCGTGATTGAATTTTAGCAATACCCGTTCGCCAATCGTGGTAAAATCAGCTCTTTCTATTTTTACCTCAAAATGAAACAGTTGCTCAAAGGATTTTAAGTCGTCTCCGGCAAACGGGTCCAGGGCTATTGTTCCGCCACCTTCAATGCTGAGTGCAAGACTGGGAAGTTCTCGTGAGGCGGCCGGCACTTCTCTTTCTACGTATGCGGCATAAACCTTATCCGGTTTGCCGGCCAGTACCGCTTCAACATTTTTTGTTCGGTTTCGGATATTGTCTATATCCTTTTGGGATACAACGGTCATCACCGTAATTCTTTTAAAATCGACCACAAAACCTGTTTGTTCGCCGCGTCTTACAAAAAGACCGGGTAAATTCTCAGCATCAGGGAGAAGAAAGATACCTTCAGTGGGGCTTTTTATTATAAGGTTCTGAAGGTTTTCATCAACATCTTTCAACTCAGATGAAATTCGCCGGATTTCCTCTTCAATAACCTTTGTTTCCGTCCTGTCCCTTGTTTTTGCCAGATCGTACCGTAATTGATACTCTTCAAGGCTATATTCAAGTTCCTTTTTCATGGATTCAAGCTCGCTGTTTGCGCACATGATCAATGGTGTGTTTTCCTTAACCCGGGTACCTGAAATCGTCGCAATTTTTGTGATAAAACCATCCGTACCGGCATAGAGCCGGGATTTCTCAGGTGCCCACAGCACGCCTTCCGTTATGGTAGACAATGGAAAGGGGATGATGAACAAGCCTATAAAAATCATGGTGACAGCGCATGTTAAAACAGTTATGGCCCGACCTTTTTTTCGTTCCATCACAGGACTGGTAAACAAAAATTTAAATATTTTGACCAAAGGCGTAACAAGCATTCCGAACAGCCCCCAAACGGCAAAGGCTATGCCGATTATAAAGAATTTACCGGCAACAAAAACGGCAATCCGGACCATTATTAACATTCTATAAACAAACGACGCAAGACCGTAAACAATAAACCATCCTGCCTCGCCTTTGGCAGATACCGGATTTTGGACATTTTCTATATTAAGCAGGTATTTTTGTAAAAGGTAATTGATATAATTGGTGGACCGCGTCCCCAGATTGGGGATCTCAATGAGGTCCGAAAGTACATAATAGGCATCAAAACGCAGCAGTGGGTTTCCGTTGAACAGGATCGTTGATATGCCGGAGATGATCATGACGTTAAAGGCTAAGGCCCTTACCACGCCAGGCTCAACATTGACCCACACGATGACGGCCAGTGAGGCCAGAAATAATTCTGCAAGAATACCTGCGGCCCCGACCATGACCCTCTTGTAGCGTTCGTTAAAGGCGGAAGACGCTGATGCGTCAACGTAAGGGATCGGCATAAACACAAGGAACATCACGCCCATTTCATGCACTTCTCCTCCCCAGTGCTTAACGGTATAGGCATGGGAAAATTCATGGATGGTTTTGATGACCGGATAGACAAGCCAGAGCAACACGACATTTTCAAGGGCAAGGATCCTGTCGGCCAGGTTGCCGGTAAGCTCATTCCAGTGACTGCCGGCAAGGTAAATGGCGACGATTAAAATCGTTGTAAAGAAAATCAATCCTGTTTTGCTGAATACGGGACCCACCAGTGCTTTGGTCTTTTCCAGGAACTTTTCCGGGTCTATCAACGGCAGTGTTATGGAAAGCGGTGATTTCAGGCGGTTGATCATATCCTTTTTTTTAAGTCGCTTGTGCCGCTCATACAGATCCGAAATATCCGGCGGGATATCGGACTGTAGCACGTCCACCTGATAAAGCTGGGACAAAAGGGATATCACTTCATCTTGTGACGGCATGTCGTCGCCAAGGTTTTCACATGCCGTTTCCCAGATTTTCCCAAGAGCATTGCTTCCATCCATCAGGCCGATAATATGGTATGCTTCCTTGGAGAATCTATGAAACGTGCCCGTGGAGTGATCCTGGAGAATATACCAGTTTCTTCCCCGGTATACGTGGTGGTGGATCTGGGCATGGCTGCGCAGCCTGGGTTTCAGCCCGGATACTCTATACCAGGATTCACTGAATAGAGAATAGCTCATAATATTACGTCAGGTATTCCCAGAATTTGATTTTAAACCACTCTCTTATGTTTCTTGTCCAGATGGAAAAAAGATTGCGCCGGTCTACATATATTTTGCCGATCCCTTCCATACCGGGTCTCATCCGGTCAAGGACGACCGACGGTTTTGCTTCCACCCTGAAGTAATTCAGGCCGTCTCCGGCTCGTGTAATCGGCGTGATTTTTTCAACGATAAAGTTGACGTCTCCATTGGGGAGTGCAGACAGAATCATCTGCCCCTTTTGACCTTCAGAGACGTCTGCAATACGGCGTTCATCCACCTCGAGAATAATTCTGTAGTTATCAAGGGGCGCGACCTCAAACAAAATTTCTCCCTTGGAAACCGATCCGCCAAGCCTCTGGCTCAGGTCTCCGTTGAGCACAAGCCCTTCAAAAGGAGACCTGATAATGGTTCTTTCCAGCTGACTTTCCGCAAGTTCCAGGCGTGCCGCCGCCTGGTTAAGCTGGGCTTTGATGATCTTTGCCTCGGCTCTTTCGTGTTTGGCTAAAGCTTCTTGATACTGTTTTTGATACTGGGCGGTTTTACTTATCCAGTTGAGCCGCTCAAGGCGGTACTCCCGGTCATCGAGCACGCACATGGTCGCGTCTTTTTTTATAAAATCCCCTGCTTTGACATATGCGCCCTTGATATACCCCTCAAAGGGTGAAACCGTTACCCTTTTTACCGCGCCCTCAAGAACCGTTTTGGCGGAGATTTTGTAGTCACCCTCTTTGGTGTAGAAAAAAACGGCCAGGCAGATCATGAGAAGAACGATCAGTTTTTTGCCTGTGTTTTCAGGTCCTATGATTTTTTTAACTTGGTCCCGGAGGCCGTCCCAAAACCTGCGGAGGATTGATCGCTCGGTTTTGCCCATTATTTCCAGCACGGGCAGTATCAATGATGCAATACTTTTACCGTATATTGCATCAAAGTCGGTAAACGGTTCTGTTTTTGATCTTTCCAGGGTGATCACGCCGGTGTACCTGTCTTTATCATAGCAGGGGATGGTGAGAATATTTGCTGCACCATGTTGTCGGAATAGGGCGTCATGGTCCCTGACGATTCTGTTTTGGTTCTGACGGGGCGGGTAAAAGACAACTTGCCCCTGGGTAACCGCTTCTTCCATTGCCTGAGCAATACGGCGGATAAGGTTCATATTGTCTGCAATGCGGCTGCTGTGGGATACGGCTTGAATTTTTACGCGTTTATTTTTTACGAAACCGAGACTGATTCTGTCACATTCAAGGCGTGTGGCAAGTTCCGTGACAAAGGCCAGTGACGCACCTGTCAAATTTTCTTCGGACAACACATCCGCCAGCATGTCGACGGAGGCCTTGAGCCTGTCAAAGGCGGCTGTTGATTCCTTGTTTTTTTCTCTCCACAGCAGGACTTCCATCCATGAGGCACCCCACTGTAACTGATCCATTGTACGTTTTATGTGGTCTTCTGAATTTGCCGATATTTCAAGGGCGACAAGGCCGTAAAACCGTCCGTCCGTGAATATGGGATATGCCATGCCGTAGGTCGGGCCGTTGGAACCTGAACCGATTTCTTCATCTTCCAACTCAACAAGAAGACCACACTGTTCTTCGAGGACGCGTTCCGCAACCTCTGTCAGTCTTCCCGAATTTTTGCCTTGCTCCGGCCACATGGCCCGGGGGGTGAATGTCTCTTTTTCAGGATCAGATAAGACAATAATTGCCCGTCGCACATTAGCAAGCATTGAACATTGAATGGCCAGCCAGCATCGGCAATACTCTTCCCTTTCATCCGCTTGGGTCAATTCGTTCCATAATCGGCTGTCTATCCGGGGTTGAAACGTCATTGTTTCGTCAAGATTCATATCATTCACAATAAATCCTGCATAGTGTCAAATATATCGATTATTTTAAATGAAAAAGGACTTAACCGCAGTTAAGTCCTTTACTCTACACGGAACCTTGAATCAACAGGCTTGATTACTTGCCGTCAATCTTTAATTCGCCGAAACGCGATTCATATTCTTTGATGACATTGTTCAGCATCATGGAAAGTCTTTTTGCGGTAAAAGGATTCAGGATGATGCGGTCGGACAGCTGGACCGTCAACTCCTGTTGAGCACCATGCCAGGTCTGATTTGTACCGAAGAGCAGGGTTACCTCTTCTCTTGTGCTGAACACATTACATACATTGGCATATGTACTGGTCATTTTTGAATCGTCCCAACGTAATGTCTGTGCTGCGGGTTTTGCCTCTTCTTCCTCTTTCTTCTTTGTCTCTTTTTCCTGTTTCTGCTCCACGTTGCCTCCTCAGATTTCAGATTCAATTTGATTAAGGAATGTGACCTAAAATGACTTACCCAGCTTCTGTACTTTTGGGTCCATTCCTGCGTTAACCGACTTGCGCTTTGTTTATGCCGGCATGGTTTTGTCCGGTTTCCTTTCCAACTCGCCGTTACCCCATTTGATAAATCGTCTTAACTTATTTTTTCTATCGAGCTTCCGAAAACCGTTTTGATCTATCGTGCTTGCGTTACCGGACTTCTTTGAAGAAGATACACCCCATCCGGCCAATCCCGCAACAAGTGTTCCAAGGTCTATTTTGGGGCGGATGTTATCAGAATCGTATGCCCTTTTCAACTGCGTAAAGGCTTTGTTTTCCCCTCTATTGATGTCTGTATTTCCGTCGGCTCCTTCCATCAACTTATTGCCTCTTAGTTCCGCACCGCTGTTTTCGGTTGAGCTGTTGATAATTGTACCATCCGGCAGTTCTTTGATTATTCTGCCGTCCGGGTAGAGTGTTACCGAAGTGCCGTCCTGATATTGGATCACTTTGACGCCGTTGGGATAAGTCAGGGTAACCGTGCCGTCCGGGGCTACTACGCGCTTCAAGCCGTCCGGGAATATCGTCGTCACAGTGCCGTCGGTTGCCGTGATTTCAACCCGACCGTCCGGGTAGGTTTTTTGTACTGAACCGTCGCTAAGAATCCGGGTGCTTGCAGTGGCGTTGGGGTTAACATGCGCAAGACGTCGGTCGTTGTTTTCCCCAAACGGTTCCGGTACACCTGAAAGAACAAGTTGAGTAGTAATAATTTCTTCTCTTGTACGCATAAATTGTGAGACAAAAGGCCTGCCGGTTTTCAAAACCGTTCTATTCTTAAAAAATTCCCATGGTTCTTCAGAGCCGACGGGGAGGGGACCTCCCGGCTGATTCCTCAATGGGGGAATGACGGTTTGTACTTTATAGTTTTTGAAAACGACATTGCCGTATTTGCTGATCATTAAGTCGGTGGGGAATTTACCGCTAAAGGAATCTTTACCCTCACCACCGATCATGATATCCGTTCCGTCACCGCCGTCAAGCGTATCATCGTCGCCATAACTTGATTTTCTGGTTTCCACGCGAACCGGCTTGCCGTCGGTCAATCGGACATAACCGTTATCACCGAATAGGATGTCCGTTCCAGCATCCCCTGATATGTCATCCTTATCTTCTCCGCCGATCAAGATATCCGAGCCGGCTTGACCCATGATTGTATCCTGACCGCCATATGATGTCGGGATGCTGATAATTTCGCCGGAGCCTTTTTCATTCATTGTGATTTGGCCGGAATCCCCAAGGACTATATCATCGCCGGTTCCGGCTTCAACCGTATCAGACCCGGTTCCGGCAATGATCGTATCATTGCCGGAACCGGAAACGATGGTGTCGTCCCCACCGTTTGAAGGGCAGGTGGTTTTTACAAAGGTTAATACACCGTCCGTATTGAATCGGCTCTCCCCAGAATCTCCAAGGATCGTGTCTTCGCCGTTCCCCGTGGTTATGGTATCATCCCCCCGACCCCCAAATACCGTATTGTTACCGTTTCCGGCGGAAAGGGTGTCATTCCCACCGAAATCATCAAGCTTTGTGGCTGTGCGGGTCAGGCCGCCGTCAGTGGAGATGGTCATGATACCGTGGTCGCCGGTGATATAGTCATTTCCATCCGTAGACGTTACGTTGTCATTGCCTCCCCCGGCGATGACATAGTTGTTGCCTGCATTCACATTGATGACATCATCGCCCGTAGTGGTATCATCAAGATCCGTGCTTTCAACCAAGGTGATGATGCCGCCGGTCAGTTCGATGCTTCCGTTATCCCCGATGACTGTGTCATTACCGGTGCCTGCAGTGACCGTGTCATTACCAAAACCGGCTATAATAAGATTGTCACCTTCACCGGCTGTGATGTCGTCATTGCCGCCCTGGTCTATACTGCTGCTGCTAAGATTCGTTAGGATGCCGGTGTCATCACGGTTGACTACCCCGGAATCACCTATAACAACATCATTGCCAGCCGTGACGATTATGGTATCCGCCCCCTGGCCGCCTATGGCAATATTGTCTCCATCTCCAAGATTCAGAGAATCGGCCGCACCGAGGCTTTCTAACTTGGAAGCCATCCGGGTCATAACTCCGGCCGTGGAGAAAGTCATGACTCCGTGGTCGCCGAGAACATAATTTGAGCCGCCTGCACTGGTGATGGTATCGCTTCCGCCGCCGCCTATTACATAGTTGTTGCCTGTATCCACGTTGATGACATCATCACCCGTGGTGGTATCATCAAGATCAGTGCTCTCAACCAAGGTGATGATGCCGCCGGTCAGTACGATGCTTCCGTTATCTCCGACGACGGTGTCGTTGCCGGTGCCTGCCGTGACCGTGTCATTACCAAAACCGCCGATGAGGATATCATCTCCTTCATTGCCTCTGATAACATCATCACCGCCGATAGCCGGTTGAGATGTCTCTATTTGAATAATGCCGTGATCAGCTCTCCGAGTGATTATCGCTTCATCACCAAGGATGATGTCATCTCCCTGCCCACCGGTTAATGTATCCGCGCCGGTACCGCCGATAAATAAAAGCTCGGCTCCTGCAGAGACGGCTGATGCATTTATCTCGTCATTACCTTGATCCCCATGTATTTCCAACTTGCCGCCAGTAACGCTTGCCGAAACGGTTATGGTATCATCTCCGTCATTACCGTTTAATGTGGTAAGGGTTTCGTTTCTTACACTTTCCACGGTGATCAGGTCACTGCCCGACCCAAATGAGATATTGATACCGCCGCCGAAACTGCCTGAAGCGGCAGTATAATTAATATCGGCCGGGGCAAGGCCTGAGATACTGTCGGCAGTTATTGTTACATTTGTATCGGCCGAATTTGAACCTGCATCGCTGATGTTAAGGGTATTGCTCCCGGAACCTGCATCAAGATTGATGGTTCCGTTAATATCATCAAGATCTCCCGTGTTAGTGGGAGAATCTGATGAGATGTTTATGACATCATCGCCTGCTCCCGTATTCAGGGTTGTGCCGGTTATAACGGAAGTCCCCTGAATATTAAGGATATCATCACCGCTTCCAAGCCCCAGGTTCAGGTTTTCTATTCCGGCATACTGAACTTCACCGCCGGCTCCCATATTGAATCCGGTGATATTGTTATCCGTCACCGTACCTGTAACGCCGTCAACATCCCCTGTCATATCCAGATACAAGGCGTCGTTTCCGCTTCCGCCTTCTATTTCGATAAGTGCCAGGATATTTTGAACGTTTCCGTTGATATTTCCGTCCGGCGCGGCATTGCTGCCAAGGTAAATGATATCGTCACCGGCCCCGGCATCAATACGGGTCGGAGAAAAGACGTATGTCAGCGGTATGATATCATCATCGCTGTTGCCGGATATCTGGATCGACGTTCCCGTCACAAGCCCCATAACCTCAAGTATGCCGCCGGTGCCGACATCATTATTCCCGTAGTCTACAGATAACGCAACCGTTCCTGCAGCCTGTACAACTGCATCTGCATTAATAATCAGGTCGTCTCCCGACTGCATTGTAACCGTCCCGCCTGTAGAGACGACGCTTATACCGGCTTCTACAACCATATTGTCATTATCTGAATTATCTGCGCTTGTAAGAAGAATATCACTGACGGCTTCAACATTTTCTTCTATGGTCATGGGGCTGTTGCTGGTTAGCTGAAGTTCACCTGCAACTTGCAATCCTTCTGCTTCGGTTACACCGCCGACAATCAGATGACCCTGGTTAATGAGCCAGATGCTGCCGTGTACGGACTTGCCTTCCAGATTTCCGATGGTTGTGCGGATTAATTTTCCGTTTGCACCGATATTTTGATCTGCAAAGAGCCATGCAGATCCTGAAATAATATTGTCCTCATCATCAAGACGGACGTTCAGGATGGACGCCCCGCTTCCTATAAATGCCGTATACCCAAGACCCGTGGATATCTGGTTTATGCCCAGGTCTTCGTCGGTTTCGGTTATGTAGGTATTAAGCGCGCTGGATGACGTCAGACCACCGTCGCCGGAATAGGCGCTGTTTATATCCAGGTCGTTTCCGGAAAAACCGATGGCCCCGTATACGGCTGCAAGTGTAATATCATTACCTGTTATATCTGCAGTGACGTCGTCTTCCCTGTCAATGATGGATGCCATGGCAGTTAAATCAACATCGCCTGTTGACGCAATGATCTCGCCTACGGACATATCTCCATCCGTCTCATAAAGGTAAATGCTCCCGCCGGCATATGCATTTAAAAGGCCGTCCTGGTAAAGGTTGATATCAATGGCGTTGACGATGTCACCGGTCTTGCTTCCAATGTCGGCTCCGGCATTCAGTATAAGGACATCCGTTCTGATATTAAGGTAATCCCCGTCAAAGGCATCCAGTATCGAATCATCCGCCTTCAGGTAAACCAGTTCCGGAGAATAGACCGTATCAAGGTTCATATCACCGTTGACCTCGTATAGGTAAATCTCAAGATTTGCCCTGGCTGTCAGCTTGTAACCCGATGAAAGATCCATGGTGATGGGGTTATCTTCCGTTCCGATACCCTTGCGCCCTGACTCAAGTATGATGTTGCCGCCGATAAAATCGGTATCGTCCGAAAGGGGTGAGTCGTAAATTCCACCTTTGGATTTTAAACGTATTTCACTGTCGGCATTTCCATTCGGTCCTGCCTGGACGGATATGATATTGATATCGTTTTCAGAGCCGAGGAATATATCCGATCCGCCTGTGATATCAATGCCTGCGCCGACATCATCATACTGAAAAATCTTGACCTCACTTCTGGTGATGTTCATCAGGCCTGTGTCATCACCTCCGTTGGCGTTGTCTTCCGTGTCAAAAAGCTGGATCGTATATGCGTCGACAACCCTGGCATAATAGATCTCGCCGTCGGTCAGGCCTTGAATATCACTGATGGTAAATGTGCCGTAGTCTCCAAAATTGACGGATGTCCCCGTCGTAAGATCATGTGCCGTACCAAACTGGATCGTATTTGCTGCAGAGTCTATAACGATAATATCTTCCGGATCGGCAGAATTTATGACGCTGTTCTCTTCATCCGACAGCTCAACAGCCGTTCCGTCCGTCTCCATATCTCCATCAGAAGTATAGATTGTAATTTGTGAAATTTGACCGCCGGCTTGAATGTCTATATCTTCCCGGTGAGTAATTCGGGCTTCACTTCTTGTGATGTTTACAAGGCCCGTATCATCCTCTCCTGCTGCATGCTCAGCCGTGTCAAAGAGCTGTATTGCAAATTCATCCACAACCCGGGCGTAATAGGTATCCCCGTCCGTTATACCCGAAATTGCGCTTACATTCATATTCCCGCCGGCGCCGAATACAACCGCCTCACCGGACTCCAGGTTATGCAGTGTTCCGAAACTGATTGTTTCGGTGTCGGACTTGATTGTAATGAGATCTTCTTTTTCCGCTGCTGCCAGTGTGGCTTTATCTTCATCGGACAGATCAACAAGAGTCCCGCCGTCACTCATGTCCCCGCTGGAAATGATTATGGTTTCTTCGGCAATATAATTACCTATGCTTCCGGAAATATTCAAGATGATGTTGTTGCCCACAATGTTTGGGTCTTCTATGGTCGTTTCAGTGTCCGAAATTTCCTTTAGCCACCCAATGCCGACCGAATATTTGAGCTGTTCTTCGGTCCAGCTTGATCCTACGGATAGGGCGTCTACATCCGAAAGGCTGTGCCCCGTTCCTGTGGCGCTTCCCGCATCCAGATCCAGGTAGATTCCGTCAGCCGCATCTTCCAGGGTTTCTGCAAGCTGTACGATGGAAGGATCGGCATCCGATTTAATGATGTAGTAGATCGTGCCTTCTTCAAGATTGATAAGTTCGCCATCAACCCGGTAACCTATTGCATTACCGCCGTTGGCGCTGTAGACCACACCTGTTCCTGTGGTGTACAGGTTGGTGCCGATATTGATTGTATCGTTCTCATTGTCCACATCGTTTGCAGAATCAAACGTCGGATCATAGCCGAGGTTGCCGGTGTCATACGCCCAGTCTGGATTATAGGTCTCCCCAAGGACGCTGTACCTGTCGTGCAGTTCATGAAATTCCTCGGTACGTTTGTCTTCTTCAAGGTCGATTCTGTCATCATCCCAGCCAAGCTGGGTCTTATAGGTTTCTCTTTCATCGTCCGAGATCGTCACTTTGAAATTTGGATCATAGGCAAGCATGTGTGTCATGCTCGCTTTACCTGCGGCCGAGGCTGCGCTAAAATCCAGCGCCTGTCCGGCAGCGGCATTTTCGGCAGAATCGGCAAGCATTATGCCGGTGTCGTCCACCACTATTGCATAATAGGTCTGGTTGTCAGTCAGACCGCTGACGCCTGCGCCGTCCAGTTTCTGGTAAAGCAGGGCATCACCGGTGGTAAAATCATGGGCAAAATTAAAGGTGATGACATTGCCGCCATCGTCCACCTGGTCGTTCGTCTCAAAGTACTGTGAACTTCCTGTGCGGTAACGCCAGTATGTTTGGTATTCATTGGTCTTTAATGTCCTGTATGCATCTTGTGTTTCACTGCCGTCATCCGTAAGCAGGTTCATATCATCCCACAGGTCAACAAGCTCTGATGTCGTTCGGACATCTCGTCTTTGGATTGTATTGCCATCTGTCAGGTCACCGCTTCCAACCGTGATATTAACATCTCCGTCCAGTGATTCGATGGATACAACCCTGAGATCTCCTGAGATTTCGGTCAGGTAGATATCATCTAATGCTTGGGCTGTCACGGCATTATATTCGGAATCATTGTTGTGGTTGGTATCTATTCTGATATTGAGCGATGATGTGCCGATTGCCCCCGTAGTCGAGATAAGTGAAATATTATCGCCCGCAATAAGCGTATCCGCATCAACGGCGTAAATTCCGCCTTCGGAGGTTATGACTACATCGCCGGTGGTGGACGTGACATGATCTATGGTAAGCCTGCTCTCTGTTTCATTTACCGCCACAAGGCCTTTTGCCGTGGCAGTCAGTGTGCCGCCTGTAAGATCCGTACGCACGGCTTTGACATTTTCTGTCGCCGTGAGTGTTGGCGGATCAGCAGTGTATTCAATCGTGGAGTCATCAGTAACATTATATATGGTGAACCCGTCACCGTCTTGCATTTCCACAAGTCCAGATCCGGTTGAAAGTGTAATCGTTCCTGAAGAGAGCGCGTCTATCGTAAAATCAACGTTGTTGTTGTCACCAAAGCCTTCCGTGAACCTTATAACATCTCCCGCACTGTATCCTTCGTCAAGCCAGCTTCCGGAACTTCTTTCAATCGTGCCGTAGGTATATCCTATTGTTCCGTTATCCGCTTTCAGAGTGATATCGTCGCTTCTTATAAGCGCAAGATCTTCCCCCTGATTGATGGCGCCGGCCGTTGATTCAATTTTGGTTGAACCGGATACATTGCTTATAAAACCCGTCAGGTTGATGTCGGTACCGGATGTGATATTAACGGTTCCGGTATCATATCCAATGAAATTTATATAAACAGGATAATCGGCCTTCACACTGTGATAGTTGTAATTTATACGTCCTACCTTTGTTATCTTTTCAAGATGGTAGGTCTTGGTACTGAAAATCCACCACCCGCTCGTTGTTATCCAGTCCCTGGTATATACAACCGGATCACCTATGGTGACAAATTCGTAAGCATATCCTTCAGTTGCCGCACTATCGGATCCGGCAGACACAAAATTGCTTTCGGGCTCTATGTTTACAGGTGTCGGATCAACATAGTTATAGTAGGTCCTTGATTGACCCTCTGCATAGGTTATCCCCCAGAAACTGCTGCTGGTCCACTGCTCCGTTAAGACGGATGCCTCGGAATAGCCTGTTACCCAGTAGTATCTCTGGCCCTCAACCGGTTGATATGTGGCCGTATCACGGTCGATGACGGAAGTCACACCTGTCGGGGCGTCATCATCATCATCTTCATTGGTGGTTACCTGTATTTGGTCCCCGATTCTTGTATAGGTGGTAATAAGCGGTTTATATACATCATCGTTTGAATCAAGATCGTAGGCGGTATCCGTTATGATTACAGTGCCTTCGATACCATTACCTATGCCGTGTATTTCAATATCTCCGGATGTATTGACTTCATCCGTCAGTTTTTCTGTTGAAGCAAGCTCAAGCGTTTTTTCCGTAACATGAACAACCGTGTATTCGCCGTCATTGCTGCCGGAGTTGGATACGGTAATTGTCTGGCCGTCGCGGAAACCTTCCGTTATCCAGCTTCCGGCGGTCCGTGTGATGGTATCGGAATCATCATTGTCCGTGAATGTGATCCAATTCCCTGCTATTTCCAGGGAAGATGAGGTGCTGGTTTCAGCAGAAAGATCGCCGCCCTCCAGAATCAGATCCTGATGGCCGACCGTCTTTACGACATACAACCCGTCGTTGCCATTGGCCGATTTGAGGATCTGAATGGTCTGGCCTACATAGAAGCCGTCATCTATCCAGCTTCCCGAGCTTCTGGAGATCGTATCATCGGTGCCGGTATCGGTAATGGTTATCCAGCTTCCGCTCACCTCAAAAGAATTGTGATCCCTGAACTCTGTAGTGAGGCTGCCGCTGCTGTCAAGCGTAAGAACCTTGTCGCCTACAATCGCAATTGTATATTCCCCGTCATTTTCCTCTTCGGAACCGGAAATAAGGATGGTCTGCCCTTCATAAAAACCGTCTTCTATCCAGCTTCCGTTCTGCCTTGTTATGGTGTCCTTATCTGTTCCGTTATTTTCCAAAGTAATCCAGTCATCACCTGTTGCGAGCATGTCCGTGCCGGTAACCCGCCACTGACTTCCGCTAAGTATCAGCTCATCGTCTTCGCCGGTCTTGATGCTCTGAACATCTATATCCCAGGAGCTTGTATTGGTGATGGTTATATTTCCAAACCCGTCCATGACCGTTAGGGCGCCGTCATCATCCGTAGACATGATATGGCCGGTAATCTTTATCAAACCACCGGCAACGGATACATTATCGACAATCAGGCGGTCCGCATCATAGTCATAGTAGATCTTGATATCCGAATTCACCAGTTCAATCCAGCCGCTTTCTTGAGCGACCTGCATGTCGGCTATCAGGTCTTGCAGTGCTATATTATCCCCATCGGCGGGATTTTTTGCCGTAGAGGTGTCGGATATTGTCAGCTCATGATCCGCATCCCCGCTTACAATGGGGCCGTTAATATTAAGCAGTCTTGCCGTGATAAATATATTGTTACCGGCAATGATGGAGCCGTCCTGCGCTATAAGGTCTTCGCTGCCGGCAGTCCAGTCGTCACCTCCGTTAGCCTGTGTACCGTCATCATTGAATTTGTCCGTACCCTCATTCGTGTTCGCAATGTCTTCATATACGGCTTCCGGAGAAGCGCCCACGTTCTGTGTATCAGTGGCGATGATAATATCCTTACCTGCTGATATTTCTACGGTTTTTGCCTGTATGCTTGATTTAATTGTTTCACTACCCGAGGTATCATCCTTTATAAAGATACTTCCCTCTTTATTTGATATCCGTATGGTACCTTCGGTGTTGGTTATTGTTGCACCTACAATTTCTATATTGGGGGCGACTGCGGTTGCAATCATCCCGGTTGGGGGCGGATTATATGTGCTTTTAATTTCAATAAGCGGATCCGGGGTATTTTCGTTGGTATTGACGGTGTTGAACTGAGCAAGTCGGCCTGAACTGTTCCGCTGCTGAATATCTGAATTATCGCTGACGTTTACGCCGTTAAATGTTATGAAACCGCCGTCGGCAATTATATTCAGCCCCTCTTTTATTATCAGATAATAGGGGCTGTGGTTCTCAATGGTGATTTGGGTGTCTCCCGGGGCATCCAGGCTTCCCGTACCGGACAGGTTGTCACCTGTAATGATGATGTTGCCGCTTTCAGCCTCTATGTACGGCACCTCGATATAGGTTGCCAACATGTTGCCGACAACAGAGCCGTTTTCATCAAGGAGCCCCAGCTCATTAGCCTGGTATTTCAATTGATCTATCATCGCCAGAATTCTTACGGCAGCGGCACCTTCATCTGCGCCGTAATTGGCCAGATCCTTTTCAAGGCTTTCTATCTCCTGCCTGATTGTTTCTGCAATATCGCCTTCATAGGTGTCAGGCATATCCACACCGTCACTTACATAAATCAGATCCTCAACGCTTCCCGGCTTGATGGGTGTTGCATTTATTGTAAGGCCGGTTATTGTCTCATTATTAATCAGCCGGTCTGCTCCGTCCAGTGCCAGAGACATGCCGTCTATGGAAAGAATTCTGTAGGTCCCGTCATTCCCTTCGGTACTTCCTTTGATTACTATATACTGATTGGCCTGGAATCCGTCAGCTTCCCAGCTTCCGCTTGAACGAGTGATTTTGTTATCGGCAACCGTAAGACCTACTTCCACATCTGGGTTAAGCGCTGTTATCTGATCAACCGGTTCGGTTGCAAGACTTATAATATTTTGAGTCTGTGATGCCGTAAATGTTTCATCCGCTGTCAAGGTGTCATATCCGGTTGCAAGAACAAGAGTATCTCCGGTTGCAAGCTCGATTTTATAAACGCCGTCATTCCCTGATGAAGATCCAATAATCCGTATATACTGACCGGATACAAATCCCATGGCCGACCAGTCGGAATTGTCGGTCAGTTCGATTTTGTCCAGCCCGCCGTCATCATCCTTGTCGAAAAATATTTCTTTGCCGATTGTAACCTCTACAACCTGGGCTGCCGGAGTTTGTATGGTGGTGTCTCTATTGGTATTGGTCTTATCAAAGGTCAGGTCATAATCTTCCCGCAGCTCAATGGTTGTTGCGGTGACACGCTCAATGACATACTCACCGTCATTTGAATCGGAACCGCTTACAACAATACTTTGGCCTGCACTGAATCCGTCATCACTCCAGGACCTGCCGTCGCTGCGCTCAATTTCGGCATTGTTTATTGAGTATGTGATATCGGCAGTTGCCGAAGCCCTTACCACCGCCAGGGTTTGTGCGCCGTTATCCGTGGTGTCCGTAACCAGAGGACCGTCAACGGTTATGGTGTTTCCGGATACGGAAAGGATATCGTATGTTCCGTTATTTGCGTTTTCATCAGCCCCGGATATGGTGATACTGTGAACATCCGAATAATCCGAGGACCAGTTGCCGGACAGATTGATAATTTTTGCATCTTCATGGAACCGCTCGGCCGTAAAGCCGACGTTGTCTGAGATTGTAATACCTATGGTAAAGATTGATCCGTTATTGTCGGTAGTACCGTTGGAAAGCGTTGAATGATCTGCCAGTGTAAGGTTGTCAGCTGCAACACTTTTTATTGTATAGGTGTCGTCATTTGTACCCGCTCCGTTAATGGTTATCGTCTGACCCGCTACGAATCCGTCAGCGATCCAGCTTCCGCTGTCTCTGGAGATATATGCATTGGCTGTTATCGTTCCACCACTTTCAACCTCCGCGGTAAATCCCAATGTTACACCGCTCTGGATGGCAACATCTTTTTCAACTGTTATATCACCGCTGCTTGTACCGTCGTCAACGATTCCGGACCCGGTTGAAAGCTCAATGACCGACCCGTCTATCCGAGCAATTGTAAACCCAGTACCGGTATTGTTATCTGCGTCATCCGCACCGGAAATTTTGATTACATCGTCGACTTCAAGCCCCTGGTCGGACCAGTTTCCGCCTGTCCAGGAGATCTGGGCAGCCGCAGCGTCCTGCTCCGCTACAAACTGCATTTCTGCAGTTGTCTCTCCTATTGTGGATGTTACAGTTTCATTGTTTTCCGTTCCGGCCGTAATATCATAGGTTTCAAGCAGAACCAGTTCCGTTGCCGTCACTTCGGCAACCGTATAGGTTTTTCCGTCTATTGTAATGGTTTTATCGGCAAGGAATCCGTCATCAATCCAGCTTCCTGCACTGCGGGTGATAACCGCATGTTTTGAGGTATAATCAAGTTCAGGATTAAGCGTCATTTCGGCAGGAGCATCATTAGGATCATCATTGGCCATAAGAGCTTGGGCAAAGACGTTCGCCTGAACACCGGACTCATTCTTAATCCTGGGGCCTGTTACGGTTATGTGGCTTCCGTCCATGGATAGAATTCTGAATGTCCCGTCATTTGATGATGTTCCGGTGATATTGAGATACTGACCGACCTGAAACCCGTCATCTTCCCAGTTTCCATCGTTAAGGGCAATGGTTGAATCCGCCTTGCTGAAGGTCAGTTCCGGTGTGCCGCTAAGCTGTATGGGATTATTGCCTATAAAGCTGACCACTGCAAAAACATCTGCCGTATCAGCGATCCGGTCGGCAGACAGCGTCTCCACCAGGGTAATCACCGTATCCGTAACAGATTTGATCCGGTACACACCGTCGTTGGCATTCTCGTTTGAACCATAAACGGATATGTACTGATCCGCTTTAAACCCGTCATCCTCCCAGCTTCCGCTGCTTCGGGTAATTGTATCGTCAGCAGCCCCGTTTGTTGCAAAATTCAGGGTCGCTGTTCCGGTAAGCATGACAGGCACATACTGCTCGTCCGTGTCGCTTATAATAAGCTCTTGTATATTGTTCTGACCGGATCTAACGCTGCCGTCAATCACAACATCTGCAGAGGCTGATTCCTTATATGAATCCTTTTCTATTTTAAGGGTGACCGGATCAGCCCCGAAAATCGACCCGAAAAAGTTGGCAATGGCTGCCAGGACCTCTCGGTAAAGATCGGTACCTTCACCCGATCCGTTGGCATAATATCTTCCGTGTTCAGCGGAAATTGTGACATCCGCGTTGGCTCCGACATAGGCCCCTTGTTCTATGCTGATATTGTTTGTCTGGACGATTTCACCGTGGGCCTGGGGATCCGTTTCAATGGGCAATGCCGTTTTATTCCATAAATCCGTATTGGCCGTTACATTGAAGTTATTATTCACGCCCGCTTCAAGGGTTACATTGCCGCGTGCGTCAATTGTTGCATTTTCGCCCACCGTAAGGCTTGTATCCGCATGCACCACAGCAAGGGATTCACCCTCGGCGGCGCCTGCCATACCCGATGTCTTGGCGCTTGCCTGGGCAGCGACAGTTGCTTTGGAGCCGACGGAAAAGAGGATGTCCCCGACGCTTGTGATATCTGCGTCACCTATTCTGATTTCGTTTGTATTGTTTTTATTCAGTATGACTGATTTTGCCTTGGCCCATGCGATTGCTCCGGCGGAACTCAGTTTGACCTTGTCGGCGGCATTCACCTGGTTACTACTGTTAAAGGTCATGTTTCCCGGGTTCAGCCTGTCGCCGTCCACTTCGATGGCGGCACCGTCCGCAATTGTTATTGCCGTGGCATTATCTATTTTCGTTATACTGGAAGCCGCAGGGCCCCCCGCCAGGCCGCCGGCCCCGGCTGTGACATCATATCCCGAAGAATTTTTAGTAATTGAATTATCTGCATCAACATCTATATCTGTTGCATTTACCTTGACGCCTGAACCGAAATTGACATCAACACCGGAATCGACGTAGTTGGTTATTTGTGATCCGCTTGCACCGACAAGGGCTGCGGTCGTACTGTCGGAATTTGCCCTGAATAGAGTCGTATGTTTTGCCAGGGCGGTAAAATCACCGTCAACATCTATAACGGTTCCGGTGTTTGTGCCGATATCCACCCGTGTCGTACTATTGTTTTCTGTTGTCGCTGAGGATGCGGCTCCTGCAACCACGCCGCCGCTGCCTGAAACAACCTGTGCATCATTATTATCCGACCCCTGTGCACTGATCTCCAGGCTTGCGCCGTTGATCGTTATATTATCTCCTATATAAGCCTGTGTAACCGTATCAGACGTAACTATTGCCTGGTTGAAGCCCGCGGCTATAAGTCCTGCCGATGAGCCTGCGGCTTTTGCTCTCTGTTTGGTTGTCTGGTCTGCATTTACCTTTACATCGCCGGCGATATTAAAGGTGATGCTTCCGGAATCGGAAGTGCTATTCGGTTCTTCTCCTATGTATGCAAAGGTTTCACTGCTGTTAACTATTTTACTCTTAGTTCCCACAACACCGATGAGTCCGCCCGAAGATCCGCCGGTAAACACATCCGCAGTGTAGCTGCTTGATGGAATAATCTGTTCCGCCGTTATGGTCAGGCTTTCCGCGTTAATGGTTTGATCTCCGCTTCCCAGCCCGATATATGCCTTAACTGTCGGTGAAACCGTGATCTCTGCTGTTGAAGATCCCACAGACCGCATGCCGGCATTCACGCCATATACGTTCACATCGGCTTGGGACTGGGTGGATGCATTAATCGTAATATTTTGTGCCTTAATATCGTAATTTTTAACATATGCCTCGGTGGTTGATGTGATTTTGCCTGTAGCTGATGATCCGCCCTCTGCAACGGAAATAATTCCTCCGGCCACCGAAGATGAGCCGGTCTGAACAACGGCAGTGGAAACATCCGTTGCCGTGATGTTAAGGTCACCGTTAATAAGCAGATCGTTTTCATCAATAGGCAGATCGCCTTTATCCACAAATGCCATGGTTTGTGTATCTATTATATTTGTGGCGGTCGCCCCGCCTCCGCTGACGGCGTAACCGAAAATTGTTGCGCTTACGGCGGCTGATGCAGCGGTGGCGGTGGCTGTGATCTCGGCATTTTCATTGGCTTCTACATTCATATCACCGTTTTTAGTATTAATTTTGGAACCGATCACATAGGCCTTGACCTTATTAAATATGCGGCTGTCGGCAACGACCAGTCCCATGGATATGGCTGCGCCCACTCCGCCGTATGATGCGGCAAGTGATGCGGCACCCGCGTCTGATGTGATGGTTGAATCATCATCCGCCAGAAGGGCGAGGCTGTTGACATCAACATCGGAATCTTGAATGGCTGCTTCAACGTCAGTGCTGATCAAATTTGATGTGAGCACGCCCGACCCGCTGAGTGTTCCGGCACCGATGGCGATTGAAACGGCCGATGATGCAGCCTTTACCAATGCATTGATGTTCTCCTCGGCCGTGGCATGCTGGGTCAAATCGCCGGAAGCGTCTATAATCGAATCTTCGATATAAGCCCTGACTTGGGCGGGCTTGTTGTTGTTAAAAAGATCATAACCGATGAGATTGCGGGCCAGGGATGCCCCTATGGAAACCCCGATACCGACTAAGCCGTCGGTAAAGGCGGCACTTGCGGATGCGACAACCGCATTGATTTCAGCCGTATCCGAGGCTTCCAAAATAATATCACCGGCACTGTCGATGGTGCTGTTGGTGATATAGGCGGTTGTTTCATTGAGGATGATATTGGTGGCACCGGCACCGGCACCGCTGACCGAAACGGCGGCCATGCCGCCCAACGCCGCAGCCAGTGACGCAGCCGAGGTAACGGCGTTTATGGTAGAGGCTTCGGTTGCCCTCAGGGTCACCGAACCTGATGAATCCGTGGTTGTTACATCCGCGTTATTGATAAAGGCACAAACTTCATTGCCGATTTCATTATGTGCAACGGAAACGCCGATTGATATGGAAACCCCGACCTGCCCGAATGCGGCGGCAAGACTTCCTGTTCCGGTAAGGGCGCAAATTTTCGAAGTGTCCTCGGCGACCAGTGTTACACTGCCTGCCTCAATGTCCGTCACACCGTCGTCGTCATCAATAAATGATTTAACATCTGTTGTAATAGTGTTTACGGCCACAGATCCGGCACCGCTGACACTCACGCCGATACCCCCGCCGGACACTGCCGCTGAACCGGATACAACAACCGCATCAATGGACTGATCGGAATGGGATAGAATACTTACAGTGCCGTCCGCGTCAACAACGGAATCCAGGATATACGCCTGGGCCTCTGCAGGGGCCTCTATGAGGTTGACCTGTTTCCATAAATCCGTATTTCCGTAATCCTGGGTTTTCAGGTTGACGTATCCCTCGCCGTCTTCAGGTACCTGGGATTGGGAACCGATGTATTCATAAACATCTCCCGCCCGGACGCCGCTTTCTATCTTCACCCGGTCTCCGTCCGCGATCTGCGTGCGTGATGCCGATGTTGTATAGTCATATGACGTATCAAAGGCAAGATCCCAGCCGACGAGGTTTCGGGCAAAGGACAAACCAATGGAAACGCCGACGCCGACGACACCACCGGCAACCGATGCCGACGCAGAGACCACGCCTGCGGCAATGGTCGGTGTGGAGACGCTGAAAGTGTCACCGTCTCTTGTAATGACATATGCACTGCCTGTAATCCTGTCTATGACCGACCATTCCTTTTGTGCATCACGGATGGTGACCGCAAGATCTCCTGAATTGACAAGCCCTTTAGCCGTCAGGGTAGAGGATAATTCCGCAATAAAGGTTTTATCCGCGCTGATGTCCGTATCTCTTTCATTGGTACCTGCCGTATCCGGATCATCTTCAGCCGTGGAATCCGCGTCATCCATTTTGTCGGCGAAAGCATCCCCATCGGCTTTTGTAAATGTATAAATATCAGGAGATGCAGAGAGGCTTTCTGCCGATATATTCACATCCGCCGCACTGTCAATGGTGCCGTCCTCTATATAGGCATTGGTTTGGGTCAAAATAATATTGGTTGCCTCGGCGCCGGCACCGCTTACGGAAACGGCAACCCCGCCGGCTGTAAGGGCCGACGAGGCTGCAGCGGAGATCGCATTTATCTGGGAATGTTCAAGGGCGTGTACACCGATGCCGGTGTTCGTGGTGGTGATGGTGCTGTCCATGACATATGCCGCAACATCATTGTGAATCATGTTATGGGCCAGGGAGACTCCAACGGATACGCCGACGCCCACCACGCCGAATGCGGCGGCAACGGACGCGGACCCTGCAAACGCCATGATCTGTGATGTGTCATCTGCCTTAATATCGACACTGCCCGCAGTGATTGTTGAATTTTCGATGGTGGATTTAATATCAGCAGCAATCGAATTTATGGCCACAACACCTGTTCCGCTGACGCCCACACCCACGCCGCCGGGGGCGATTGCCGCAGATGCGGCAATCACGGCAGCCCGGATAGTTTCCTGGGAAACAGCCGACATGATGAATGCATCATCCGCATCAACCGTTGAATCTTTTACAAAGGCAACGGCACCTGTAGAATCCACTTCGGAACCGATGAAGTTTCCGGCATAGGACGCACCGACGGACACCCCGACGCCCACTGCGCCGCCGGCGACGGCCGCGGTTGAGGCCAGTACAACGGCATTGAGTGCTGATGTATCCGAGGCGTTGATCGTTACCCCCCCACCGCTGTCAAGGGTGCTGTCCAGCACATAGGCCTCGGTGGTGGTCAAAATCACGTTGGTGGCCGCAGCCCCGGCACCACTGACCGCAACACCGACACCGCCGATGCCTGCGCCGACTGAAGCCGCTGCCGTCAGGGCGTTAATAGTGGCCGATTCGGTTGCCTCGATAGTTATATCACCGGTTGTGGTGGTAACACCGTCGGCTCCGGTATTATAGACGTATGCGGCCACATCGTTTTCAATCTGGTTATAGGCCCCGGAGATACCGATGGAGACCCCTACGCCAACGCCGCCCACAGCCGCCGCAAGACTTGCCCCGGCAGTCACTGCGGATATCCCGGACGCGTCTTCGGCACTGATGGTCAGGCTGCCTGCCGTAATCCCGTCTGTCCCATCGCCCTCTATAAACGCTTTAACATCCGTGGCGATTGTATTTATGGCCACCGCCCCGGCCCCGCTGACTGATACGCCGACCCCGCCGCCGGTGGCATCTGCCGACCCTGCCGTAACAAGGGCGTCAATGGACTGATCGGAGAATGCGGTTACCGACATATCCCCAACGGCACTGACATTGGAATTCAGGATGTAAGATTGGACCTCCACGGGCGACTGAATCAGGTTGACCTGTTTCCAAAGGTCCTCGTTGCCGTAATCCTGCATGGACAGTTTTGCACTGCCAATGGATTCCCACTGGCTTGTATTCAGATAATTTGCACTGCTGAGATCGACTGTGGTACCGCTGTTTCCGGTATACCTGTAAATGGAGGTACCGGTTCCCTTTGACGAATCATACCCTGTGTTGACCTTTACAAGATCCCCTTCATTAATGGTTTTTGTGCCGTCGGCGGAGGTGTAGTTGTACAGGGTCGCATCCGCACCAACATACTCGTAAACATAGCCCTCACGCACCCCGTCCCCGACTTTGACGGTATCTCCCTGCTTAAGCACCTGCGGTTCATCGCCGGTGGTATAGTCGCTGGGGTACTCAATGTCTATTTCAGCACCGATCATGTTGGCCGCAAAGGAGACTCCCATGGAAACACCTACACCCACGCCGCCGCCGGCAATGGATGCGGACGTTGCCACCACCGCCGCCCCGATGGACGACATGGCAACGGTAAAATCATTGCCTTCCCGTGTCAGGGTGTAGGAATACCCTGTGATACGATCGATCACCGACCACTGCTCGCCCTGGCTTCTCAATGTGACGGCCAGATCACCTGAATTGGCAATCAGATTGTTTGACAGTTTAGTGAAAAGGACGGCTATAAAATTTTGATCGGCAACGATATCATCATCTCTCTCATCGGTTGCCGTATCCTCATTGTCCGTATCTGTTGAGGAGGCATCATCCAGTTTTTGTGCAAAATCATCGGCTGTGGCCGTATTTGCCATTGAAAGTGCGCTCAAGTCCGGCGCAGCCGATAGGCTCTTTGCCGTAACGGCCATACTGCCTGCCGCAATAATATCGCTTTCTTCCACATAGGCGTTTGTTTTTGTCAGAATAATGTTGGTGGCCTCGGCGCCGGCACCGCTGACCGACACGCCGACCCCGCCGATGGCATTACCGAACGATGCCGCCGCCGATACGGAGTTGATCAAGGATCTTTCAACGGCATTGACCTCAAAAGCACCGGCCGCCAAGGTGGTGCTGACCGTACTTTCTTTGATAAAGGCGGCCACATCGTTATTGATCATGTTGTGTGCAAAGGAGACTCCCACAGACACGGCCACGCCAACGCCGCCGTATGCCGCTGCAATGGATGCCGACCCTGCCAGTGCAATGATTTCAGACGTATCATCGGCCGTGATATCAAGACTGCCGGCGGTGACCGTGGACTGCTGATCAATATAGGATTTGATATCGCTGGTCATGTAATTGACGGCAAGTACGCCGGTTCCCGATACACCTACGCCCACACCGCCCGGGGCAATGGCCGCAGACGTCGCTATCACGACGGACCTTATGACGGACTCGGATACGGCATACTGGGTCATATCACCGTCAACCGTTACCGTTGAATTGCTGATATAGGCATTTACCCCTGCGGTTTCAATTTCAGAGCCGATGATGGTGGTGGCAAAGGATGCGCCGATGGACACGCCCACACCAACGCCGCCGCCGGCGATGGCGGCGGTGGATGCAAGAACAACGGCATTGATGGTGGAGGTATCCCTGGCCGCCATCGCAAAATCCCCGGCACCTGTAATGGTGCTGCCCTGGATATAGGCCGAAGTATTGGTAAGGATGGTGTTTACTGCTCCGGCCCCGGCACCGCTGACGGAAACACCGACTCCGCCGATGGAAAGAGCCAGTGATGCCGCGGCGGTCAGAGAATTGATGGTGGCCGATTCAGTTGCCGTTATGGTGATGGCCCCTGCGCTGTTGGTTGTGACAAGACCGTCATCAACATTATAGATAAACGCTGCGACATCATTGTCTATATCGTTATAGGCCCCGGCCACACCGATTGACACCGCCACACCGACACCGCCGAATGCCGCGGCAAGGCTTGCTGCGCCGGTCAGCGAGGTAATCCGGGATGCATCGTTTGCCGTAATGACTACGGAACCCGCCTTGATGCCGGCCGCTTCACCGTTTCCGATGGCTCTGTCACCCTCAATAAACGCTTTAATATCCGTTGTTATGGCATTGATCGCCCCGGCCCCGGCCCCGGCAACACTGACCCCGACACTGCCGCCGGTGGCTGCGGCGGATCCTGCCACAACAAGTGCATCAATGGACTGGTCGGAGAACGCCGTTGCGGAAAGCGTGCCGCCGGCATCAATAGTTGAATCAAGGATATATGCCTGTACCTGGGCCGGTGATTCTTCCCGGTTGACTTGTTTCCATAAGTCCCTGTTGCTGAAGTCCTGCATGGAAAGCTTGGCACTTCCCACAGATTCCCACAGGTTTGTATCCGTGTAATCGGCATTCGCCAGGTTTACCGTGCCGTCATTGCCCACATAGCGATACACCGTCTCTTGAGTTCCCTTGCTCAGGTCGTATCCGCTGTTTACCTTAACCAGATCCCCGTTGACAACTGCCCGTGTTCCGTCTGCCGTTGTGTAGTTGTAAATGGTAGCCGTGGGGCCCACATATTCGTACACATAGTCTTTCTTGATACCGTCTTCAATTTTTACGGTTTTACCCTGTTCAAGCACCGCCGTGCTGTCGGCCGTGGTGTAATCCGATGACGCATCAAGACCGATCTGAAAGCCGATCAAGTTTGTGGCAAAGGAGACGCCCATGGATACGCCGACGCCCGTTGTCGCACCGCCGCCGATGGCCGCTGATGCGGATATGACCGCCGCACCGATGGTTGCCGTGGAGATGCTGAAATCGTTTTCGTTCCGGGTAAGGGTATAAAAATAACCGGTATCCCTGTCGGTGACGGACCATTGTTCTCCTTCTTCCATCAGGGTAACGGCAAGATTACCGGAATTTACAACACCATGGTTTAACAGCAGTGTTGAAAGATCCTGAATAAATGCCTCATCGGCATCGATATCATCTTCTCTCTCATCTGTTACGGCGGTATCTTCATTGTCCGCATCAACCGACGAGGCGTCATCCATGTTTGCGGCAAAGGCGTCTGCCTGGGCCTCGGTGTCCATGGAAATATCTCCCAGACCGAGATCGGCCGACAGGCTTTTTGCAGACACAGTTACGTCTCCGGCGCTGATGATGTTGCTGCCTTCAACCCAGGCGTTGGTCGTTGTCAGGACCACGTTGCTTGCCTCGGCCCCGGCCCCGGACACAGCCACGCCCACATTGCCGATGGCAACCCCCAGGGCTGCGGCGGCAGACGCCGAGTTGATCATGGCGTGTTCAACGGCTTTTACCGTGACATCGGTACCGGTGGATTCAACATCACTGGTTTTAATATAGGCAGCCACATCGTTATCAATACTGTTGTGTGCGATGGCCGCCCCGACAGATACGGCAACGCCTGTGCCGCCGAAACCGCCGGAGATGGCTGCGGCCCCGCCGTAGGCCATGATCTTGGAGGTGTCGTCCGCCGTGAGGCATACACTGTTTCCGGTAACATCACTTGAATAATCAATATAAGCCTTGATATCGGTGGCCATCATGTTGACGGCCACAACACCTGATCCGGCCACGCCGACACCGGCTGTGCCGCCTGCGGAAATGGCGGCTGCCCCGGCAGCTACGATGGAAAAAATTTCTTCTTCGGCCGTAGCTGAGACAACAACATTGCCTGCTGCATGTATGACGGAATTATCCACAAATGCCTGTACCTGGGCCGGATCTTTTATGGGGATCGTCCCAAGCAATAGGTCATAACCGATCATGTTGCTTGCGTAGGAAGCGCCTATGGCAACACCCACCCCCGTTGATAGTCCTCCGCCGACCGAGGCGGCCACTGCGGCAACTAAGGCATTGATGGAAGAATCATCCTCGGCACTGACAATCACATCTCCATCCGACAAGAGGGTGGTGATGGTGCTGTCTTCAATCCAGGCGTTCGTTTTTGTCAAGATAGAGTTGGTTGCGGCGGCGCCTGCGCCGGAAACCGCCACGCCTGTACTTCCGATGGCAACGGAGAGAGCGGCGGCGGTAGTAATAGTTGAAATCTCGGAACTTTCCGATGCACTGACGGTGATCGCCCCTGATGTGGCGGTCACATCATCAGCCCTTGTCATAAAGGCGGACACATCATTGCTGATGGCATTATGGGCAAGGGCAACGCTTATGGAAACCGCCACGCCGGTGCTTCCGAACCCTGCCGCCAGGGTCGCTGCACCGGTAATTGCATTGATGGTGGAGGTATCTTCAGCGCTAATGGTTATGTCCCCTGCGTTAATCCCTGAAGATCCGTTCCCGTCGATATAGGATTTTACATCGGCTGAAATAAGGTTCAGGGACCCGACACCGGCACCGGACACGGAAACGCCTGTGTTTCCCCCGGAGGCAGCCACTGCCCCTGAGATGACCACGGCATCGATTTCCTGTTCGGACACGGCACCGACATTAAGGCTTCCGTCCGTTGTGATGCTTGAATTCAGCACATAGGCCTGGACGTCAATGGGAGACGCCAAAAGGTTTACCCTGCGCCATAGATCGTCGTTGGTGTAATCCTGCATGGTCAGGCGGGCACTTCCCACAGATTCCCACAGGGTGGTGTCGGTATAGTCTTGGACACCCAGGTTAAGGGTTTCTCCGTCATCACCGATGTACCGGTAAATATAGGTTCCCTCACCCTTTATATTGTCATTCGGATCATCTTCACCATAGCCTGATTCAACTTTTACCAGATCGCCGCCAGCCAGCGTCTGCGCGCCCTGATCACTTGTATAGTCGTAAAAATCAACATCATCCCCGACATATTCATATACGTTTCCGGCACCGACCCCTGACTCAATCTTTACCCGGTCGCCGTTGTTAAGGCCGGGGGGAGCATCGCCCGTGGTATAGGCGTATTCCGTATCAAGGATGGATTCCCAGCCGATCACGTTCCCGGCAAGTGAGACACCGATGGATACACCGACACCGGTATTTGATCCGCCGGCAAGGGCAATGGATGCCGTTGCGATAACGGCCTTGATGACGGCGTCATTGGTTGCGGTAACGTACACATCGGCGGAATCCGTAATGGTGCTGTCCTGGATATAGGCGTTGGTTGTTGTAAGAATCAGGTTCGTTGCCTCCGCGCCTGCCCCGCTGACGCCTACACCGGTTTGGCCGAACGCTGCTGAAACGGCCGCTGCAGACGATACGGCATTGATGGTGGCACTTTCATCGGCGTTGACAAGGATGGTGCCGCCCGCTTCAATGATATCTGCATTTTTAACATAAGACTGGACACTGCTGCTGATGGTGTTGTGTGCAAGGGATACGCCAACGGCAACGGACACCCCGGTATTGGTTCCAAAGGAGGCCGCCAGGGAAGCCGCACCCGCGATCACCGATATGGTGGATGTGTCCGTGGCGTCAAGGGTGATGTTGTGGGCATGAATGCCTGAGTCGCCGTCTCCGTCTATGGATGCCTCTACATTGACACCGATCCAGTTTTCAGCGATCACGCCTGAACCGCTGACCGCAACACCTGTCTGACCGGCACCCACTGCCGCGGCTCCGGCAATAACCGCTGCGTTGATGGTCTGGGCGGCATCGGCTGTCAGGGTCAGATGTCCCTGTGCATCAATGCTTGAATCTGCGATATACGCCCTGACGTCAACCGCCGGTTTTGCGTAGTTCCAGTCATACCCGATCAGGTTCCTCGCTATGGAGGCCCCGATTGCCACCCCCACCCCGGCCTTTCCGCCGCCGCCCACAGCGGCTGACGCGGCGACGACCGCAGAGTTGATTGCCTGATCGCTCTTTGCGGTCAACAGAACATTGTCACCGCTGGTGATAACGCTGTTCTCAATGTATGTATTTGTTTTTGACAGTATTACGTTTTGTGAAAATGCCCCGGCACCGCTGACGGCAACACCTGCACCGTCCGATTTGTATCCAACACCCACACTCAATGATGCGGCAGCCGTCACTGCATTGATGGTTGATTTTGAAACAGAGAGGTTTGAACCCTCTATTTTGAGGATATAGGCTGCGCCCGAACCGTCAATGAGGCTCCAGCCCCCGCCGTCGGAAAGCTTTGTAAGTTTAAGTTCTCCGTTGACAAGTTCCCAGGCGTCGGTGTCTGAGTAATCCACAGAACCAAGATCGGTCAGGTATTCGTGCCACGTTTCATCATTTTCAAAATCAATACCTGAGAGATCTGAGATGGCATCGCCTTGTGCCGTTGTGCCGGCAAACTGATAGAACGCACCGCTGTCCACATCCTTTATGATGGTCCCGCTTGTCACCGTTACACCGGATTCATCCGACGTGTAGTCCTGATATCCAAGGTACCGGTATACACTGCCGGCCACACCGCCGTTGGTGTAGTTGTCGGCCAGTTTTACCGTATCATTCGTGAAGAGGTTCTGCTCACCATATCCGGTCGTATAAAGGGCATCATCAGATACGGTGCTCTCCAGAACAATCTCTAATCCCTGGTCTTCCAGGGCGGTTTTCAGATTTTCCAGAACAGCACTGTCGGAAAGCGTATCTACCGCTTCTTCATTCGTGTCATCGGTGTCCGGATCATCGACATCCTGTTCGGTTGCATCATCCAGATCGTCGAATGTGAACCCATAACCGGTGGGATCAAAGGCAACGGCACCGTCGGCGTTTGATCCGGCATAAAGGATCACGTCCCCGGTGGTTATAATGCCGTCATCTGCATTGGCAATAAATGCCTCAACCTGATTGTCCACCCGGTTGAATGCAAGGGAAAGGCCGATGGCTACGGACACGCCGGCGCTGCCGCCCACGGACCCTGCAACGGAGGCCGCTCCGGCAATACTGTTGATCTCGGAGACATCTCCGGCGGTCATGGTGATGCTGTTGGCGGTGATGCCGTCTGATCCGTCACCGTTGATAAACGACCGGACACCGGTGCCGATGTAATTCTCAGTAAAGACTCCGGCACCGCTCACTGCCACGCCGTATTTCCCGCCGCCAGCCAGGGCAACGGAACCGGCAATGACGATGGAGTCAATGCTTTGTTCGGAAAGCGCGTCTGAGGTGATGTTGCCTGCCGCATAAATGTCGGTGTTTCTGATAAAGGCCTGGATCTCAGACCCTGATTTTTTAAGATCAGCCCGCCGCCACAGCTGTTTATCACCAAAATCCTGACTGTTTAAATCAAGTGCACTGTTTTTCTGCCAGTAGTCCGTATTCTGGTAATCCGCCATTGTCAGGTCCCACAGGCTTGTTGCCTGTATCAGGACCCCGGTCGCACCGGATAAATCTGCTGCCAGATCCTCTTTAAGATATAATTTGGAACCGTCGACGGATTGAATGGTATAAGTCCCGTTGTTGGCGCCCGCACCGGTTATGACGATCTGACGGCCTGCGGCAAAGCCCTGTTCCGCCCAGCTGTTATCCGTCCATGTGATATAGTCAGCATTTTCATCATTCTCATCATGTTCGAAATCAAGTGTCACTCCGTCAACGGCTACCGCGTCCCCATCGTAAATATACTGGTATACGCCGGCGGATGCGGCCCCTGAATTTTCATCTTCGACCCAGACCCTGTCGCCAAGGGCCGGTGCATATACACCGGTATCCGCACTGTAATCGGAACGGTCCATTTCCAAGCCGATATATTCGTAAACCTCTCCCTCCCATGGGCCGTCACCGGTTACCTTTACAAGGTCTCCCTCATTGACGGTTTCAGGCGTATCCGAACTGTTGTAATCAACCAGAATATCGTCTGAACCGTAACCGATGATGTTTCGTGCCGCAGCCACCCCGATGGCGACCCCGACCCCGTTTTCACCGCCGTAGGCCACAGAGGCGGATATGGTCGGAATCACCGCCAGGATTTGCGATGTGCTCATGGCATCAAGGTCTATATTGCCCACCGGGTTGAGGGCGGTACCCAGGCTGCTGTGATCAATATAGGCATTGGTGGTTGATGTAATATAGTTTCCGGCCCCGGCCCCGCCGCCGCTGACCGCAGCACCGGTACCGCCTTTACCGCCGTCGGACTTGCCTGTTGATACGGCCGCCGATATGGAAGCAGATACGGCAAAGGCCTTTATTCCGGCACTGTCGTCGGCCCGTACGATAATATTATTACCGCCGGTCAGGACACTGTCGGCGTTGCTGATATAGGCTTCGGTGCTGTTGCTGATCACATTATTGACCGCCGAGACGCCGATGGATATTGATGCACCGGCACCGCCGCCGCTTGCGGCCCCCACACCGACGGCTGCACCGGCGGCAAGCCCCCATATGGCGCTGTCTGATGTGGATATGACGGACAGATCTCCGTTGATGGCAATGTCAGAGCCGTCTATGTAACTTGAGGTGGTGTTTGCGATGACATTTACCGCAAATGCGCCTCCCACGGAAACACCAAGACCCTTGCTGCCTGCTCCCACGGCAATGCTTCCGCCCATGGCCGTGGCGATGATGCCGGTATTGTCATTTGCTTCAACTGCCAGCAGCCCTGTGCCCGTTATGGTACTTGAATCTGAAACATGCGCGTCAATGGTATTATGGACAACATTGACGGAACCGGCCACAGCCCCGCCGAAGGCACCGCCGAACCGGTTTTTGCCGTATCCCACGGACAGGGAACCGGCTAACGTCAGTGCCCAGATCTGGGACTGTGAATCGGCATTGAGCATCACTGATCCCACCGGATCATCGGCCGTTCCGATCTGCGAACCGGATATGGCCGCCAGGGTGTCATTGGAAACGACATTGACCGCCACAGACCCGCCCATGGAAAGGGCAACCCCCGTGCTTCCGCCCGAACCCACAGCCAGGCTGACACCGCCGGCATCCGCCAGTATGGTTGATTTGTCTACGGCATCAATGGTGACACCGCCGCTGTTGTTGCTGATGACACTGCTGTCGGATATATAGGCCAGTGTGCTGTTATCGATTACATTGACCGTCACCGCGCCGCTTATGGCCACGCCGACGCCCGTACCCTGGCTGTTTGTACTGCCCGTATTGCTCTGGACATTTCCGTTCGCATCTTTCTGGGCGGTGGTATTGCCGACGCCCACACCGAGGGATCCGGCGATGGCCAAGGCCCAGATCGTTGCGGTGGACTCGGCGTCAATATCCACACCACCGTCGGCTTCGACATCCACACCGGAAATATAGGCGTTGACGGAGTCCTTAACGGTATTGATGATGACGGATGCACCCATTGAACCGCCCACACCGGTGCTTCCGCCGGTCCCCACGGCAACACTCAAGACGCCGGCATTTGCAAGAATCAAGGCGTTATCCGTTGCGCTGATTAGAACATCACCCCCGTTTCCGGTGGTCACCTTATGGACGCCCGTACCATCGCCCTCAACATAGGCGTCTATGGCCCGCTCAACGACATTCAGCGATCCGACACCGGCACCTGAAAATGCAAGTCCGTATGATTCGGAGGCCTTCCCGGCCGCGCCTACACCGCCAAGGGTCATTGCCCATATGGTTGTGTCTGCCTTGGCATCAATATCAAGGTTTCCGGAAGAATTAATAATGGAATTTTTACTGTAGGCTTTAATATCGCCGGTTACGGAATTGATGGAGATGGAAGCCCCCAGTGAGGCGGCAACAGAACTGTTCCCAACGGCCACTGCAATACCCAGGATGCCTGAATCGGCAAGGATAAGTGATGAATCATCGGCATAAATGGATACATCTTGACCATTGCCGCCGGTCACCGTGCTGTCTGAGATATAACCTGAGACATCGCTTTGGATATCATTGACGCTGCCGGCTCCGGCAACAGACAGGGCACCGCCGAATTTGGTTTCGGATTTTGAACCGGACCCGATAGCGCCGATGGTCATGGCCCAGATCGTGCCGCCTGACGACGCGTTCACGTCCACTTTTCCGGAAGAACCTACCGTTGATGAAGCGATATACGCCCTTGTCTCTTTATCCAAAACATTCACAGAAAATGTGCCGCCAAGGGATGCTGCAAAAGCCGATGTCTTTCCCACTGCACTTGAAATTCCCATAACAAGGGAATTGGCGACAATCGAGGACGCATCGGTTGCCGATACCGTAAGCCCGCCTGTGCTCCCGTCAATGGTAATTGAGCTGTTATCGATGACATATGATTCGGTCACCGAATCAATCATATTAATTGATCCGGCTGCACCTGCCGCCACTGCAACAGCAAATTTCTCGGTGCCTTTTGCACCGGCGCCAAAGCCGCCTGTTGTCAGTGCCCATATAAAGGAGTCGGAATCGGAATCCACAACCACATCTTTTTTCGACTTTATCTTGGCTCCGGAAACACCGGCGCGGGTCTCTTTATCTATGCGGTTTACCGCAAGCGCAGCACCTAAAGCAACGCCGACGCCCCATTCGCTGCCCTTGGCATAACTGATGCCCAGGGCACCAGCATTGCCTATGATCAGCGCATCATCCTCGGCGCTTATGAGGATGCCTGCTTCCCGGCTTTCAATGGTTCTGTTCTCAGATTGATCCGTATCTTCTATATACGCCAGCGTCTCGGCTGTTATCACATTGACTGAAACAGCCCCTGCACCGGCCAGGGCAAAGCTGCCCTTTGTGGAATCGGCACCGGCTCCGGAAAGGCCTGCTGCCAGGGAAACGACGGTTTCACTTGATTTTGCCGTAACTTCAATTGCACCGTCTGCAATAAGGGATGAATTCAGAATATAACTGTGGACGGCGCTGTCTACGATGCTCACCGCAACGGAAGGGCTGACGGAGAGGGCGGCCTGGGATTTGGTATTGTTTTCGCTTGTTCCGCTCTTTTCCTGGGAATTGCTGTTTGAATTACCGCTGTTGGATGAGTTGGATGAGTCGGTTGAAGATGATTTATCATTGGTTGAGACCGTCACACTCAAGGACCCTGCACCGGTTCCTATAATGTTATTGTCCGTGGCAGAAACGGTGATACCTTCGCCGCCGGTCAGGACATTAACACTGCTGTCATATATATATGCTTCGGTCAGGGCGGAAATGATATTCACCGCAGCAGAGCCGGCAATACCGAATCCGCTGTTGTTTTCCGTGTATGCAACACTGCCGCTTGTTGCAACACCGATAATGACCTGGTTGGTTTCCGAGGTTACCGTAAGGCTGTCATTGATTTCAAGGTTGGAAGAATCGATAAAGGCCTTTGTTTCACCGGACAGGCTGTTCACAACAACGGATACGGAACCTGCCCCTGCGATGATGGGTTTATTTTTTGCCGGCTCTTCGTTTCCGGCCTTTTTTGTGTCGTTTTCAGCCGTCTTTTTCTCTGTGGTGGTTGTAACGCTCTTTTTAACGCCCTTCAGGGCATTGATTGCATCTTTTATTGCCTTCTGGATATCGGCCACCCAGGCGGTTTTTATCTCTGCATCCGTGCCGGAATAGGTTTTTCCTTCAACCGTGACGGTAAACCAGACCTTTTCCCTGCCCACTGCCGTATCATCATAGTTACCGACGGCAAGGGCAAAGGTTTTGGTGGTTGTGGTTGGGGATGCGGAGGTAGGCAGGGTAAAAAACTCTGTGAGGTTGATATCCGTGGACATGCTTTCAACTTTTTTACTGGGCGCACCGGCATCTGCGGATGCTGTGGCGGTATCCCAGTAAGCGCATTTGTCTGAAAACTTAAGCCAGAGTTGTCCGTTGGGCAACGCCCTTACCGTTGGAACCGGTCTGACAATCGTATCGTTAACCGTTTTTTCCGGCTCGGGCGGGGTCGCCTCGGGCTCTTCGGTTTTTACGCTGTTGTCATAATAGGATGCGGTAATGGATGTTGATCCGGCAAATGAAGCGATCCAGGCATTGTTCAGGGCTTCAATATCCACCTGGCCGGCCGACAGAACATTACTCTGATAAAGTTCTGCGATGGTTATATCATGAATATGGTTGTACGCCACATTGCCGGACAGGGACATTTCCGGCATCCAGGTCGGGATAATCGTATTATCCGATTCTTTTTCCGCCTCGGTACCGGCCTTGTTTTGATCCGTAAGCGTGTTGCTTTGCTTACCTGCCGTTTCCTCCTGGGCCGGTTTCTGATCCATGGATTGCTGAAGCACGCCTGAAAGGGCAACCGATACAATGCCGCCGCCGTTTGTTGCATTTACACTGACGTTGCCGGCACTTTCAATCCACACCTCACCGGATGAATCAACGGATTCATTGCCTATTTCTGCCGAGGTATCCCGGTCAACCATGTTAACGGCAATATTTCCGGCACCTCCCAGATCTCCGGCATAGGCAAATGCGGTGCTCCCGTTGACCAGGTATGTTGAGTCTTTGGCAGTTACATTCAGATCCGTTCCGGTCTCCACCAGGAATCCGCCGTCAATATAAGCGGTTGTTACATTGTTGACGTCAACCAGTGAAAAGGTTCCATTCAGGGCAATACTGCCCGGATCTTTTGCTTTAAGGCTGCTGCCGCCGGTTTTACTTTTTTTAGTGGACTGGATCTGGTTGCTGTTGCTGTCATTGGGCGTGGATGTCGTGCTGCTCTTGGACTCCACGAGCAGGGGAGACCCTGACAGGCTTGTGGCGACAATGACGGAGTTATTTGACGCATTCACATTGATTTTGCCTGCATCGGATATGATGGATACCCCGGTGACTGAAAACTCATTGGTCACCTGGGTGTCGTCTGTGAGGTATAGTGTATCTCCGTCTATTGACTTGATAACGAATTCTTTATCGTTTTCAGATGTCCCGGTAACAGTGATGGTCTGACCTTCAATGAACCCGTCATCATCCCAGTCCCTGCCGTCATTTCTCACGATGCTGTCATCGCCGTTGGGATCATAAACAAAATCGATCACAAGGTCTTTGTCTTCGATGGAGACCACTTTATCATAACCGGTGATGGTCACCGTTGAAGAATCCGTAACGGTCTGGGCTGTAAACGCTGCATCAACCAGTGTCAGGGTGTCGCCGCTGATAGTTTCGATGATATAGCTGCCGTTATTGTTATTATCGGCACCGGATACGGTTATTAATTGGCCCTCATAGAAGCCGTCATTTCTCCAGTCATAATCATTCCGGACAATTGTATTGGTGCCGTCACCAAACTCAAGCGTAAACCCGGGGTCTGACGGGCTAAGGTAATTGCCCGCTTCATACCGTGTTACGGTAACGCCGGTGGTGGAATCTTCTTCAATAAAGTTTGCGTCAACAAGATAGAGAGAACTGCCGTCAACCGACTCGACGGTATACGTTCCGTTGTTCTCGGAGTTGGACGCAGCCGTGATGTTGACGGTCTGTCCGGCTTCAAAGCCGTCTGCCGCCCAGTCTCCGTCTGATCGGGTAATACAGTCGGTCCCTTCACCGTCATCATGGGCAAAACTGAGAATGAATGATGCTTCCTCCAGGCCCATGGAAAGTCTTGCGCCGTCAGCCTGGAGATGTCCGACCTTTTGAACGGTAACAAACCCGTCGGTTCCCGTACCGGCGAGTGTGGATTCCGATTCGGCCTCAAAAGTCAGTACCTCCGAGGTGACACTCTCAAGTTTGTACAGGCCGTCATCGGTGTCGGAGAGATTTGAAATTCGGACCCAGTCGCCGGCACTAAAATCGTCTGTCCAGTCGCCGCCATCCGCGCGGCTCAGGGTTCCGGCACCGCTCTTGAAGTCAATCCACTTTTGTTCCACATCCACGGCGGGTGACGCCCCCTGGTTGTCGCCGACATTGGCCTCTATGGTATTATCAATAAGACCGATTGAAATGGAAACGCCCATGCCAAGGTTGGTGCCGTTGGTCGTTGAACCGGTATAGGTCACTACAACATTACTGGTGTCTGCGTCTACATTGATATTGCTTTTTGCATAAATAACCGCATCATCACCGATTGTGGCAAGGGAGGTATTATCAATGGTATAGCCGGTTCCGGCCCCTGTTAATGCCAAAAGCCCCTCGGCCGCACCGCCGGCGGCAGTAAGATCAATGAGCATGTTGCCGGTATCGGACTCTACCCTGACATTTTTCTGGGAGGAGACCTTGGCACTGTCCGCAATGGTTGCCGTGGCGGTGCTGGTGTAATCTGTGTACTGAAAATTTATTCCCAGGGCGCTTCCACCGCTTTTAGTCGGAAAAAGGAGTTGGCTTTCAAGCCTTTCAAGAAGATCTTTTTCCGTGGTTCTGCCGACCCCGTTCTTGGCCAGTGACGTCATATTGTAGGCGATCCCCGCCGGTACGCCGATTACCGGGAGCGTGCTTGCCGTCTGCAGGGCCGTCTCTCGTTTTAAAGCTCTTTTTTCTGCCGGTGTAAGGGCGGCTTTCTGTTCCGCGGTAAGTGTTTTTGCAGGTTTGGTGACAGGGGTGATTGTGTTCCGGCCAAGCAGGAGATTCACGATGTTCAGTGCCGGCAGGCCGGTCATATTGATGGTTTCAATCGTCGTATCCGCCGTTACAATGACATCCTGATCAGGGGATGTCATCATCTGATTGATTTTTGCATTCTCTCCTATTCTTGCGTTTGCCTCGGCTCCGGCAAAAAATACATTGATGGCTCCTGAAAATGCCACGGAAAGATCTAATCCTGAGGCGGCTTCTTTTTGTTCTTCTCCTTCATCCAATTTCTGGTTCGCCGCTGCGGCCTGGGCGCTTCTGTAATCATCGTCCCTGCCGGCCTTTGAACTGGCAGACACAAAGGTTGTTGACAGTCTCTGGAAGAAGTTCGCATCTTCGAGCATACTCGGGAAATAATTGAGCAGTTCCATGATATCTGCATTGACGGTGCCTTCGGTATTGCCGATAAACCTTCCCGACAGGCTTGTTCCGTAGTCCGTTGCACCTGCGGCAAGTGACTGGGTAAAGTTGGCGGCTTTTTGCTGCACCACAACCGTGCCGTTTCTGATCTTCTGGATAATCGCCGCACCTATGCCTGCAGGGGGTGTGGCATCGGCCGGTTCGGGCCCCGTTGTCTCTTCAGGTTGACCCAGACCAAAGCTTGTAAACGGCTCTATCCAGGTGTACGGATCTACTAAATTACTTGCCTTTTCAATGAATTCATCCCATGCATCATCAAGGGTAATCTGATTTGGGATTATGGCATCGGCGTCAATGGTGAGCGCTCCGCTGACATCCACCGTGGTATTGTCGCCGATGATTGCATTGGCTTCATTATTGTAGAGCCCTGCAAAAACCGCTGCCGCACCACTGACCGATTCAGACGGTTTGTTGACATGTGCCGTTATGGTGGCCTTTATATTTTCTTCAGTATAACCGGTGATGGTCATATCACCGTTTTGGACTTCAATGACCGCATTGTCACCGATAATTGCATCCGCCTGGTTGTTGCTGATAGCCACCCCCACGGCGCCCGACAAATTTGGACCAAGGGTGTTGACTTCTTTTTTCTGGGCAGGGTTTGCCGCAGATGGTTTTGCCCCGACATTGGCAAAGGAACTCCACCACCGGGTAGCGCTGCTGCCGGTGGGCTTTGAAGGATTTACCGTGACTTTCTTGTTGTTAAGTATTGCCGTAACAATAAGGTTGTTTTTGTCAGTAGACTCAAGATTCCCAAGTGCATCATAGGAATCTGCAGACGAGTCGCCTGTTACGGACTTGGACTCCAATGTAAGATCTCCATCCGTTACCGTCACATGGCCGTCTATTCTGGCCACGCTGGTCGATGTAATATCACTGACCCCCACGGCCGTGGCAATGCCGAATGTCTGTTGAATGGACTCATTGGAAAGATTGCTTTTCGGAATGGTAATGCTGAACGAGGCCGTCTTGGCCTCTGTACCGGTGCCTGTGCCGAAAAAGGCAGCCTGGTTGGCTAGCTCAACACGAATGGTATATGAACCCGCTACAGGCGGCGTAAACGTCCAGGTCTGTGTTCCGTTTGATGCCGTGGTCGGCGTTGCGGTAAAGTATGTTCCGTTGGGTTTGACAAGGGTGACCTTGTACTCCGGCTTGACACTGGCTGTGTTTGAATTATTTGCATTGCTTGACTTGGCGGCGGCAGGTTTCAGGGTCACCGTAATTGCTTCACCGGCTGTGGTTGCGTTTATTTTGTATTCAGCTTTCGGCTTTGTTTTCGTCAGCTGGTTTGTAATGGGCTTGGCGGCGGGCAGGGTGTTTGCAGAGACCCTTAAGTCTATATTATTATCATTATTGGCAGTTACACTTGCACTGCCGGCCGTTATTACTGTCCCCTGGCTTACCGTGGCACTTGAATTTGAATCTGCAAGCGCCACACCGATTGCAAGCTGAGACTTGAATTTATCCAGGATCGTTTTCTTGTTTTTGGAGGTAATATCCACCAATTTATTTGATGTGATTGTAAGGTGTTCCGTAAGGGTGTTTTTTACATCCGCAGAAAGTTCAAATGCTTCGCCTGCCGTAATCACGGCACCGCCGGTGATGTCCGCTTTTGCCTCAGCATCGGACATGACCACGGTTATACCAACCGACACAGGTGTGCCGAAAAGTGTTGGGGATGTTTTAAGGGATGCATCGGAAACTGCAGACGATTTTATGGTGATATTTTTGCCGGCGGTGATTGTGGCTGCTCCGATATCAATTATGGAAGATGCATCGGATCTGAGGACCTGTACGGGAGGTGCTGCCGCTACGTTAAAATTTTTCACCAAGGGCGAATTTTTTAAAAAAAGCTTGGCAAGTGCGTTCAGTTTATCTGTGATCAACGGAAGGACTGTTTCGGCGACTTCTGCGCCCAAAATTGCCTGGGTCCCACCGCTGGTTTCCAGCTGCCCCGCTTCTTCTCCCAGATCGCTTAAAACGGCAATGGGGTTTGAGCTGATGCGTGAGGTTTCGACTTCCTGAATCGTTACATATTTGGCATCTTCTTCGGCAATGATATCGGCATTGCCGTATGTCGTTACCGTATCCGCCTGTTTCTTTTTGTCGTCGGTTGCCGTGGCTTCATCAACGGAGGTGACATAAAGGGTATTGTTTTCAGTATCGACCTTTTCGATTCTGAACAGATTGTTGTTTGACGCCGATCCCGTAACAAGGATGGTCTGTCCTTCCTCAAAACCCGCATCCTCAAAACTGCCTTCCGACGCATCCCAAGTTATTCTAGCAGCCGTCAGCACCGCGCCTTCGGTAACCGTTTTGTCTTTGTTTATTGTGGGCGGCTTAACCTCTGCTTCCTCAAATGTCATGATGCCGGTGACGCCGGCAACTTCCAGTGCATCAAGACCGTCGGCAAGCCCTGTTCTATAATAATCATACCCGACCGAGCGCTTTGTGGTTGACGTGGCTTCTATGTATACATTGCCTGTCGTGGCGGTCAGCTCTACGTTGTCATTAATTAAGATTTCGGCCGTTGCCGAATTGTTGGTGTAAAACTTTTGCAGATCATTCAGGATATTGGGTTCAAGATAGGCATTGACCTTGAGAATGATATTTCCTTCGGTAGATACCAGCTTCACATTTTCTTCCACTGTAATGGATTCAGCGGATATGAACATGATATCGCCGGTTGCCGTGATACTGTGCTCAGCATCTGTGATGGTTATACCGTCAATATCATTCAGTGTGAATCCGCCCGGGAAGACCGTGTCTATCGTATAAGACTTCCAGTCCGGCATGATGTCTTCGCCTTCACCGCCTTCAATGACGTCCTGACCGGTCGTCCCTGACCCGGCGACATCAAGCAGCGCAAAGGTATCGTTACCGTCACCGCCCGAAAGGGTATTGTCGTATTCATTTCCAATCAGGGTGTCATCGTAGGCAGAACCGATGACATTGAGTATCCCGCTTAAGACATCACCCTCGGCATGGCTCCCGCTGTAAGTTTCGGCATCAAGGTTGATATAAACTGCCCCATCAGAACTTTCATAGGATGCCGTATCGCTTCCGTCATCACCATAAAGTTTGTCGGCCCCGGCACCGCCTTCAAGGATATCATCGCCTGAGCCGCCCCTAAGAGTATCGGCGCCTTCTTCGCCCCTGAGAATGTTGTCGTTATCATCGCCAGTAAGGCTATCATCCCCTGATGATCCGATAAGACCCTCTATATTAAAAAACGTATCACCGGCGGAATCGCCACCACTGGTTGTTCCGTCTGACAGGTTGACCACCACCGCGGTGGACCCCTCATAGGAGGCCATATCAATTTCAATATCCTCAGCCGTATCACTATTGTCGATGAAGTGGCCGTACAGCGCATCGGCGCCGGCACCGCCCATAAGGATATCGGCGCCAAGCCCGCCGATAAGGATGTCAGACCCGTCCCCACCCTTTAAAACATTATCACCGCTGTCGCCAATGAGCGTGTCGTTACCTGATCCGCCGATGATATTTTCAATGCTGGTGAGAATATCCGTTCCGGCACCCAGGGTATCCTGGGCTTCAAGGATAGTCAGGTCAATGTTCAGGCCCGCAACAACATTGATATATGAAGCCGTATCATCGCCGAAACCGCCGTCAAGATCATCATCACCGGACAGATCTATCAGGATATCATCCCCGGACTCGCCGAGAAGGACGTCATCTCCGGCACCGCCGTCAAGGATGTCGTTTCCAAAACCGCCCGTAAGGTAATTGCCGGCTTCATCACCTGTCAGCGTATCGTCATAATCCGATCCTACCAGGTCTGAGATGCCGATCAGGGTATCGGTACCGCCGAATCCGTCGTCGGCTGTTCCTGTGGACAGGTTTGCATTCACGCCCGCAGTACTTGTGGTATAAGAGGCGGTATCAAAACCGCCGCCGCCCGTGAGAATATCGTCTCCGGCGTTTCCAATCAGCGTATTGTCACCACTGTTTCCTGTAAGCAGATCTTGATAAGCCGAGCCCGTCAGGTCTTCGATTCCGTCAAGAACATCCCCGGCGGCCTCACCTGCCGTACCGGTGTTGCTTGACAAGCTGACCGTGACGCCTGATTCTGCGTCTTCGTATGAGGCCGTATCATTGGAAACATCATCGGCAGGGTCGCCCCCTTCGGTATATCCGAAAAGTTTGTCGGCACCCGCGCCGCCGATCAGAATATCGCCGTCTTTACCTCCGTACAGGGTGTCGGCACCTTCATTTCCATAGAGGGTGTCGGCACCGCTTAGCCCCATGATGATGTCGTCACCGCCGGCACCTTTGATGATATTGCTGTTGATATCACCTATAAGTGTATCCGCGTATACCGTACCTGTCAGGTCTTCCACATCGATCATGGCATCCCGGCTGATGATGCCTGAATCACCGGTTACAATGGCATCAAGACCGTTAAAAAGCGCTATCTGCCACCGGCCGCCTACCGTGACGGTTCCGCCGAGGGTAATGGTGACGGTTGTATCCGAAATATCAGTCACCGCCATTGTTCCGCCCGTGGGATTAACAAAGGTGGCTTTAAACGTGTCGCCGTTAATATTTTCGATGGTGATGGCGTCGTCGGTAACGGTTGCCGAGTAATCAGAACCGGCATTATTGTTGATATGGTCCGCAAGGCTGTTTGCTATACCGGCAAGAGAGTCTGTACCGGATGCGGTATATGCGTGTTCGCTCTTAATGCCGCCAAGGTTCGCATATACACCGCCGGTGGCATCGGTATAGGCTTCATAGGAGACCATATCGTAGCCCACACCGCCGTCATAAATGTCATCACCGCCAAGACCCACGAGTAGGTCATTGCTGTCGCCGCCGGATAAAATATTGGCGTTTTCATCCCCGACAAGGATATCGGAACCGGTTGAACCCAGAAGATTTTCAATGCCTGTAAACGTATCCCCAAGGGCATCTTCAGTGGAATTACCGGGGGTGTTCAGATCAACCGTCAGGCCGTTTTCGTCCAGATCAATTTCAAAACTCTTGTAGGAAGCCGTGTCGCTTCCGGCATCATCACCCGGAGCCGATGCCAGGTAGCCGTAAAGCGCATCGGAACTTGCACCGCCGTCAAGCGTATCATCTCCGGCCCCACCTTCAAGGATATCGATCCCTTCACCACCGTAAAGGGCGTCGTCTCCGGCCCCGCCGATCAGATGGTCGTCACCTTCCCCGCCATAAAGGGTGGTGTCGGCATCTCCGGCGATCAGGGTATCATCCCCTGAACCGCCCACAATATTTTCCATGGCATCTATGCCTGATGTACCGAGCGGGTTGTCACCGGAATCGGACAGATCAATATTCAGATCTATTGTAAATTTTGAGTAATCAAGGGTATCAAACCCGTCATAACCGTCGATAAACGGCGTAAGGGTGGCCGCCGGATCGAAGATAAATGTATCGTCTCCCTGGCCACCGATGATGGTCGTGATATAGGGTATATTTTCCAGGGTGCCGGTGCTTGCGTATACGGATACAGTGTTATCGGCGTTTATTTCGACGGTCAGCGGGTCTGCGATGAGGGAAAAATCAAGGGTATTGCCCTCGGTTGCATCGGTTTCGTTGATGGTGTCGTTACCCCAGTCACTTTCAAACATGTAGGTGTCATTGCCTGCACCGCCCATGAGAATATCATCTCCCAAACCGCCGTTCAGCAGGTCGTCACCCCCACCGCCGGTTAGGGTGTCGGCCCCCTCATTGCCCCAGAGGATATTGTCGTCATCATTACCGATAAGGACATCATCATTGGCAGAGCCGTAAATATTTTCTATGCCTTCAAGGGTGTCCGTTCCGCCGGAACCGTCCGTTGCAGTGCCCCCAAGCTCAACATTTACACCGGCCTCATCGTTTTCATAGGAGACGGTATCGCCTTCTGAACCATGCTCACCGCCCTTTATCAAGTCATCGCCTTCTCCGCCTTCAAGGAAATCATCCCCCGCACCACCCTCCAGCGTATCATCTCCGGTACCGCCGGACAGGGCATTATCTTCGTCATTGCCGGTGAGGACATCATCATAATCGGATCCCACAAGGTTTTCGATGCCGGTTAAGGTGTCTCCTGCCGCTTCATCTCCGATTCCGACCACACCGTCCTCAAGACTGACCGTGACGGCATTTTGGGCATCAACGTATGTGGCCGTATCCGTACCGTCGCCGCCGACAAGCGAATCTGCGCTCTCTCCGCCTTCAAGAATGTCGTCTCCCTCTCCGCCCTCTATGATGTCTACCCCGGCTTCACCGGCAAGTATGTCATCGCCTTCAAGCCCTTGGATAATATCACTGCCTTCTCCGCCGACAATGATGTTGTCGTATTCATTACCGATGAGGATATCATCACGGGTGGAACCGGCAATGTTTTCAATATTAATTAGTGTGTCACTGCCTTCATCATTATTGGTCTGGGCATCGGTGATTCTAAGATCAATGGTAACGCCTTGAAAGGCGTCGGCATATGAAACAAAATCTCCGCCTTCCCCGCCGTCAATGATGTCATCTCCGGCCTTTCCGGCGAGGAGATCATCCCCGTCACCGCCTTTGATGACATTGTCATGTTCGTCACCGGTCAGTTCATCGTCATACTCGGAACCGATGATGTTTTCTATGCCCTCATAGGTATCCCCTTCGGCCACATCGGAAGCACCGGTTTTCGTGGTAAGATTAACGGTTACACCGGCGGTTGCATCCTCATATGAGACGGTATCCGTGCCGGTATCTTCACTTTCAAGTCTGTCTTTGATAAAGCCGTAAAGGGCGTCGGCCCCTTCACCGCCGATGAGCACATCATCACCGGCACCGCCCATAAGGGTGTCATCACCTGATCCGCCGAAAAGCGTGTCATCACCGGTACCGCCCGTCAGTTCGTCATCGCCTGCAAGGCCGTAAAGTTTTACACCTGTGTTGTCGGCAATCAGGGTGTCATCTGCAGCCGAGCCTTCTATATTTTGGATATTGGTAAAGGTGTCGCCAACGGCTTCACGGGTATTTTTTGAGGCGTCATTCATGTTGATGGTGATACCCGTGGTATCATCATCGGCATTTTCATCCGCCGCATTTCTGTAGGATGCGGTATCTTCACCTTCGCCGCCGTCATAGGCGTCGGCCCCGGCTCCGCCCACCAGAATATCATCACCTGCGCCGCCGAAAATAAAGTCGTCTCCTTCTTCACCCTCAAGGAGATCATCTCCTTCATTCCCGTAAATATAATCCGTACCCATGCCGCCGAATATAATATTATCCGAGGCATCACCCCTAAGAACGTCATCATGATCAGAGCCGATGAGATTTTCTATGCCGGTAAACGTATCACCTTCCGCCTCGCCGGTGTTTGGCGTCACACCCGTCAGATCGACACTAACGCCGTCCAGGGCGTATTCATATGAGGCGGTATCGTCTCCCTCTCCGCCGTCCAGTTCATCCGCGCCGAGTCCGCCGATCAGGACGTTGTTTTCATCATCGCCGGTCAGGACATCGTTATAATCTGACCCGATGATGCCTTCGATGCCGGAAATTTCGTCCCAGCCCGTGGAATCTCCGGTTTCCTGCTCCCATGTAATGCTTAGGTCCACAAAAACCGAGGTATCGGACATGGAATAGGAGGCAAAGTCGGTTCCGTCACCGCCGGAGATAATATCATCCCCGGCACCGCCCTGGATGATGTCGTTGCCCGCCAGCCCCATGATAATGTTGTCATCAACACTGCCGGTCAGAATGTCATCATATTCCGTTCCGATGACGCCTTCCACATTTACAAGAGTATCCACACCAAGGGCGTCGGTATCCTGGGCTTCTCCGTCAATAGCCAGGTTGACGATCACACCGCTTTCGCCCTCGGCATAGGAGACCGTATCCAGCCCTTTATCATCGTCTGATGATTCACCCTGAATGTATCCGTCAAGATGGTCATCACCGGCACCGCCGCTCAGCGTATCATCGCCCTCACCGCCATAAATTGTATCATCACCGGCTTCACCCGAAAGGGTGTCATCCCCTTCACCACCGTAGATCGTATCATCCCCGTCACCACCGGCAATAATATTATCCTCGTTATTACCGATGAGGATATCGTTCTTTTTTGAACCGATGATGTTTTCAAAGCCTAGGAGGATGTCTTGGCCTGCGCCGACCGTATTTTGTGCCTGTGTATTGGTCAGATCCACAACAACGGCTTTTCCGGGATAAATGTAAGAGACGGTATCACTGCCTGTTCCGGCGTTCATGATATCATCGCCGATGCCGCCCTCTATGGTATCATCGCCTGCGCCGCCGAGGAGCAGATCATCACCGGCATCACCGGAGATCAAATCATCACCGGCCATACCGTAGATGGTATCGTCCCCGGCACCGCCGATGAGCATGTTGTCCTGTTCATCACCGGTGATGGCATCGTCATAATCGGAACCGACCACGCCCTCAATTTCTTTGAGGATGTCCGTACCGGCACCGACCGTATCCTGCTCTCCGTCTGCAAGGCTCAGATCAATGGTCACACCGCTGTTATCAACGGTGTTTTCATAGGTGACGTAAGAAACAAGGTCGTAATCTTCACCGCCTACAAGGGTGTCGTTTCCGGCACCGCCTTCCAGCACATCATCGCCGGCATTTCCCTCTATCAGATCATCGCCTTCACCGCCCATCAGGAGGTTGTTCTCTTCGGACCCCTTTAAGGTATCATCCCCGCTGCCGCCGATAACGTTCTGAATGTTGTAGACACCCTTTGTGCCCTGGGCCTCACCGGGCTCACCGTCTTCGGCGGCCAAAAGATCAACCACAACGGAATCGGTAAACGCAGAGTAATCAAGGGTGTTGACATCCTGATGCGCATCCGGATATTTTGTGTAATCCGTGCTTCCGGCATCAATCGTTCCGTTAAAAGACTCTCCGTCTGCAAAAATAAAGGTATCGCTTCCGCCGCCGGTCAGGATGATTTCCATTTCGGAAACATCATTGGTTTTGTTTGTGCCGTAAGCAACATTGACATCACCAACCCCCAAGATGTTAACGGTAAGGTCTGCCGTTGTGTCGCTGAAATCCAGGATGTCGGGAATATTTTCGGCAGACGCTTCTTCCGCACCGGTCAGTTTTGCATAAACATCGGTGGTGTCAAAGGTTTCTGCGATCCACTTGCTCGCAGTGGAAAGACCGTTGGAAACATAGTCAAAGATCTCCACATTACCGTCAATGTAGTCCAGCAGCGCCTCGATATCGTCGATCACCGTGTCCGAGCCCCAGCCTTCTTTAAATGAATATGTATCCGAGCCCTGTGTGCCGGAAAGGATATCATCACCGTATCCGCCTTCCAGAATGTTGTTGCCCAGACCGCCGATCAGAATATCATCAAATGCGGAACCGATAATATTTTCGATTCCTGAAAGGGTATCAATATCCGTTCCGCCGGTGACCTGGGGAAGGGTGTCCCACAAATTCACAAACACCGAGCCGGCGGCGGTTTCATAGGAAATGGTATCACTTCCGGCACCGCCCTCCATGATGTCAACCCCTTTACCACTGACGAGCACATCATCTCCGGCACCGCCCTTGATCACATTGGGTGCATCCGTTCCGATCAGGTAGTCATTGTATCCTGACCCAGTAAGTCCTTCCACGTTGACAAGGGTATCATTACCGGCCCCGTCGCTGGTGAAAACCTTGTCGCCGCCGGCCGTGTATGTAACGATATCCCCTTGGCTCAGTCCGTGGTCCGCTATGGTAAATGTATTATCGCCATAATCAAGGGAATCATCCTCGGTCGGTGTGAACGATACTACAATTTCACCGTCTTTAGTAAATCCATGGACGCCGCCGGGGAGGGACAACGCCAGCACAACCGCTGTGTCCACAAGGTCTTTAAGCTCAAAGGTATCGTCATCAATTTTGACCACCTTATAGCTTTGTCCGTCGGTAAGCTCGCCGATCTCATCATTACTGCCGGCATCGTATGTGATGACCTGACCATCTGACAGGCCGTGGCCTGTTATGGTGATTTGGTTGTTTGCATAGTCTATGCCCCCCGAGGATGATGGGGAAAAGCATATGGAACCGTCGTCTGTTTCAAAGCGATGGGTGCCGCCGGGTGGCGTCAGTTCAATCTCTATCTCTTCCCCGGTCCTGCTTTGGAGCTTGAATGTATCGTCGGCAACACTGATGACTTCATACTCCTGTCCGTCAACAAGACCGCCGACAACATCATGGCCCTGGGCCTCAATGATCCAGTTTCTTGTGTCCTGGGCGCCGTCAATACCCAGATCGACCCTCACCCCGTTTGACGCGTCGACATATGAGGCCGTATCCCTGTCTCCCACCAGGGTATCATCAATAAGGCCGCCGCCGTCTATATAATCATCACCTTCTCCGCCCACAAGCGTATCCGAGCCAAGACCGCCGTAAAGTTCATCGTCCCCGGCACCGCCTTTTATGGTATTGTCAAACAGATTGCCGTATAGAATATCGTCATAGTTGGAGCCGATGACATTGTGTATCCCGACAATATAGTCATGGCCGGCGGCACCTTCACTGTGGGGAACAAAATCTGATGTATTCTGTACGGTCTCAGCATCAAGGGATAGCAGGTTGGCCAGGGCAGATTCACCGGAGTCAAGATCAAACCCTAAATTGACGGTTACAGATCCTGATGCACTTGCATATGTAACCGTATTTTCATCACCCGCCAGTTTGTTCAGTAAAAAACTCTGAATGGTTCCGCCGTCGGCGACATATGCGATGAGTTCCGTTGCAGATGCCAGAAACTGGTCCGCGATTGCCGTGGGGTCCTGCAATGTCTGGATGATGGTCATCAGATCCGAAAGGCTCATGCCGCCCACGAGGACGTCATTTCCAAGCCCACCGTCAAATGTGTCTGCGCCGCCTCGGCCGTAGATTACGTCGTCTCCTTCACCGCCCGTAAGCTTATTGGCGGAATCGTTTCCCATGATAACGTCGTCATTACTGCCGCCGATCACATTGGTGATATTGTTGAAAGCCGCCACAATGGGAGCCCCGGCATCGGTATCCCATGCCTGCTGAAAAAGGATGGTTTCAAGACGTGGAATCGGTACACCCAGATCGACATAGATCGAAGAGGTATATTGCGAAAAATCAAGGGTATTGGACCCGTAATCAATAAGACTGACGCCCAGAAGTTTGTCAATCCAGTCTGCTTTGCCGATTATGCCGTCAAAGGTTGCGCCGTCTTCAAAAACGAACTTGTCATTTCCCTGGCCGTCTATGATCACTTCGATGTCGTCGGTTGCCAGAAGTTTGTTTGTTCCGTCGGTGACACTGATGGTGCCGTCCGCATGAACGGTAAAGGTAAGATCCGCCGTGGTCAGGGTGAAGTCAATGATATCTATGCCGCCGCTGTCTTCGATGGTATCAACGCCCCATCCGTCGGCAAACATGTATGTATCTGCGCCGCCTTCGCCCATAAGCAGATCATCACCGGCATTGCCGACAATGATATTAATGCCGCCGTTTCCTGTGAGCACATCATCACCGGGGGTGCCCTCTATGTTTTCAAGGCCTATCCATGTTAAGGCGCTTGCGATGATGCCTTTTTCATCGGTAAAGGAGACGGTTTCATTTTCATTGTTATCGCCGTCTTTGGTAAATGTAATATTAAGTTGGCTCTGTTTGCCGACCACCCGGTTAAGATTTTGGATGCCGGTGGTTCCTGTGGCGGTACAGTCTTCAAAGTTGACGGCCACATTGCCTGAATAGGCTGAGTAATCAAGGGAATTGGTGGTATCTGCACTGCATTGAAAGGTGCCGTCAAATTCGGCGCCGTCTTCAAATATAAAATTATTGTCTGCCTGTCCTCCCACGAGGGTCTGGACATTTTGAACCGCGTCAATTTGTATCAGGTCCGTCAGCAGGGCCAGGACATCATCTGGAATGATACCAAGTGCAGACCATGCATTGGGCGTACTTGTTACAGACACGGAGCCGTCGGTCTTGATGGTAAAGGCAAGGCTTTCCGTAACGTTTTCAAATGTAAGGGTATTGTTCCCGCCTTTACCGTCAATGGTGCCGGACCACCGGGCATTATCTTCCATACTGAAGACATCATTTCCGGTATCCGAACCGTTGAGATGTTCGATATCGCTGAAAACGACGCCGTTCAATCTGCCGGTGTTGTCTCCGGTGATGCGCCATTCGGAACCGTCTTGCACCCCAAAGAGCGTGTCTGTTCCGGTTCCGCCGATTATCTTTTCAACGCCGGTCGCGGTCAGTGAATTTGTGCCGCCGGTTACGGTTACGGCACCGTTTTCGGCTATGGTGATTGTAAGATCAGCCGTTACTTCGGAAAAATCAAGGGTATCGTATCCTTCATCGTTCAGCTCAAGAACCGTGTCGGTACCCCAGTTGTCCTGGAATTGATAAATGTCGTCACCGGTGCCGCCGGTCATGGAATCATCGGTTGCCTCGTTTCCGGTGAGGGTGTCATCATCGTCGGTGCCGACAATATTTTCAAGGAGTTGTTCGTAATCAGAGAAGCCCGTTCCCTGAAAGAGCGGAATTGTCTCAATCACACCCACAGTGTACTCCAGGCGCCAGTCCCCGTCGCGCTCGACGTCTCCCGTGGCGTTTGTTGATGCGGCGACATCCGCCCCGGTTTGCCTGCTCAGTTCGGTGATAAAGGCAATCCCCAGCTCTCCGGATGCAACGTTACAGCCGTAAAGAAGAATATCTCCGCTTTCACTCAGACTTTCCTGCCATGCCCTGAGGCTGTCGGAATATTCTTCAAGGCGCTCCCTGTCCACCACGCTGTTGCCAAGACGCATCATGCCGGCGGCACCATGGGAAATAACATGTACCGCGCTTACATCTTCATATTGACTCAACGCTTTTGTAATCTGCTCAATGCCGTCACTGTTCGCATCAAGTATTATGATTTCATAGGGTGATGCCTGTAATTCATCTTCCGTATCGTCGTTTTTCGTTTCTGTTGAGGAAGGTTCCGTACTATCATCTAAGATCGCGAGGGATTGGGATGTGTCATCAGTCGAGCTGCTTGTGTCAACGTCGTCATTGGCGGTTTCAGTGGCGGCAAGATCACGAACGGAATCCGTCTCTTTGGGTACATCGGATATTTCTTCAAATATATTTTCAATCAGCGAGACATAATCAGGAACCGACGGATCGACAACAACGATTTGCCGACCGCTGTCTTCGGATAACAGGTAAGTTAACTGATTGGAGATGTTTTCCTTGGACGGTACCTGATCATCGTAGGTGGCTTCTGCCTGGGTATCAGCGGTTGTTGCAACAGTTTTATCATCAGTCACCTCAACGGTTTGATCCCCATCAGCTGTTTCCCGGGTCGCAACGTCGTTTTCAATAAATTCCTCAGACGCGGAAGAAGTGGACGCGTCGTCAGCAGGGGCGTCGGATGTGACGTCTGCAGCCTGGGCCTCCTGATATCCGGTTTCAGGTACAATGATCTCTTCAGCTGCAGGCACGGCATCGTTAACAGAGAACTCATGATTTTGCAAATCCTGTGACGCAGAGACAGGATCACCCGAAAGGAGCACCCGCTTTTCAAGGGTCTCAAAGAGCATTCTGCGTCTTTCGTTATCTTTTTTTCTTGAAATTCTTTGGGAAAAGAATTTTAACCCATGCGCTATTTTTCTTAAGTGTGACATTTGGCGAAAGCCCTTTTATTAACGCTTAAATGGTTTCAGTCCAGCCAGCTGTTAACGACTTTAATATCTTCCTGGTTGAGCAGTCCAACCGCCTTTTTGAGCCTGAGGCTGTAAATGATGTACTCATATTGTGATTTTGCATATTCATGTTTTGTCTGGAATAGATCTCTTTGGGCATCAGTTACAGCGAGGGTGGGCTGCATACCGGATTTAAACCCTTCTTGTTTGGCATACAGAGCGATCTGGTTGCTGATCAACGCCTGTTTCAATGCCTTGATGCTTTCTATTGCGCTTTTTATCCCGAAAAATGCAGCCTTGGATTCCCGTGTAACGGATCTGATTTCCGTCTCAAGTTCCTGCTGTGCAATTTTATGGAGAAGCTTGGCCTCACGCACTTTTGAGGATGTGGAAAAACCGTTGAACAGAGGGACTTTGACTTCAACGGAACCTTCCCATTTTTCAATATCGCTTCCGCCACCATATAGCGAATCGCCCTCCACATTACGGTTAAGTCTTCCAACAAGTGAGACTGTCGGCATATGACCGCCGTTTTGTCTTTTTACCTCTTTTTCAGCAATGATCAGCCCTTTTTGTCTGGCAAGGATACCAAAGTTCTGTTTTTGGGTGGCTTGCACCCATGTGTCAACATCGTCCGGTTCCGGTAAAATCAGAGGGATGGCATCACCTTCATAGCCCTCATCTTTTCTTGGTGCCAGGCTGTTGAACCGGTTTACGTCGATAGCGTCGAAGCGCATTGTTTTTGATTCCGAATCACTGCTGATTGTTGCACACATTTTTTCAGTATTGATGTCAGGCAGATTAATAGCTTTGAGCGAATCAATCCGGGTGCCCGTTATCTCCGTCAGTCCTTCTATGGCATCTTCCATGCTATGTTCGGCCCTTACCCGTCTTGTGGTGGCGCCTGCAAATGTCGCTTTGGCATCATGAAACTCCGCGATGGGAATAAGACCGCTTTCATAGCGTTCCTTTGCAAGATTGAAATGCCGGCTGATTGCATCTTCTTCAGCTTTGCTGAAACGCAAAACATCCTTTGCCTCCAGGGCGTTTAGGTAGGCCTCTGTAACCCTGAAGATCAGATTCTGGGCGGCCGCCTGAAAATTGAAATCCGCACGTTGGACTTCTTCTTTTGCTTGGGAAATATGGACCATGGAAGGATATGAAAATACAGGCTGGCTTAAGACAAGATCAAAGCCTTTACTGGGATATCTTGCACGATTGTCGTTGTATACGGCTACCTCGTTGTCAAGCATTTTGTGCTCGGAATATTTATAAAAGGCATCAAACCCAAGAACAGGAAGCATTTCGGAAAAGGCCTGTGTGTATATTTCGGATGCGGCTTGATGGGCATAGATCTCTTTTTGAAAGGTTGAATCATTTTCACAGGCAAGTTGGTATAACTCAATCAAGTCTGCGGTATGAGCTGATAAAGGATAGTTAAGAAGCCATGCACAAAAAAAAATGAAAATGTATTTTCTTTGAAATTTTTTTGCAAAATCAAATAAGACGTTTAAAAATTTATGACACATTACCCCCGACCTCCTCGTTTATGAGTGAAATTACTACAGGTTCGAGTTTAATGGCTATATTGAACGTATTAGAGAGGAAAGCCTCAATATTAAGAACGATTTTAAACAGTTATGCGCTTATAGGGTTCAGAGTAAAGGGGGGGGACTACAGATGCCTTAGCCTTTTCTTTTACACTATAAGTTATAGTTCTTACGTTTAATTTTCTTTTTCGAAATAGCCATTTTTTTTATTTGAATCAAAATAACGGATAATTTAAAAGAATAAAAGACAAATCATATTTTGTCGCCGGTCTTTTTTTTATGGAATGGAATTGTCTATAGTTTGCCGGGGGTTTGATTCACTGGTTTGATCGGATTCTCGTACAGGCGCCTGATGAGTGGACGCGAAAAAAGAATTAACGATAAGGGATTACAATGCCGTCCGGTGGGAGATTAGCCCGGATCGTCTTGATCGGATGAATCTGAATTATTGCCCATCCGGAACAGCTTTTTTTATCTGATTTTTGAGTTGGATAAAAATTGTATTTCCGGATGGACATTAAGATCTCTCACGATTTCTATTATGATGCTGATCAGGACCGAATCTGTCCGTTTCCCCAGGCCACAAATTTGGTGGTGGTCAGCTCTTTTATGCCCATGGGACCGTAGGCATGCAGCTTTGAGGTGGATATGCCGATCTCTGCGCCAAGGCCCAGTTCTCCCCCGTCATTGAACCGGGTGGATGCATTGACAATGACAAGGGAGGCGTCCACTTCCCGGATAAAGCGCCGGGACCGGTTCAGGTCTGTTGTGATGATCGCTTCGGTATGGTTGGAGCCGTAGGCCGCGATATGGGCCATGGCATCATCCATGTTTTTAACCACTTTGACGGCCAGCGTCAGATTCAGGTATTCCATGGGCCAGTCTTCTTCGGTGGCAGGGACGGCATCGGGCAGTATTTCGCAGGTTTTAGGACACCCCTTAATAGTGACACCGGCCTGGGACAGTGCTTTATAGGCCATGGGCAGAAATTGTTGGGCCACACCTTCATGAACCAGCAAGGTTTCCAGGGCGTTACATACACCGGGCCGCTGGGCTTTGGCATTGAGTACGATGCTGACACCCATCTCCAGGTCTGCCAGGTCATCCACATAGGCGTGGCACACCCCTTTGTAATGTTTGAGCACAGGGATGCTGGAGACGGCCACCACATGGCGGATAAGGCCTTCACCGCCCCGGGGGATGATCAGGTCGATGTACTCTTCCTGTTTGAGCATGATATCCACGGCAGCCCGGTCCGGGGTAGGGATCACCTGGACGGCACCGACCGGCAGGCCTTCTGTGGAAATGCCCTGTTCAATGGCCCGGGCCAGGGCCTGGTTGGAGTAGATGGCTTCGGAGCCGCCCCGCAGGATCACGGCGTTACCGGCCTTGAGACACAGGCCTGCCGCATCAACGGTGACATTGGGCCTTGATTCATAAATAATGCCGATAACCCCCAATGGAATGCGCATTCTGGCCATCTCAATACCGTTGGGCCGGATGGAGGAATCGGACAGGGTGCCTACGGGATCTTCCAGGCCCGCCACATATTCCAGCCCTTCAACCATCCCGTTCAATACCTTATCCGAAATGGTCAGCCGGTCGATCATGGCATCGGACAATCCGTTTTCCCGGGCCGCTGCCACATCCTTTGCATTTTCCGCCTGGATGATGTCTTTATCCTTTTCCAACTGCCTTGCAATGGCAAAAAGCGCCCTGTTTTTCTGCTCTGCAGGAAGGGCTGCCATGATCCGGGCTGCGGCCCTGGCCTGTTTGGCAATTTCAATGATTTGATTTTCCAAAGACATAGAATGGTTCTCCTTTCTTTTGATCCCGAAAATTAATGCCTGCGTCAAATCTCCATGTTTGGGCGAAAAGTTGCACAGATGCAAGGCGCAGAATACTTTGCAACCGGAGCAACCTCATGGTTGTGAGGATTGCGAAGTATTCTGCAACGCCGCAGGTGGGTGACTTTTCGTTCAAACATTTACGACCGGGCGTCATCCGGGTATGCGGTGATCATCAGATTATCCCTGTGAATCACCTCGTCATAGGATCTAAAACCTAAACGGTTTTTAATCTGGCTGGTCTTGCAGCCCATGATTTTTAGTATATCCGAGGCATTGTAATTGACCAGGCCCATGCCCAGGATCACGTTATCCTCTGTGATGAATTCCACGGGATCACCTACCTCAAAATAGTTTTCCACCCGTGTAATGCCTGACGGTAAAAGGCTTTTTCCTTTTTCCACAACGGCTTTCTGGGCACCTTTGTCTATGGTAATTCTCCCCTTGGCCTGCAGGGTCAGACCAATCCAGTTTTTTCTGGATGAAGCCTTTTGTCCGTTGGGAACAAAATATGTGCCCGTATATTTGTTGTCCATAATTTTGACCAGGATATCCTGTTCCAGACCGCAGGCAATGATCATGGGAATGCCTGCCGACGTCAGCTTTTTTGCGGCGCTTATTTTGGTGCCCATGCCCCCTGTGCCCAAGGGGCCTGCGATCTCTCCGGCCATGGCCTCGATATCACTTCCCATGGCTGTTACCTGTCTGAGAAGCTGTGCATCGTCATGGCGCCGGGGATCTTTATCGTACAAACCGCCGATATCAGTGAGATTGATCATCAAGTCAGCGCCAAGCAGCAGGGTGATCAAGGCCCCCAAATTGTCATTGTCCCCGAATTGCAGGGATTTTACCGCCACCGTGTCATTTTCATTAATAATGGGCAGCACCTTCCATTCCAGAAGCGTATTCAGGGTGTTTCTGGCATTCAGATACCGGACCCGGTCGCATAAGTCTCCCCTGGTCAGAAGAATCTGGGCTACTTTTCGGCCGCAATGTTCCACTGCCTTTTCCCATTCGCGGATCAAGTCCGCCTGGCCAATGGCGGAAACTGCCTGGCGTTTGGGGGTTTCCGACGGCCTTTTTTTAAGACCGATTTTTTTTACGCCCGCAGCCATGGCACCGGAAGAGACAAGAATGACTTGCATACCCCGGTCATGGAGTATACAGATCTGCCTTGCGATGCTGTTAATGACGTCTATATTAAGGCTGTTTTTCCGGGTCAGCACCCCTGAGCCCACTTTGACCACGATGCGTCTGAATTTGGACAGGGCTAAAATTTGCTGGTCGGTGTTCATATTCTGTTCCAGGTTATAAAAAGCGGCATTGGGCCGCGCAGCTAATCGTCTTTACCAAATAATGGCCCAAAAATTAAACCATAGCGCAGATGATTGCAAGGCATGATTTTTAGCCTCACTGTTTCTTTGTGATGGAAAAGATAAAATCCGGCTGCTATATTAACCGCCTGGATTTTTTCGGGCAGACATAAATGAGGATAGCAGATGGAAAAATATTTGTTCATGGGGTTGGTTTTAGGCTTGTCCGCCGGTTTGTCTCCCGGTCCTTTGCTGGCCCTTGTTATCAGTGAAACCATTCGTCTTGGTATCCGCGCCGGTATACGTGTTGCCATGGCACCGCTGATTTCGGATTTGCCTGTTTTGATAATTTCTTTTTTTCTGGTTTCCTGTCTGTCCGGATCCGACCCTGTCTTGGGTGTTATTTCCCTTACAGGGGCTATTATCGTCTTAAAAATGGGCATTTCAAGTATCAGAACTGCCGGACAGATGCCCCAAGCCTCAGACCGGACGTCCGCATCCCTTATGAAAGGGGTGGTGGTAAATATTTTAAGTCCCCATCCGTACCTGTTCTGGATCACCGTTGGCGCACCCCTGGCGTCTAAAGCCTGGCAGATTCATCCCGGAGGCGCCATTGAATTTGTGGGCGGCTTCTATCTGCTGCTTGTGGGATCCAAACTTGCCCTGGCCTTTGTGGTGGCCAGAACGCGCAGCTTTTTAACCGGAGCCGCCTATGTTTGGACCATGCGGGTTCTGGGCCTTCTTCTGTGTTGTTTTGCCTGGGGGCTTGCCCGGGAGGGCGCAGGGCTCCTGGGGTGGCTGTAAGCGTTTTCAGGGTAATCGCATGTAACTTGCCTGTAGTTTTAGTGTGAATTTTGAATAACTCATGCGGATTATAAATGTATAATCCGTCTTTTTAACAGTAAGGGGCACCCTCAAATATTATGGCGGGTCTAAAACTCTGAATCTAAGTACTTATAGACATGTTTTGTATGGGATCACCCTTTACTTTTTGGCTCATGTTGCGTATCAGGGTCGTATAATGGTAGATGGTGATTTTTTCTGACCGAATTCACCTTAGGAGCTTAACGGATGCAGGTAAACATAAAGACTCTGATTGATGATACACAATGTTATGAAACTGTTCGGGAATTGCGCTGGCCGGAAGGACGCCAATGTCCGTTTTGTGAATCCAAACGAGTAATCAAAAGGGGTTTCGATGAAAAAGAACCTGCCAGGCAGCGTTATGAATGTAAAAATTGTAGTAAACGCTTTGACGACTTGACGGGTACCATTTTCGCTGGGCATCATCAACCCCTAAAAGTATGGATTTTGTGTCTTTATTTTATGGGGCTGAACTTGTCCAACAAGCAGATTGCCAAAGAACTGGACTTGGACCGCACGGATGTTCAAAAGATGACCACCCAACTTCGTGAAGGCGTGGTAAAAAAAAGCCGCCCGTAACTCTCGACGACAAGGTTGAGTGCGATGAAGTCTACATTGTAGCAGGGCATAAAGGCAATCCCGAAGCAGTATTCCAAAAAGGGAGGGAAGGCCGTCGAAATCGTTTACGAGGTGCTCGTGGGCGGGGTACATTGGAAAAAGAGAAGCCACCTGTATTTGGTATGATTCAGCGATGCGGGCTGGTGGTAATCAAGATGCTTGCCAATGTTCGCCGGGTAACCATTGAGCCCTTGATAAAATCAGTCATTTTGCCAGGAACTTTGATCTACACGGATGAATACGGGATATATAACCGATTAAGCGAGTGGGGGTACAAGCATAAGAGCGTGAATCACGGGGCTGGAGAATATGCCAGAGACGAGGATGGGGATGGTTTCCATGAAGTCCATGTAAATACGATGGAAGGCTTCTGGTCTTTGCTACGTGGTTGGTTGCGTCCACATCGAGGAGTTTCACAGGAAAAGCTCCCGTTTTATCTTGGCTTTTTTGAATTCGTTCATAACGCTGGCAAGCGAGGAAAGGCCTTGCTCCATTCACTTGTCGAACTTTTGGTCAGATAAGACCTTGAAACACAACATGAGCCTTGCTTTTGATACGTAGTCCTCAGTGGAGACGCCAAAGAAACAGGTACAATTCGGAACGACAAGTTTGCCCTTCTCCAGCCGATAAACCGATTGACCCTTTTAAATCCGGCAAGCTTTTGCTTAAACCGCTGGGAATTTTCCTTGGGCGTGGCGATCATTTGTTCAATGGCCTCATTAACGGCATCAGATCCTTTCCTCCAGGTCTTCTGCGATCTCCCGAAACTGCCCAAGTGCCGCTTCAAGATCCTCAACAATTTCCCGGGCAAGGACCTCTGGCTCCGGCAGGTTCTCCGAGGCCTCAAGGCTGTCATCCTTCAACCAGAAAATATCCAGATTGGCCTTGTCCCGGCTGACCAATTCCTCGTAATCATAGGCCCGCCACCTCCCATCGGTTTTTTTCTCAGACCAGGTTGGTACACGGCTGTTTTTGTTTTCCGGATGAAAGCATTTGACGAATTCATCCAGATCCGGACGTTTCAAAGGCTTCGTTTTAAGGGTGAAATGCTTATTGGTCCTCAGGTCATAAATCCACAGTTTTTTGGTCCAGGGACTTTCAGCCGCTGGCTTCCTGTCAAAAAATAAGACATTGGCCTTGACCCCCTGGGCATAGAACAGCCCTGTGGGAAGTCGAAGCAGGGTATGGACATCGCACTCTTCCAACAGCTTTCTGCGTATCTGCTCCCCGGCCCCCCCTTCAAAAAGGACATTGTCCGGTACCACCACAGCAGCCCGGCCATTCACATTGAGAAGGGTCTTTACATGCTGGACAAAATTGAGCTGCTTATTGGAAGTGGTGGACCAGAAATCCTCCCGCTCCACCGTATCCTTTTCCTTTGTGGCCTTACCATTCTCTCCGATAATGGTGGTGGTGCTTTTCTTTCCAAAAGGGGGATTGGTAAGGATCAGATCAAAACGCTCCCCCGGATCAGAGGCCAGGGAGTCGGCCACCTCAATGGGCATATTTTTGTTAGTGCCGATGCCGTGGAGCAACAGATTCATGGCACAGAGCCTGGCAGTTGCCTGAACCAGTTCCCATCCTTTAAAAGTTTTTTCCTTCAAAGTTTTCTTTTCCGCCTTGGTCATATTGGGGTTTTGGCTGACCAGGTAATCATGGCAGGCCAATAAAAATCCCCCGGTGCCGCAGGCAGGATCAGAAACGGTCTCCCCGGGGGCCGGGGCCATGGCCTCCACAATGGCCTGAATCAGGGGCCTTGGGGTAAAATACTGTCCTGCCCCGGACTTGGTATCCTGGGCGTTTTTTTCAAGCAGTCCCTCATAGGCATCCCCCTTGACATCCGTCTTGAGGCTGGACCAGTTCTCCTCGTCGATCAGGTCCACCACCAGGCGCCGAAGCTTCGCCGGATCCTGAAATTTATTCTGGGATTTCATGAAGATCAGCCCCAGCATCCCCTTTTCTTTGCCCAGATTTTCCAGAATTCGCCGGTAGTGGTCAAACAGCTCATCCCCATCCCGTTTCAAAAGACTTTGCCAATTGTATTTCTCGGGGACCATGCTTTCCTGATTATGAGGGGCCTTTGTCCGCTCATCCGCCATTTTCAGAAACAGAAGATAGGTCAGCTGCTCCACATAATCCCCGTAGCTCATGCCGTCATCCCTGAGGACATGACAATAATTCCACAACTTTTGTACAATATCTGCCGGACTCATTTATTTTCTCGATTCTTTCATTTTTGGTCTTTGTTCAGCCACGCCATCACCTGTTCAAGGTCCTGCCAGAATCTTTTGAAGTCCGGCAGATCCCCCATCTGATGCCCCAGCATGTTCTCCCACTCCACCTCAAGCTCCTGCTGTTCCGGCCTGTTCTTTAACCCGTCCATGGTTGGAAAGGCAATCTTTTTAAAACGGCACTTCTGTTTTAAAATATCCCGGATGCGGTCAAGATCGCAGGAATCAGAACATTGGCGGTACAGGCAGACCACATCGTACAGATCTCTTGGCCGCTCCCGTTCAGCCAGGGCCCGGATCTTCTCTGCAAACACCTCTTCAAATGAATACCCTAAAATGGATATTCCACCGGCAGGTAGATCTGAATAGGGATGTGCCACCTCAAGTCTTACAGGGGGCTCCACCAAAACTTCATCCAGGGTGAGATCCAGTTTGATCCGTGGTAGATCCCCTCCCGGCATCAGGGGCCCTTTATAGCCGACCTTTCCCTGGGCTGAGATGCCACCCCTGTGATTATCATAGACGTCAAATCGGATCAGGGCTTCAGGCAGTTCAATTCCGGACTCATCATAGGCCCAGGCTGATACGTCTTTAAAAGCATCTGTCAGCATGGCCTTATCCAGCACCCCGTCTTTTGTCAGGGTGAAATCCAGATCTTCGGAAAACCGTTGGGTATCAATATGACACTTTTTAAGGCAGGTCCCCCCTTTGAAAATCCAATGCTTCCCTATAGCAGGATGATTAAAAATCCCGGCCAGCACCCAGCCTAGGACATAATCCTTTTCCACCACACTGGCCCGAAGGTGAAACTTACGGGCAAAGGACATGATCTCGGATTTATCAATCATGATTTGCCATCTCCTTCCAGTTTTCCGGCACCCAGAGCCGCCATCGGGTCACAAGTCTGGGATTTTCAAGGGCAGGATCAAGCTTGGCATTCCCTGCGGTCAACTGGCTTTGACAATCCGCCAGAACAGCCTCATCTCCAAAATTCAGAACCTCAAGCAGGAATCCCAGCCGCTTGAACAGCCCACCGTTGCCAAGCTGTTTACCGTATACAAGCAAATTCTCAAGCATCCCAGGCCGGGTCTCGATCAGGCGGGCCAGCATCTCTTTCACCATGCGGATCCCCCCGCCGCAGGCCGGATAAATCAGCATATCCGCCAGGGTCCGGGCCGGATCAGAGATCATGATTTTTACCTGTCCCTGCCACACCGGCTTAAGCCCAAACATGGCCGATTCCGGAACCGTCCGTATCAGGAAAGACTGATCTTTGTATTTGGGCTGTCTGTCCCTGGGTTTTTGCAGGGTCATTACCATGATGGTCGAAAATATCTGTTCGGTGAGATCAAAATACTCAGCCGCACTCCAGCCCCCGATATAACAGGGGGAATAAAGCTTCTGGGCAACCAGCCAGGGATTTTCAAGGCTTACGTCAGGAGAATCGGATTCCAGGGGCACCGGCACATAAAGGCCTTGCCGTACCCGGGACATCCAGCCCTTTTTCGTCCATCTGGAGAGCATCTTGGCCGCATTCCTGGCGTTTACCCCCAGGATGTCCGCCGTCTCTTTAACTGAGATAGTGCCTTTTGTCCCGCGCAGTACGTCTGCTATCCGCTGCCGGTCTGTTTTTCCTATACCCTCCAAGACGGTCATGGTATATTCCATATGTAATTTTTCATCAATTTTATGAATAGTTACTTATAGCATATACTTTTTAAGGTGGGCAAGGTATATTTTATGTGTATAAATTCCCTGGAAGAGAGAACTACAGCGTCTGGCTTGTATTTAAAAATCAATTGGCATCGGCAAGAACACTTTCGACCCAAGGATTACCACGAAAAGAGCTTAACGCAGCCCTTGCCGCTCGTGAGTATTCGGCAGTTTTATCAATCATTTCCCGCAACCTTCTTAGAACGCCTTCAAAACATTCATTGGCAGCTAGGGCAGCAGCGGGGCCTTCATCTTGCCGCATCATTGCGCGATCGCCTTCTATCACAAGCTGCTTTATTTCTCTGCAAACTTGATATCTCCGCTCTTTAATTTCCGGGTGATCCAGATGATAAAACGCTATGGATGCTTTGGCTCTTTGATGATGAATTGACTGCTCGTCGGGATAGATAGGAACAGCGCTGCCATCATCATCAAAGGTCACGAGTAGGGAATCACCATTCTTAACAGGATCCAACAGTATTGGGAACTCATCTTCTATGGAATCTGCTGGATTAGCTGCTCTCCGGCTCTCATCAACAATTGGAAAATGATCTGCTTTTCCGCCTGCAGGCTTATCTTTTTCAGACTTTCGATAGCTATTGCAAAAAGTACAGCTATAGCGATAATTCGACCACTCAAAGGCCAACCACCAATACCCGGGATGATCTTTTCTTTCTGAAACCCTGTTTTTTGGTCTAAAATGATCCACGACCCTATCGGACCGAAGCTCTTTTGTCTCACAATACCAGCATTTATTATATGAGAAATCTGCTAAGGTTTTTTTTAAATCACGCCAAAGCTTGGCATTCTTTTCGATGAGCTTTTTGCGATCTCCCGGCTCGGCGGATTCAATATCAGATCTTACCTTTTCAACGGAATCCTCCCACCCATCCGGCAACTGGATATCTTCAAATTTAATATGCCTCATTTTGTCTTTTCTTCATCTCTTAGTTTCCGGAGGATCTCTTCCGCCATATCTTTTTGACGCTGACGTTGCTGATCTGACAGGTGTACTTCCATTAATCCTTCTTCCTTCTCCAGCTTACTCATTGCCGACACAAACTTTGGATAAAGCGGATCACGAACGACTGTTGAATAATCCACCCCGCCCAATTGTTCAACAAGCTCTGCCAGCTCTTTTTTTTCAGGATCAGTTAAATCTTCTTTATTGGCCAAGACTCTTTTTCTATCAAGCAGTTCAAGCGTAGGTAGATCAAGTGTTGATCTCAACCCAAAGATCTCGCTGGTTAAAATCGCGCTGATTCCCATTCCCTTGGGGTCAGACTTGGGGATTTCAGCGATAATTTTACCGGAAACAGGATCTTGTTTCATAATCTGAACCTGGGACTTCTTTAAACCGGAAAAAACCATAGGATCATGGGTTGCCATGATGATGTGACTTGTTTCCTCTCTTCCCACAAGATCCTTCAAATATTTGAGGTACTCAACACTCCAAACCGGATTAAGGTGGGTATCCGGTTCATCCAGAAAGAACAAGGACTCATCTTCACGGGTAAATCGCAATAGGCCTAAAACTGTTAAAAGCTGCTGTTCTCCCTCGCTTAACTCCCTGAACGTTAAAGACCCGTCATAATTTTTAATTTTAACCCGGATACGGACTTCGGCAATCAATTCCGAGATGTATGTGCTCTCTAATGTTTTAAAGAACTCACGTTGATTAGCATATTCCTCTGCCAATTCAGTCAACGCCTCAAGGTCTTTAATATACAGATACAAATGCTCTAAGGTACTTGTTTTCCTCAGTCCGATGTGGACCCGCTGCTTGATCCACATGGGTGCCAAAGCAGTACTATAAAGGTTATCCAAAAATTCACTGACCACCCCTCTTGCATACCAGAACCTGGGATCCCCCTCTTTGCTTTTCCAAGGGGGCTGCCTCATGACAAACAGGACCGACTCCAACCCCAATATACCCAGCTCATTCTCCAGGAAATCTCTTGCGTCTTTGTCCCCATGACTAAAAAATGCCAGCAATACAAATTGACTGTGGATCTGCCGGGCATAAAATAATGGACGAGGTGGCCTGTCCTCCCCCCTCAGCAATGCCCGATAAAAATTTTCCTGATGCTTTTCGAAATGGGATTCTAAACGATTGCTTGGCCCGGAATAATAACCAAAGACATTGGATGGCAAGTATTCCCGATCCTCAGTATCCTTCATCTCCTTTTGCGTCAGAGACTTTCCATTGACATTAACTGAAACTTTTTTTTGCTTTCGATCCGGATCAGCATCAATCGTAATTTTTTTCCCCCGGCACTCATATTCGAGCCTATAGGAAAACGAAGGCACCTCATTCAGATCAAGATCACGAAAAATCACAACCAATGCTTCGATGAGATTTGATTTGCCAGAGCCATTCAGCCCGACTACTACTGTGGTAAGAGATGTCTCGTCGAAATCGACTGTAACGTCTTTTAAGTTTTTAAACTCTGAGATGTGCAACCGATCCAAACGCATCAGGACACCAGTTTTAAAAAAACGTTTGCATCGTCCGGCCTCAGTTCTTCAATGGTTCTTAGGAGGTCAACTTCCTCTTTTAGTTTTTCATAGAACTCGTCAATGGTGTCAATTGAATAGCCTGAAGCCTCAAATAAGGTTTCCGGGGTAATCGGCTCATCAAATTGCTTTAATACCTCAACTAAATTCTGGATCTTTTTCGCCACTTTGCCCCCCTTTTTCTTCTGTTTTCTTTTTGGCTCATGTTGCGTTTCAAGGTCTTATTTGACCAAAAGTTCGACAAGCGAATGGAGCAGGGCCTTTCCCCGTTTGCCGACGTTATGAACGAACTCGAAAAAACCGAGATAGAACGGGAGCTTCTCTTGTGAGATGCCTCGATGAGGACGCAACCAACCACGTAGCAAGGACCAGAAGCCTTCCATGGTATTGACATGGACTTCATGGAAACCATCGCCATCCTCGTCTCTGGCGTATTCTCCAGCCCCGTGATTCACGCTCTTATGCTTGTACCCCCACTCGGTTAATCGATTGTAGATCGCATATTCATCAGTGTAAATCAAAGTCCCCGGCAAAACGGTCGACTTTACCAAGGGCTCAATAGTTACCCTGCGAACATTAGCAAGCATTTGAATCACTACCAGACCGCATCGCTGAATCATACCGAATACAGGTGGTTTCTCTTTTTCCAATGTACCCCGCCCACGAGCACCTCGTAAACGATTTCGACGGCCTTCCCTGCCTTTTCGGGCTACTGCTTCGGGATTGCCTTTATGCCCTGCTACAATGTAGACCTCATCACATTCAACTTCGTCTCCAAGGGTTACTTGAGGCTTTTTTTTATCACGCCTTCACGAAGTTGGGTGGTCATCCTTTGAACATCAGTGCGGTCCAGGTCCAGTTCTTTGGCAATTTGCTTGTTGGGCGCATTCCCATTTTCACGGTTATGCAGCTAACAATGAGATATGTGAATTGGCCATTTGTTTCAGACAGTTCCATCGTCCCGATTTATAGTATGAGCGCAGCATGAGCATTTTCTCCGCATTTTCTTTATACCAAAAAATGCAGGGACCCTTGAGTCTCAAATTGACAACTCTTCGAATCGAACTTTCAATCGCACCACTGCCAATCGGCAAATTCAATGCCTTTACCGTTGGGAAAGCAAGACGGTGCCTATTACGTACAAAATAATCCCGTTCTGTCTTTATGGCTTTGCTGTTCCGGCCTCGACAAAGAGCCTGTACTTCTTGTACGACCGTTGCCGATTCACCTTTTAGCAAAAACCGTCGCTGTTTTGAGACCCAGGCTTTACGTTTTTTGGCTGACCAGTTTTTTCGTAATCCTGCAACCTTTCCCAGATGCTCTACTGCATGATAAAAATCAAGGAGTTCATGCACACTCTCCGGATTCAACCCCAGTGCCTTGATCAGACCAGGGACTCGATTCCATATCCAATGAGCCCCGTCCGCAACAAACAACACCTTGTCTGCTTTTTGGATGCAAAGAGACTTCAAATAGCCCTTCAGCAGCAGAAACAAGCCATCAGGCCCATTAAAACCGCCATCAATAAATGGGGCAAAGCTTTTTTCCTGTTTCCCATGGGCATCGACGACATAAATAATCAACAGCTTGGGTTCTCTCCAGGCCCCATGATATCTGGTTCTTCCTTTGGCTGTCCGGGGACCTCGCTTTTTTTCCCGCAATCGAGTCCGGCCACCATCGGTGCTTATGACAACCCGACGACCTTGAAGGTTGTCCTCTTCATTTAAGGGGAGCAGACCCATTTGCTGTACCACCCGTGCTCGTTCTGCGTAGCGGTAGGCCAGTTTCCGGATCACCTTAACATCCAGGATAGTGCCATGATCACAAAGGACCTGACGTACTTCCTCAAATGAGCTCAGTAACGCGGACCAGGCGCTGACCATCGCCGCCAAGATTGGTGTACATCGATCATGAATCCCGAGCAAAGCCAAAGCAGCATACAAGCCCTTATATCTTTTGCCATTTCGACGGTCACAGGCTCTTCGATAGTATCGAACATGGATTGGGATCGTGCAACCTGAGCTGGTTTGAATTTGAACTGTCTCAAACCCTTCACTTTTCATTCGGCCAGGCCAGCTACGCACCAACTCTCTTTCTTGTTCGTTATGCTCCGGAGAGTTTATACTGGTTTGGACTTTTTTTTTTAGCATCAACGCGGCTAAACGATTGGTATAGCTTAAAATTTCTTGTTCAACCTGAATGAGTTCTTCCGGACTGCGAATTAGCCGTTTCTCTTTGTCCAGCTGTTTCAATAATTCATATATTTCTTCTACCGTTTCGCAGGATTCAGCCTTTTTGAGTTTCATACTATTTTCTTCCTCATCAGTTGATAATCGAGGGGAAGCATAACTTCTTTTTGCTAAAGAGGATAGTCCGTTTTAAAAACCGGGAAAATGGGAATGCGCCCTGCTTGTTGGACAAGTTCAACCCCATGAAATACAGACACAATATCCATACCTTGAGGGGTTGGTGATGTCCAGCGAAGATGGTGCCTGTAAGGTCATCAAACCGTTTGCCGCAATTTTTACATTCATAACGTTGTCTGGCAGGTTCTTTTTCATCAAAACCCCTTTTGATTATTCGTTTGGAATCACAATACGGACATTGACGTCCTTCCGGCCAGCGCAACTCCCGAACAGTGTTGTAACATTGCGTATCATCAATCAGAGTCTTTATGTTTACTTGCATCCGTTGGGCCCCTATGGTGAATTGGGTCAAAAAGTTCACCATCTAACATTTCAAGCCCCTGATACGCAACATGAGCCTTCTTTTTTTGGGTGCCTTTTTTATTTCTTTGATTTCATCTTTTATTTTTTGAATCAATACGCTTGCCGGTTCATCTTTTGGATCTTGAGGGACCAGTTTGCCAGTGAAGGCCTTTTTAAGAATAGAACGCCTCAAATTTTCAGCCATAGTGAAACGATCATCAAGATCTTTTTCAATCTTCTCTATAACCGAATATTTCTTTTCAATTTCCCTTATAAGCTCAGATTGTTCATCAATAGGAGGTAGCGGAACCGGAAAGGCACTTAGCATTGTTTTATTTATAGAAGCTAAATTTGTTGTTTGCTTTCCTTCAGCCATAAAATATCTCTGTCCGAACGTGTTGCTAAACCAAGAAATCCATTTTTCTTGAATCTCGTTCACGTATAGCCGCGCCCTGAAAACATGATTTTGAAAAGTACACCGTTCTATCTGCCCTTCCCAGATCCACCCCCGCCCCAGCTTATCTATATCCCCGCCTTCATTGAAAAGGATATCACCTTCTTCCAACAGAAATTCAGGTATTTTCTCTTTAGAAATTTGAATATATTTTATGTCTTCAAGATCTAAATAGCCCCTTTGTACATTAGCAACCCGGAGGTATGGCAACTCAATCGCAGACTTAACGACTCGTTTTCTGTCTTTAGTTATACCACCCTTAATTTCGGCAACAGTATCTAAGCGAACCCAAAGCCATTCATCAGGGATATAAGGTAAATCAACTTCGATTGGCGGCTCAATATCTTTATACCGTTTCTTCCACTTATCATTCTTAGACGCCTTCCCTTTGGCTTCCATCTTCGCCAGTTCAGCAGCTTCCCACTTTTTCCGGCGTTCGATCAAAATGCGTTCAAGCAATTGCTCTGCCGGCTCAACATCAGGATACCATGATTGCTCGGTTTTGTTTCCCTTAATAGTTTCATTCAAGCTTTAGATTTACATCCGGTTGTTTGGCTGCTATTTAAAAATTATCCTATTTTCTATTTCTCAAACGAGATAACATTACAAAATATGGTTTTCACAGAAAAAACTACAGAACTACTTGATAGGAGCAAGGTAATGAAACAAAATCAATTAAATCGATCGGAAGGTTTTATTCTTTTCCATCAATTGCAAGGGCTATGTTCTGCGCTTCAAACAATAGTGAAAAATGGAGGCCAGATAACTTCTTCTACCTATATTCTATTCTCAAATATCAGAAAAAGTTTCCTTAACCTATCGACTGGAGGTCCGTAAGCGGTGTTTTAACCCCACTCAGCAAGGGACAGATTCAGAAATTTTTTCTTTTTTCACATTGTAGGGGAGCAACGCCAGAAAATCATCATTTGTCATTGCCTCAGGCAGATGCCGAAACAGGTACTTGAGATACCAGTACGGTTCCAGGCCATTGGATTTTGCAGTTTCTATCAGACTGTAAATTGCCGCACTCGCCTTTGCACCTTGAACCGTATCGGAAAACAGCCAGTTTTTACGACCGATGACAAAAGGTCGGATGGCATTTTCAACCAAATTGTTGTCCGGTCGAATGAACCCTTCCGTTGTGTATTGGATCAATCGGGGCCATTGGCCGAGGGTATAATTGATTGCCTTGCCAAGCAGGCTTTTGGGCGGAACCTTGTTTACTCTTTCATATAGCCACTTCTTAAACTCGGTAAGAATTGGAATCGCCTGGGATTGTCTCATATTGTACAATTGTTCCGCAGAAAGCCCTTGTTCCCGTGCTTCTTTTTCAATTTTATAAAGCTTGCTGATATACAACAATGCCGAACCGGCATTCCCGGAAGAATTCGCCTTGTTGCCAAGCGCTTTTGTTACCTCTTTGAACTTTCGACGAGCATGAACCCAACACCCAACATGAACAATATCTTTTGGCTCATGTCGTGTTTTGGGGTCCTTTAAATTTGTTGAAGAACCAAATCTGACTTGCGTTACTGATTCTCATCATAATAAATATCTGCTCTACTACTAACTGGTTATATTCGGAGCGGAGCTGATGAAGGTAAATATAAAGAGCCTGATAGATGATGTACAATGCTATGAAACCGTTCGTGACCTACGTTGGCCAGAAATACGAGAATGCCCTTTTTGTAATTCCATACGCACAATCAAAAAAGGTTACGATGATAAGGACTCCGCCAAACAACGCTATAAATGCAAAGATTGCGGAAGACGCTTTGATGATCTCACTGGAACCATTTTTTCTGGACATCACCAACCCCTCAAAGTGTGGATATTGTGTCTCTATTTCATGGGGTTGAATTTGTCCAACAACCAGATTTCTAAAGAATTGGGGCTTAATCGTGGAGATGTTCACAACATGGCTGCTCAGCTACGCGAAGGCGTGGTAAAAAAAAACCACAGATAACTCTTCGGGATGAGGTTGAATGCGATGAGGTGTATATCGTTGCAGGGCACAAAGGCAACCCCGCGGCTGTATTAAAAAAAGGAAGAGACGGTCGGCGTAACCGATTAAGGGGTGCCAGGGGCCGTGGTACGTTAGAGAAAGAGAAACCACCCATTTTCGGGATGATACAACGGTGCGGACAGGTTGTGATTCAAATGCTGCCCGATGTCCGGCAGACCACCATTAAGCCTTTGATAAAGGCCACTATACAGTCTGGAACATTGGTCTATACCGATGAATATGCCATTTATAACAGGTTGGATGAGTGGGGTTACGACCATGAAAGCGTGAATCATGGGGCCGGTGAATATGCCAGAGACGACGATGGAGACGGATTTTGTGAAATCCACGTGAATACAATGGAAGGCTTCTGGTCATTACTCCGAAGTTGGATTCGCCCACATAGGGGGATCTCACAGGAGAAACTACCTTTTTACCTCGGTTTTTTTGAATTCGTTCATAATGCTGGTAAACGTGGAAAATCCTTGCTTCACTCACTCATTGAGGTGATGATTAAGTGAGACCCCAAAACACGACATGAGCCTATCTTTTTTGGTATCCAGGAAATCATACCCAGCATATCCGTCCGTCTGGACGATGCCCTTATAACCGTTCAAAAATGTTGAAACAACATCCCCCGACCTTGTCGGATGATATTCGAACAAGATAATCGGCTTGCCTGGTGGCCCGCCCCTGAAAATCCACATATAAGATTTGGATTTGCGGGGTCCTTTTAAAACTTGAAGAGGCGTTTCATCAATACCGATCATGGGGTTGGCCAAAACGTCATCCTTCATCATGCCGATGAGAATTTCACAGGCATCAGCCACCTTCATGCCCCAGTTACACATGGTTGACCTGGCAAGCTCAATGCCGATCCTGGCAAACTGCTTTTCTTGACGATAAAACGGCAAAGCATCTGCAAATTTGGCGGTCAGGATATGGGCAAGCAGTCCTGGAGTGGCAATACTTTTGGGAATAATCTGATCCGGCATCCTGGCAATGGATACCGTGGGGCCGTCATCTTCAACACCCTCGCAGTTTTTGCAAGCATATTTATATCGGATATTTCGAATCACCCTGACCTTGGCAGGGATGTACTCAAGTTGTTCAGAGACTTCTTCACCGATTTTATCTTTCAAACAGCCACAATTGCATTTTCTGTCATCCTCACTGAGTTTATGAACAGCATCTACACGGGGAAGATCTGCCGGCAGTGGTTTGCGGCCACGTTTTTTGCGGGCATGCTCAGTAATGGTGACGGTATCGTCCTCATTCAGGATCGGAAGCTCAGGCTCCGGCATATCAAAAAGAGACATTTGTTCGCCATCTTTGGGCGTTTTTTCTGATTTGCGACCAAAAAGCCTGTCCTGGAGGGATTTAATCTGCTCTTGAAGAATTATGTTCTCATCAAACAAATTCAAGGCGATGTCTTTGACTTCATCCAGGCTTTCAGCGTTTTTGAGAGTGTCTCTTGTCATACGCTGTATATACCATAACCACGGGGTTTTTAATAGTTTTCCGCCTAAAAAATCATAGAGTATTTTAGGGGCTTATGAGCCTGATTTATATTCAATCCCTCGACCAGCCAGGTCAGTTCCCGGCTGGTGATATTCATGACCTCTTTTGATGAATTCGGCCATTTGAACCGGTCTTTCTCAAGGCGCTTTTGCCACAGGCAAAAACCGTTTTTATCCCAGTATAAAATTTTTAAAATGGTTTGTGCCCGGTTGCAGAACACAAACAGGGATTCTGAAAATATATCCAACTGCATTTGCTCACTCACGATAACGGCAAGGCCGTTAATCGCTTTGCGCATGTCCGTCGTGCCCAGAGCCAGATAGACTTTTGTGTCCGGTGCAAAGTTCATCATGAGATGGATTTCAAGGTCGCAAGAACTCTTTCAAGTGTCTCGCTGGTGAAGCCGTCCGGGATTTCTATTTGAACCCCCTGGCCAAGGTTTAACTTTAATCCGGTCCTATGAATATTGGCGGACATCGGCAACTGGATAAATTCTACAGGAAGGTTTTGTCGTTTAAATTTTCTTTTCCAATATGTGAACCTGTCTTTGGACAGGTCATTGCGTCTGCAATATTCTGTTTGAGTCAGCCCTGACGCCGCCCAGCGCTCGATGTTTGATTTCCAGTATCTGTTAAGTTTTTCATTTGTTTCTTTCCTTGATTTTGGCATGGGGTGTCGCCTCCTTTAAGTTTGGAGGCATTATATGGCACCGTTAGGCGTGGCGGTAGATGGGGTTTAAATATCGCTTACGGAGGTCCTTTCGAAAATTTTCCTATGAATGATGATCAATCCACATCAGCTGATCTGCTTGCAATGGCAAGTGTTTTAATGCATTCTTGCCACGCATTTATGACAGAATCCGAAAAAAAATCTGTTGCAGAGAATGCTGCTACATGGTTGGGATTGGCTTCTCAAGCCCGTTCATTGATTACCGGGTAGAAACTCCATTTAACTAAATCCGTGTTTGGCCACATCATTGGACAGGAATAACCATCCTCTATCTAAAATTGCAACATTCAATTTTATAAGGTTCTATATTTTTACTTGATTTTTTTGATATCGGATGCTTAACCTTTAATTTAATAAGTCTTCAGGCATATCCATTTTTTTAAACTTTAAGGATTGAGTATGAATGCGAAAACGCTAAATCTTTACCCTATTGATTATCCTTTTGAAACTCTATCATCAAGAATGAACGATGATAATCCTAAGTTAATATTAGACCCAGATTTCCAAAGAAAGTATAAATGGGATAAAGATGGTTGGGAGAGAGCCTCAAAATTTATTGAATCTTGTTTAATGAGAATTCCCTTGCCATCGTGCTATTTTGCAGAGAATGAAACAGGCAAACATTTTGTTATTGATGGCGTTCAAAGATTAACGACAATCAAAAGATTTTTTAATGATGAGTTTGCCTTAGAAGGTTTGACGACATTCAAAGAATTGGAAAATAAAAAATTTTCTGAGCTTGGTGATTTTCAATCAGAGCTTGAGGCCACAACAATAAGGTGCATTATTTTACGAAAAGAAAACCCAAAACACTTAGTGCGAGAAATCTTTTCAAGATTAAATCAAGGTGCTGTAGAACTTTCGGATCAAGAAATCAGACATGCAATTTACCCTGGAAGCTTCGACAATCTATTAATCGAACTTGCTAAAAAGCCGATTATTAAAAATTTTGGTGTAGGTCCAAGTTCTCAAAAAAAAAAGGATAGTAGAGAGGCAGAAGAACAAGTATTGCGATTTTTTGCATTTGAAAAAGATATAGAAGAGTATGATGGCACTCTCAAAAAGCATCTTGATAATTACATGGCAAAAATGGAAGATTTACCGAAAAACGAAATTGAAAAATTCAGATCAAGATTTAATGAAGCATTAGAGAAATGTGTTGCTGTTTTTGGCGATACTGTTTTTCGCGATCCATCAAAAACACGTTCCAGGCAAGGCATGGTACATTATGATTTGCTAATGCATAGCTTGGTGCATTTAGATTTGGCCCTACTTGTTGAAAAGGCTGATAATATTAAGCAAGCATACAAAGAATTATGCCAATCTTCAAAGTTTAAAAAGACTGTCTCTGGTGGTTTACAAATGAAATCATCAATTAATAAACGTCGAGTGCAATGGAAATCTCTTTTGGATAAATCGATAAATGGAAAATAGTACGATTTTAAATAAATACGATTCCCTATTCAAATCATTAAAAAGTATTATAAAAATAACAGACAGTAGAATACTTCATGAAGAACCGGATTTTTTCTTTTTAACCAATATAAATTTTTTTATTAAATCATACTTAATAAGCCTTTGTACCTATTTAGAGGCGTATCTTCAGGATATTGCCTATGAGTATGTGAAAATTGTTGATCAAAGAATTTCCGATGCTGCAATTCCAAATAATTACATACATTGGAAATTGAAAAATGATTTAAAGATGAAAGAAATGACGTTTAGTGACTTTGATACGCATACATTGAAAAAAGATTTATCTGATAATCTATCAGGAAACCCATATAAAACGATAATATTATTCAGGCATTTGGGTGTTGATGTGGCAAAAGGACAAGATTTTCAAAGCTATAAGGATTTAGTGAATTCAGTTGTACTTAAAAGAAACAGTATCATTCACCATAATGATGAAGCAATGGATATCTCACTTTCTGACTTACTGCATTATATTGATATTTTTGTTCTATATATAAAGTCTATAGATCAAGTAATTTTAAAAAAGCTATAAGTTCAAGTGTTAAAAATAAGACTCGGATAGCCAATTACATGCATGATCAGGATATTTTGGGGGGATAGTTTGTTGAAATTGAAAACTGTTGACTGTGTCTATTTAACCGGGCTGGCAAGATTTTGAATACAGTGATCACGGATTTTCATGTCATGCTAAAACCCTAAAATTTATGTCGTAATTTTCAACCACTTCTGTGTAAACCCAATAAAAACAGACGTATTGCTATAGATCTACGCTAAATTTGTTCAAAAATTAGGGCTATTTTATACTACTAGTATCTTGATATTGATTGGAAAAATGTTTATCGTGATGCACAAAATGACGGTTTTTAGGTGATATTGCAGTGTTTTTCTTGAATTTTTTCAAATTTTGTGATTTTAATCAATTTTAACAAATGCGTATCATGACATTAATTGACCCTAATTTTGGTGCCGTATGGAACCCGAACATTTTTTTTGTCGACCACAAAATACCGCTCAAAAAAAGTACGAAGCTCTTCGTGCTTTTTATGTCGAAAAACGTCAAGCCGAAGACGTTGCCAAACAATTTGGCTATAAGTTGAGTTCATTCTATTCTTTAACCCGTGATTTTAAGAAAAATCTGTCGCAGGAAAATCCTGATCAGCATTTTTTTATTTCCAAACCAGCTGGCCGTAGACCTAAAGACGATACCAGCGAAACCAATCAATACATTATTGATTCTCGGAAAAATCATCTTTCAGTGCCTGACATCAAGGCCGCTCTTGATGCTCAGGGAGAAACTGTTTCTGAAGGATACATTTACAATCTACTCAAAAAAGAAGGATTCGCCCGACTTCCCCGCCGAAAAAGCACTACTCGTGAAAAGACAAGCGCTTCATTGAAAATAGAAGCACCGAAAAGTTATATGTTGGATTTTGCGCCTGAGTCATTTACCGGGCAAAATAGTTTTGGTGTGTTGTGTCTACTGCCATACCTGCAACAATATAGCATTGACAGGCTTATCCAAAATTCAAATTATCCGGAAACAGGCACAATAAACAGACTATCATCAATCCTGTGTTTCGTTGCCCTTAAATTGTCTAATGTCCGCAGATACTCTGCTGATGATATTTGGTGTATGGATAGAGGATTGGGGTTATTTGCCGGTTTGAATGTTCTTCCAAAAACTAGTTGGTACACCTCTTACTCTCATCGAATCACCAGTGAAATGAATAAAGAATTTCTCAAAGGGCTGCATCAAATATTGCTTCACGAAGGATTGCTTTCAGATACGTCCAATATTGATTTTACAACAATTCCGTATTGGGGAGACGATTCCCACCTTGAAAATAATTGGTCAGGAACACGGAATAAAGCGTTGGCAAGCATAGCTTATCAAATGTCAATTACTTTGTCCGGTTCGCGTCAATTATCTTGTCCGGTTTTTTTATATCAATAAATGCTTTTTGAGTGCATAAATCCTGTTCCGTTTTTGTTCCGATCTTTACGCAGACTGACTCAATACTTCATTGTAATTGACGTCTGTTAAACCACATTAAATGGATTTTAGGATCGGTAATTGTCGTCTCATACACTGTATTTTTACCCTTACCCCCAAAAATTTGTAACTTCGTTCCAGGATAAATCAAGGAAAAAATCGGTTCCTCCCAGAGGGTCCCTCCCATTTTTCCCTTGACTTATCCTTCCACTTCGCGAAGATTTTTTTGAGGGTAAGGGAAAATTTGATTATTGAAGGACGGATTTCTAAAATATGCGTTAAACTGGCCTGTCTTCTCTTTTTTCAGGCTGGTACTTAAAGCCTGCGTCAATCAATATATATTCCAAAACGATCCCAACCTCGCCTCTTTTTTTGAGCTCGTCAAGCATCCACCGCTGAATGCGGGCATTCACATGAACACGCTTTAGATGTGCCGGCAATTTAGGCTTTGGTTTTCCCCTATAACCACCTCGCATGATTCTCTCCTATTTCCAAACACCAGGCTGACATCCCTGCTATTTCCTTGTTTATAGATAAACGTACTACGCTTTTCAAAAATTATGGTTGATTCTCACGATATATTGGTAACAGTTCTTGAGCCCTCTGACGATTGTGACCAATGTCATCCCGGGATATATCATAAAGCCAAATTGGATAGTCGTAATTGCACTGTTCAATCAGCAATCCTTCTTCAAAATCAGTGATTCTCATAACAGAATCACTATCCACGCAGTCATCAAACCAAGTGCTGTTTTCTTCTGTGATTTCAATATCAATGGTTTCCAGCCTCTGCTTGGCGGTGTTGTAAATATCTATTTTCATGGAATCATCTTTCTGTGGTTTTGTTATTATCTTCTTGGGTAGGTTCCGGCTTAAGGGGAATTCTTATATTCCTGGAAATTGCCTGACGTTTGCGGTAGCTGTCTGCCTGTATTTCGATAATGATCGAATGGTGAACCACTCTATCGATAGCTGCTACAGTCATTGACGGATCAGAAAAGATTTTGTCCCATTCCCCAAATGGCTGATTGGATGTGATAATCATACTTCCCGTCTCATACCTATGGGCGATCAGTTCGAAAAGCACATGAGTTTCCGTATCGCTTTTTTTGACATAGCCCAGGTCATCAAGGACAATGACCGCGTATTTATCGAGTTTGGATAAAAATGATTCAAGCTGCAAATCAGCACGGGCCTGCTGCATTTTTTGAACAAGTGCGGTTGTCGTGAAATGACGTACCCGAATTGACTGTTCTATTAATGCGTGAGATATGGCAGCCGCCAGGTGGGTTTTTCCAACGCCGCTAGGGCCAAAAAATAAAAGGTTCTCTGCACGGTTTACCCAATCGCTGTTTTGGGCCAGGGCCTCTATTTTTTCCTGACGTATTGCCGGAGTGTGGTTAAAATTAAATGTTTCAAGGCTTTTACCCACCGGAAGACGGGATTCTTTTGTAAAACGGGCAATACGCCGGCTGTAGCGCTCATTGATCTCTTGCTCACATAGAGTCGCCAAATACTGCGCCGGGTTCCAATGTTCCTCCTGAGCACGGGAGAGCGTGGGTTCCCATAGCCGGGCTATGGTTGAAAGACGCAGTTGTTTGAGCAATACGGGAAGAGTTTCAGTACTTGCCATCAAAACACCTCCGTAAATGAATGCGAAGAAAGCAGGATATTGTAATCTTCTCCTGAGACAGCCACCATATTTATTTCCGGTATTTCCTTTTCTTTTTTGTTAAATTTTTTTTGAAGTTCATGAAGCGCCGGAATATGGTTATCCATCATTTTTTCAAGAATATAATCACCCAATTCCGTCTCCTGGTCGGTCCGGTTCGCCAGAGACAATATACCCACGATGCTTTTACAGGCGGTACGGGGATCAAGGGTTTGGTCAAGCTGATCCCATATAAGCCGGTAAGTGTCACTGGGCAGCAGGTCATCCCTTAGCTGTGAATAGCGAAACGCTTGGGGTTTTCGCTCCAGGCTGCCTATGACGTGCCGGTAATCCACACTGCGAGTACGCCGATTATTATCTGGTGAATATTTTCGGGGTAACGTGATGACGTAGGTTGTTCCAAGGTAGGCTTCAATCTTGTCATGGTAAATATGAAGGCGCAGCTTTTCTCCTATCAAGCGGGATGGGACCGTATAAATGACGCGTTTTACCAGAATTGTGCTGGTCGTGCTGACTCCGACCACTTTTTCAGTATAATCAACGGTCCTCTGAAGAGGAAGTTCTTTCAAGTACTTACGTTCCTGTGCAATCTTATCTGCATTGCGGGCATTGATATCCCTTACAATGATATCCAGCCACTGCTGATAGGCCGATACAGATTCAAAATCAACAGAATTCCGGAGCAATAAGGCTTGGTGAATTCTATTCTTTAAGTGGCCGTGTGGTGACTCAACTCCGCCGTTTTCATGCCCCTTCCCCCTATTATTTCGGGTCGGGACCAAGCCATAATGGTTGAATAGCTCCTCATAACGCTTGGTGACATCTTCCTTCGCATCTTTGGTCAAATTCTTGAAAGCAGCAGACAGGCTGTCTGTACGATGCTCTGTTGGGACCCCTCCCAGCCGCCAAAAAGCGTCCTGTAATCCCTCACTGAGTGCGGTAAATGATTCTCCTCCGAGGACCACTTTGACATGGCACCAACCGCTGTAAATTAAGCGAAAATGATAAAGTAGGTGATTCAAAGGCTCTCCGTTGATCGTGATTGTTACTTTTTTTAGCTTTGTAAAATCTGATAACCCCATACGCCCAGGAATTTTTTCCTGCAAAAACATTACTTCTTTGCCTGATCCGTTAAGCGCTTTCCATTTTTTAACCTTACGTTGGAATGTACGCAGTTTGGACCGCTGGAATTTTTCAGGATATTTACCTGCAAAATGCTCAAATAACGTTAACGGCTGAAGTTCGGCGTTTTGTTCCAGCATCGGAACGACCTCATTTTCCCAAACCCCTTTAAAGTGGTCCTTGCGTGTACGCCAATGACGCATGGGTTTGTCTCCTTGAGAAATATTGCCATTTTCGATTCTACGTCCTGAACGTTCTGATATTCCAGCCTTTGCGGCTGCTGTGACCTGAATAGTTCCTTTGCTTCTTGCTGACATGTATATCCTTATCTGTTGTTCGGTTATTGGTTTCCCCGACACGGGATTGCACCTCCATTTAAGTGAACTTTAGTGTCGGGGGTTTTATCACGACAAACCGGTCAAGGTAATTGTCGTCAACCGGACAAGATAATTGTCGCAGAATACATAGCTGCTGTATTAGCACAAGATCCAGATTCCGGTATCATTACATATGGCGACACTAATGTCAGGCATCAGCAAAAAAATCAAGTCGCAATTGAGTTCCTTGATTTTTATAATGCTAACAGCGGCAACGATCTGAAATACTTGGTTTTCGATAGCAAATTCACCACTTATGAAAATCTTGCCAAGCTTGGCAAAGAAATAAAATTTCTTACCATCCGAAGAAGGGGAAAAAAGATAGTCGAAGAACTTAGCCAAAAGTCGCCTTCATCATGGAAAAAAGTTAGAGTCACAATGGCAAATGGCAAAGGCCGAAACTTAAGAGTTAATGATGAAAAGATATTTCTAAAAGATTATGGTGGTGAGGTGCGGCAAATAGCAATAACAGGGCATGGTAAGATTAAACCAGCTCTATTAATAACAAACGATTTCGATAAACCCTGCGACAAGTTGATTAGAAAATATACAAGAAGATGGTTGGTTGAAAAAGGCATTTCAGAACAAATTGAATTCTTTCATCTAAACAAAGTATCATCATCAATGGTTATTAAAGTAGATTTTGATCTTACAATGTCCATACTTACACACAATTTGCTACGACTCTTTGCTATGGATTTACCTGGTTATTCGCATATCAGTGATTATTCTCTCTATAAAAAATTTCTTGCAATGACTGGGAATGTACAAATTGAAGCTGATCAGGTAACAATCAAAATTAAGAAAAAAAGAAACCTACCCTTACTGCTCACAACAATGCAAAAATTTAAAAAAATGAGGCTCAGATTTTTTGAAAATAAAACGTTCTCTGTTATTGGGGACAGCACAACTTGAGTGTGGATTTTGGCAAAATTATTTTCTGAAAGTAGGGTTTCTTAGCGTACCATGAAAATCCGTGGTGATCAATTCCAGAAGAATGAATCAGGATATTGGAGCCCACGCCAGTGATCCTTATAGATGGTAGGGCTCGCTTTCCGAACAAAACCTGTTCCCCAAGATGTTGTGCTTTGATGTTTTCGGGCCCACAAAATTCACAGTAAAATTATAGGTCGAAAAAGCTGATTTTTTGACGGGCTAAAAATATTCCCCAATGAGCAGACTACCTCCAAAACGAGGTCCATTTCCCAGATAAAAATCACCCCAGACTATCCCTTCCATGAGAAGGCAAGTCAAGTGTTCGATTCACGAACATCAATTTTATGGGTGTTAATTTAACCGCTCAGTTCAGCGGAAGTGGGAGCCAGTCCTGAGAATGGGCACCACAAAAACTGCCCGTCGGAGGGAATTGGCTCCCGCTGGAGCGGGTTTTTATCTCACCCCTTTTTAAAACCCAAACCGTCACGCTTCCATTCGCACTCTTTGGGGGACCTGCCATTGTCCCGGTGCATGTTAAGATCCGTCGGCAGGAGCTGCAATCTGTTACGCGCACTCGTTATGTTTATTAGCGGCAGCTAATCGGTGCAAGGGATAGTCCGCAGTCTCCTGGACAGGACGTCATGGGTTTAAATCAAACCTATGCAGCTGTGTTAGCAACGTCACTATAAAAGCAATTATACTTCTGATCACTTATCCATAACCTATGCAGTAGAACAGCAAGTTTTCTGGCCAAAGCTACCGCGGCACGCTTCTTTGCATTTTTGCCACCACGTAAAACTATTGATAATCCAAATGCGCGCAAATCACATTCTGGCCCAAAAGGGCCGATGATGTAATGTCCACAACTGACAAGCAAAGATCTTAAATATGTATTACCCGCCTTGCTTATTCGTAGTTGTTTATCGCATTTCCCAGATTGGTCTCGTTTAGGTGTCAATCCCAGGAAAGCCCCTACTTGGCGACTTTTTGTAAAACGATGGGGATCTTCTATTGTTAAAACAAAAGCCAAGGCGGTGATTGGACCAACACCCGGTACTTGAAGTAATTTTTCAGTTTCAGAATACTTTTTGCATAATTTGTTGATTTGACGATCCATTTCTTTAATTTGTTGAGTCAGGTGATCAATCGTGGTTATTAATGGGTCAAGCGGCCCTCTTAATTCTTTTGGTATGTAATCTGGCGCCCGTTTTGAAAAACTTGGTGTGCTGCATTTTGGGATTCTGCTGCCACTTGTTTTGGTAACACTACGGATATGATTGATCATTCGAACACGGTTTTGCACCAGGGTGTCTCTTGCTTTAATGATCCCTAAATCAGCATAGGCTTGTCTGTCTCTATGCTTTATTGGCCATAGCAATCTGGGTTCAACCCGGCAAACCATTGCAAGAATTCTTGCATCCCGGAGATCTGATTTATCATTGCTGTCCCAGATAATCCTTAATTTTCGTGGATTGCCAACATATACGGTACAACCGATTTCTTTTAACAACCTACTAATCCACGGAGAATGGGTCCCAGCCTCAATGGCAACAGTGGCATCGCAATATCGGGAGAAAAATTTTCGGAGAGAAAGTTCTGTATTGCGAATGGTTTTTGTTTCAATTTCTTTTCCTGTTTCATCCATTGCAACGACCACATTTTTCTGATCTCCCAAATCCATACCAATAGTGATATTACGTTTCATGGCTGGTACCTCCTTTGTTAAATTTTCCTTACCGTGAAATTATACCACGGTGGGTTCCAGCCTTCTCATCTTATCTGTTAATCACGTTCCTTAAATTCTTACCTTTCGATTTCTTTTAGTCTGCGTGATGCTGACCGGGTCTTTCTGAATGCGGTTGAATTTGATGGGAGAGCATACTCTTTTTTTGCCTTTTCCCAACAGTATTCGCAACACCTAAATTCCTGATGAGTTGTTCAGCAGAATCCACAAAAAAAGCAGACCTGGAAATCCCCTTGGCTTTTGCAGCCCTGTCAATCCTGACAAGTTTATACTCAGGCACCGTGATATTCACCCTCTGGGTCTTGGGAGCTATGAAGGCAAAATCAATATCAGCAAGATACAAAAAGCTGTCTCTGGTATACAGATCTGAATCTAAAAGGTCTTTCATTTTAGAGGGAGCCGGAGGTTCAGATATGTCTTCTCCGTTATAATATAATTCTACCGCTTCTTGAATATTGAGGATGGCCTCCTCCTGGGTATCACCATATGCAAAACATCCCGGAACATCAGGTATGGTCACCCCGTAACCGGTGTCATCGTCCTTATGAATAATTACCGGATATTTCATTTTACTTTCTCCATTTTAATCCTGCCATTCTATAAATATTCCTGGCTGTCCCAATAGGCAGATCTTTTTGGGGATGAGGAACAATTACTATCTTGCCATTTTCATGCTTAAATTTGTGATGATCACCTGACACTTTGACCAATACAAATCCAGCTTTTTTAAGTTCTTTTATGATCTGTCTACTGCTCATATTTATCAATACACACTATACACACAAAAGTCAACTGGTAGGTACCGATTTAAAAAAAGTTTTGGGGGTGCATGTCCATTCCAAAACAGGCTTGACTGGTATCTTTGTTTTCCCTTTATTTGATTTTCCAGAATTGAAAAATAATTTAATAGCATGGACTACTATCAGTATAGGGAAGGCTTTTCAGCCGAATGGGCACCCCGGACTATCCTGTGATCATTCCCTATAGAAGAGACACAAACCCCATCTGTCTCCGGCAGTCAGTTGAAAAGATTGTCAATGCTCTGTAAAATATTCGAAAGAGGCCTCTTCCCAGGCGAAACCCATTTTTTTCAAAGGAGAGCATCATGAAAATAACAAATGCAATCGACACTTTTCTGAATTATCAAAAAATTAATTCAAAAAAAACACCATACGGAATTATTGTTTTTTCCTGACACGTTTCAAAGCTGAATACGGAAATATCGAAGTATCAGAAATCACATCCGAACATGTTATGGTTTTTTTGACCAAGGTTACTGACGCTCAAAAGCAATCAACGAAGAAACTCAAATTTTCCATGCTCAGGTCATTCTTCAATTTTATCAAAGATTCCTTTGATTCAACGTTCTCAAATCCCTGCGACACTCCAATACTGAGGAAAACATTTAAAACAGCCAAGGGGAGGGCGTGGACAATTCTTGACAGGGATGTTGTGGATGAAATTATCTTTAACCTGTGTTCGACAGTTGTAGGTTCATTTTTTTAAAATTTTGTCAAAATATCTAATAAAATCAGCTCGAATGTGATTCCTGACGCCAAAACTTGTAGGCACACGACTTGTTGGTTTATGCTTGACATTAATGACGATACATGCTTTTTCTATGGGCATGTATGTACGCACAATAAAACGCAGAAACAAAGATGGGTCCGAGGTCGAGTATGTTCAGTTAGCCCACAATACTCGTCATCCAGAAAAAGGCTATTCACGAGCCGAGGTCGTCTACTCCTTCGGGCGGCGGGACCAACTCGACGTAGCCGCCCTCAAGCGCTTAGTCAGCAGCCTCAGCCGGTTCATCAGCCCCGAAGACATTCAGGACCTTGAAGCCCAAAGCGCCGGGCTCAAGTTCATATCCAGCAGGCCGGCAGGGGGAGCCCTGCTGCTCAAAGGCTTGTGGGAACGCATTGGGATTGACCGCTGCCTTGCCAATGCATTGAAACACACAGAGTTCAAAGCGCCGATTTCGGATGCGATTTTTGCAATGGTGGCCAACAGGGCACTGGCTCCGTCTTCCAAACTTGCCGTCGAAGAGTGGGTAGCCAAGGATGTTCATCTGGACATTGAGGCGCCGATCAAGGTTCAGCACCTTTACCGGAGTATGGACTTCCTGCTTAAGAATGCGGAGGCCATCCAAGAGAAGGTGTTCTGGACAACGGCTCAACTGCTGAATCTCACGGTGGACCTGATCTTCTTTGATACTACCAACACTTATTTTGAAATGGAAGACACCAACGACTCGGAGCTGCTTGCTTTTGGGAAATCTAAACACAAAAGAGATGACCTGCCCCAAGTCACCATTGGCCTGGCCGTGACACGGGAAGGTATCCCGGTCCGTTGCTGGGTTCTGCCGGGCAACCAAAATGACGCCAAGTGCGTCGATACCGTTCAAAAGGATTTGAACGACTGGCGGCTTGGCAACGTGATTTGGGCCATGGACCGTGGCATGACCAGCGAAGAGAATCGAAAAAACCTCCAAAGAGCCGGGGGACAGTACATCCTTGGTGAAAAGTTGAGGGGCCCCAATGTAAATGAAGAAGCCCTGAACCGGGGTGGGCGGTTCAAAAAGGTCAACGACAATCTCCATATCAAAGAGGTCTTTGTCGGTGAGGGCAGCGGCAGGCGCCGGTTCGTCATCGCTTACAACCCAGAACAGGCTGAACACGACAAACATGTCAGGGCAAGGAACCTGGAGCGGATCGAAACGGAGCTGGCGGCACTGAACAAACGGTCCGGCAAAGCATATCTCAAATCCAAATATGCTCTCCTGGCACACCGGTCCATGGGCAGATACCTCAAGGAACTGAAGTCAGGCAAGCTGACGGTGGATAAGGCTAAGATTAAGCAGGCGGAAAAGCTGGACGGCAAATATCTTTTGAGCACAAGCGACAAAAGCCTGTCGGCTGAGGATATCGCCCTTGGCTACAAACAACTCATGGAAGTCGAGCGCGCGTTCCGCACTTTAAAGTCCACCCTGTCCCTCCGGCCTGTCTACCACACCAAAGACGACCGCATCCGCTCTCATGTCCTGCTGTGCTGGCTGGCCCTGCTCCTGGTGCGGATTACCGAGCTGGAGACCGGCTTGAGCTGGCCCAGGGTCCGCGCCGAGCTGGAACGGCTCCATTTAGGCGAATTTTTGCATAAAGATGGGCGTGTACTACAGTACACAGAACTCACTCAAAATCAGCGTAACCTATTTAAAAAATTAAACATAAAACTTCCTGCGAAAATCAAGTCCATAGGATAAACACTTAAAATATGTAGGCACTACGCCATTTTAGACAGGAGTTTCGTGGTTAGACCTGCATGGCCCGGTGAAAGCCTTGCCTGGCGGGCGCAATTCAGGTAACAGGTTGTAAGACCCCACCTTCATTAATATGATGGCCAAAGGCCGATAGGACTTCGGCCTGGGTCTTACTCGGCGTCTCAAGGCGCCTGGTCGGTTTTCTTGCCCCTTTCGGCAAAGTCAGAATAGAATGTAGATGCTTCATATCATCCATGACGTTCTCTGCTGTCCGTTCAATTCCGGCGCTCTTTAGTTTTAATTCAATTCGACGCAGGTAAGCCATGGCGGCCACACATGTAAATAAATGACATTTAATTTTGCTGTCAGTCCAGTGCCGGATCGGCTGCACACCTACTAAGTCTTCATTCTTACTGAGACGGAAGCGGTCTTCAACTTGCCATCGATCTAAACTCGCTTCAATAATATCTTTTGTCGCCCAGTCCGTATTATCTGTGATGATAATATTTTTACCGAACATCAGCTTTTTTTGTTTCACTATATATGGATCTTTTCGGAAGCTCATATTCAAGCCGTTTGCTGATGTTTCAAAATTCAGAGTAAATAAATCGGGGGCCATGTGAAGCCTTTGACACAATCGGATATATCTGGCTTGTACGTCCTCAGCTTTCTTCCAGTGAGCTGCTCCTTCTTTAACCTTCGTTCTCATTGCAAGCAATTCCTGTCGGATCGTATCAAGCTTGCTCTCAAAGGTGTATGATTTCTTTCGGGCTGTCCTGGGATTATAAGTTATGATAACGCTCCGCTCCTTGCCCCAGTATTCTTTTTTAGTTCGATATGCCAATTGACACTCTTCCCGGCGCTCTTCATCAATCAGTCTTCTGTTGCGGGCCGTATCTGCAATTTCAAACCGGTCGAGTGGGGTAGCCGCAAGCTCCTGGGCAAAATAAGTGGAATATGTCGTAATAAAATGGACTCTGGAATGCTCGTCAATCCAGGTGTAATTCCCTTCAGAATTCATTCCTTTGTCAATAACGATTGTAAGTCGCTCTTTGGTATTGTTCAGGTCGCATGCCACCCTAAACATTTCTTCCATGATTGATTCAAAGTGCTTGCTATCATGAATATTGCCTGGGTAAATCGAATAAAATAAAGGGAGTCTGGTGTCTCGTGCAACCAAAAGGCCGAGGCCGATCTGTCTGAGATGATGCCTGCCTTCCTTGTTTTTACCTCTGCACGCAATTTTCGACAAAGTTTGGCTTCCCATGAAGGTATAATAATTAGTGGTATCAAATAACAGACAATCAGACGAAGGCTTTTCGACCTGCCATAATCGTCTGAAGAACTTCGATATGATCGTGTTTAAGGTTTTTTCATCAACTCGGTCCCACTTGTCCCAGTATCGTTTGCATGAGAGTTCGTTTAGATCGACAGGGCGTATATGCTGGATCGCGGTTCTCTTATACCAATCCGATAATTTGTTTTTACTGACGGTCTCAATCATGCGATTCCAGACACAATAAAGGAAATATTCCCCTATTGAAGGTCCTTTTTCCCGATCGGCCGGTGGAATAATCTCATCAATCATAGAGCAAAGATCAAAGTCTTTATCTGCTTGCTGGGCCAACCACAGTGCACCGAATTCTTCAGCCTTTAAAGTGGTTATTTCCTGAGACTGGCCTTTTACAAGACTGGCTACCCGATCCGGTGAACCAATATAGGTTTGAGAAATAACCTTGGGCTTACCGTTTACCCGGGCGATCTCCCTGACATACAGGTAGGGTCTTCCTTTTTTCTTCTTGATATGGAAATGTGCCATGATTCATAATATTTAGTAGGGTCTTACATGTCAAGAAAAAAACAATAGAAAGACTGATTTGATAGGGTTTTGAGCATAGAAAGGTTGTGTGACTTGAGGGGTACTACAAGAGACAGGGTCGAAAACGCTTGTCAATAAAGGGATTCGACGATTCCGAACGGTTTATCTCCGAAACTCCTGTTAGAGGGATAGCTGTATCTCTTTATTGATAGGGCTTTCCGGATTTCGTATACCTACGGCTGTCGAACAGGAGTGAAAAAGGAATATACTACGCGCAGAAATATCTTGAAACGGATGACAGTATTGAAACGGTCTATCAAAAGCTCATGCAGCTTTATGCCGCGGCCGGGAACCGTTCTCTGGTGAAAAAAACATTTGAAACCTGCCAGCAAAAAGTGTTTGAATTCCTGGACTGCCCCCCGGAACCCGAGACGATCCGCCTGTTCCATGAGTGCCTGGCCGTTCAGAAGGCGGATAAACATTGAAATTCCTGACCCACATATCATTTTAACTTTTCAATTTATTCCCGGTTTATCCAGCAAGGATATAATAGAGGCGATTAATTTAAACCGCTATTTTGTCAGGAGGCCAAGGAATTGAAAAAAATAACACATACACTCTGGGTTATAAATGCCCGGCTGATCGACGGCCTGGGCAATGCATACAAGGATCTAAAATCCATATACATCCATGAGGGCAGGATCAGGCAGATCGGCAACCTGACCCCACCGGATCATGAAAAGGTGCTGGATGTAAAAGGCGCAACCGTGATGCCCGGCCTGATCGATGCCCACGTGCACCTGCAAAGCGTCCCCGGATCCGTGTTTAGAAAAGACGATGAATCACGGCTTCAAAAATATCGGTATCACCAGCTTCGGTCATACCTGGCCTGCGGGGTTACCACCGTGCTGGACAATGCCATCGCAGGCCCGATGCTGCGTGAATTTACGCAATACCTGGAATCCGGCGGCGCAGGCCCCAGAATTTTTGCATTGGCTCCGGCGTTTTATCCCCCCAACGGATATCTGGACAATGGCATGCTGACCGCCTATTGGGGACCCCATTGGCGGCCCGCAAAAGACAGGACGGATGTGGTAGAATTATTCCGGGAATATGAGGGAACGGACAGGGTCATCGGGGTGAAAGTTATGCTTGAAACCGGATTTGGCAAAGCCAATATCTGGCCCCTGCTTTCAAAGAAAGTCCGGGATATCATTTCTGATGAATCCCGGAAAAGAAACCTGCCTTTATATGCCCATGCCTATAAAAAGAAAGAACAAAAAACAGGGCTTGATATGGGTGTTCACTGTTTTGTCCATTCCGGGTTTATGTTCACACAGCCCACGGACCGGTTTATCCGCCGCATGAAGGAACTTGGGACCTACGTGACCACAACTTTATCCTGTACCTTTGACCAGATGCTGGTGCAGTTTCAACGGGAACGGCTGGACAACCCGTACTTAAATTTGCGGGTCCCCCGGGAACTTTTGGAAACAGCAAGGGATGACCGGGTCTGGGAAGATTACTATGACCGTTTTTTTAAACTTTCATCTCCCAAATGGTTGCCTTCCTTTTTCATTCGAGCCCTTCCCAAACTTATAAACATCGAAAAATCAATCAAAGCCTGCCTGGAAAGCGCTTCCCGGGCAATCCTGACCCTCCATGAGGCCGGTATCCCCATCGTGGCCGGCACGGACGCCTCAAGCTGGCCTGTATTCCCCAATTTCTTCCATGGTACCAGTATGATCCGGGAAATGGAATTGCTTTACAATATCGGGATCCCGCCCATGGACGTAATTGCCTCGGCTACGCGAGTTCCTGCGGAAATGATGGGGAAAACGGACAGGATCGGTACCCTTGAAAAGGGAAAATACGGAGATATGGTCGTTGTCGAAAAGGACCCGCTGAAAGACCCTTCGGCCCTGGAATCATTGTTGTGGACCATCAAAGGCGGAGAGGCCCGGACCCCAGAGGAATGGATGGCTTGCGATCCAACGTGACAACCAAGATGTCAGATTGAAAAAATGATCAAGGTCTTTGAACCCGCTGCCTGATCCTAATTTATCAAAAATGCCCTTTTAAATTTTCTTAGCTAATCGCAGGAATAAACCATCGGCATGCCGATGGTATGAACAATGGCTATGCCAGAGATTAGTGCCGAGTCTCCTACAATGAGAGCGCCAACTACTCAGAGAAGGAGATTTCAAAATGGAACGTTTTCATAGGTTAGCACATTCAATTTGGGATTGTCAGTATCATGTCGTTTGGATATAAGAAACCAAGAGCTGAATATCATCTCAATTTTTAACCAGTTTAAGGGCAAGATGCTAAATGCAATATACCATCGAAAAACTGTCAAGAAAATTTAATGCAAAAATTGTTGGGGGAAATCCTGAAGAAATCATTACCTCAGTGGCAAGTGTTACGAATGCGAAGCGCCATCAAATAACACAGTTTACTGATAAACGGTATACAAAATATTTGGCGACCTGTGAGGCTTCCGCCTGTGTCATTGGTGAAGACATGCAAATCTAGGCGAGTTCCTCTGCCATGTCGTTGTTCGTCTGTAAAGATCCAGAAATCGTTTTTATTGATATTACAAAATTACTGCATCCAAAACATTCTCGGCCAAAAGGCATTGATCCCAACGCAAATATTGGTGATAGTGTAAGGTTAGGAAACAATGTGTCTATCGGCCCGTTTACGGTGATTGAAGAAGGATCATCAATTGGGGACAATACGGACATACGAAGCGGCGCCTATATTGGAAGAAATGTCACTATCGGAAAACACTGTGCAATCTATCCCTATGCCGTCATCTATGATGATGTGTGCATTGGCGATCATGTCATTGTTCATTCCGGAGCCATCATTGGCGCTGAGGGTTTTGGTTATAAAAGACGACATGATCTGCTCATCAAAATGCCCCAGATTGGTGCTGTTGTTATTGAAGACAATGTCGAAATTGGCTCAAACACTTGCATTGATAGGGGTGCATACGGAAATACATACATCAAAGCTGGAACGAAAATTGATAATCTTGTTCAGATCGGGCACAATGACCACGTTGGAAAAAATGTCATCATCTGCGGACAAACTGGAATCTCAGGATCATGTACCATAGGTGATAATGCCACATTGGCAGGTAATTCTGGAGTCGCTGATCATGTCAATATTGGCAACAATGCCATCATACTTGCTCGTTCAGGCGTTCTAAACGATATTAAAGAAAATCACATTGTCTTTGGAACACCGGCGAAAGACAGAAGAGTAGCCTGGAGAGAGATTTCAACGTTATCAAAACTCCCAGAACTTATGAAACGAATCAAGATGATTGAAGAACAACTTGAGACATTAGGACGTGCCGGGGAAAATGCGGATGGGAGAGAACACAGGAGTACAAAAACGTAAGATGAACTTTTTTTGCCTTATTGCAGAAGGAGACACTGACGTCAAACAAAGCATGAAAGGGCTAAAATTTAAGTAGATGGTAAAGCGTATTGCCAATCGCTGAACTCGACGGATTGCCTATATAACTAAAGAGGCGAGCTCTCATTGTTAAGGCAAAGTCGCGCGTTAGCTCAGCCATCAGGTGCTAAGAAAAGGAATTATATTGAAAGAAAAATCTATATTTAAAAAAATACTTTTGCGAACCGGTCTAACCATCCTGATCCTATTGATCAGCATTATTGGCTTTGGGGTTTGGATCTCTCCCAAACAGATGGACTTTTCCTCCCCCTATCATCCCTTCACATCTGAACAAGCAAAAGAGACCTATCTAAAATTTTATGATGAGAGGGCAAAAAAATGGCCTGTAGAATCAACTACAAAAATGGTAGAGACATCTTACGGTAAAACATTTGTACGCATCAGCGGACCAGAGTCTGCTCCATCGCTGGTCCTCATGCACGGTATCAGTGGCAATTCACTCCAATGGATATCTAATGTTGGAGCTTTATCCCGGCATTTCAGGGTCTATGCAGTCGACAATGTCTACGATAACGGCCGCAGTATTCCTTATAAGCCCATGACAGGTGCCGATGACTATGTCAATTGGCTCAATGAACTCTGCAACGCGCTGGGGTTTCATAATCAGATCAATATGGTTGGCTTGTCATATGGAGGGTGGATTACGACTCAATATGCGTTAAGGTTTCCTGATCGACTCAATAAAATTATTTTGTTGGCACCGGTCGGTACTGTTGCCCCGCTATCGCCTGGATGGATTGCAAGAGCAGTTCTGGTCGCACTGCCATTCAAGTACTTTACAAAAAATTTCGTTCATTGGCTGGCGCAAGACACTGTGAATTCCGGAAAGAAAGGAGTTGTTTTGGTTGACGAGCATGTGAACGAAGCTTATATGGCTGTTCGCAGCTTTACAGCAAAACGAATGGTCAATCCTACTGTATTGACTGATGAAGAATTGCAAAGCATTAATATACCCACTTTGTTTATGGTCGGTGAGAATGAAAAGATCTACCCACCTCGCGAAGTCCTTGAACGTCTAAACAGAGAGAATCCGAAGATTCAAACCAAACTGATTGCACATGCAGGTCATGACCTGATCATGGCACAGACGCAGGAAATCGACAACTTGATCATAAAGTTTATAGGCAAATCACAATGAACGCAATCGAACTTAACAACCCAAAGGAGAGCAATCAAAAACCCTTGGGCGGCCTTTTGATTTTAATTTCAAGCCGTTAGGAGTCAAAATGAATTGGACAAGAATCGTAGCTGCAACAATTCTTGCGACTGCGATAGGTTTTTTAATCCATGTTCTATATGGACAAGGGATTGCAATTGAATATGTACAAAATGCGGCAGAAGGAGGGCGCCTTAATGATGTAATCATGCAGCCATATCCGAACTGGGTGGTTGCCATAGCATCACTTACAGCTTTAATACCAGCATTCGGAAAAGTTTTCGTTTATATCCTGATACAAGATAAGTTGCCGGGCCGAAATAAAATATTCAAAGGCGTTATATTCGGTATGTTGCTACTATGTGTGGGCGATAACCTGTTACGTATGCCGATCATGAGTATTGTAACTGGCAACCCTTTCGATATTGTATTGGTTCAGAGTCTTGAAAAATGGATTAGTTATCCTGCTATGGGAATCTTTATTGCGCTATTGGCTCCCAAACAACTATTTCTCACTCCTAACAAGACAAATTAACGCGGGTGCAAATTCCGCTGCGCTCCATTTGCGACGTTAAAGTGTTGACTTTGTCTATTCATATCCTGTTGTATTTTTTTCTAACGAGATAGTATTACAACCTATGGCTTTAACAGAAAAAAAATTACAGACTCACTTGTTATGCTAAGACATTATTAAAAAATGATAGAAGAGATTAATTCAATATGACGATAGAAAAAAAATTGGCGCAATTATTTGGAATGGGCGAAAAAGAGCGCCGTCGCCATACAAATCCTTGGAGTGTTTTAACTCGTATATCCACCATACCGCTTTTGGGGCTATCGTTCTGGAGTAGGGTTTGGCTCGGCTGGTGGTCGCTATCACCTATAATTATTGTAATTATATGGCTATGGATCAATCCCCGAATTTTCCCAGAGCCAAAAAGTACGAATAATTGGGCATCCAAAGTAGTTCTTGGCGAATGGGTCAGAATGAATCGTAAAGAGACCCCTATCCCAAAACATCACATCTTTTTACCAAACATAATCACTGCTATTGGTACTATCGGTTTGATCTTGTTTATTTATGGGTTGGTTGTGCTGCATTTATGGCTCACAATTCTTGGAGGTATTGTAATGATGATAAGCAAGCTTTGGTATGCAGACAGGGTTGTCTGGCTTTATGAAGATATGAAAGATGCTACACCCGAATATAAAAATTGGTTATATTAACTCAACTTGAATAATGAAATTCAAAACGAGAACTGTCGTGCTTGCCTTTGAGGCAATTCTCTCGGATAAGATGCAATTGAACATAAATTTTGAAAAGATTCTGTCCTACGTTATTTGGAGGCGTTAAAATTGAAGTCATTAAAATCTAACATAAATAACTTGAAGGCGGTCATCCCGGCTACTTTTCAAATAGTGAATATTAGTCTTTTTATAATATGTTTTATCGCAACGGGCTGCTCGCTTATTAAATTGAAAAAAGACACGAATAGATTTCAGGAATACACTGCTATTGTCGGGCACATTAATGCAAAATGTTTGGGGAACGGACCGATCATTGTCGCTGCCTGCTCAGTAGAAGATGAAATGAAAGTCGTAAACTATACGGTTTTGCACGATTCCGGTGAGTATGAGCTTGGCGTTCATCAAGGTAATTATTACATTTTTGCGTATCGGGATCAAAACAGTAACCTTATTTATGATGCGGATGAACCTGCCGGTCAATATGGCAACCCAACTTTAGTCCGAGCTCCTGCCGTTGGTGTTGTTTTTGATATTGATATCATCATTCCAGAAAAGAATCAAAATATAGAAATACCCCATGGAAAAATAATCTCATCGGTAAAGACTCAAAAACTCTATAGTCGGCAGGCGGGAATTATAACGGATTTAGACGATGAACGCTTTGTTGAGGAGAATGGGAAAAAAGGTTTTTGGGAGCCGGGATCGTTTTTTAATCAATTTGGCGGAACCATCTATTTTCTTGAAGAATATGATCCTGATAAAATTCCGATTCTTTTTATACACGGTGCAACCGGAACGCCCAAAGGATGGCAGTATCTTGTTAATCACATCGATAGGTCCCGCTTTCAGCCTTGGTTCTTTTATTATCCAACCGGACTCCGCATAGATAGCATAGCATACCTGCTACTCTGGAAACTATCCAACCTTCAAGCTAAATACCAATTTAATAAAATTATTTTTACTGCCCACAGTATGGGCGGGCTGGTCGCAAGATCTTTTATTGTAAATTATTTTCCACAATTTCCCTATGTAACACTTTTTGTTTCAATGGCAACCCCATGGGGCGGTGATCGTATGGCTGAATACGGCGTCAAGCAATCCCCGGTAGTCATTCCAAGCTGGTACGACATGCAACCGGACGGCGATTTTATCAAATCATTATACAGAAAGAAATTACCCGAATCCGTAACGTTTTATTTGCTTTACGGATACAGAGGAAGTCGCAATCCTTTACGATCGAACAATGACGGAACCATTACCCTATCCAGTCTTCTGGACTACAGACCACAAGCCGAGGCAGGCATGAGTTATGCCTTTAATGAGGACCATGTAAGCCTACTTCTCAGCGAGAGAGTGGCAGATCAATTCAACTTCATCCTTAATACATTTTATGAGAATAATAGTACATCTCTTGAACAAGTCGGGGGGTACCTTGATGTTCATTTCACATATGACTATGATTATAAGGGAGTGAGGCCCAAGCCAGCTCTCCTACTTTATCGTAATGGTAAAAAGGATGAGGAAGCCGTTACCTTCTTTAACAATGGTACCAATGGTAAAATCATTGGGCCTATTCCTGTCGGAGAATATGTGACAAGCATGGTCACAATGGCCGCAAAAACTGAAAAAAAATCCGTCACGGTCTCTATAGAAAGCAATAAAACAAAAGAATTGAACTTCGTCTTTAAACCTGATGGGGTGATTCGCGGATGTTTGACAACTGCACTCAAACCTGAAGATAAATTTGCAGGGAGACCGGATTATAGATACCGATCAATCGATACGAAAATTCATATTCAATCAATTACACTGGAAGGCGATGGCATCCATAAAGTTCTGACATCCACCACGGTACCAGCGATTGGTTATGGTCTTGGTTCCCTTGTTGTACGTAAAGATGGATGCTTTAATAATTGTTTTTCTTTCTTTGGACTGCCTGCCGGGGACTACAAATTCGTCATTAAAGTCGAAGGCTACAAACCCATTGAAAAAAAATACTCTGTCATACCTGGTAGGCCCCAATATTTCAGGGTTACTGAATTGCCACCTGGTTAAACCTTTTATTTAGGATCATACCTGGTTGCCAGGTACTGGGCTCACACTATTCCAACGTACCATAGGTTGTACTTTTTAAAATTTGTGCCAGATGTTCTTTGCCCTGTATAAAGCTGGTCGCTTACCCGGTTTTAGTTTCGAAAATTGTGGTAACAAATCTTTCCATTGGAACAAATCTTTCCGTGAAAAATCAAATTTTATAGAATGTTTCGGAATTGCAACACAAAATTGACCCCTCTCGACAACCCAATTTTGACCCCCCCTGTTGTTAAAATCATTCTCTTATCGCTTTTTATATAGTTCCGGTTTGGGTAACGGCCAGGGCCAGGGGATCGGCCCGGCGCCGGGCCGATCCCCTGGCCCTGGCCGGACGGGCTACCCAACGCAGTAGTCGGCTATTGCCTTCAACGCTCCTTTTTGGCTGTAATTAATTGATTCCCGTGATTCTACAGCTATGAGAATCGGTTTTGTGCACCCACACTCTTGTATTAACAAACCGGCATCTGTGTCTGTAATGCTCAGGATATCATCATTCTTCTCCGCCTCTTCAAAATAGGTCGTACAGTCTTCGGAGATCTCGATCCTTATCGTTTCATTTCGACCTTTCAGGGGATTATATACATCCAGTTCTTTCATTCTTTATCCTCTCGATTTTAAAGTCTGTTTAAGTCGATAACTGTCCCAGTTACATTGAATAATGTGAGCCCGGTGAGTGACACGATCCAGCAGAGCAGCGGTAAGATTTGCATCGCCAAACACCTGCGTCCAATCACCAAAACCAAGATTGGTAGTGATGATGATCGAACGTCTTTCATGGCGCTCGGTAAGGACTTGGAACAATAATTCAGCGCCGATTTTACTGAACGGGACGTACCCCAATTCATCAAGAATCAACAGCCCATAACCGGCATATCGTTTTATCATTCTACCCAGAGCCTGTTGTTCCCTGGCCTCCGTCAGTTCGTTTGCAAGCCCACAACCAGTAATAAAACGAACTCGATGTCCATACCGGCAGGCTTCCATCCCGATGCTGGTTGCCAGATGGGTTTTACCGGCTCCGCTTTTACCTATCAAAATTATATTCCGGGCTTCTTTAATGAATGTCCCTGTTGAAAGTTCTTTGATCAACCGGGCGTCCAAATCAGGGGCAGCCTCAAAATCAAATGTTTCAAGCGGTTTCTGCATCGGGAACCTGGCTTCCTTGAGACGTCGCTTGCGACCGTTTTCCTGCCGTATTTGAACTTCCGCTTCAACAAGATTCAATAAAAACTCATCGTAGCCGCAGGCCGCCTCATGCGCCTGCCGGATCTGACCTTCCAACTCTTTTTCCATCGTCGAGAGCTTCAGCGTTTTTAAGTGCTGTGTGAGGACTGCCTGGACTGCTGGGTTCATAAGATACCTCCAAGCTGTTCGTATGCCGAGATGTCAGCAGGGGGCAGTGTCTCCCAGTTCGACAAAGGATCAAATTGGGACTCCATAGAGATGTTTTGACTGTGTAAAATCTGCTTGAGAGCATTGCTGCAGCCGACATTGCTTTTCAGTGCTTCCTTTACGGCTGCTTCGATCTTGTCGACAGCATATTTTTCGTACAGCATCAGCACGGTGACAAATTCCCGGGTACCTTTGGTTACACCGTTTTTCCGGCGAAAATGTTCTAATAACTTTTCCAGGCAATCCGGCCATTGATCACGCCATTGTAAAATTGGCCGGGCGGTATCAAATGATTGTGGACGCTGACGAATCAACTCCAGATAATGTTCCGGTTTTAAACTCCACTTATTATTTCCATATAACCGATGATGGGTGCTTATTTTTCTGCCGCTCCAATAAATGATCACCTGGTCTATCTCTACTATCGCCTGCACTCTCATGTAAGCATAGCGCGTCGGGACAGAATACCGGTTCTTGTCAATAATAACGGTGGCATATTTGTTTACCCTGACCATGAACGTCTCAACGTTACTGAACGATGTTGTCGGCAATGGCAGCAATACCTGCTTTTCTGATTCAAACAATTCATTGACGCTTTGTGTTTGACCGGCGATGCGATGCTCTCCATAGGCCATGCAATCATCGAGGAGGCGCGTGTTCAATTCGTCCAGGCTGTCAGCATGTGGGATAGGAACCATATAATTTCTTCGAGCGTAGCCGACCAGGCCTTCAATCCCACCTTTTTCATGGCCCTGGCCGGGATTGCAAAACCTTGGATCGAAGTTGTAATAGGCCTTGAACCGATTATAAGATTCCTGAAGATGACGTTTTTTTCCTTTAAATACCTTTTGTACGACTGTTGTCAGATTGTCATAGATAAGAACTGGGAACACGCCTCCAAAAAATGAAAAGGCCTGGATATGAGCGTCAAATAAAGCTTGCTGCCTTTCACAGGGATAACAGCGAACAAAGTGTTTGCCCGAACATTTTGAACGTATGCAAAATAATTTCAGCTTCACGGGTTCGCCGGCAATAACTGCCTGACAGTTTCCCCAGTCTACCTCGGCTTCCTGGGCAGTCGTCGGATCTGATGGGATAAATGCCTGCTGATTCGTTAAACCCAGCCTCAGCTTTGCCTCACGCACATAACGGCGAACCGTCGTCTCTCCACCGGAATACTCGAGTTCCGATTTCAGACGATGGTATATCCGGGTTGCTGTATGTCGCTGTTTGTATGGCTTGTCCTTGTCATCGCCAAGCCAGCGGTCTATCTCCTGGATATAAGGACCAAGAACGGGATATGGCTGTTTAGATCGTTGCTTGTAGCCAATGTATTCCTGCTTTAAAATTTTTTTTATGGTGTTTTTTGAATGGCCGGTTTCTCTGGCAAGCTCTTTAATGGCCTTTCCATAAACACGGTGAGCTGTTCGGATGTAATCATACTGATCCACTTTAAGCATTCTCCTTTTCGTCTCCGGTAATGGGTTAAAAATCTCCATTCAATACCAGAGTACTGATGCAAAGTGGGGGGTCAATTTTAGGTTGTCATTTGGCCCTCAAAGGGGTCAATTTTAGGTTAGCAAAACCAAATGTTAAACAGAAGGATTGCGAGTGGAACCAAAGCGTGCCACTTTCCCTGTTTGCTTCTCCTAGTTTAAACGAGTTACGCTTTTGCGTGAAGTTGTCTGTTTAGATTGAGTTTTAGCTTACATTTCGCATGGGTAAAAATAATTATCAATATTTTAAGAACGACCAATAATGCATTGTAATATCAATAAGATATAAAAAATCTAGACTTTCACTCTAAATTGTTTTATAACTCCCTTAAACTCAACAAGAGGGGGTGTTATGGAACAATTTGAAGCACAGTTCAACCAGGTTGATGTTCTGCCAATGGTCAAGCATTATATGGATGAACTTCATCTGTTCAATCTTTTTACCAAGTATGTCCCCGGGGCACCTAACAGCCTGGCTGAACATGCAGAAAGCCTATGTGTCCTTACGGCAAATATCATTTGTGAAAATAAGCCATTATATAAAATTCAGGATTGGTTGGCCAAGTACTCCGACGATCTTGCTGCAGAACCGGTTGAAGCAAAGCTGTTCAATGATGACCGGTTAGCCAGATCCCTTTCTGCCCTTTTCGAGGCAGACCGCCATTCGCTTATGACAGAGGCCTCGGCTAACGCAATTGCGACCCATGATCTGCTGACCGATGAAGTCCACAATGACAGCACCACAGTGACCTTCATCGGTAAATATGACAACCCCGATCCTCAGGCCGTCAAACTCAAACACGGCCACAACAAAGATTTCAGACCTGATTGCAAACAGGTCGTATTTGGCCTGAATATCACTTCCGACGGCCATGTGCCGTTAAGTTATGAACTTTTTGATGGCAACACTTGCGACGATGTCACCCATATTCCAAACTGGAATGGCCTACGCGCACTATTGGGTAAGGAACAGTTTATTTACGTAGCCGACTGTAAGCTTTGCGGCCAGGACAACTTGGATCACATCGACAAAAACGGCGGGTTATTCATCACTATTGTCCCAAAGGGCCGTAAAGAGGTGAAACTATTTTACCAGTATTTGAAAAGTAAGCGTTTAAAGAACCCCATCTACAAATCATTAGAATGACATGAGAAGATGAGCCAACTTTTAATTAACGGGGGCCCATCATATGTCAGAAACAGAGAAGAAAAACCAAAAACTAACCCAGTTCTGGAAGTACCACATTAAACAATGGTCTGAATCGGGTATGTCCCAAAATGCATATTGCAGGCAAAATGATTTAAGACCCAATCAATTTACATACTGGAAAATGAAATTCAAAAGCCAGGCACTTGTCCCAGAATTCGTTCAGGTCCCTTCAACGCAGATTAACCAGGCGCTAAGTCTTTCTGGACAAAAAGGCTTAACGTTGAATACAGATAACGGATTCCAGATCGAAATACCGGATGGATTTTCCCAAACAACCCTGGCCCAGGTGCTTCAAGTATTAAGGCGGTGCTGATGTTTTCTCCCACCCAGAATTTAAAAATTCATATAGCACTTGGAAGCACTGATATGCGCAAGGCCATTGATGGACTATCCATACTTGTGAGCGAAAAGTTAAATTTGGATCCATTTTCAGGACACATGTTTGTATTCTGTAATCGGAAACGGAATATATTGAAAATCCTGTATTGGGATCGCAATGGATTCTGTCTTTGGCACAAGCGCTTGGAAAAGGATTATTTTCAATGGCCCAAGTCAAAAGAGGAGATTTTGACCATCGGAGCAAAAGAGCTTTCCTGGCTGATTGACGGACTTTCCATTCGTCAGGAAAAAGCGCATAAATCATTAAAATATTCGGCTGTTTTTTGATCATAAAAACTGGTAAAAACCGCGTGGTTATGGTATATACAACGCATGAACAAAGAGGCTTTTGCGAACATAAATGACGTTGAGAAATTAAAAGAAATGATGGTTTCTTTTGTCAGTGATTTTTCAGATAGAGAGCACAATTATAAAGCCGAAATCAAAATTCTCAACGAACAGATTAAAAGCCTTCGGGACCAACTTTTTGGTAAAAAGACAGAAAAAATCCATAAGGATGACGGGCAACTATCCCTTTTCGATACTTTTAAGCCGGATACTCCCATATTGGACGAACCCGAAGAAATCAGCGTGCCTGCCCATAATCGAAAGAAGCCAGGGCGTAGGCCTTTGCCTGAAAATCTTCCACGGGTTGAAGTGATCCACGATCTGACCGAGGAAGAAAAAATATGTGCCTGTGGCTGCATGAAATCCCGTTGCGGCAAAGAAGAATCTGAACAGCTTGAAATTATTCCGGCACAAATGAGAGTAATCAGAAACATCCGCTATAAATACGCCTGTAAAAACTGCGAAGGTGTTGACGATGATGGACCAACAGTGTCCATCGCCAGAATGCCGGAACAAATGATTCCCAAGAGCATTGCAACCCCAGGACTTTTGGCCCATATCCTGACAGCCAAATTTGCAGATGCTTTACCCTTCTACCGACAGGAAAAACAGTTTCACCGAATTGGAGTAGACATTCACAGATCCAATATGTGCAATTGGGCTATGAAAGTGGCCCAGGCCTGTGAGATCCTGCTGGAATATATGAAGGGTGAAATTCTTAAAGGCCCAGTGATAAATATTGATGAAACAACAGTCCAAGTTCTCAAAGAACCGAAACGGTCAAAATGTTATATGTGGGTGTTCAAAGGAGGGACACCGGACAATCCCATTATTCTGTTCCAGTATCACGCAACTCGATCCGGGGATGTTGCCCGGAATTTTTTGAACGGTTATCAAGGTATTGTCCAGACGGATGGCTATGCCGGCTATGACTTTCTTGATCATATTGTGGAAATCATTCATATTGCGTGCTGGGCACACGCACGTCGAAAGTTCATGGCTGTGGTCAAAGCTGCAGGAAATAAAACTGGTAACCCAACGGGAACCGCTGGCAAAGCCCTGAAGTACATCCGCAAATTATACAAAATAGAGAAAGAGGCCAACGAACTTGGCTTGTCTGCTGAGGGACTTTACCGGAAAAGGCAGGAGCAATCCTTGCCCATCCTTGATGAATTTAAAAAATGGTTGGATGCTCAAGTTGAGAGGGTGCCGCCCAAAAGTCTTCTTGGTAAGGCCATTAACTACACCCTTAATCAATGGCATCGGTTGGTCCTGTATACGGCAAGTGGTCTGGTAATGCCGGATAATAATGTAGTCGAAAATGCCATAAGGCCCTTTGTGGTGGGTAGAAAAAATTGGTTGTTTTCGTGTACACCTGCGGGCGCCGTTGCCAGTGCCTGCATTTACAGCCTGATCGAAACAGCCAAGGCCAATGGACTTGAACCTTACTGGTACCTCAGGTTTCTCTTTGAGAATTTACCGGAAGCCATGACAGAAGATGAATTTAAAGCCTTGATGCCACAAAACGTGGATAAACATTTGCTGGAATCCAACTATACAACACTCCGCCAGGCTTAAAAAGGTGCGGTTAATACACCGCTTACTTTGAAAAAAAATGATGCTGAATGGAAACATGTTTTTGTTACCGAAAGTTCACGCAAAAAAAATAAGCTCAACACCTACAAAACCTATGAGGCAGAACCAACGCAAAAAGGTTACCGCATTATTTTTGTACATAGCAGCGCAAAACAAGACGATGACAAAGGTCGCCGGCAAAAGAAGATAGATAAAGCTGTTTCACAATTGGAGGAGTTAGTACCCAAGCTAAACGCGTATCATCTAAAAACCAAGAAGGAAATTAAAACAGCAGTTGATAGCATTTGCAAAAGTGTCCAAGACTTTATTGATGTAAAAATTATCACCGAACGTAAACAAGTCAGAGTGAAATTGTCACCTGGCCGTCCTTCTCGAAGGAAAAGCGAATACAAAAATAAATGGGCATATTCTCATAGTATTGAATGGAAGCTTAATGAAAAAGCCCTTTTAGAAGCGTCGAGGACTGATGGAATTTTCCCCCTGATTACCAACACTTCCTTAGAGGCTGGCGATGTTTTGAAAAGATACAAAAACCAACCCTTTCTTGAAAAACGCATGTATACCAAAAAGACGGTTTTGGAAGTAGCCCCGGTTTTTCTTAAGAAAGAAAAACGGATCGAGGCCATGCTTTTTTTGTATTTTATAGCCTTGATGATTGTGTCTCTTATCGAACGTAAAATCCGCATGAACATGGCCAAAGAGGAGATAGAACAGCTTCCAATTTTACCTCAGAAAATGAATACAAAAAAGCCGACCTGGAGCAACATCCGTTACTACTTTCGAAATATCCATTACTCAAAAATAAACAAAAACGGAATTTGCATTCAATCAGCGGTAAAAGGTCTCAACTCTCTGCATGAGCAGGTTTGTTCACTTTTAGAAATTCCCAGTGAGGTGTACAATACCCTCCATGGCCGCTGGTGGCAGTTCCGGGCTACTTGACTGTTTTAACAATGCATTTTGAGGATAATGCAAAAATTATTTTTTATCCATGCGAAATGTAAGTTTTAACACCCTGAAAATATTAATATTTTTATATACAAACATTTCTACAACAGGCCCCATTTTTGTCGGCTTGGTGCATTATTTGCTCTTCCCAAACAAATGGCGCTTCAAAAAGAGTATTTATATTTACACTATATTCGACGTAGTTCCTGCATAATATAAAACATAATTTTTTAAGGTTTACATATGCAGACAAGTCAGCAGGGGAATGAAGGCGTATATCATTAAAAATAAACGCATAAAAAATATTGCTATTCATAATGTATAATTTTATTTTGTGTTGAATCTGTTGCATTTTGCTGTATTATTTGCGGAATAAATTTATAATTATCAAGTAACAGAAGCGACTCATGTCCTGTACGACAAGGAAATCAACATGGTTTCAAGCAAAAAAATTCAGCTGATTTTTAAAGACAGAATCGGTATTGTTTTCGATATTACAAATCTTATGCTGCAATATGAATTGAACATCAGATGTATGGAGGTTGAGCAAAATGATGGATTCGCAGAGGTATCAGTAGAAATAGAAAATTTAAATGGCAATATAAATGCAAAACAATTAATAGATCTTTTTTCAACATTGCCTGGTATTGAAAGTCAAGCTGAACTGAAAAGACTACCGCAAGAGAAGCGAGAACGATGGTTCCGCATTCTTTTTGACGGGGTGAGCGAAGGGATTATGTCGGTTGATTCCAGAGGAATAGTCAACGCAGCTAATAGCGTAGCCTGCCGACTTCTGAACCAATCATACGAAAATCTGGTTAACATTCATGTGAGAGAAATCAGCCCCAAGAATAATATTCTTTTGGAGTGCATAAAAAAAAGAATCCCCGTCAGCAGGAGAAAATCAGCTGTTACCAGCACTGGCAGAGTTGAATTCTACGGGTCCGCAAATCCTATTCACGACTCCCAGGGGAAATTTGTAGGGGCAGTCCTCCTGATGAAGGATCTCAAGGAAGTTAAGGCAATGGTCGATGCCGTTATGACTCCCATTGAGATTAACTTTGATGATTTCATAGGCAGAGACAAATCCGTCAGAAGCCTCATCACCTTTGCCAAGAAGATTTCAGGACTGGACGCCATCGTTTCAATAACCGGAGAAAGCGGAACCGGAAAAGAGCTTTTCGCCAGAGCTATCCACTTTGAAAGCGGCAGGACTGGTCCTTTTATTCCGATAAATTGCGCCGCGCTTCCTGAAGCGCTCATTGAAAGTGAATTGTTCGGGCATGTCGACGGAGCCTTTACCGGAGCCAAGAAAAAAGGGAAGCCGGGATTATTTGAAGCGGCTATAAATGGGACCATTTTTCTGGATGAAATAGGCGACATGCCTCCCGGGCCACAGGCAAAAATATTGCGAGTGCTCCAGGACGGTTTTGTCCGCAGGATCGGCGGAGTTGAAGAGATTCCTGTCAACGCCAGGGTCATTACCGCAACCAACAAAAAATTGAGCGAGATGGTTGTGGCTGGCGACTTCCGGGAGGACTTGTTTTACCGAATCAATGTATTAACCATCCAAATCCCTCCTTTACGGGAAAGATTGTCAGACATTCCTCTCTTGGTCGGCACTTTTCTCCAGCGATTTAATAGGAAATTGCAAAAAGAAGACCAGACAATTCAGCAGGAAGCGTTGGAAAAACTTAGCAACTACAGCTGGCCTGGAAATGTGAGAGAACTGCAGAATGTTATAGAGCGCGCATCAATTCTCAGCGATTCAAGTGAAATAAAAGCTGGGGCTATACACCTCAACGCAAAACCTCTGAGCTGTGGAAATCAATGCCGATCTATGCCACCAGTAAAAAATAATTCCACTCTGAAAGAAATGCTAAACAATTATGAAATACAAATATTGCTTGAAGCTCTTAACCGCACATCAAGTATCCGCATGGCAGCAAAACACCTTAATATTTCACATACAGCTTTGCTTAAAAAAATCCAAAAGCATCAACTGCGGAATACGAACAAAAACATAACTTGGGAGACCCTTGCCTCAGATGGATAGACCCGTTTGAAATCAGAAATGTCGGTAACGACGAGTGACCATTGGCCAAATTGTTATTGCCTTTCCCGCTTCCACCACCTCCAAATTCATAGTTTTGGAAAGTATTCACTTGCATTATGTCATATTGCAAAAACACAAAATATAAGAATATGCAGCAATTAATCCCCTTAGGTAGATTACGCTATACACAATGGTAACATCAAGCCGTTGTGGAACAAAATCGGACCATTATAGAAAAATAGTGTAAATACAGGATGTTATGCTGACTCAAGAGCGCGCGTGGAAACACGCCGAACCATGTAGCATTCTTTTCACCTTCTCCGCTTCCAGTATTCGTGCAACTCAAAGAAAGACTCCCTGCACTGAAATAGCGACACAACATCCTAATATTTTAGTCTTTATTGGAAGCTTAGGATAAACGCCTCAGCGTTTTCTGAAGTCTGGCATAGGTCTTGCCTTTTAGAGAAAAACTGAGAGCTCAAATGCTTCTTTATGATGCTCTGCTATGTTGCAGGGAAAAACTATTATTCATCAGGAGAATTGGAAATGAAAATTGGAATTTTGAAAGAGATCAAATCTGAAGAAAACAGAGTCGCCATGACGCCAACAGCGGTTGAGATGGTTATACGGGCCAACGGACACAGAGTCTTGGTTGAAGCATCAGCTGGCGCGGGAAGTGGATTTTCAGATGAAGATTATATTGGCGCTGGTGCCACTATCGTCAATGACCCCGCCACCATCTACGCTGAATGTGACATGGTAATGCATGTGAAAGAGCCACAGCCTTCTGAATATGCCATGGTCCGTGAAGGACAGATCGTCTTCACATACTTCCATTTTGCGCCAGATGAACAGCTGACCCGCGCATTTATCAAAAATAAATCCATCGCCATTGCCTATGAAACGGTTGAAGGCCCTTCGGGAGACCTGCCGCTCCTCACTCCCATGAGTGAAGTTGCAGGCCGCATGTCTGTGCAGCAAGGCGCCAAGTACCTTGAGCGCTGCTATGGCGGCCGAGGACTTCTTATGGGGGGAGTCACCGGCGTAGCCCCCGCTAACGTCGTCATTATCGGCGGCGGCGTCGTCGGAACCAACGCGGCTCAGATGGCTTGCGGCCTTGGCGCGAAGGTAACACTGCTTGACATGAACCTGGATAGACTTCGCTACCTCTCGGAAGTCATGCCGAAAAACTGTTTCCCCATGATGAGCAGCCCCGCCCTTCTTCGCGAATTGGTTATGGAAGCGGATGTCGTGATCGGCGCGGTGCTTGTGGCTGGCGCCAAGGCGCCCAAGCTTGTCACCCGCGATATGCTAAAATCCATGAAAAAAGGCGCTGTCATTGTGGACGTTGCCATTGATCAGGGCGGGTGCTTTGAAACTTCAAAAGCAACAACCCATAAAGACCCGGTCTACGAAATTGATGGAGTGATTCATTACTGCGTCGCGAACATGCCCGGAGCCGTACCCGTCACGTCCACCATGGCGCTGACCAATGCCACTCTTCCGTACGCCCTTGAAATTGCGAACAAAGGCTGGAAACAAGCCGCCATTGAAAACAAATCAATCAAAACGGGTCTCAATATTGTCAACGGGAAGGTCACCTACAAAGGCGTCGCCGATGCCTTTAGCCTTGAATATGTCCCGGTCGATAGCATGCTGTAAGCAACCTAAGGCGGTTACATCACAGATACTCATAAAGGAGTTGGCTATAAAATATTCAAGGGGATAATATGGAATTCATGACGTTACTTGATGGGATTGTAGGCAAAGTCGGCGCTTTCGCTTGGGGACCGCCGATGTTGATTCTGCTTGTTGGAACTGGTTTCTGGTTGACGTACTTCCTTCGCGGGATTCAATTCAGAAAATTGTGGTATGCGCTCTACCTTGCGCTTGTTAAGCGGAAGGAAGAGACTGATGAGCCGGGTGATATCACCCATTTTCAGGCGTTGATGACAGCATTGTCGGCAACCGTAGGCACCGGTAACATCGCCGGGGTAGCGACTGCAGTTGCAATTGGCGGGCCGGGCGCAATGTTCTGGATGTGGATGACCGGCCTCGTTGGGATGGCCACCAAATATGCAGAAGCTGTTCTGGCTGTTAAATACCGGGTTATTGATGAAAACGGCGAGATGAACGGCGGTCCAATGTACTATATATCCAAAGGGTTGAAGATGCCCTGGCTTGGAAGCGCTTTCGCCATATGCGCATCCGTCGCAGCCTTTGGAATAGGTAATATGGTCCAGTCAAACTCTGTGGCTGATGCAGTGGAGGCAACGTACCAGGTGTCTCCGTTTATCACAGGTGGAATCCTAATGGCGTGTACCGCTGCGGTTATTCTGGGAGGTATCAAAAAGATCGGCCAGGTAACCGGTTTGTTTGTGCCAGTTATGATTATTTTTTACATGGCTGGCGCTTTATACATCATACTTGCAAACATAGCAGAAGTTCCATCAGCTTTGGCTTTCATTGTTGAACAGGCATTTAATCCGAACGCCGCAGTCGGAGGATTTACCGGCGCGTCCATAATGCTTGGCATCAGGATGGGGGTGGCCCGGGGCGTATTCTCCAATGAATCCGGCCTCGGCAGCGCTCCAATCGCCGCCGCCGCCGCACAGACCAAGAGTCCGGTTACACAGGCGCTGGTGTCAATGACCCAGACCTTTATCGATACTCTGGTCGTCTGCACCATGACAGGCCTTGTCCTGATTCTCACCGGGGCATGGTCGAGCGGAGCCAATGGGGCGGAGTTGACGACGAAAGCCTTTGCCGCCGGGATGCCCGGTGGAGCGCATGTAGTAACCATTGGCCTCATCCTCTTTGCTTATTCTACCATTCTCGGATGGAGTTACTATGGTGAAAAGTCGATTGAGTACCTCCTCGGCGTCAAGGCGGTACTGACCTATCGCCTTGCATTCATCTGTTTCGTCGGAATCGGAGCCGTGTCCAAGCTCAGCCTTGTCTGGAATATTTCAGACACCCTGAACGGACTGATGGCTATTCCAAACCTTATCGGCCTGCTGCTGTTAACCCCGGTTGTCGTCTCGGAAACCAATAAGTACTTTAAGACCGACAAGAGTTCCAAGAACCTCGGCAAGCCTAAATCTTCAACGGCTTCGGAGACCATATCGTAACCCGGATCAATTCCCAAATTGTCACGAAAAAGAGCGGCATACTTTCAGATTGATGCAATCATTCGGAAGAATGCAGGCTCAAGAGAAAAGAGGGCTTCCAGGTCGTTAACCTGGAGGCCCTCTTCACATTTCGAAACAGAGAAAAGATACGTTTTTCTTGTCAGGAAGCGCGCCAAGCCCCCTTGCTTTCTTGATGCGATTTATATGGGCTCTTGTCGTGCGATATCTCGGCGAGGAGCTTGAAAGCCTCGTTGGGCGGTCCTGCTGGAGGTACAGGCTCTTAAATCCCGGCCAGGGGGACGTGGACGTGAAAGATTTTGTACCGGAAGGCCTACATCCATTTACGGCGGATGCGCTCGACGGCGCCTCTTGCGCGCAGGCGCTCGAAAGCCTCGCGCCAGGCGCGGACAAGGGCGGGGGCCGAATGCTTTGAGAAGGCCAGATAGAGGTCTACCGTATGCAGCGTGAACACGGGTTTGATCCTGTTAATGACCAGGTCAGATCCGGGCACGGTAAGAATGCTGCCGAAAAGATAACTCATCAGATCCACGTTATAGTGCGACACGATGTTGCATGATTGTATGTATAGGAGGTAAATGTAAGACACTGAATATACTCGGTGTATCCCCACCGGTTCCCTAGGTGAGCGTGCTACCGTTGCGCTGATGACGGGGTGCGAAGCCTCATCGACAATGTACCGAATCGGGTTTGAATGGTGACAGGAGAACCCTTCCGGAAATCCCATCCGGTTAAGGGCTAGGGTCGGACAATATGGCAAGATTAATCGAAGAGCTTTAAGCGCCGTCAGTGAGCGCCTAACCTACTGGGATTAACAGGTTATATGTATACTTCCCTGCGTTTGTATACATGAACAGGATGCAAGTCTTTTAACGTAAGCGTTTAAAGAACCCCATCTACAAATCATTAGAATGACATGAGAAGATGAGCCAACTTTTAATTAACGGGGGCCCATCATATGTCAGAAACAGAGAAGAAAAACCAAAAACTAACCCAGTTCTGGAAGTACCACATTAAACAATGGTCTGAATCGGGTATGTCCCAAAATGCATATTGCAGGCAAAATGATTTAAGACCCAATCAATTTACATACTGGAAAATGAAATTCAAAAGCCAGGCACTTGTCCCAGAATTCGTTCAGGTCCCTTCAACGCAGATTAACCAGGCGCTAAGTCTTTCTGGACAAAAAGGCTTAACGTTGAATACAGATAACGGATTCCAGATCGAAATACCGGATGGATTTTCCCAAACAACCCTGGCCCAGGTGCTTCAAGTATTAAGGCGGTGCTGATGTTTTCTCCCACCCAGAATTTAAAAATTCATATAGCACTTGGAAGCACTGATATGCGCAAGGCCATTGATGGACTATCCATACTTGTGAGCGAAAAGTTAAATTTGGATCCATTTTCAGGACACATGTTTGTATTCTGTAATCGGAAACGGAATATATTGAAAATCCTGTATTGGGATCGCAATGGATTCTGTCTTTGGCACAAGCGCTTGGAAAAGGATTATTTTCAATGGCCCAAGTCAAAAGAGGAGATTTTGACCATCGGAGCAAAAGAGCTTTCCTGGCTGATTGACGGACTTTCCATTCGTCAGGAAAAAGCGCATAAATCATTAAAATATTCGGCTGTTTTTTGATCATAAAAACTGGTAAAAACCGCGTGGTTATGGTATATACAACGCATGAACAAAGAGGCTTTTGCGAACATAAATGACGTTGAGAAATTAAAAGAAATGATGGTTTCTTTTGTCAGTGATTTTTCAGATAGAGAGCACAATTATAAAGCCGAAATCAAAATTCTCAACGAACAGATTAAAAGCCTTCGGGACCAACTTTTTGGTAAAAAGACAGAAAAAATCCATAAGGATGACGGGCAACTATCCCTTTTCGATACTTTTAAGCCGGATACTCCCATATTGGACGAACCCGAAGAAATCAGCGTGCCTGCCCATAATCGAAAGAAGCCAGGGCGTAGGCCTTTGCCTGAAAATCTTCCACGGGTTGAAGTGATCCACGATCTGACCGAGGAAGAAAAAATATGTGCCTGTGGCTGCATGAAATCCCGTTGCGGCAAAGAAGAATCTGAACAGCTTGAAATTATTCCGGCACAAATGAGAGTAATCAGAAACATCCGCTATAAATACGCCTGTAAAAACTGCGAAGGTGTTGACGATGATGGACCAACAGTGTCCATCGCCAGAATGCCGGAACAAATGATTCCCAAGAGCATTGCAACCCCAGGACTTTTGGCCCATATCCTGACAGCCAAATTTGCAGATGCTTTACCCTTCTACCGACAGGAAAAACAGTTTCACCGAATTGGAGTAGACATTCACAGATCCAATATGTGCAATTGGGCTATGAAAGTGGCCCAGGCCTGTGAGATCCTGCTGGAATATATGAAGGGTGAAATTCTTAAAGGCCCAGTGATAAATATTGATGAAACAACAGTCCAAGTTCTCAAAGAACCGAAACGGTCAAAATGTTATATGTGGGTGTTCAAAGGAGGGACACCGGACAATCCCATTATTCTGTTCCAGTATCACGCAACTCGATCCGGGGATGTTGCCCGGAATTTTTTGAACGGTTATCAAGGTATTGTCCAGACGGATGGCTATGCCGGCTATGACTTTCTTGATCATATTGTGGAAATCATTCATATTGCGTGCTGGGCACACGCACGTCGAAAGTTCATGGCTGTGGTCAAAGCTGCAGGAAATAAAACTGGTAACCCAACGGGAACCGCTGGCAAAGCCCTGAAGTACATCCGCAAATTATACAAAATAGAGAAAGAGGCCAACGAACTTGGCTTGTCTGCTGAGGGACTTTACCGGAAAAGGCAGGAGCAATCCTTGCCCATCCTTGATGAATTTAAAAAATGGTTGGATGCTCAAGTTGAGAGGGTGCCGCCCAAAAGTCTTCTTGGTAAGGCCATTAACTACACCCTTAATCAATGGCATCGGTTGGTCCTGTATACGGCAAGTGGTCTGGTAATGCCGGATAATAATGTAGTCGAAAATGCCATAAGGCCCTTTGTGGTGGGTAGAAAAAATTGGTTGTTTTCGTGTACACCTGCGGGCGCCGTTGCCAGTGCCTGCATTTACAGCCTGATCGAAACAGCCAAGGCCAATGGACTTGAACCTTACTGGTACCTCAGGTTTCTCTTTGAGAATTTACCGGAAGCCATGACAGAAGATGAATTTAAAGCCTTGATGCCACAAAACGTGGATAAACATTTGCTGGAATCCAACTATACAACACTCCGCCAGGCTTAAAAAGGTGCGGTTAATACACCGCTTACCTTTTAACTGCTTGCACGGGATCTTAAGATTCATCGGCGTAGAGGCCTGCCTAAGTTGTCTATAAAGAGCGATCATGTGGAACGTGGAAACGTTGTCACTCCCCATGTGCAATGCATGGAAAGCTAACCGCAAGGCAAGCCCGTGGAGGGACAGCAGTAAGAATTCGGAAAAAGCAAACGCCGTTTTGTAATGAAACGGATAGAGTATGAAACATGGCTCACGTAAAACCCAAAACTTTCGGTTTTGGAGACATGCGTGCAGACGTCCGATTGGTGTTGACTTGCGAAAGAATTTGGAGAACCGCTTAAGATGGGAAAGCAAATGACGGCTTCGGCTGGTGCACCTGTCGACTCTGCTAAGAAATGGGCATCCATTGTTTGGGACAAAGCCCGGGCTGAAGTTAGAAGGCTGCAAATGCGTATCGCAAAGGCTGTAAAGGAAGAAAGATGGGGCAAAGTCAAAGCCCTTCAGTACTTACTTACTCATTCGTTCTACGCCAAGGCCTTGGCTGTCAAACGAGTGACCTCAAATAAAGGGAAAAAGACTCCAGGCGTAGACGGTGTTTTATGGAAAGGCGCCCGAGCCAAATGGCAGGCTGTTTTCAGGCTGCAACGACGAGGTTATAGACCGCAACCGCTAAGACGGATTTATATCCCCAAAAAGAACGGTAAAAAACGTCCTTTAAGTATTCCAACAATGCTTTGCAGAGCTATGCAGGCGCTGTTCAAGTTAGCCTTGGCCCCAGTAGCGGAAACCATAGGAGACCGTAATTCTTACGGTTTCCGTGAAGGCCGCAGCTGTGCAGATGCCATTGCAGCAGCGTTCAATGCACTCTCCAAGCCTAATTCGGCTACATGGATATTTGAAGCGGACATCAAAGGATGCTATGACAACATCAGCCAGGAATGGATGGTGGAAAATGTCCCAATGGACAAAGTCGTTCTTAAAAAGTGGTTGACGGCAGGGTATGTGGAAGACGGTAAGCTATACCCTTCGCGTAAAGGAACCCCACAGGGCGGGATTATCAGTCCCACCTTGTCGAATTTAACCCTCGACGGGCTGGAAAAAGCCGTTCATGATGCAGTTCCCCGCCGATGCAGGGTTAATTTTGTTCGATATGCAGATGACTGTGTGCCACGAAGGCAGACACTGTTGCAATAAACAGTGCAGCCATGCTGCACAAAAGATGAGGGAAGGCCCCTCGAAGCCGCCATACAGGTGGAGGCTTCAAACCACCGTAAGCTGCGCCGGTTAAGAGCTGGGGTGGTGAGCGTTACGGAAAAGGCAGGACAAGATCTTGTCAGGTAGGTTCCAAGGAGACGAACGCAAGTGAATCACTATTGAAGTGTCGAAAGCGTAGGGATGAGGTCAAAACCGGGGGGTAGTCGTTAACCCGGGATAAGTTCGGCGGTTACCTGTTTACTGGCCGGGCGGCCTCCGGCATAAAGGTGGCGTGAACTTGGTACAGGCTTTTGTGTGGAACGTGGGAACCTGTCGCCCTGATGCTAAGGGAGAAATACAAGCGGAGGACCCGTAAGTATGAGAGTACCGATGCAGGGCACAGGGGCGGAGCGACCCGTAGTAGTGATGAAGATTCTGTAATGGAATTGGAGCGAAGGGGAAGCATTGACCAGCTTGAAGTAAAGAAAACAACTGGAAACAGGAGGATTGGATTGAACCAAGCAAAGCCGTTTTGTATTCCTAAATCCGAAGTAGTGGAGGCATATGAACGGGTTAAAGCCAACAAAGGGGCTGCCGGATTTGATGGACAGTCAATAGAAGGGTTTGAGTTCAGCTTAAAGGACAATCTATACAAGCTCTGGAATCGGATGTCCTCGGGCAGTTATTTCCCCCCTCCGGTACTGAGGGTGGAAATACCCAAGGGAGACGGTCGAATGAGACCGCTGGGAATACCGACAGTGTCGGACAGAATCGCTCAACAGATAGTCAAGCAGCAATTGGAGCCGGAACTGGAAAAACATTTCCATCCGGATTCTTATGGCTATCGACCAGGGAAATCTGCCTTGGATGCAGTCGGCAAAGCCCGGAAGAATTGTTGGGAGTATGACTGGGTATTGGATCTTGATATTAAAGGCTTTTTCGATAATATTGATCATGATCTTTTGATGAGAGCAGTTCGGTATCACACGGATATCAAGTGGGTGATTCTGTATATAGAACGGTGGCTGAAAGCCCCGGTGATGATGACAGATCGCACACTATTCTATCCAAAGAAGGGAACCCCGCAAGGCGGTGTTATCAGTCCCTTGCTGGCTAATCTCTTTTTGCATTATGCATTCGACAACTGGATGGAGAGGGAATATCCGACCATACCGTTTGAACGCTATGCGGATGATGCAGTCTGCCATTGTAAAAGCCTTGCCCAGGCAGAATATTTGCTGAGAAAGCTGAACGAGCGAATGGAGAGTGTGGGGCTGGAACTGCATCCGGAAAAGACAAAAATCGTCTACTGCAAGGATACAGACCGGCAAAAGGATTATTCCCTGACAAGCTTTGATTTTCTGGGTTATACTTTTCGTGCTCGAAGATCAAAAAGCCGATGGGGAAAATTCTTCATTAATTTCTCTCCTGCCATAAGCAATAAAGCAGCAAAAGCAATTCGACAAACCTCACGAAAGTGGAATTGGCCCAGGCGCAGCGACAAGAGCCTGGAGGATTTAGCCCAAATGTTCAATCCTGTCATTCAAGGCTGGATTAACTATTATGGCAGGTTTTATAAATCTGCGTTATACCCGGCCTTAAGGTGTCTTGATCGCCGATTGGTGATTTGGGCAACAAGGAAATACAAACGTTTTAGAGGACATCGAAGAAGGGCAAGTCAATGGCTGGAACGAATTGCACGAAGACAGCCAAATTTGTTTGCCCATTGGCGATTGCTCTATGCATAGGCTGGTCAATAGGAGCCGGATGAGCGGAGACGTTCACGTCCGATTCTGTGAGAGCCTGAGGGGGCGGTTCCCTCGGGCTACTCGACTTATCGTCACAGGCAAGTCCAAACGCCTGCTTGAAAAACAGGTCAAACCCGCAGTCGAAGCGTTTCTAACTGAACGTGGTCTATCATTATCTGAAGAAAAGACCATGATCACGCATATAACAGACGGATTTACGTTCCTTGGCCAAACTTTTCGAAAAACCGGAAATGTACTGCACATCACCCCGGCAAAGAAGGGAGTTCTCGCCCTTAAAGAAAAGCTCAGTGAACTAATCCATAAACATGCCGGCGGTCCATTGGAACCATTGGTCAAAAAGTTAAACCAGACTCTGCGAGGCTGGGGAAACTATCACCGACATGTAGTCTCATCGGAAACATTTTCTCTTATTGATACGTTTGTTTACGAACAGCTATGGAGAATGATCAAAAAGCGTCACCGTAAGAAATCCTCAAAATGGTTGAAAAACCGTTACTGGACTAACGGAAAACGCAAGTGGATATTCACTGTCAAGAGCCGAAATAAAAAAGGGCCTTGCAGATATCACGTCATTCACCTAATCTCATTAGGGATAAAACGATATATCAAAATTAAAGCAGATGCAAATCCATATGATCCCGAATACAGCTATTATTTCTGGCGTAGACGGAATCAAAAGGAGTCACGGTTACTCCCTACGCTATCAGCCAGGGAATACCGCCAAAAGCAAGCTGCATGAGGTAAACAGCCGGGGCGTCCCACAAGGTCGTCCTTTATAAACGCTTGAGCCGTATGACGGGAAACTGTCACGTACGGTTCTTAGGGGGGAAAGGGGCTGAAAGGCCCCTGACCTACCCGATCCCCGGGGTCAAATCCACCAGAATAATACCGAATGCCATGCCCACGGCCCAGATCACGCCAATAACCGTATCGGCCCGCTGCCTGTTGTTTAACGTAACGGGAAAGAGCTTGAAACATTTATTGCCAACGGCGATCCACCGGTTATATTTACAGCCGGCACAGCCGTCAACAGCGCGGCTTCTTTTTTTAAAACTTCTGTCCAGGCATGTGAGAGATCAGACTTAAGAGGCATTTTGCTTACCCGATATAAGGAAAACACCCCCCCCCCCCCCCCCCCAATTTGCCTGAAAATATCCATTATTGTGAATATGCCCCGTTTAGCCGGTTGTTTCCCAAAGCAGCGGCAGTGGTTCACCATGGCGGTATCGGAACCTGTGCCCAGGCGCTAAAGGCCGGAATACCACAAAAGAGGCCACGGGTGTTACCAAAAATAAAAACACTATGCATTGCCCATCTAAAAAACCGCCGGTAAGTTTGTCTTTAACCTTGTGAACCTTATGTATTTTCTTGGTGGATTTTGATCGGGCACGATCCACATCGTCAATACAAAGAATCCCTTCCTTTATGCCATAATGCTTCAGAATATTACACGTACTCTGTTGCAATAAGTGATCAAAGCTGATTTTTGAATTTCGGAACATCCAGGAAAGCGCTGAAAAACGGAATTTCCCCAAACTGATTCGTTCAAATCGTTTCCAGCAAATACTGTTGGTTAACAAAACACCACTTAAACAAAAGCTTAGCCACAGTTTTTGCTTTTTGGATAGCACATAATTGGGGTTCTTTTTCATCAATTCTTGATTTATGCATTCAAGATAGTTTTCAATAAAGGGCAGCGGTCGTTTAATGCGGCAGGTTGGGGCGAGCCCAACATAACCGCAGCATTTTTTTGTTAGGGAGATCTCAATTTTTATTTGTTTTTGTGTTTAGTTTATTTAACGAGTGTTGTATGTTTTCAGCAACAACCAGTGATTGCCCTCATCCTGAACAATTCCAAGCCTCACCCTGATACACCTGGAAAACCTAATTAACATATAAGCGCGTAATGGCCCAACAGGCAACAAGTAATTTTGATGTTTACAAACCGCGTACTCCCAAAGAAAGCGCATATTACAAGTGTGTCGAGAATCATTTTGAAGAGTTGGAACGGGTATGGGATGACGTGTATAAATCCAGATACGGCTATTGGCGGCCATATATAATGACTGTAATTTATAGATATCTCGATTGTGGCGATCTTCATATGGGATTTGCCAGGGTCCGTTGTGAAAATTGCGGCCACGAGTATTTACTGGCTTTAGCATGTCGTTCAAACTACACCTCCTTTGTCCTTGGTGTAACATTAGGGTTGGAAGCCACGGTTGTGTGGCCGTTTTTAAATTCTTTTTTCTTGAGTCTCAATGAGGCTTCTCCAGGGTTTTCAAAAAGGTACTGACCCTGATCATTTGCTAAGTGCCCTTTAATGCGCCCTTGCTCTCTCCATTTACTTATAGTCCCCTGGTGCACGCTCTGCATGGTTGCCAGCTCCTCGCGGGTCAGCATACCGGATTCCCGCAGGCGCTTATACCGGCTTTTTAGTCCATAAGACTGGCAAATCCGGCGGACCCTCTGTCCGTCGAAGCTTTTCCCCTGGCCGGATAAGTATCCCTCTGAATTAAGAATAGAGGCAACCTGACTATTGGTATTATCATCAAGAAGGCAATCAATCCGTTCCACCACTTTGGAATCGGTTGTCCAGTTTTCCCATGGAAACTGTTTCTTGTCCAAGGTCAATGTTTGACTTGTTCCCGCCTTAAATCGAACATGTATTTTAATATGGTCTACATGTTTTCGCAGGGTCACATCTTCCAGTAAAAGCCGGGTAACGCGCTTTTTTTCCCGGTGCGGCATCTGAGGATCATTCCATAGCCTGGTGAAATCTTCGGTCAAAGAACGTATCTTTTCCTGCATTTGATCGGAAAGCACCTCATGGTCTTTGTGACGCTCTTTTTCATAGTTGGTCTCGGCCTGGCGCAATTGACGCAGCTTTATATTCCAATCTGCTTCAAGTGAATCGGCTACCAGGCGATTGTCAGGATCCACGCGCATATATCGACGCTGGGCTAATTCGGCCTCCTGACGGGCCCGTTCCACTTGGCGGTAACGAAGCTTGTCTGCTTGATCCAACCGATCCTGCAGTTCCTTATGCACTGTAAGAGCCACGTCCAATGCATCCGGATTTATCGTTTTCACCAACAAGTCTCCAACAACCTTATCAATCCTGTCTCCAGCGACAACCTGGCAATTTTTCCCGGCTACATTTTCATACAATCCCTTACATTGATATTGAATGTAAAGCTTGTTACCGCCCCCACGGTATCTAACCCGCATTCTTTTTCCACATACCCCACACAGGACTATACCCTGAAGTAATGCCGATCCTTCCCGTGGGGCGGTGCGATTATAATCGTCCCCGCTTCTGCGATTAGCCTCCAACCGTTTTAAATTCTCCTCGTATTCATCCCACGAAATATAGCCTACATGAAAGTCTTTGATCAATGTATGCCAATTCTGCTCAGGCAGCCGCATGACGACTGGATTGCCTTGGGCATCCCTTCTTTTCTGGGTTCTTCTTCCGTAGACATACGCGCCTGTGTACCTTGGATTTCGAAGAATGTAGCTCACACGGCCGATTTTTAAATCCGTCCAAATCACTTCCCCCTTACGCGGGCCTTGATGCATCCGTATAGGGAATTTCAACCCCTCATTTTTGAATGATTGTACTGTTCGGAAAGCAGAACCTACACGGCGAAACGTGCTAAAAAGATGTTTTACGCTTTCTTGAATCTGTATATCAGGATCCAGCACAACACGATCTTTTTCATCGTAGACAAAGCCGATTGGAAGACGGACTTTAAGCTCTCCACGGCTGGCCTTGTTCAACATTCCTCCCTGAAGTCGGGAGCGGATCATGTGCCATTCTGCCTCGCTAACCGTTCCTTTAAGGCCTAAAAGAAGGCGATCGTTGAAATAACCAGGATCATACACAGCTTCTTCATCTAAAATCAAAGTGTCCGTAACCGCACAGATCTCCAAAAGCCTATGCCATTGTGTGTTATTACGGGCGAGCCGGGCTGCTTCAAGGCTCAGAACAATCCCTGCGCGTCCCATGCCCACTTCGCTCACAAGTCTTTCAAAGCCCTGTCGGGCACCAATAGCGCCGGAGTGCCCTTGGTCTTCATCAATGACTTCGATGCTTTCAGATGGCCACCCCAGAGCCACCGCTCGTTGGGAAAGCGCGTACTGGCGCCTTGTACTTTCTTGATGCTCGTTCACCTGTCGCATGGTCGATTGCCGTACATATAGGTAGTGTCTGACCGGAAATTCAAAACACTCTATTTTTCAGGGGGATGATGCTGAAATTATTTTTGAAGTTTTGGAAAAGACTTGAATTACTTATTGAATTTTTCTAGTTAGTATGATTTAATAACTAATTGAATTTAAAATATTTATTTGATACTGCGCAGTTTGGTAGGAATTTGATTTTTTACAAACCCAATAGAACTTCGAGGTTGTTTTGCGTAAAGTTTTTGAGCCACAAATGACATTCGGGCAGACTCCCATCGACCAGATCAAAATTGACATGAGAGCCAGAGATGAAATTCCCAAGCTCCTTTTAGGGCTCCAGCACATTTTTTGCCATAAAACGCTTCGTCAGAAAGTTTTCGAAATTCTCGAAACCATAGTCCCAGAGGATGTTAATTCAAAAAATGGGCGACCCGGAATGGATCTATGGAAAATTCTTGTGATGGGAACAGTTCGGCTCAACTGCAACTGGGATTATGATAAACTTCAAGAAATCGTCAATAATCACAAGACAATAAGACAGATGCTTGGTCACGGGTTGATGGACGATGATGACATGTATGCGCTCCAAACCTTGAAGGACAATGTTCAGCTTTTAACCCCTGAGATTCTCGATGAAATCAATACGTTGGTTGTCAAAGAAGGACACAAGCTACTGGTAAAAAAAAAGACCAGGCATTAATGGGAAAGTGTGACTCTTTTGTTGTTGAAACCGATGTTCACTATCCCACAGACATTAATCTGCTTTTTGATGCTATCAGGAAAACGATTCAGAGTGCCGCCGTTATATGCCAGAGCTTGGGAATGAGTATGTGGAGGCAATCAGAATATAATATCAGGACATTTAAAAAACTGTTTCGGCAAGCTCAGCGATTAAAACATTCCACTTCAAAAGATGAACAGAAAAAGACCAAAAGGGCTCAACTGATTGTTGAAACCCACAGATTATATATCAAAGCTGCTGAACAATTCATTCAAAAGGCGAATTTGACCATTGAAACCATTGGCTCATCTAATCCGATAGGCGTAGCGCAGATAAAAGAACTGATAGAATATATCGACCATGCAATCCTGCAAGTGGATCTGATTCAGCGGCGTGTTATTCAGGGTGAAAAGATACCACATGCCGAAAAGGTCTTTTCTATTTTTGAACCCCATACGGAATGGATTTCAAAGGGGAAGGCCGGTGTCCCCCAGGAATTGGGTCTGCGGGTTTGCATTGTAGAGGATAAATATGGCCTCATACTGCACCATCAAGTGATGGAGAAAGAAACCGATGATAAAGTAACCGTTCCCATTATTAATGCGGCTCAAAATAAATTTAACAACCTCAGGGGATGCAGCTTTGATAAAGGCTTTTATAGTCCTGCTAATAAAAAGGAGCTGAAAGGGATGTTGGATATTTTGGTGCTCCCGAAAAAGGGAAAACGGAACAAAACTGAACTTGAAGAGGAAACAGCAGATGTTTTCATCCAGCACCGAAAAAAACACTCTGCAGTGGAATCAGCAATCAATGGTCTGGAAAACCATGGTTTAGACCGGTGTCCGGATAGTGGCATCCTTGGATTTAAACGATATGTCAGTCTTTCGATTTTGGCAAGGAACCTCCAGATCATCGGGCACCATATACAACAAAAGGAATTGAAAAAGCTTCAACGGACAGAACGGCGCAAAGCCTCTTAAACCCGGCAATCACAAAGAAAAAGAGCACGACCAACAGTAGAGTTGCGTCCGAAATCAAGTAAATTTCAAAATGAACCGCTGAAATTAAGGTGACCACCACATTTTTTATCAGGAGGGGTAGGCGATGAAGAAAATTTGACCAGCCTGCCGAGCCTCAATGAGTCAGATATCAGGGTTTCCGTTCAGGCACTAGGTAGGCTTTGCGTCCCAGGTGATCGGCTCTCACTTTTTCAAACGCTTTTTCTCTCACAGTCCAGGCTCCTTTTTATCTTGGTCAACGCCATTGATGCAATCAGCACCACAAGCTCTCTTGAATCGCTGCCGCAATCGGAAAGGTGTTCCTTATGCCATGAAGCCTCCTTTAGCGGCGTTTGCAATTCGTTTTTACAATCAAATGCCTTGACAGGATCGGTCCTGGCATGTATCCAGTCGCACATTCCCTTTTTTACGAATAGATTCATTGCTGGTGTAAAAATACCGTCCAGTCGTTGCTGTCGCAATTGCTCATACCGTAACTGCAAATTTGAGAAGCCTTTGGAAGCCAGGCACTTGTCCGATTCCCTGGTCATGGCTTTTTTTTTGACGCAACCTTCAAACGCCGCGCAATATTGGTCGGATGAACCTTAACACCCAAGTCCTTTTCCACGCGCTTTGCGATCTCTTCCTGAGTAAGCTTTTCACCACTTTTAATGAGCTCTTGAATAAATTCCAAAACCTGTTGATTTATTTTGTGGGGTGCCTGAGGTCCTCTCTTTTTGGGAATCAAACCTGCCAAACCTTCATCTTCAAAGGCTGCCTTGGCCTGATAGAAAGAAGGGCGGGAAAACCCGAAATCAGCCGCAACACTGCTGACAGTCTTTTTCTCTACTCTCACCTTGCGAAGCATTTCATATTTGACTTGCACAAGGTCCCGGGCGTCAAAAAAATCATCTTGGTCAAAAAGAGCATCCCGGATTTTTTGGGGTTGCGGGTTTAATGCTGAGTATTTTTTCAAAGCATTGATTTTTTCATTCGTAGTCTTCTTGCCCATATTGCCCCCATAGATAAAGCCGTAATTAATTGTAAACTTATTTTTGCAGATTTTAATTGCATTGTAAAGAGCAAACATTAATTGCTTAGTCGTATTACAGCTATTGTTATGGCCTTAACTATTTACCGCATAGGTTGATAAATAGCTATGCTGCAAAATTCTCCTATCAGTATCTGCATAATTTAGTTAACAGGTCACCCATGCAGAGTGCCCTATTGCTTTAGCCCTTAAGTCCTTCAATGAGATGAACAAGACGCACAAGATCTTCCACCCGAAAGTTGCTGCGGCCCGCAGAGACAACCACAAATGGGTCTGGTTCAAATGCATCCGTCCAGCCAATAGGCACAGTGATTATCTCATCTTGCTCATCATGAAGCTCAACGCATTCGTTGCCCCAGCTTCTCCTGTAATTAACAAGGCCGTATTGCTTGCGATACTGAGGATGAAAAGGGTGGGTAATGGTTATCTTTTGCTTTAGTTGAGATACTATGGGGGCAGTGTATTGCCCTTGCTTTTTCTTGCAAACGTCGGCATTTTTGCCCCTCTTGTCATCAGAAAAGGGTTGTCGAATATGGAGAATGGCTACTTTCCAATGTTTTAAAAGATGTTCCTCACCGACATTGGGTATTCAGTATTCCCAAACGATTACGGATTTATTTCCTTTATCTCCTGTTCGACAGCCGTAGGTATACGGAATCCGGAAAGCCCTATCAATAAAGAGATACAGCTATCCCTCTAAAATGGCGTAGTGCCTACATATTTTAAGTGTTTATCCTATGGACTTGATTTTCGCAGGAAGTTTTATGTTTAATTTTTTAAATAGGTTACGCTGATTTTGAGTGAGTTCTGTGTACTGTAGTACACGCCCATCTTTATGCAAAAATTCGCCTAAATGGAGCCGTTCCAGCTCGGCGCGGACCCTGGGCCAGCTCAAGCCGGTCTCCAGCTCGGTAATCCGCACCAGGAGCAGGGCCAGCCAGCACAGCAGGACATGAGAGCGGATGCGGTCGTCTTTGGTGTGGTAGACAGGCCGGAGGGACAGGGTGGACTTTAAAGTGCGGAACGCGCGCTCGACTTCCATGAGTTGTTTGTAGCCAAGGGCGATATCCTCAGCCGACAGGCTTTTGTCGCTTGTGCTCAAAAGATATTTGCCGTCCAGCTTTTCCGCCTGCTTAATCTTAGCCTTATCCACCGTCAGCTTGCCTGACTTCAGTTCCTTGAGGTATCTGCCCATGGACCGGTGTGCCAGGAGAGCATATTTGGATTTGAGATATGCTTTGCCGGACCGTTTGTTCAGTGCCGCCAGCTTCGTTTCGATCCGCTCCAGGTTCCTTGCCCTGACATGTTTGTCGTGTTCAGCCTGTTCTGGGTTGTAAGCGATGACGAACCGGCGCCTGCCGCTGCCCTCACCGACAAAGACCTCTTTGATATGGAGATTGTCGTTGACCTTTTTGAACCGCCCACCCCGGTTCAGGGCTTCTTCATTTACATTGGGGCCCCTCAACTTTTCACCAAGGATGTACTGTCCAACAGCTGTGCCGGAAAGATGTCGGTTTATTATGGTTTTTGACAGGGAGGGTTACAGTCCCGCCTTTTTTAAAAAGATGTGGGATAGATATCGTATCAGTTGCATGACTTACCACAAGCATCCTGGTAGAGACTGGCCTGAAGAGTGGTTTCATGAGCATGAGGTAATGATGCCTAATGGGCAATGTGTAACCATGAAACTGGCAGAAATGGGCAGCAAGGTTGGCAGCGGAAAGAATGCTATGTGGATGCGGGAAATTCGAAAGCTGACTCAATCAGGGCATCAGACAAGCCTGATAAGCACTGTTTTTGAACAGGAACTGACCCAACTGAGTGCCAAGATGTTTAGTCGATGGTGTCAGGAAAACTTCTTCCGATATATGATGGAACACTTTGCTATTGACCTTCTTCAGGAATATGGCACCGAAGGATTTCCTGACACCGAACAGGTTGTCAACCCAGCTTGGAGGACTTTGGATAAAAAACGTAATTCCATCCAAAATAAACTTCGATATCGCCAGGCCCGTTTTGGAGAAATGGCGATGCATCCCCAAGCCAAGGATAATGAAAAAAAATATGAAAACTGGATAAACAAAAAAGCAGCATTGCTTGAAGAAGTTGAGCAGTATGAAGCTGAGCTATCAAATATAAAGTCAAAAATAAAAGAGGTATCAAAGCATATCACCTGGGGCAACTTGGAAGATCAAGACAAATTCATGCATCTGCTTCCGAACAGGAAGCGCCTTATGGATACCGTTAAAATGATTGCTTACCGGGCTGAGACCTCAATGGCAGGGATTTTGAAAAGTGAGACCATAGATATGCCGGCAGCCCGCAGGTTGTTGCAGGATTTGTATGCAACAGAGGCAGACCTTCTGCCTGATACAGAAAATAAAGTTTTAACTGTCCGAGTCCATAATGCGTCAAGGCCTGCGGCCAATAAAGCCTTCATCCGTCTATTTGATGAACTGAACTCGGCAGAACTCTGCTACCCTGGTACTAATATGAAGATGGAATATGTACTTGCTCTCAATGAATCTAGGTAGAAGAAATTTTAGGGCTGAGGTGTCAAAATGACTTCCGGCAAATCAAGAGTCCTGATACTGCACTCATCGAAAGAGACTACAGCGGCAAAGACCTGCCCTACGCCCCCAGATTCACTTACAACATCGGAGCCCAAGTACCGCCATGCCGGCGGATTTTTCGGTAGGATTGAATGGTTCGGAACCGATACGTTTATAAAAAAGTCTCCATAAGTTCTTGAATTACTTTCTTACTTTGTTGAGGGCTGTACCTCGGTGCTGATATGTCAGGTCAGCCCGTGGCTGTTTTACGGAAACTACGCCAATACTGCAAAGCAGGACGCCTATCAAACCGTAAACCTGCGTTTGGGATACGAGGGAGAACGGTATGACATCGTCCTATGGTGCAAGAACCTGTTTGACGAGGAGTACCTGACCTATGTTGCCTCTTCCGGCAGCAGCTACAGTGTCGGCGTCGACGGTATGCCGCAGATGTTCGGGCTGACCGTGACTTATCGGTTTTGAGCACCCACACGACCTAATATTTTTTCTTTGACAAAACATACGATGTTAAATAGGATTATTTAAATGATTACGTACAATTTTAATCAAGCCTAATTTTTATGTTTTCGGAGAATCCTCCCAACCATGGCAAATCCCCCCAACAAAAAAGGCAATTCATCCGCATCATATCAGGAAAATCAGGAAATTATTACTCTGACATCGGGAATCTCTTTAATTATCACGGACTTTTTGCCGCAATCCGACATCCTGGTTAATATGGATATTGACCACAGTTGCGTCGAGTTTAACTTCACCCTGTCTTTGCAGGCCGTATCTAACCTGAAAACCGAAAGCGGCAAAAAAGTGGAGATTTACCACACTCGCCAAGGAACCGAGGTTTCGTTTATTCCCAAATTAAGAGCAAAATCCAAGATATGGGCTGGGATACCTTTTAGAAATGTTTGTCTTGTCATACCACCTACTCTTTTGGCAGCTTTTATTACCGGTCAGGAACAAAACTTTCCTGATTCGATTCAACGGATATCCGGAGATGAGAAATGCGAACATTTTCGAACTATTGGCACGATGACCCCTGAGATGAGATATATTGTCCTGAAGATTATGGAATGTTCCCTCCCAGATCCCATACGGCAGATATACCTGGAAGCAAAAGCAATGGAACTTCTGGCCTGTCGGTTGAAATTGATGATGAGACCCCGTCCATTATCAGGGATACAGCCATGTGATATCAAGGCTGTTCACCAGGCAGCCGGCTTACTGACTGAAAACCTGAGCCATCCGCCCGATATGGAAGAATTATCACGCAGTGTTGGGCTCAACAGAACTAAACTAAAGCAGGGGTTTAAGGCTGTTTACGGTAAAAGTGCTTTCCAGTACCTTAAGCAATTTCGATTTGAACGTGTTGCCGATCTTTTGACCAACGGCTCCATGAGTGTCTGTGAAGCTGCCGAAGCAGTCGGATATAACGATATTAAACATTTTTATCAAAATTTCCGTAACCACTTCGGCACAACACCTGGTACTTTCCGGAAAACTATTTAAATCCTCATTTTGTTGGATACATTGGTAAATATCCCCATCCAGTGAACAATTTATCGGCTGTTTTCCCCCCATAAAAACTTCTGTTTCCCCCATAGAAATGGTTTTACAAAATTGATATTTCGTCTTGGATACAAGTCCAAAGGTGAAATTTTTTACTATAGGCACGAAAAAAGGAGAATGGAATGTCTGCTAAAAAAATGATGGTATTTATCTGTTGCATGGCTTGCACTTGCCACTTTGTGATGGGAACAGCATGGTGCGAGGAGGTTGGGAAAAAAACAGCTGCGGAAAGGAGCTATGGGCAAAAGACTGCACAACAGATGGACAGCATAACAGTTACGGCTCAAAAAATAGAAGAAAATGTACAAGAAGTACCAATCTCTCTAAGTGTATTTGATGAATTGTCAATTGAAGATAGAAAAATAGAATCGGTTCAAGATATAGCACAGTATGTACCCAACTTTACATTGGTGCAAACTGGTTCAAGTGATGCGTTAGTTCCAACCATGAGGGGACTAACTACAGAAAGTGGCTCATTTAACTCTTCTGTTGGTATGTTTGTAGACGGTATCCCTTTTGTTGGGCCAACTGGCTTTAATGTTACTTTGATGGATATAGAAAGAATCGAAGTTTTAAGAGGCCCTCAAGGTACACTTTATGGAAGGGGAACTCAAGCAGGTGTTGTAAATATTATCACAAAACAACCAGATAATGAAGTCAGAGGAAAAATTGGAGTTCAGATTGGAAGTGATAATAAAAAAGAGTATTCTTTAAATGTAAGTGCTCCAATTATAAAGGATAAATTCTATATAGGCGTTTCAGGTAAACATTATGAAAAAGATGGATATGTTAAAAATATTCATTTCAATAATATTGCAGACAATAAAGAACACAACTATGGAAAAATCAATCTTAGACTTACACCAACAAATGAGTTTGACATATCATTAATCACCTCAAAAATAAAATATAATGATGGAATGTCAAATCTATACAAAGTTGATGCAGAAGATAAGATTGTGAATATGAATGCTGGTTTTAATAAACCGGAATCACTGATGAGTGCATTAAAAATTAAATATGACAATCAGAAATATCAATTTGACTCCATTTCTAGTTATAAAGAGCATAAAAATATATCCTTATATGATGGAGATTGTACACCACAAATAAAATCACATCGTCATACTGATGATAAGTATGAAAACTTATCACAAGAGTTTAGACTTAGCTCAACCTATAATAATTTAACTTGGTTAGTAGGATTAAATATAAATAAAGATGACAATAAACTCTATTCTCTTACCGAAAAAGAAACTGGATATTATCCATCAGTAAATACAACATTAGATATAGAATCGGTTGGTATTTTTTCTCATTTAAATTATAAAATAAACAATCAACTCTCAATATCCGGGGGGCTACGATATGATAACGATGATATAAAATATGAAGATAAAAATGATAGTGATAACAATACAGATGCTTCATTTAGCGAGCTATCTCCAAAAATTTCACTTGAATACAAAGTCAATAACAATACAATGACATATGCAACTGTTGCAAAAGGATATAAAACTGGTGGTGTTTATCCTTATGCCCCAGATGGTTATAGTAAAGCTTATGATAAAGAGACGTTATGGTCTTATGAAATTGGTACGAAAAATAGCTTTTTAGATAATACGCTTATTTTAAACAGCTCAATTTATTATATGAGTATTTCAGACCTGCAAGTAGTAAATCTGATAGCTTCTACCACTAACTATTATAAAAACAATGCAGCAGAAGCAACGTCAAAAGGTATTGAATTTGATTTAAGTTATAAAGCAACTGATAACTTAGAGATTTTTGCAGCTTTCGGATATAACGAGACAACCTTTGATAAATATAAAGACGCTGGAGGAGATTACTCAGGAAATACAAATGTAAATGCTCCTAAATATAACTATAGTATAGGCACACAATACAGGGCAGGCAATGGATGCTATGCAAGAGCAGATTTAAATGGTTATGGGAAAATGTATTTAGACAAAGAAAATACATTTGCAAGAGATGCCTATATGTTAGTCAATGCGAAAATTGGTTATGAGGCTGAAAGTTTTGATATATATCTTTATGCTGATAATCTATTTGATAAAAGATACGACATGGTAGGATATTATACCTATTATAAAAGATATTCTCCACCTAGAGAAGTAGGGGTACAGTTAGCCTATAGATTTTAGAAATTCCGCCTATATTAAAGGTATATTCCGGTGACCACGGGGCTAATGTCATAAACTTAAGCGTTTATGACCGAAACTAGAAACTGGAGACAAGAAACAAGAGGAGGAAGCGCTTCGCGCGACCTATATATAGAATGGGGAGCGTAGCGACTTCAACTTCTTGTTTCTATTTTCTTGTCTCTAGTTTCTGCCATAAACTTCTTAAGTTTATGGCATGGAGAAATGGGGTCAAACCTTGAATTTTATATTATTGATTGACAAACAAGAATATCGCCTGTAAGTTCGATCGCATGGCCCGGCCACTGAGAATAGAATTTGAAGGCGCATGTTATCATGTGCTTTCCAGAGGTAACAACCGCAAGGATGTGTTTCGATCAGAGGAAGACCGCGAGGATTTTTTAGAACTTCTTGAGGAAATGGTGGATCGGTTTTCTATTGTCATCTATGCTTACGTTCTGATGGTGAATCACTATCACCTCCTGCTAAAAACCGAAGAGCCCAACCTTTCCCGTGCCATGCAATGGTTGGGGACGAGCTATACGAGACGGTTCAATATCCGGCATATGCAATCCGGTCATCTATTCCAGGGCCGCTTTAAAAGTATCCTCGTACAGAATGATTCATATTTAATAAATTTGTCTTGCTACATCCATCGCAATCCACTCCGGGCAAAAATGGTGGAACGCCTTTCGGATTATCCTTGGAGCAGCTATCAGTTTTATGCCTATGGAAAAGAAGAACCGGAGTGGCTAAACACACAAATGCTTTTATCCCATTTCGGATCAGGAAAAGAACAATATACGAATTACCGCCGCAAAGTAAAAAAGTACAGTGATGAAGATTTATCCATTTGGGAAGATGTGAAACACGGTTTGATTTACGGTTCTCAGGCATTTGTTGAACGAATTAAGGCGAAATATCTATCAGACAAACCGGACAGGGAATTGCCACAGTTGAATCAGATGCTGAGGTCGGAAAATCCAGATGCATTAATCAAAGAAATTTGCAATGCGTTAGACTGTGATATTGAAACATTAAGATCAGCAGGGCGGCTTACTGGAGCGAACCGGGATAAACGGGATGTTGTGATAAAAATTTTGTTACAGACCGGAAAATACAGCAATCAGCAAATCGGGGAGTTGGTAGGGCTGACGTATTCCTCGGTCAGTAAACGGTTAAGCTGTATCAATGAAAGTTTAAAAAAAGGGGCTGAAACTGATTTTGCAATTATTTATCAAAGAGTAATGGATAAATTCAAGGTTTGACCCCAAGTCCCACTGATACTCGGAGTATACATACCCGCTCCTCCTACGCTGAACTGCTGAAAGTTAGGTACATAATCTGCGATATCACTGATAGTTTTTATATCGTTATCCTCTATATCAAATTCATCAAGTACACTTATAGAGATGGGTACTTCTTGTACATTTTCTTCCCTTTTTTGTGCCGTTACCGTTATCTCTCCCAGATTCATTTCCATACGGGCTTGTTGACGTCCGGACTTTTCCGTATTGTTTTCCTGCTGTTTTGAGCTGGGTTGTTTTTCTGTGGAGTCCTTTTTCTTTAAAACAGCGGTGTTGTTGTCTGCCATTTGAAAGGTTAAATCGGTTCCAAGCAGGATTTGTTGTAAAGCATCATCGTGGGACGCGTTTTGGGCACCGGGGCTGTTTTTACCTTCTATCAGTTCGTTTGAATATGAGGTCAGGACTCTTGATTTGCCGGAAGTCATTTTGACACCTCAGCCCTAAAATTTCTTCTACCCAGATTCATTGAGAGCAAGTACATATTCCATCTTCATATTAGTACCAGGGTAGCAGAGTTCTGCCGAGTTCAGTTCATCAAATAGACGGATGAAGGCTTTATTGGCCGCAGGCCTTGACGCATTATGGACTCGGACAGTTAAAACTTTATTTTCTGTATCAGGCAGAAGGTCTGCCTCTGTTGCATACAAATCCTGCAACAACCTGCGGGCTGCCGGCATATCTATGGTCTCACTTTTCAAAATCCCTGCCATTGAGGTCTCAGCCCGGTAAGCAATCATTTTAACGGTATCCATAAGGCGCTTCCTGTTCGGAAGCAGATGCATGAATTTGTCTTGATCTTCCAAGTTGCCCCAGGTGATATGCTTTGATACCTCTTTTATTTTTGACTTTATATTTGATAGCTCAGCTTCATACTGCTCAACTTCTTCAAGCAATGCTGCTTTTTTGTTTATCCAGTTTTCATATTTTTTTTCATTATCCTTGGCTTGGGGATGCATCGCCATTTCTCCAAAACGGGCCTGGCGATATCGAAGTTTATTTTGGATGGAATTACGTTTTTTATCCAAAGTCCTCCAAGCTGGGTTGACAACCTGTTCGGTGTCAGGAAATCCTTCGGTGCCATATTCCTGAAGAAGGTCAATCGCAAAGTGTTCCATCATATATCGTGTTGATTACAACATTATTTCTTCGATTTTTCCCGAGAGATTTGCAAATTATTTTGACCGTTGATATGTGAACAGTCAGTTTTTTATTGTAAGGAATTCACAATGAATTTTTGACTGGAACCCTTGAAAAAAAGTTGGGAAGGATGCGTCTACGCCAATAGCCCCTCCTTCCCAACAGGATATAGAATATCCAAGTTCAATTCGTTAACACATATTCGGACCTCTGGGAATACAAAGCTGATTTTTTTAATATCTGCTTTCAGGATCATATCGGCCATTCATGTCCTATCTGCGGGCAGGAAGACTGTCACAAACCGATCCAAGAGTACTATCGCTACGTCATTGAGTTGTTCCCATATAGAAAGGATAAAATCCCGGTTGCCAGATTTTTATGCTGTCAAACCGGCGGAACATTTTCACTCTTACCCTGCGAGCTGATTCCATACCATCTGTATACGGTCAATGCCATGGTAGGCACCCTTCTCATGGTATACGATTTTCAGAAAACGGGGCAAAAAGGCTATTATGCTGCAACCCTTGAACTTGATCCTGACTGCTTTGTGACACCTTACCTGGCCAAAACCTGGGCGTTATTATTGCTCACCGGTTATCTCAGAGGACATCACGCACTCTATAAAAAATATTCCATGCCGGAGAGTGATCGCCTTGACCCCAAAAATATTATCGCCACGATTGTCCTATATTTTTACATCACCACAGGGAGTCGATCCCCGGACCATCATCGTGTCATCTCAATCATCAGATATCATTTTGTCAAAACCGGTAAATGGCTTTTCGGGAAGGCATCTTGTGACCGAGCCCGACCGCCTTAAAATGATGTTTTTAGGGTCTCATACTTCCATTATTACGTTGACCAATGCAGTCGTCGCCAACGGGAATACCGTTTTTTGTACGGTTTTGACACAGCATTGATAACAGCATTCATTTCAGTGGGTTACCTTGTTGATGTTTACATCATTTTTTAATGACAACCACCGAATTGGAGGTGTAATGGACAACGAAACCCGTGAACAGATAGCCTTAACCCGTTTTAAACTGATCAGCCCCGTGTTGGCAGAGCCTGGAAGGGTACAAAATGAATACTTTCGCACTCAGGCGGCCAAACGCCACGCCTTTCCGCGCTATGGCAGCCGGCAAATAAAGGTGTCGACCTTCAAATCCTGGCTCAAGGCATATAGAAAAAAGGGATTTGAGGGCCTGAAACCAAAGCATAGAAAAGATAGAGGCAGACCCAGAAAAATCGAACCGCAGATGATGAATGCCATTCGCGTGACCTGCCGGGCCTATCCCCATATCACAGTAAAAAAACTCCATGAAAAACTCATTTTGGAAAACCTGGCCGGAACACCGCCTATCCATTACAACACACTGCTAAGAGTTGTGAAAGAAGAGAAACTCCTTGAGTTCATGGACAAACGCCGGGACAAAAGAACCGCTTTTGAGACCGATCATGTCAACAGCCTTTGGATGTGCGACTTCATGCACGGCCCTCAAGTCACCCTGGGTCGGAAAACCCACAAAGCCATTTTGTGTGCTGTCATTGATGACCACAGCCGCATGATCGTGGGGCATGCATTTGCCCCCACAGAGACGGTCCTGTCATTGACAATGGTGTTGAAAGATGCGTTCCTGGCGTTTGGGCTTCCTGAACGGCTTTATGTTGATAACGGCCCCTCGTTCAGCTCAGATTTTCTGGCCCGCTGCTGCGCCTTATCCGGTATATCGCTGATCCACTCAAAACCCTATGACTCCCCCTCCCGTGGTAAAATTGAACGCTACTTCAGAACCGTCCGGGCACGATTTTTATCCACTTTAACCGAAAAGCCCTCACTGGAGGAACTCAACGCATCCTTCTCAGCCTGGCTTAATGACGATTACCATCACCGGCTTCACTCAGGCATCAATGAGCGGCCAATCGACCGGTATCACCGATCAGCAAACCATACGCAGATAACCCGGCCGTCAAAGGCGGAACTGGATGACATATTCCTGGTTCGTCATGAACGTATGGTCAACAACGATGCGACCATCAGTTTTAAAGGCCGTATATATGAGGTGCCCACGGCATACATCCGGCAGCGAGTGGATATCCGTCATCCGGTAGATACGGACAAGGAGTTGTATCTCTATGACAAAGATATCAGGGTCGGGCGTCTCAGGTTTGTTGATAAACGACAGAATGCAAGGACATTCAAGCCATGCCAATCCCAGCCGGTGATTTCCTATGCCAATGCCAAGGTGGAAAAATGAAGGATCTTCTGGCCTGGTTCGGCTTCAAACGCTTTCCTTTTGATAAGGAAATCAAAACGGCGGACATCGTTGAAACACCGATTATCAGTGAAGCCCTTGCACGGCTGGCGTATATGAAACGCAGGGGAGGTATCATGCTGTTAACCGGTGATCCTGGGGTGGGGAAAACCATCACAACCCGGCGGTTTGCCGATGCACTTAACGAAAATATTTTTAAGGTTATATACACGCCTCTGAGTACCCTTAACCGCAATGATATCCTTCGGCACATCAACGCCTTATTGGGGTTACAGAATAAATTTACCAAAAGCGCCAATTATCAGCAGATACAAAAAGAGCTTCTGGATGCCAGGGAGCAACGAGGCCGAACCATCGTGATCATCCTTGACGAAGCTCATCTGCTGAAACCCGGACCATTGGAGGAACTGCGGTTGTTGACCAACTTCAAGATGGACTCTTACGATCCCTTTCTGATGGTGCTGTCTGGGCAATCGGATCTGAAACGCATGATGGGGTATGCCGTTATGGAGCCATTCAGCCAGAGAATCAGGATGCGCTACCACATGACGGGCCTGTCACAAGAAGATACCGTCAATTATATTACAGCCCGTCTCAAGTGGGCTGGATGTACAACGCCTGTTTTTGGTAATGATGCCTTGGCAGCCGTCCATGAATACTCTTATGGATTTCCAAGGGTTATCGGCAACCTATGTGAGGAAGCCCTGACCTATGCCATGTTCTGTGACAAGAAAACGGTGGATGCAGATATGGTCCTGAAGATTAAGACCACGGATGATATCAAAACGCATTAACGATTTCGGTGAAACGGAGTCAGGATATCCTGGGGAGGAAACCTGACAAGGGATAGCCGGAAGCAGGCAGCATTGAATAATGCGCCGGGGGAAGTGGGGGAAATCCTGCTTCCCCTTTCTGTGTTATTCAAGCTGTCCTGCGCATGCCTTAAAAAACCCAATTCGGAGGAGCGCAGCGAATCCAAACCTCAAGGCCCTGGTCAGTATAATCCAGTGAAAATCATTTAATTGATGGACGCTTTTTTGAGAATACCCGATCAAGGCCAGTGCGATATGGTCAAAATAATGGGATCACTTGTAACCAGTAGAAAATTCAAATCAACAATATCGGAAGAAGTTTTCCTGACACCATCGACTAAACATCTTGGCACTCAGTTGGGTCAGTTCCTGTTCAAAAACAGTGCTTATCAGGCTTGTCTGATGCCCTGATTGAGTCAGCTTTCGAATTTCCCGCATCCACATAGCATTCTTTCCGCTGCCAACCTTGCTGCCCATTTCTGCCAGTTTCATGGTTACACATTGCCCATTAGGCATCATTACCTCATGCTCATGAAACCACTCTTCAGGCCAGTCTCTACCAGGATGCTTGTGGTAAGTCATGCAACTGATACGATATCTATCCCACATTTTTTTAAAAAAGGCGGGACTGTAACCCTCCCTGTCAAAAACCATAATAAACCGACATCTTTCCGGCACAGCAATCAGCTCTTTTTGGCTGGGCTGGTTCGGAATGTCATTTAGCAATTTGGGAACAATATCTTTTTCTATGGTTTTCAGCATTCCGGGATCTATGGCTTTTTCTATTACAAAAAAGGGCCGACCGGTTGCATCGTTTACCCAATAGTCCGTTGTCCCCCTCAAGCATAGGCGCTCACGAGATACATACCTTCTGGGAGGTTTTGTCAGTTCGCCATGGTATACACGCACATGACCATCAATATATAATGTTCCTGCTGCTTGGGTATCCGCATCCATCCAATACCTACTTAAACGAGAAGCCCATTTTTCTGCTTTATTGCCAGTACTCATGGCTTTGATTTTTTGCCTTAAACAGCGTACTTCCGGGATACGGTCGAGGCCCATAAGTTTTCCAAATTCGCCTGGCGCATAGCCCCGTATTTGTTCCACTGTTTTGATACGACACAGCGCCATAAAAGCAAGAAGCAAGAGAATATGGTAAAGCTTGTAATAACCCTTCAAGGTGCCTAAAAATTGTTCAGCCCCCTCCAGCAAGCCATTGGATACCAAAGCAGGCAATGCACACAAAACACCGCCTTTAGGGACATCAAGGCAGGTTGAGAACTCTATAGAGGCACCACTGTTATCACCGAATGCTGCAAATACACGCTCAACGACGCGGGTACAGCCTGTACCCAATCCATCTGCCGCTTTTTCATCTATAATTGTACGTTCAGATTTGGTGTTAGGGCATTTAGAAATAAATGTATCTTTTAATCGGCCATCATTAATCGCTTTGCCAAGAGTATCGTATTTTACTTGAAGCTCTTCAGCGACTTGTTTTCTCGTTAGCCCGTTATCAAGAAGCCTCTGGGCTCGCTCAAGAACTTTCGGGGTCAAGACCGTTCCTCCGGTGCGACTCCCTCTCCGGTCAATAAAGAATTCTTCCGAACCATATTTTCTTAATTTTCTCTGCGCCCTGATCACACAGGTTTTAGATATGCCAAATGCCGATATTACTTCTATTTGTCTGCATGCCCCAGACTCGATCAGGTTTGCAATGGTTAAACGGAACATTCGCTGGTCATCAGATTTATGCGAATAAATCGGGTGAATTCCGAAAAAATATGTCCACAGCCCTTCTGAGTCCCAGACACTGACTAGATGATTTATGTTTGTAACGCCTGGAGAAATAAACGGTAGCATTAGTTGGGTCATAATTGCTCACCTCCGTATCAAATTCTGCTTGCTCTTTGATGGCAAGGTGGCATTTTTTATTTCCTTTTGCAATACTTATAAAAATTCGGGGGAGCAAAACACAATGAGCTGATATTATGAATTATTCTTAGTTTGTAGAGTAGAAATGCTTTATTCCTAAATCAAGAGTCCTGAAGGTATTTCTACCCGTGGCTTTGGAATATGCGTCCAATACATCTTGCAAGGTCCCGGGTTTGATCGTAATGGATGCCTGGCCGGCTATGACGGATATGGCAAATAAAAGCAATAAAATAATGGTGGTGCAAAAACTTATCCTGACGGTTGTACTATTCATTTTTCAACTCTCCCTTTTTATGTTGACGTTGTCGTTTCGCTCCCACGCAGAGCATGGGAACCAGGTGCCTTCCGGTGATTTCAAAAGTACTATAAGTTCAGGTCGTGTTTCTCACGAATTACGACCTGATTATGATCATGGCCTCAGAAGATAACTTAACAAGGATGTGAAAACTAACGCCGGCATCACTATTATTGACGTTGACGTCACTAAATGGTGAGAGGCAAGAACAAAAGGTTATTTTCGTAGCTTGCCCGGAGCGACCCCGAACATAGACTTAAAGGCCTTGGTGAAATAACTCAGGTTGGTATAGCCGACCATCAATGCCGCTTCAGTGACGTTGGTCTCGCCACCCTGCAGTAGTTGCATGGCTGCCTGCAGGCGGTGGTTACGCAGATATTCAAAGGGAGATCTCCCGAAAACCTGTCGAAAACAGCGGTGCAGCTTGTTCCGGTTCAATCCGACCGACCGGGTCAGGGTCATGATATCCGGCGGGTTTTCCAGGTCATGGACAAGCAATCGGGCGGCATAATGAACCCGTTCGGTATCCGAGGCGTTTATGCCTGTTCCGTCGCAACCGCAAGGACAGATCTGTTCCAGCTTATGGGCCAGCAGTTCCATGGCCTTGCCCTCCAGAAAAATCCGCTGGGTCATGCCGCAATACGGGCAATGCAGCATCTGCTTCAAAATTGCCCGCATTGCCGGCGTTATGGCATCGACCATGCGACAGGGAGCTTTTTTTTCGAGACTTTTCAGCACCGTGTAAAAGCGATCTTCATCTCCGTTGGCCAATGTGAATAAATGGTCGGCATCCAGCATCAGGGCAATCCTTAACATCTGTTTGCCATTAATCGTTTCAATACACTCTCCAGTCTTTGGAAAAGAAAAAAAGCCTCCAGTTCCAGCTTTAATCTGAAACGGCCGGTCAAAGCCGGCCGGCTGGTAATCGGAGCGACCATTAAGGCAAAAGCTAAAACAAATGCAAGATTTTTCTATGAATGTCTGAAAAAGGGCCGGCTGTTTGAGCTGCGGCTCAACGGTAAACAACCGAAGTCCAGAGGCGAAGGAAAGAATATCGATGCCCCCCTTTCCAACCGATGAGGGCATATCGATTCTGACGTGATTTGGACTTTGCGTTATTTGCGAAGGGCCGAATGGGACTGGTTTCATATTAGTTTGTACTTACAACCCCGGATCGTTGTTTAATGGTAAGCAGGGAGAATATACCGGCAAAGAATATAATTGCGCCAGCTGACCAATCCTTTCATAAAAATCATAAAAAAATTCCCTGCCCAGGACCGTTGCCTTGTTTGGAACTGCCCCTAAGTCATGGAGCGCCTAAATTAATTTAGTTCATATAACGTAACTACTCACCCCTATAAAAAAATGCAAAAATTTTAAAAAAGACTTGACATGTTTTTTCGTGGTAATTTCGAAAATTTTTAAATGACTTCTAAATTCTCTTTTAACGCATGCTGTCGCTTATATATCCAAAAGTTTACCGTAAATCCATGGCAGATAGTGTCGAATACGTAGAAAATCAATTGTAGAGCAAATGTCGAGCCCCCAAAAAGCCGTGTTATAATACTGGCATGGCAACGGTGGATAAAAATAGTGTTCGGGCAGAAATAGACCATCTAAAACAGGACTTTGAAAAGCTTTGTGCTGAGGGCAAAGTATCTGCTGAGATGCGGGCACTAATGAACAGCATGCTACTTATTGTAGAATTGATATTATCCATCTTCCTTGAGAAAAAGACCCGCAAAGACAACAAAAATTCAAGCCTGCCGTCTTCACAAACGCCTAAGGATGAGACCTCTAAATCAAGCTCCGGAAGCAAAGGAAAGGGTAAAGAGGTCAGTGGAAAGCTTAGCAATGCCCGCACAAAATCAACCGTAACTATTGCTCAAGCTGTGACATGTGATGTATGTGGCCAATCCCTTGATCAGACACCCTGCCTGGAATATGAGCGGCGTACCAAAATAGATATCATCTTTGAAAAAGTCGTGGATCATGTTGATGCCGAAATTAAAGAGTGCCCCAACTGTAACACGACGGTCAAAGGAAGCTTTCCAGAGGATATGCCAGGCCCCTTGCAATATGGAAATGGACTCAAAGCATTTGCCATCCATTTGATCATCAGTCAAATGGTTGCCCTTAACCGGGTTCAAAAACAGATTTCCGCCATGATCGGTGCGGTAATTTCAGAAGTAACTCTCCTCAAGTTTGTTTGGCGACTTTATCAGGCACTTGAAAACTGGGAAACTCAATCAATAGAAGCTATTCTCCAGTCTCCATCAATCCATGTTGACGAGACATCCTTCAGGGTGGATCGAAAAAATTATTGGATACATGTATATTCTTCCGGTGGAACCACCCTGAAATTACTTCATCGAAAACGAGGCAAGGAGGCGATAGTAGATTTGAACATTATTCCCCGCTATGGTGGAGTAATAATCCACGATTGCTGGGCCTCATATTTGTCGTACGATCATTGTGGACATGGGCTTTGTGGTTCCCACCTTTTAAGAGAGTTAACATTTATTGTCGATTCCAATCATTACAGGTGGGCCAGCAACATGAAAAAGCTTTTGCAGGAAACCTGCCGTAAAGTAGCAAAGCGCCAGGAAAAGTGCCTGACTGATAAAGAATACGTTAATTTGCAAAAGCGGTTCCGCAACATCCTTACGCGAGGAGAGAAAGAGCTGCCGGCAATCCTGCCGAAACCAAAAGGCAAACGCGGCAAAATGGCCAAATCAGATGCCCACAATCTTTGGGAAAGGCTCAAAAAACATGAAGTGGCTGTTCTCCTGTTTGCCAAGGACCCATATGTTCCTTTCACCAATAACCGGGCTGAGCGTGATCTTCGAATGGCAAAGGTGAAGCAGAAAATATCCGGGTGTTTTCGACGTCAGCAATATGCGCATGCTTATTGTCGAATTTCAAGTTACCTGCAAACCATGGCCAACAAAGGAGTGAATCCTCTTGTTTCCATTCAGCTTGCTTTGACTGGTGAAATTCCCGGGGTCAATTTTGACCGGGGTGAGTAGTTACCTTAGATCTATACTAAGAAAAGTATCAACAGAGATAACTAAACATCCTGTGCTTAGAATTTTTCCATTTGGCCAGAAAATTTACTGTCAAAATATGGATTGAAAAGAGGACGATTTTGGCAGGCTAAAAATAACATAGATAGAGCAGACTACCTCCAAAGCAAGGTCCATTTTCCGGGTGGAAGACACCCCCGGACTTCTCTGTAAGTGAATACTGTCTCAAATTAGATTTGGGGATTTGTCTTCAACACAATTTTTCAACAAGACGTTGTATATACGATCGAAAAGTATATCACAAAGAGTTATACTTGATCATGAAAAAATTATGCACGAAATGGTTTAAGAAGTGGGCAAAAAATCGGGGTTAAGCGCAAAATTTAAGCGGTAATCTGTTTAAAGTGCGTGTGAGCCGGGAAGGACAAGGGAAAAGTTCTGGGTTCAGGACAATAATTGCATATAAAAAGGAAGACAAAACTATTTTTTCTGTATGTATTTGGTAAAAATGAAAGAGCTAATACAGACAAGGCAGAATTATACTATTTCAGAAAGCTGAGTTCAGATTTGATGTCAATGGATGTCCTCAAATTGAAAAATTAATAGAAGAAAACGTTTTGTTTGACTTGGAGGAATAATATGAGGGATTTAATTAAAAAAGCAATTGGAGAAACTGTTCAGGATATGATTAATTTAGGTTTTAAAAGTGCTTTTACTGAAAAAGAGTTAAACTTATTGGGCGTTACTATTCATAGTGAACATTACTTGTGGGTCCGGTTTTGTTTTTCGGTAAAACGTTGATCAGATTATCCAAGGAGCTGTCATGAAATGGATTCTGCGTGTCTGTGTCGTTTTCGCTTTGCTGGTGGTTTGCTGTGTGATTCTATTTTTCTTTTTACCGCATTTGAATGATTACCAAGATGACGGACAATTAAATTTTGCAGGCTTAAGCCATCCTGTGACCGTCACCCGGGACGATTCGGGCATTGCCTATATCCATGCCGAAAATATTGGGGATTTGTTCTTTGCCCAAGGGTTTGTCACGGCCCAGGACCGGCTGTTTCAGATGCAGATGACCCGGATGTATTATGAAGGACGGCTGAGCGAACTGGCAGGGGCGAAGGCTATAGATCTGGATGTCCGCATGCATACTATCGGAATTTCACGCATGGCGAAAAAACAGGCCCGGATATTGAATCCTGCCTTGCGAAAACAGTTTCAGCACTATGTGGACGGCATAAATGCCTTTCTAAAAAAATGTCCGGGTGATCTTGCCTTGGAGTTTCGTTTGGCGGGGGTCAAGCCTGATTTGTGGCAGGTGAAAGATTGCCTTGGTGTGCTGTTTTATCTGGGGTATTCTACGGCGGCCAACCTGACCACGGAGATTGTTTCCCAGATGTTGCTGGATACCCTGGGGTATGAAAAAACCGCCATGCTTCTGCCTTTGAATATCAATTTGGATGACCCCGATGACAACGGTTTTATTGCCATGCCGCCCAAGGAGAACCTTGGGTTGGCTTTACCGTTTGACCCGGATCTTATGGCCTACGCCGGAGATAGGGCGTTGCGGGTGGGCAGTAACAACTGGGCCGTGGCACCGGAAAAGTCCGCTACCGGGTCTGCACTGCTGGCCGGCGATCCTCACCTGGACCCCAGAATGCTGCCCGGGGTATGGTATCCGGCAGGACTGATCTGCCCAGGCATCCGGGCTGTTGGAGCCCAGATTCCCGGCATCCCGGGTATGGGGGTGGGGCGTACCGGGCACATTGCATTGTCCGCCACCAACAATTATGGAGACATGGTGGATCTTTATATCGAAACCGTTGATCCAAAAAATCCGGATCATTATTTGGAAGGGGGCAAGTCCATTGCCTTTGGGCATATTAAAGAGCGGTTGCAAATTAAAGATAAGGATGCGCCCGGCGGTTTTCGAACAGAGCCCCTGGATATCCTGACCACCCGCAGGGGCCCGGTGGTGTCTAAAGTCCTCAAGGGGTTAGACGGAAATAAGGTGTTTACGCTTAGATTTGCGCCGGTAGAGTCCATGACGCCTGATATCGGGGTGCTGGATATACTTACGGCAAAAAATGTCGAAGATCTTTCCCTGGCAATGCAGGACCTGCCCGTGGCTTGTTTTAACTGGGTGTTTGCCGACAGTTCAGGCAATATCGGCCACCAGGCATCCGGCCGGATTCCGGTGCGCAGGGCGGGTGGCACGTTTCCCCATGTGGTCAAAGATGCCGCAGACAACTGGCAGGGCTGGATTGTCCCGGATCAGATGCCCGGGCAGATCAATCCGGAAAAAAAGTGGGTCGGCACCTGCAATAACAAAACAGTGGACTCAGGTTTTCCCCATTATTATTCATCCTTTTTTGCACCGTCATTTCGTTATGCAAGACTAAAGGAACTCATGGCGGGTAAAGCCGAGCAGACACCTTTAGACATGTGGCGGTATCAAAGGGATACAGGCAATATCATGGCCCGTTGCATCGCGCCGATTATGGCACGAATCTTTCTGGCGAACGGTGATACAAAAGATTTTGGGCGGATTCTGGCAGATTGGGATTTTAAAGATGACCCTGAAAAAGCGGGGCCTTTGGTTTTTCAAGCCATATACCGGCATTTTGCCTTGGCCGTATTTGAGGATGACCTGGGGCCGCAAAAGGTCTTGACCTTGTTGAATGCCTGGTATTACTGGCAGGAACGTCTCCTGCAGTTTGTACAGGCGGGGGAAAGTCTTTTTTTTGATGATATACGCACTGCCGGTAAAACCGAAACCATGGCGGATCTTTTTATCCGGGCTGCACATGCCGCCCGAAAGGAGTTGTCCCAAAGCCTTGGCGACAACCCTGCCCAATGGCGCTGGGGAGATCTGCATACCCTTGAATTGATTAATCCCCTTTTTCGTAAAGGGCGACTAAGGAATTTGTTTGGTACAGGGCCTATGCCCATGGGCGGATCCGGTGAAACTCTGTATCGGGGATGGTATGATTTTGACGCTCCCTATGCGGTGACCCATTGTGCATCCTTGCGCTTTGTGGCTGATATGGGGGATGATGAAAAGCTCATGGCTGTGTTGCCGGGTGGGACTGCGGGTCGAACCTTTCACCCTCATCAGAAAAATTTGATTAAAGGTTTTATGGAGGGAGCTGTCCAGTACTGGTGGTTTTCAGATGCTGCCATTAAGGCCCATGCAAAAAATACGCTGACTTTGTTGCCGTAATATCATTAACTAAAGCGTTAGGCGTTCGTTTATCCGGAGCATATTGTAAAAATTTTAATGAATTTTGATGCATAAAAAAACGCCTGCCCGTTGCCAGGCAGGCGAAAAAAAGGAAAAGAACAATGCGTTTTATTGTTCCGCCCTTGACCTAACATTATTTTTATTTAAAATCAAACTCTTTTGACGTTACCGTATCTTCCATGCGCTGAATCCGCCTGTCAATGTTGTCAAATTTATTTTTAATCCGCTGGATGGCTGAGGATCTTGAGTGGGTATAGGACTGGTAAAATTCTTTGTCGTTTTCATTTTCAAGCGGAATGACGGGCTCTATCTTAAGCAGAAGTCCTGCAACAAAATAAAGGACGCCCACCGGCCAGAATCCGGTGAATAAAAACAGGACAAATACAATAATCCGGGTCCAGAATACCGAGACGTCGAGATGTTCAGCCAAGCCCCTGCAAACGCCTAGGAAAATGCCCCGTCTGGATCGATAAAATCCCTCGGCTGCTGTCAGGCGGTCCATTCTCTGACGGAATCCGCCATATCTTCCCTGTCGTCCTCTCATGCCTGCACCTGCACGGCGATAATGATTTTTATGGTATCTCATTTTTATCCTTTCAGACGTGTTGAAAACAGCCGTTATCGGTTTTGGTGCCCGCGTTCGATGAGTATGGTTTCAAGGGCTTCAACCCGTTCCTCCATTTTTGGCAGGGCATTGTATATGTCCTGGATCATTCTTGTTTCTTCGGCCCGGATATCCTTTTCATTTTTTGAAAGCCCTCCGGTTTTGGCTGCCCGGATAATGGAGATGATGATTATTCCAAGAATGACCAGGGCAAGGATTGACACACCGACCGTAATGATTGCAATAAATAGGATTTTCATATCCCTCCTTTGGCATTATCAGATTCAAGCTCAGGATTTTGTATCATTAATTGTTCCGGATTGGGAGGATTTCATTGCATTGAGTTCATTTTCGATCTCCTCGTCTGCGGCTAGGTCATCAAAGGCAGTTTCAAGACTGGAGCGCCTGCCGAAATCAACGAGATCGGCTTCGGCTTCCATGCGCTCAATATGATTTTCCATCTCTTCGAATTTCTTGACTACTTCGGAGGAATCGGCTCTGCGGATTTCTTGTCTGGCGCGTTTTTTATGCTGGGCCCGGATATGCCGCTGGACCAGCATACGCTGTTTTTCCCGGGCGGATTTCAGCTTGGATTCAAGTTCCGTGATGTCGTTTTTGTACTGATCCACCATGCCTGCAAGGTCAACAAGTTCCGTTTCCACCACCTCCAGGCGTTGGCTGAACCTGCGTTTTTCCATCAGGGCCTGGCGGGCCAGGTCGTCACGACCTTTGGTTACGGCCAGTTCTGCTTTTTCATTCCAGAACGCCTCTTTTTCCCGGGTCTCTTGTCCTAAACGTTCCACTTTTTTATGATTGGCAATGGCGCCGGCACAGGATGATTTAAGTTCGATCAGGGTGTCTTCCATTTCCCGGATCATGAGTTTGATCATTTTTTCAGGATCTTCGGCCTTGTCCAGCATGGCGTTAATGTTTGAAGATACGATATCTCTAAAGCGTGTAAAAATACCCATTTTTATTCTCCTCTTATAAGGTTTTTAAAGTTTTTTGCTTCTGTTTTTAATTTATCAGAGCAGAAAGTGTGCCATAAAGGGATATGGGTTGATTTATCTTGAATTCAAAATGGTTAACTGATTTTGTGGCGGGGTGTCTTTGGTGGTAATGTTGAACATAATATGGTATATAGTACCAGTGTTTAGTTGTTTTAACCGTTATGCTTTTTGGGGAGGGTTGGTTGGTATATAATGATTCCATGGATGATAGTCCTGGGGCTGTGAGCATATCCGAGGCTTTGGGGCAGTCTGAAGCGTTTTTAAGTTTCCAGGAACAGATTTCCCGGGTTGCACCCATTGAGCGGCCTGTACTGATTTTAGGAGAACGTGGTACAGGTAAGGAACTGGCTTCCGCACGGCTGCACTTTTTATCCCGGCGCTGGCAAAAACCTTTTGTTACCTTGAACTGCGCGGCTTTAACCACCACGTTGATCGAATCCGAGCTCTTTGGATATGAAAAAGGGGCGTTTACCGGAGCCGGTACCCGCCGCATCGGGCGGTTTGAACAGGCTGACGGAGGAACCCTGTTTTTAGATGAAATCGGAAATATTCCCATGGAAGTTCAGGAAAAAATTCTTCGGGTGGTGGAATACGGTCGGTTTGAAAGGGTAGGGGCTGTTCATCCCGTTCATACCGATGTCCGCATCGTGGGGGCGGCCAATGTGGATCTGGCCCAAATGGCTCGGGTTGGCCGTTTTAAACAGGATCTTTTAGACCGTCTCTCTTTTGAGGTGATTTATGTTCCCCCCTTACGGGTGCGCAAGGGGGATATCATGGTGCTTGCCAATCATTTTGCCGGGCGCATGGCCTTTGAATTGGGGTTTGATCAGGTACCTGAATTTGGAAAAAAAGCGATTCAGGATCTTGAAGCCCATGTGTGGCCTGGGAATGTCCGGGAACTGAAAAATGTGGTGGAACGTGCGGTGTATAAGACAAACGGCCCGGTTATTACCCGGATAGATTTTTCACCCTTTATATCGCCATACGGGCCGATGCCCGAACCTGGGACACCGTCAATCAAACCGACAGAAAACCGAACAAGCGCCTTATCTGCAGATAAAGAGTCAAACAGCGATACTGAATCGGTATTGGCACAGTTGGCCGATCTGCCGCTGAAAAAGGCTGTACTCGCCCTTGAACGCTTCCGTTTATCCCAGGCTTTAACCGCAGCCCGGTTTAACCAGAAACAGGCTGCGGCAAACCTTGGATTGTCCTATGACCAGTTCCGGGGCCTGAAAAAAAAGCATGGGATGTGATCTAACCTCTCGCTATCTCAAGTGGATATCTGTCTCCTGAATGAAAACCCTATTTTATTATGAATACTGGGCATTCCACCTTATGCAGCACCTGGTGCGCCACTGACCCAAGGAAAAGTCCTTCAAAATTACCCACCCCTCTGGACCCCATGACAACTAAATCTATTTTTTCTATGTTTACGACATTGTCAATATTCATTGCCGGGGAACCCTCCAGAATCCGGATTTCATATTCAACACCACTCTCTTTCAATAAATCTTCAAAAGGATTGATCAGTTCATCACAATTTTTTAAAATTTTATTGATGGCATTTTGAAAATGCGGTTCGGCCAGGACAACGGGAAACTTGGCGTGGCAGTGAAGCAAGACGATTTTTGAATCGAATTGCTTTGCCAATTCTATGGAATACTGGGTTGAACGCCTGGAGTGTTCTGAACCATCCACGGGGTTAAGGATTTTATTAAATTTCATATTTTCTCCTCTCTGGTCTCTGCCCGGCACGGTGTGGTTTTAATGTCCGGCCAAAGCCGATATCTTATGAATTAAATCCATTGGGCGAAAACAGTCGGTCATCATTCCAGCAAGAAAAATAGAAAAAACAGAACCAATACGGGATCATATGTCTTCATTATAAGATATATTTAGAGCAAAATAAATCGGTTTTAGTGATGTTTTGATAGATGTTTTAGGGCGGGTAATATTTAGATCTTTTTAAATTTATTTTTGGTTGTATCTCTTAATTTGTCACAAGTATCTGATCGTGGTACAACACTAAAATTTGTGCAAATAAACGGGGCTTCATGTTTATCATGGCTGGCCTCTATCAAAAGATGGAAAAATCGAATCACGCTCTTTTTTTGACTTCATATTTTTAGTTTAAGGGATTGAAAAATGAATGTATTGATTACCGGTGCAGCCGGGTTTATTGGGTCTGCGCTCTCGTTAAGGCTGTTAAATGACGGTCACCGTGTATGGGGTATTGATAATTTGAACGATTATTATGATGTGAATTTGAAAAAAGATCGGCTGGCGCGCTTGTCCGGGTATCCGGATTTTAAATTTATTCTCCTGGATCTAGCGGACCGGCCTAATATGGCCAATCTCTTTGAGGAGAATGCCTTTGACTGTGTGGTGAATCTGGCGGCCCAGGCAGGGGTGCGGTACAGCATTGAAAATCCGGCCTCCTATGTGGATTCCAATCTAGTGGGATTTGGCAATATTCTTGAGGGCTGCCGCCATGGCGGGGTCAAGCATCTTGTATTTGCGTCGTCAAGTTCAGTGTATGGGCTCAATACCCATATGCCTTTTTCGGTCCGCCATAATGTGGATCATCCGGTCAGCCTGTATGCGGCCTCCAAAAAAGCCAATGAGCTCATGGCGCATACTTACAGCTATCTGTACAACCTGCCGACAACAGGGTTGCGGTTTTTCACGGTGTATGGCCCCTGGGGGCGCCCTGATATGGCACTGTTTCTTTTTACCAAAGCCATGTTGGCCGGTGACCCCATCAAGGTGTTTAATAATGGTGAGATGAAGCGGGATTTTACCTATATTGACGATATTGTAGAAGGGGTGGTTCGGGTGATGAACAATATTCCTGAACCGGATCCGGCATGGAGCGGCAAGAATCCTATTCCTTCAAGTTCGTGTGTACCGTATAGGATTTACAATATTGGTAATAATGAGCCTGTCGCGTTGATGGACTTTGTCCACGCCATTGAAGACGCCTTGGGTAAAAAAGCAAAAATTGATTATCTGCCTATGCAGGCTGGTGATGTGCCCGCCACCTGGGCTGATGTGGATGATCTTATTGCCGATACCGGGTTTAAGCCTGAGACATCCGTACAACAGGGTATACAAAATTTTGTGGATTGGTATAGAGAATACTATGCCTGAAATGAAGCCCCGCAGTTCTACTGCGGGGCTTTAAGCTATAGCTTAAGGTTACTCCAAGGCCCGGGATACAATTTCATATAAATTTCGGGACAACTCTTTTTGTCCGGCCATGATTTCAAGTTGTTTTTTCATCATGGTCTGTCTGCTCTTATCATAGCGTTTCCATAAATTGAAACATGCACAAAGCCGTGCAGCGGTCTGGTGGTTGATTTTATCCAGCGTCAGTATCCGTTCGGCCACAAATTCATAGCCCTGACCGTCAGCCCTGTGAAAATGCATGGGGTTGGCCATGGCAAAGGCAAATATGAGCGCCCGGACCTTGTTGGGGTTGGCCATGGTAAAGTCTTTGTGTGCTGCCAATTTTTTTACCTGGTCTAAAGTGTCTTCAAGGCTGGACTGGGCCTGAACAGAAAACCATTTGTCGATTACCAGGGTGCGGGCCTGCCATTTTTCATAAAACGCCCGGCATGCATTATCTCTCAATGCCGGATTCGTATGGCTCAGGATTTTGAAGGCGGCAAATTCATCCGTCATGTTGCCGGCGCTTTCAAACTGTTTTTCCACAAGTGCCTGGATATCTTTGTCAGCCAAGCAGCCCAGATAGGAAAGGCAAAGGTTTTTAAGACTTCTGTCCGCCATAGCCGCACCGGAAATATCATCGGGATCAGCGGAGCCGCACAGTTCATATACGGCTTTCAATTCCGATGTCAGTTTTTCGGCCAGGGTGTGTTTCAAAAAGGTCCTGGCCTGGTGAATGGCCTCAACATCAATGATTTCAAAATGATCCTTGATTTCCGTTTCCAGGGGAAGGCTAAGGGCCTTGGCAAGAAATGCCCTGTCTTGGTCCTTATCCGCCAGGGCCAGGGAAAAGGCATCAATCAGCCCTGATGAGATCGTCATAGGTTTTGGGGTCTGGGTGGATGCCACCAGATTTTTGATCTCATTGATGAACAGGGTCTGGGCCGCGCGCCACTGGTTAAAGGGATCGGTATCCTTGGCCATGAGAAAGGCAAGGTCTTGATCTGAAAAATCCGTGGTCAGCCGGACAGGCGCTGTGAATTCCCTAAATACCGAAGGGTAGGTGTCGGCAGGTACATTTTCAAATTTAAACGTCTCGGTTTCCGTCGTTAGTTCATACAAATCATCTTGCGTGACCGTTTCACCGGCCTTGTTGATCAAAGAGATCCGAATTGGGATATGAAATGTTTTTTTCTCGGATTGATTCCTGTCCGGGGTTGTCGCCTGGGTAAACGTCAAAGACAGCGTTCCTGTTTTTTGATCATATTGGCGGGTCATGGAGACCGCCGGTGTACCGGACTGGGTATACCACAAGAAAAATTGATCCAGATTGCGTCCGGACACCTCTGCCATGACGCCGACAAAATCCTCAAGGGTTACAGCCATACCGTCAAATTTTTCAAAGTAGAGATCCATGCCTTTTCGGAACAGGTCCTGTCCTAAAAGCTGGTAGATCATGCGGATCACTTCAGCCCCTTTTTCATACACGGTCATGGTATAAAAGTTGTCCATTTTAATGTATGAATCCGGCCGCACCGGATGGGTCATGGGGCCGCAGTCCTCGGGAAACTGTGCGGCCATAAGGTTTTTCACATTACTAATGCGTTTCACCGGCCGTGAGTTCATGTCCGATGAAAATTCCTGGTCCCGGAAAACGGTAAGGCCTTCTTTGAGGCTGAGCTGGAACCAGTTTTTCAGAGTGATCCGGTTGCCGGTCCAGTTGTGGAAGTACTCGTGGGCAATAACGCCCTGGATACCCATGAAGTCATCGTCTGTGGCTGTTTGCGGATCTGCCAGCACATATTTGGCGTTAAATATGTTCAGTCCCTTGTTTTCCATGGCTCCGGCGTTAAAGTCATTGATGGCTACGATCTGGTACAGATCCAGATCATATTCCCGGCCAAACCGCTTTTCATCCCATGCCATGGCCTGCTTCAGGGACGTCATGGCATGGCTGCAAAGGGATATGTTTTCTTTTTCCGAATAGATTTTAAGGGCCACATCCCTGCCGGATGCGGTGCTGAATCGATCCTTCAATACGGCAAGATCCCCTGCCACCAAGGCGAAAAGATAGCACGGTTTTTTAAAGGGATCTTCCCAGACAGCAAAGTGTCGGTTGTTGTCAAGGTCTCCGGATTTTATAGGGTTGCCGTTGGATAACAGCACGGGATAGCGGGTTTTATCCGCTATAATGGTGCAGGTAAAAGGCGCCATCACATCGGGCCGGTCAGGGTAGGGCGTGATATTTCGGAACCCTTGAGCTTCGCACTGGGTGCACAAAATAGTGCCCGAACGGTATAAGCCTTCTAACGCAGTATTTTCATCGGGTTTAAGAATGTTCGTGATCTCAAGCTCAAAAACATCCGGGGTGGCAGCAAGGGTAAACGTTTCATCATCGCATTTGTATTCACCCGGCAAAAGTACCATGTCCCCGGCAACCACGGAAATAATATCAAATTTTCCCTTATTCAGCACTAAGGGGGTTGTTTCATCTGACCAGGCCGGATCTTTTCTCATTTTGAGTTTGGATGTCACCCGGGTATGGTCGTCCCGGATGTCAAAGATCAGGTCTGTGTGGTCAACAATGAATTCAAAAGGCCGATAGTCTTTTAACTGTATTTTTTTGTGTTCATTCATAATACAAGTTAAAATACAACCGGCCTGTAGTCATGTCAATTAAGGGATCTATAAATTGCGGTTATGCCATAGCCAGCACTTCCGCGACTAATTTTTCAATTCCCTTTGCGATGTCTTTAATGTTAGGCCCAAGCATGTATGCTGGCGTTGTTACAATTTTTTTGCCTTTGTCAGTATGTATCTGATCAACGGCACATGATATGTGCTTACCGCCCATTTGCTCAATGGCGTCTGCGGTACCCTGATCATTTCCGATGGTGACTTCCGGCTGTTTGTCTGCAAGCGCCTTTGTTAATGTTGCAGGCGCAATACAAAGGGCACCGATAGGTTTGTTCGCATTAATGACTTCGGTTATGATTCTTTGGACCTCCGGATGAACCTGAGCCTGGGGACCGTTAATTGCAAAATCACTTAAATTCTTGGCTGCACCAAACCCGCCAGGTATGATGAGAGCATCCATATCACTTGCTTGAACATCTTTAAGATCCTTGATGTCTCCACGGGCAATCCGGGCAGATTCTACCAGAACATTTCTTTTTTCAGACGCTTCTGACCCTGCTAAATGATCAATGACGTGATATTGTTCCATGTTCGGTGCCATGCAGATAATCTGTGCACCGGCTTGGTCCAAATACAGCATGGTCAAGACGGCTTCATGAATTTCAGAACCATCATATACGCCACATCCTGCCAATAATACGCCTACTTTTTTACCCATAGTATCCCCCCAACTTAAATGTTTCAAATGTTCGTTTTTGATTAATTCTGCTGAAAAATTATGCGTTCACTGAATATAACAGATGTGAACAAGCAATTATGTGGTTGTTTTTTTATTAAAAATAGCCGGAAACATCGTATCTATTTTCCCCTATCAGAAAGAAATTAAGTTGACAAGCAATTTATGAAACGATAGAGAATTTTTTTATCGGCATAAGATACTGACTGTCGGGTTTTTCAGTAAAAGAGTTAGATTGACATCAACAATATGATTAATTACCATTACAACAGTTTCAAAATTCATTGTCTGGCAGCATTCAATTAATTCACATTCAATTTGGCCGGGACCGATAATGACTGGGTCCGGTTTGGCAAAAAAACGAAAGGCAACACAAAATAAATGAAATTAACGATTATCGGAACCGGATACGTAGGTCTGGTCACGGGTGCCTGTTTTTCTGAAATGGGAAGTCATGTCACTTGTGTGGACATAGACCAGGAAAAAATAGAGAATTTGAAAAAAGGTATACTTCCCATTTATGAACCGGGGCTTGAGTCCATAGTCCTTAGCAATCATAAAGAAGGCACCCTTGAATTTACCACCAGTCTGGCCCAGGCTGCAAAGGACTGTAATGTTTTTTTTATTGCTGTGGGGACCCCGCCTGGGGAGGACGGTTCTGCTGATCTGAAGTATGTGCTGGAAGTGGCCTGGCAAATCGGATCCGTCATTGATGATTACGTCGTGATTGTGGATAAATCCACGGTGCCTGTGGGCACGGCAGACAAGGTGCGGGCAGAGGTGAGTAAAGCGCTTGCGGCCCGGGGGGCAAATATTGAATTTGATGTGGTCTCAAATCCCGAATTTCTTAAAGAAGGTGCGGCGGTTAATGATTTCCTGAAGCCGGACCGGATTATTGTGGGCGCGGATTCTGCCCAGGCTGCGAAGCTGATGCGCAGGTTGTATGCGCCTTTTTCAAGAAATCGGGATAAAATGTTGTTCATGAATGTCAAAGATGCTGAAATGACAAAATATGCGGCCAACTCCATGTTAGCCACAAAGATTTCTTTCATGAATGAGATCTCTAATCTGTGCGAACGTTTGGGTGTGGATGTAGAGAATGTGCGCAAGGGAATCGGTTCGGATTCACGCATTGGGTATTCATTTATTTACCCTGGCTGCGGATACGGTGGCTCGTGTTTTCCAAAAGATGTCAAGGCGCTTGTAAAAACCGGTCGGGATGCGGGGTTTTCACCGACATTACTGGAGGCGGTGGAAGAGAGAAACAACCGCCAAAAGCAGGTTCTTGGAGATAAAGTGATCAACAGATTTGGCCGGGATTTAACCGGCCGGGTGTTCGGTATCTGGGGTCTGGCTTTTAAACCCGGCACCGATGATATGCGTGAAGCGTCTTCCCGTGTGTTGATTAACACCCTTGTGGGAGCAGGGGCCCGGGTGACTGTCTATGATCCTGTCGCTATGGCGCAGGCCAAAAAGGAGATTCCGGTAAATGAGCAGGAAAAGATTCGTTTTGCCCAAGATCAATATTCTGCCTTGGACGGCACCGATGCCTGTATTTTGGTCACCGAATGGAAGGCCTTCAGGCAACCGGATTTTAAGAAAATGGCATCCCTTATGAAAAAACAGGTTATTTTTGACGGTCGAAACCAGTATGACCCTGACGAAATCAAAGAGGCCGGGTTTGAGTATCACGGTATTGGACGGGAACTGGGATAGTCTTTTTTTCTTTTAATGGCCGCATGTTAAAATGATTTGAAATTTCTGATTGTTTTATGATAATGTAGTAATATCATTGTCTTATAAGTATTCTTATCAAAAGGAGGCATTCATGCGATTGGTTACTCGATCCGACTTTGATGGCCTTGGCTGTGCGGCCATTCTCAAAGAAGAAGGGATTGTTGATGACATTAAGTTCGTCCACCCCAAGGATATTCAGGATGGTAGAATTGAAATAACTTGCGACGATATTTTGGCGAACATTCCTTTTGTTCCCGATTGCGGGCTTTGGTTCGATCACCACTCCAGCGAACAGGAACGTAAGGCATTCGGTGATTTTAAAGGGCACAGTGATCCTTCTGTGCCAAGTGCTGCCCGGGTTATTTACGAATACTATGGTGGCTTGGCTCATTTTAATAACGCACACCTCGATGATCTGATCCGTGCCGTTGATAAAGCAGATGCTGCCCAGTTCACAAAAGAGGAGATTCTTAACCCCGAAGGCTGGGTCCTTTTATCTTTTATCATGGATCCCCGTACCGGTCTTGGACGTTACAAAGATTACAGCATCAGCAATTATGCCTTGATGATGGACATGATTGATTACTGCCGAAACATGACCGACAAGGAGATTTTGGAGATTCCCGATATCCGGGAACGCATTGTACGTTACTTTGAACAGGATAAATTATTCCGCCAGATGCTCCTTGATAACAGCCGCATGGAGGGAAGTGTCGTTGTTCTTAACCTACGAAACCAGGATGAAATTTACACGGGCAACCGGTTTTTGATATACAGCCTGTTTCCCGATGCGAATATTTCCTTGCAGATCATGTGGGGTTTCCAGCGCCAAAATATCGTAATCACATGCGGTTACAGCATTATCAACAAGACCGCCAAAGCCGATGTGGGATCTTTGATGCTTAAGTATGGCGGCGGCGGGCACAAACGTGTGGGAACCTGCCAGGTTCCCATCGATAAAGCAGACGATATTATTAAGGAAATTCTTTCAGCGCTCGATTAAGGAAACAGGATCTGTTTTGTAGGCAAAATTCTCAGGTTTTCGTTTTTAAACTACATTAAGACCGACTTGCCTGGTTCACCTGGTATTTCTCTGACATAGCGCGGGACTGCATATCCCGGCAACCGTGTCCTCAACTTTGTTATCAGGTCACATCCTTTTTCTGTGGACACTTCAAAATGCGTCGCGCCTGAAACCCGGTCAAGCTGGTGGAGGTAATATGGTATGACCCCTAAATCGATAAGACGCTCGAAAAGTTCTGCCAGGATAGGCAACGTGTCATTTATCTGTCGTAACAGTACGGTTTGACTCAATAAAATCCCACCGGAGTCAATTAAATCTTCAATTGAGCGGCACACATCCGTATCAAGTTCATTGGGGTGATTTACGTGTAACACGATAATTATTTTAGCGGCCTTGCCGCCAGTGCGTTTGTTGTTACCAAGAAAGCGAATCAGATTTTCAGTCATCCGCTGGGGAATAATGATCGGCATCCTGGTGTGAATTCTTATTCTTGTTATACTTGGGATTTGGTCAAGGTGGAGAATTAGATCTTCAAGCTGCCTGTCACCTAACATCAGCGGGTCTCCACCGCTGAGTATTGCTTCGTGGATTGTGGGATTTTTTTTAAATCGAGCGGCAATCGTTTTCGGATTGATAAAAAAACCGCCTGAGATAGTTGTATCCTCTATTTCTGGAAGGTGCATGTGCCGCCTGAAGCAGAAACGGCAGTGGGTGCTACATCTCTTGCCCGTTACGATAAGAGAACGGCCGTGGTATTTTGATAAGGTGCCTTCTGGGCTTAAGTGCCCATTCTCACCAACAGGGTTAGTTGTAAACCCCGGACTTTTGATTGATTCTTCCTTTCTGGGAAGGACTTGAAGTAAAAGCGGGTCCAGGGGGGATTTTGGCCTGATGCGCCGTAAAAACGGTTCAGGTACAAGCATTGGAAAATGCGGGTTTAAATCCACATTTTCGTCTGAAATTCCTAATCGTCTGCATAGTTCAGCAGGGTCTCGCACAGCCTCGGCAAAAATTTTTTTCCACAGGGGCAAACGGTTTTCCTTTTATAAGAAACTCTCTGTAAGCCACAGCAATGTTTCAATATTCGTTGTGGGGCGAACCACGGTCAAAGACCAAAGACGGTCCGTGACCGTTTTATATAAAAATACAAAAAGCCACTGTGGTTACAGTAGCTCTTTAGCTCTTTTTAAATGGCGGAGAGGCGGGGATTCGAACCCCGGGTACCCGGTTAGGATACACACGCTTTCCAGGCGTGCACCTTCAGCCAACTCGGTCACCTCTCCAAAAGACCCAAGCAAAATAGTATCTTTTAGTCAGCATGTCAAGGGCAAATATGTTCTGGCAACATATTCATATTAGCGATGCTGTCGACAGACAGGTAAATGGGCGGCAGAATACGTCTTTGGGTGGTTATATCTTTGCGTCCTGAGAAAATGATACGCTTGGGTGTTTTTTTTTGTCCGGTATGGATATAGCGAATCCATTCTGGATAGATCGACGTTGCCTGCACAGCCTGTTCGATATCCGGCAGACGTTCGGATGGGAAAATTATCATAAATCGGCCCTTGTGTCTGAGCAGGGTTTCTGCCTTTTCGGCAAGCATCTTAAGGTCCATGGTAATCTCATGGCGGGCAATGGCTTTTTGAAGATCCGGATTTAATCTTCCAGTATTCCGTTTTTTATAGGGCGGGTTTGATAGGATTAGATCAAACGGTTTGTTTGAGGATTTAAGATGAATATGCTTAATATCCTCATTGATAATAGACACCGTTTGTTCCAGTTTGTTGTTGATGATGTTTTTCTGTGCAATTTCAGCAAGGTTGGTTTGAATTTCAACGCCGGTAATACAGGTTTGAGGAAAGCAATATCCTAGGATAACAGACATAATACCGCAGCCGCATCCTACGTCAAGGATGCGATCTCTACGGCTAAAGAGGCTGATCTGGTTGCACAGCACAAAGGGGTCCATGCTGTAGCGGTAGCCCTCTTGGGGTTGCAAAAGAGATAATTTACCCCCAAAAAGATAATCAGTAGTGTATTTCTCCAATTTTAAACCGTAGATGTGTAATTAAGGGTGTGTTCAGTCTTGTATTCAGGTTAGCAACCATCTCTTTTTCAAGAAATTTAAGTTGGTGTATCCATGTTGAACTTGATACCGTTACCTGCAGGAGGCCGTTTTTAAATGCGCAGGGTTTGGCGTTCTGGGCAATGGAGCTTCCTAACGCCGAATCCCATATGTCCCATATCTGCGAGATTTGTGTTTCCTGTGGGGGGCTGTATCTTGGCAAAGCCTTTGCCAGTATGTCGCTGATATGAGTCAAGTGACTGGTATGTCTTTTTTTGGGAGCCATGTTCCATTTCCAATTAATATTTTAAGATTCGATAATGTCATAACATAATATCATGAAGATAGGAAATTCGGGGAAGGGTCAAGCCTATTTTAGACATGTCTAATATCCTTTGTTGCAGGGGGCAACTAAACAGCCACGGGCTGACCTGACATATCAACTGCCAGGCATAGCCCATAACGAAGATTGAAGGATCTGTGTAGGTTACACAGACTTTCTTATAAAAATATTGCCTTTTAGCCTTGATTCTTATAATTAGAGTGATATTTTGCCTATAAAAAATATTCAAGCGCACAGATGGATACAATGATTATTATCAAACTAGTCGTTCATTAACAGGATGTAATTTTATGAATTGGGATTGGGAAAAGCTTCGAGAAAATCAGAAAAAATATGAACAAAAACAAGGTGGCGGAGGGCCTGGGATGCCTACACCGCCTCAGATGGATGACCTGCTAAACAAATTTAAAGGGTTTAAGTTTTCCGGTATCTTTTTTGTTGGACTCATTATCCTCGCTTTGCTGATTGGCGTTTCCACCGTGTTTACCATTGGTCGAAGTGAAGTCGGGGTGATTCAGCGTTTCGGAAAGTATGATCGTCTGGCCCAGCCCGGCCTGAATTTCAAGATGCCGGCAGGTATAGAAAAAGTAACCAAGGTGAATGTCAGGCAGGTTGAAACAGAAGAATTTGGATTTAAAACCTATAACGGGGTCGGATCATCTCGTTTATCTGCGGAATCTTCCAGGCAGGAGGCTTCTTTAATGCTCACCGGCGATCTTAATGTTGCCGTTGTCCCCTGGATTGTCCAGTATCGTCGATCTGATCCAAGGGCCTATCTTTTTAATGTAAAGGATGTCAGGTCCCTGTTAAGGCATATGTCCGAAGCAACCATGAGAATTGTTGTGGGGGACAGGAGTATTAATGAGGTTATTTCAAGTCGTGCGGAAATTGCCAGTGCCGCCAAGGAAATGCTTCAAAAGGAAATGGATAATGCACAGGCTGGTATCAGTATAGTTAATATTGAGATGAAAAAAACAAATGTGCCGGAACCGGTACAAGCCTCTTTTAATGAGGTAAACCAGGCCATTCAGAAAAAAGAGCAGACCATATATAAGGCCCGGGAAGAGTATAACAAGGCGATTCCCCTGGCTCGGGGCGAAGCAAAACGTGTGATCAAGGACGCTGAAGGGTATGCCATTGACCGGGTGAATCGTGCTCAGGGTGATGCTGCCAAATTCAAGGCTATTTATGATGAATATGTCCAGGCAAAGGATGTGACCCGCAAACGGATGTATCTAGAATCCATGCTTGAGGTTCTGCCCAAACTGGAAAATAAATATATTATTGATTCAGATCAAAAGAATTTGCTGCCGTTTATTAATATGGGATCTAAATTATCAGGTCAAACCCTTCAAAAAGGTGAATAGATATGGAAGGTACAAATAAAGATATGGGAAGGGTGAATTTTGTTTTGCTGGCAATTGCAGTCGTTGCTGCGCTGGTTTTGTATAATTCAGCTTATGTAATAGATGAAACTGAACAGGTGGTTATTACGCAGTTCGGGCGTATTGTTGGTGATGCGAAGACAACACCGGGGTTGAAGTTTAAAATTCCATTTATCCAGAAGGTGAATTATTTCCCCAAAATTTTACTGGAGTGGGACGGGGATCCAGGACAGATTCCTACAAAAGATAAAACATATATCTGGGTGGATACCTTTGCCCGGTGGCGGATCAGTGATCCTATTGTCTATTTCCAGACGGTAAAAGATGAATTTTCTGCGCTTAAAAGACTTGATGATATTATTGATCCGGCCATGCGTGATTTGATTTCCGCATACCCGCTTGTGGAAAGTGTACGGAACACAGACCGCCCCATGGATACGTTTGATGCTATTCAAGGGCTGGAAGCCAAAGAGGGAGAGGACTCGCCAAAACGCAAAGTCCGTTACCGTGTGGATCTGGGTCGGGCTGAAATTGCCCGTCAGATAGAAAAACAGGCTGGAGAGAAATTAGCCGATTTCGGCATCCAGGTGGAAGATGTTAAGATTAAGCGAATTAATTATATCGACAGTGTGCGCAGTTCTGTGTATGACCGGATGATTGCCGAAAGAAATCAAATTGCGGAAAAGTTCCGGGCAGAAGGTAAAGGTGAAGCCAGTAATATCAGGGGTGAGAAAGAAAGAGAGTTGCAGGTAATAAAGTCCCAGGCGTATAAGCAGGCCCAGGAGATAAAGGGTAAGGGCGATGCCCAGGCAACACGGATCTATGCTGCCGCTTACGGACAGGATCCTGAATTCTATGCGTTTGTAAAGACCATGGATCTATATCAAAAAACGCTTGAAACGGATAGCACCGTGATCTTGTCAACAGATTCCGAGTTGATGAAGTATTTTAAGAAAAGTTCAGATTAAGCGATGTGTTGGATTTGAATATGTGGGATATGAGTATTGAGCTGAGTTGAAGCAACTCAATACTCCCCACGGGCTTGGGAAAGAAAAAGGTGAGTCCTATTTCTTTAGAACCTATTTTTTCTTTCTTTGATGCCTGGTTTTGGCAAGGAGCTTTCTATGTTTATGCTTGCGCATTTTTTTTCGTCTCTTTTTTATAACGCTGCCCAAAAAAATCACCTCCTTTTAAATCAGTAAACTGTCATTTGATTTGCTAAATTTTGACTATAGCATAGTTTTGAATCAAGTGTCCATTCTTTTGTTGTATGGAGCAGGCGTTTAAATGACACGATTTTTTAATGAAAGTGAACTTGAACAGGTGGCAACGGCAGCGTTGCGGGCTGAGGAAATGGTGTATAATTATTTTAAATTGTCCTCCTCCCAATGGCTTAAAAATAGGTATGATATCAAGACTGCCAGGGATTTGCTTCCCCATGAGCGCGTGGAGGGCCCTTTTGCTCAAGTGCTTAAATATGAAGGCCGGCGGCAGGAGCTATCGCTGGGCTCTTCGGTTTTTAGTCTTTATCATGTCTGTATTCAGGATCCGGCAATCATTTTATGTGTTGAAGAACAGCCCCAGATTGGTCTGGCCCCGTTTCTTTTGTATGTCCTGGTTCATGAGCTTGTGCACGTGGTGCGGTTTGCCCGGTTCGAACATCGCTATGAAAACGCCTGTGAGGCAGAGGTGACCATGGAAGAAGAAAAAAAAGTGCATGGCGTTAGCCGTGATATTATAGCCTCTCAATCCGTGCCAGGTATGCCACAAGTTTTTGAATTTTATGGGCAATGGTATAGATGAGGCCAAATAAGGAGATCTTTAAAAATTTTAATAACCCATCCTTGACAAGGAAAAAAGACTTATTATTTTAGTTTTGTTTTTCAAGCAAGGAGTCCCCGCAAAATAGGCGGTTTCAGCAATTTAGAGGAAGGAAAAACAAAAATGCCGGTTTACGAGTACCAATGCAGCGGGTGCGGACATATAGAAGAGGTTTTTCAAAAAATTTCGGAGTCCCCCCTGGAAGTTTGTCCCAGGTGCAATGGTAGCCTAAAAAAAATTATTTCCCAAAGCACCTTTCATCTCAAAGGATCCGGGTGGTATGTAACGGATTATGGCGGAACCAGCAGCGGTTCTAAGCCCAAAGAACAGTCATCAGCAAAATCAGAAAAGCCGGCTCCTAAATCAGATTCCAAGTAGATGGCGATCTGTGTAACGAGCTGACTTACATTCAAAAATAAAATTTAATGCTCAACTTTTTAATATTAAAGGAGAATTGTATCATGAATTTCAGACCATTGAGCGACAGAATTCTTGTTGAACGTGTTGAAGAAAGTGAAAAAACCAAGGGCGGTATCATCATCCCGGATACAGCAAAGGAAAAACCCGCTGAAGGTAAAGTCGTTGCAACTGGTAACGGACGCATGGGAGAAGATGGAAAGCTTCTTCCCATGGACGTAAAAGTTGGTGATCGCGTATTGTTTAGTAAATATGGCGGCACGGAAGTCAAAATTGAAGGCGTTGATTATCTGATTATGCGCCAGGATGATGTACTCGGCGTTGTTGACTAATATTTGTACAACCCCTGAAACTTAATTTTTATTTCAGGGTGTCAGGCTTGAATTAATATATACTTCAATTTAATGAAATAAATCGACGGAGATAAAATACGATGGCTAAAGAAATTAAGTATGATGCCAAAGCACGTGAAGCAATGCTCAAAGGCGTCCAGGCACTTGCCGACGCAGTAACGGTTACCCTTGGTCCCAAGGGAAGAAACGTTGTAATTGATAAATCCTGGGGATCTCCCAATGTTACCAAAGACGGCGTCACTGTTGCCAAAGAGATTGATCTTGAAGATAAGTTTGAAAACATGGGCGCTCAGATGGTTAAAGAAGTCTCTTCAAAAACATCTGATATGGCCGGTGACGGTACCACTACGGCCACCGTGCTTGCGCGGGCAATTTACGAAGAGGGTCAACGCCTGGTTGTTGCCGGTAACAACCCCATGGGAATTAAAAGAGGTATTGACAAAGCGGTTACCAAAATCATTGAAGGTCTTGGCGAGCTTGCCAAACCCACCAAGGACCAGAATGAAATCGCCCAGGTCGGTACTATTTCCGCCAACAATGATGAAACCATTGGCAATATCATTGCCGAAGCCATGGATAAAGTAGGCAAAGAGGGTGTTATCACCGTTGAAGAAGCCAAATCCATGGATACCACCCTTGACGTTGTTGAAGGTATGCAGTTTGACCGCGGATATCTTTCCCCCTATTTCGCAACCGATACCGAAAAAATGGTTGCGGCCCTGGAAAATCCTTTTGTCCTGATTTGCGATAAAAAAGTTTCTTCCATGAAAGACCTGCTTCCTGTGCTTGAAGAAATTGCAAAAACAGGAAAACCCCTTGTCATTGTTGCAGAAGACGTAGAAGGAGAAGCCCTGGCTACGCTGGTTGTGAACAAGCTGCGTGGTACCCTGAATGTGGCTGCGGTTAAAGCTCCTGGTTTCGGCGATAGAAGAAAAGCCATGCTCGAAGATATTGCCATCCTCACCGGTGGTCAGGTTGTATCCGAAGATATCGGTATCAAACTGGAAAATATTACGCTTCAGGATCTTGGTCAAGCCAAGTCCATCTCCATCGACAAAGACAATACCACTATTGTTGACGGTGCCGGATCCAGAGAAGCCCTTGAAGGCCGCGTAAAACAGATTCGTGCCCAGATTGATGAAACTTCTTCTGATTATGATCGTGAAAAATTGCAGGAGCGTTTGGCTAAACTGGTTGGCGGTGTGGCTGTAATCAATGTCGGTGCTGCCACTGAAACCGAAATGAAAGAAAAGAAAGCCCGCGTTGAAGATGCATTGAATGCAACCCGTGCAGCTGTTGAGGAAGGTATCGTGCCTGGCGGCGGCGTGGCACTGGTTAGATGCATTCCTTCCCTTGATTCACTTGACGTGGACGGTGAAGAAAAATTAGGTGTTCAGGTGATTGCCAAGGCCATTGAGTGGCCCCTGCGCAAAATTGCGGACAACGCCGGTGTTGAAGGGTCTGTTGTCATCAATAAAGTTAAAGAAGGTAGTGGCGCATTTGGATACAACGCCAGAACCGACGTATATGAAGACCTTATCGAAGCCGGCGTTATTGATCCTAAGAAAGTGGTTCGTTATGCCCTTCAGAATGCAGCCTCTGTTGCCTCTGTTATGCTGACTACCGAAGCCATGATTGCTGAAAAACCTGAAGAGAATGCAGGTGGCGGCATGGGCGGCGGAATGCCCGGTGGAATGGGCGGCGGCATGGGCGGCGGAATGCCCGGTATGATGTAATAAATCCTGTGACATCATTTGCGGGTTCACCCCGTTCATGATGTGATTTGGTGATATTAAGCCCCTTTGTTTTAAGCAAAGGGGCTTTTTTTTATTGACGTAATGTCGATGATCGCATATGTATACTCAACTAAACTTTAAACCTTGTGTTTGGGCTGAAAGCTGACCCGATGCAAGGCGCAGAAAGATGAGCAAGCTTTTCGTTACCAGGTTTGTAAATGCTTCTGCAACGCCGCAGATGGGTGACTTTCCGCCCGAACACCTTATAGATTTATGTCTTCTTATCTGTTATGTTTTCCCAAGTGCCAACATAGTTTAAGGAAAAATTATGACCACTGAATCAGTCGGCCTGTTATATATGCTTACCAATGCCGGGCCCGTTGTAAAGTTTATCATGTTGTTGTTGCTGTTTTTTTCTATTATCTCCTGGTCGATCATATTCATAAAATTTCGGTATGTGAGAAACGCGTTTAGGGATTCGGCTGATTTTACCGAAGTGTTCTGGCAGTGCCGGACGCTGGCCGACGCTTTTTCCAAAGCCAAGGCGCTTCGTTCAGGTCCCCTGGCCCGGATTTTTATTGCCGCTTACATGGAAGCCTCAAGAACTGAAAGCAAAGAGAATCTTGCAGCAAAGAAGAATACCCGATCAACCTTTCAGGCCATGGGCAGTGTTAAACGCACCCTTAACCGGGCCATTAATGTGGAAAATCGGCGATTGACTCAGTTGGTGTCTTTTCTTGCAACAGCCGGCAATACCGCTCCTTTTATCGGTCTGTTTGGTACGGTATGGGGTATCATGAGCACTTTTCAGGGGATCGGACTCTCCGGGTCTGCCAGCCTTGCCGTTGTTGCACCCGGTATTTCCGAAGCCCTTGTGGCCACTGCAGCTGGGCTTGCTGTGGCAATACCATCGGTTATCGCATACAATTATTTTAATGATCGCATACGGGTTTTGAATTCAGAACTTCAAAGTTTCTCATCAGATCTTTTGAATATTATTGAACGGGATGTTCTTAGAAAGCTGGAGGCCTAAATGCAGCTTGGATCAGGAAATGACCCCTTGATGTCCGAAATCAACGTAACGCCGTTTGTGGATGTCATGCTGGTTTTATTGATAATTTTTATGGTCACTGCACCTATGATGGTTCAGGGAGTCGACGTTGATTTGCCCACAGCAACCTCCCAATCATTGCCTACGGATGAACAGAATTTGATTATCTCCATTGATGCTGACATGAAAGTGTATATTAACGATCAGGAGATCAGTGCCGCGTTTCTGGCAGAAAAGCTTGAAGCGGTCATGGAGAATCTGGATAAGAAAAATGTTTACCTTAAGGCAGATAAAAAGGTTCCTTATGGTGTCGTGGTCAATATTATGTCACAGATAAAAAAAGCCGGTGTTACCAGCCTTGGTATGATCACCTTGCCCGAAGATGAAAATCAGGCTGGTTAATGACGTCAGATGAATATCCGGTCTCAAATCCAAAACAGGCGAAACATTATCAGTGAGCCTCAAAGCACCAGTTATAGAAGATTTTGTCTGGTTTGCTTGATCTCTTTTATTTGCCATGCACTTTTTTTTATCAGCTTGTTTTTTTTTAATGATTTTCAGTTCTCTGCACCTAAACCCAAGGTTGTGACTGTGGATCTGGTTGCGTTTGCGCCCGGGCCTGCCAATGCCCAAACTGCGGAAAAATCATCAATTCCGGCTGAACCGCCGTCGAACAGCACAGAAACCGTGAACCTTGACGCAGTTTCACAAATTTCAAGCCGGCCCGATGAGCCCAACGAACCTGAGATCCCAATAATAAAACCCGATGTCAGCTTGAAATCAAAGCCCCGTAATCTAAAAGATCTGATTGCAGACAGAGAAAAGAAGCCACCCAAAAAAAAGCCGCCAAAAGAAAATCTTGTTGAAAAGAAAAAGAAGCAAGACGCAATCGCCAAGAAAAAGTTAGAACAAGATCTGGCGAAAGCTAAAAAGGCACAGGCTGAAAAGCGTGAAAAACAGAAGCAAGCCCAGCTTAAAAACGCCCTGGAACGAATGAAGGCCTCTGTTGCCTCAAAAGAAAACGGTGTCCTCGGCCAAAATTCCAACGGCAATGGGAGTGCTGGGATTGCCGGTGGCGGAGGTGCTGGAGAAGCCAGTCCTTTGACTCTGTATCAGATGGTGATCAAGTCTGCCATTGAACAAAATTGGGTGTTCAATGATGCCATGGCCGGACTGAATCAGGATCTTGAAGTCCGAATTTTTATAAAAATATTGAAAAACGGTGATATCCGGGATATTTCATTTGAAACCCGGTCTGGAAATAATTATCTGGATGAATCTGCTAAAAAGGCTGTACAGAGGGCCAATCCCCTTCCGAAATTGCCCAAGGGGATGTTTTCTTACGAGTTGGTACTTGGCTTTTCACCCCGGGGCCTTAAATAGTGTCTGAGCGAAAATTTACGGTTGTCGGTCGGGCACTAAATAATCCTAAAATATAGATAGGTGGTTATATGAATCAAGGCGAATATTTTCATGTGCTGTACAAGTCAGTCTGGATATGGGCAATCATAATTCTTATTTCAGTCCAGGCCCATGCAAAGGATTATGATTATATCAGTATTTCAAACCCCTTCTTAAATAAAACACCTGTCGCGGTGACGTCGTTTAAGAATTTTAATGGCCATGAGGCTGAGGTTGCAGCAGGCGCTCGGGCTGAACAGATCCTTAAGGCCGGGCTTGATTTTACAGGTTATTTGAAAATTATGAGCCCAACGGCCTTTTTAGCTGATCCTGCAAAATCAGGCATCCAACTGGGTCAGATAAATTTTAAGAACTGGACCAGTATCGGCGCTGAACTTCTGGTTACAGGTGGTGTTGAAGAGCTTGAGGGTCAGGTAAAATTGCAGCTTCGCCTCATGGATACCTTTAATACAAAGCTTTTGGTTGGAAAAGTATACAGTGGGTCGGTTACCCAGATCCGTGCCATGGTTCATCGGTTCTGTGCGGAAGTGGCCAAAGCGTTGACTGGAAATTTCGGTGTTTTTGGATCAAAAATCGCTTTTGTTTCTACAGTAAATGGAAATAAAGAGATCTATTCTTGCGATTTTGACGGATTTAACCCCCGACAGATCACCCATCATAAAAGTATTTCATTGTCTCCGGCATGGTCCCATGACGGCCGGTGGATAGCTTACGTTTCATATGCCAAGGGAAAACCTGATATTTTTATAAAAAATCTCAAGGATAATCTGGGCACCATTGTTAATTATAAGGGAATTAATATTTCTCCGGACTGGATGCCTGGGAAACTTAATCTTGCGGCAACGTTAAGTTTTTCAGGGGGTCAACAAATATATTTGTTGACCCGTAAAGGAGAAATTATTAAAAGAGTGACCAAGAGTTGGGGATCCAATGTGTCGCCTAAATTTTCCCCGGACGGTAAAAAGATCGCCTTTACCTCATCCAGGTCCGGAAATCCACAGATTTATATTCAGGGGCTGGATTCGGAAGATGCCCGGCGTGTAACATTTTCGGGAAAATACAATACCAGTCCGGCCTGGTCCCCGGACGGAAAAAAAATTGCTTATGTGGGAATTGAAAAAAATAAAATCAATATTTTTGTTGTATCTGTTGATCCACATATTGGTAATCCTATGCAGTTGACCGTAGAACAGGGTGATAACGAAGATCCATGCTGGTCTCCGGACGGCAGCCTGATTGTCTTTAAATCCAACAGGAACGGCGGGCGGGCGCATTTATTTGTCATGACCGCAGCCGGTACGGATCAGCGCCAGCTTCTATCCATGGCCGGCATCCAAAGTGAACCGGATTGGTCCGGTGACACAGGTTTCTTAGCTGATTAGGAAACATAAGCAGGATTGTTGAATTTAAATCAAAAAAGGAGAAGTACGATGAAAAAACAAGTGTTGATGAATGTTCTGATGACAGTGTTGGTTGCGGGACTTATGACCATGGTCGCCTGTTCAAAGCCAAAGGTGGCAGATCCTGGTACCATGAATCAGGAACAAAGCGGCGAAACGGATGCCGAACGTGCTGCCCGTCTTGAGGCTGAACGCGCAGCTCGCCTTGAGGCAGAACGAATCGAAGCACAGCAGCTTGAAGATCAGCGGCAGGCACAGATTGTCGAAGCCAAATCCCGCTTTTTAAATCAGAATATTTTATTTGATTATGACAGTTCTGAACTTACCGATCAGGCTAAAAGCCTGCTGCGGGAAAAAGCGGCCTGGCTACAGGCCAACCCTTCTGATACTGTCATGATTGAAGGTCATTGTGACGAGCGTGGTACCACAGTTTATAATCTGGCCCTGGGGGAACGGCGTGCCAATGCAGCCAGAAATTATCTTGTGGATTTAGGTGTTTCAGCCCATCGTCTGGGCACAGTGAGCTTTGGGGAAGAAAAACCTCTGGATCCGGCACCCACAGAAGCGGCTTATCGCATCAACAGGCGTGCACAGTTTGTGATCAGGTAAAAAAGTATAGGCAAGACACCCTGATGGGGATGTTTTTATTGGGCATTTGACGGGTACATATAGACGGGATCGCCTGTATGTACCTATACCTCATTTAACTAATTTCGGATTTCGTATCAAATGAAACCTTTGTGTTTTTATCCCTGCCTTGCAGCCGTTGTTTTGATAGCGGGCTGCATAGCACCCAATCAGTATGAGGCACTGGAGACCCGGGTGGCCGTTATAGAACAGAATAACAGCCGTCGGAATAGGCTTGATCAGACAAAGACAGACGATTTTGGACACCTTAAACAAAAGGTAGATGAGTTCACCAAAATCACCCGTGAGAATTATGCTGAAGTTAAGTATGATATTCAGTCGTTAAAGGACGATTTTCACAAAATTCAGGGACAGCTCGAAGAGGTGCGTTTCAAGTTCGGTATAACTGGTCAGGAACGTCAGGAAAGTTTGGAAAAAAGACTGGAGCGCTTGGATAATGCCATTTCCAGGAATTATGAAAAGGTGATTGCACTGGAAAAATACATGGGGTTTGAACCCAGTGTGTCAGGGCCGAAAGACCAAAATGATGATTCTGTATCCGGTGAGATGAAGGATACCGAGGATGGTCTGTACGGCCATGCAAAAAAATTGTTTGACCAAGGCGACTTGGAAAGCGCTAAGATTCAATTCGAAAATTTTATCAATAAATACCCGGATTCCAAAAACGCCGACAATGCAAGGTTCTGGATCGCCGATTCTTATTATGCTGAAGAGTGGTATGAAAAGGCCATTCTGGAATATCAGAAAGTACTGGAAAATTATCCAAATTCAAATAAAAATGCAGCCGCCCGACTTAAACAAGGATACGCATTTGCAGCCCTTGGTGAAAAGGCTAATGCAAGACTGATCCTCAAAGAGCTGATCACGCGGTATCCCAATTCCCAGGAAGCAAAGTATGCCAAGGAAAAGCTTAAAAATCTCAATTGAGTGCGTTTTCCCTGGCTATGAAAATGGAATATGAAAATCATAGGCATTGACCCCGGTCTTGCCGGAACCGGCATCGGGGTCATTGAAGGGGAAGGCCGTCATATTGCTGGCTATTCCTTTGGCAGCATCTCCACAAATGCCGGTGAATCAACGCCGGTTAGACTAAATCAAATATATTGTAAAACCAAATCTTTTTTACTTGATCAACAGCCGGACCTTGTTGTTATTGAAGATATTTACTCACTTGAAAAATATCCGGGATCAGGTATTATGTTGGGAAAAGTCTCAGGGGTGTTGCTTCTGGCGGCCTTTAAAGCGGGAGTGCAGATTCGCGAGGTGGCAGTCAGAGAGGTTAAAAAAGTGATTTCGGGCAATGGCAGTGCGGATAAGTGTCAGGTGGAACGTGCCGTGCGTCACTTGCTAAATCACCATGAGCCCATTCGTCCTTTCCACGCGTCGGATGCGTTGGGGATGGCATTAACCGGGCTTTTTCGATATGGGGGTGATTGGGGTAAGAAAATTTAAATATGATCGCTTATCTTGAGGGCACAATTCTTCGTAAAGAGGCTGACGGCATTATTCTGCTGGCCGGCCACATCGGTTATGAGATCCTTTTGGACAACATTACCCTGTCCATGTGCATGGAAAAATCCCGGGTCAATGAAATAATTGCGTTGTATATTTATTACCATGTTACAGAGCGGCAACCCAAACCCGTTCTCATCGGGTTTTTAACTCCGGAAGACAAAGAATTTTTCCAGTTGTTCATCACTGTGGCTGCCATAGGACCCATGAAAGCAATAAAGGCCCTGACAAGACCGGTTCCACAGGTGGCCCGAGCCATTGAAGACCGCGATACGGCCTTTTTATCTCAATTGACAGGTATTGGAAAAAGAACAGCAGAGAAAATTGTCGCCACACTCAACGGAAAGGTTCTGGCTTTTGCTGCAACCAAAAAATCTGAGCCTGATGCTGCGCTAACTGAACCAACGGATGCGTTGCCTGAAGAAAATCAGATTATGGTCAGACAGGTGACTGAAGTCCTTACTGAACAGCTTGGGCACTCTGCGCCATCGGCAAAAAGAATGATCCGGCAGGCCCTTGAAAAAAATCCAACCATCAGTTCGCCGGAGGATCTGTTTGACGAAATTTATCAGGAGACCAGATGACCGCCGACGCAGACATTTTAAGCTATAGTTCAGATAAAAAAGGGGTGGTTTCAGAGAAGCTTAAAATTGAAGACCATTCCCAGGAGATCGTTTCCCTTCGTCCCGGTTGCTTTGATGATTATGTGGGGCAGGCCGCAGCCGTGGAAACACTCAAAATTGCTATACAGGCGGCAAAGATGCGCAGGGAACCTTTAGAGCACATTCTGTTGCATGGTCCCCCCGGGCTTGGGAAAACAACGGTGTCTTACATTATTGCCAATGAAATGGGAAAAGATTTGACCGTTACTTCCGGTCCAACCCTGGAAAAAGGTGGGGATCTTGTGGGTATTCTGACCAATTTGGGGGAGGGCGACATCCTTTTTGTGGACGAAATTCACAGGATTCCAAAGGTGGTTGAAGAGTTCCTATATCCGGCCATGGAGGATTTTGCCGTGGATTTTGTTTTTGACAAGGGAATTCATGCCAGAAGCCATAGATACAGGCTTAAACAGTTCGTGCTGATCGGGGCAACCACTCGGGTAGGACTTTTGTCCGCGCCGTTACGAGATCGTTTTGGCATATTTCGCACCCTGGATTTTTATTCTGTTGAAGAATTGACGGTGATTATTCAACGGTCTGCCCTGCTTTTAAAAACCCGTATTACAGATGACGGCGCTTGGGAGCTTGCAAAAAGATCACGGGGTACCCCCAGAATTGCCAACAGGCTTCTCAAGCGAGTCCGGGATTATGCCATGGTCAGGCATCAGGGGATTATGACAGCCGAAGGCGTCAAGGAGGCGCTGAGTCTGGAAGGCATTGATAACCTGGGGCTGACACCGTTGGATCGCAATTATCTTGAAACGATTATTCGATTCTACAATGGTGGACCTGTGGGGATAGAAGCCATTTCAGCAACATTGCAGGAGGAGACTGATACTTTGGTGGATGTCGTGGAACCTTATTTATTGAAAATTGGGCTTGTGCTGCGTACTTCCAGCGGCAGAAAAGCCTCGGATAATGCATACCGGCATTTGAATTTTGAAAAAAGAGCGTAAATGATCAATAAAACGAAATTAGCAATCCCAATAAGCGTAATAATTGTGTCTGTTTGCCTGGTTTGGTTTGGTTCGGAAAAGTCTTTTGCGGCATTGGTGCCGGGCGCTTTGATTCGGATACCTCAAAATGAAAATGCCATTATCGTAGAGAAAAAAAGCCAAATGCTTTATGTCTACTCTGCAAAAAAGGGCCTTGGCAGTCCAACGTTTCAGGCACCCTGTTCCACCGGCGCAAATCCGGGGCCTAAGACCCGGTCCGGTGATAAAAGAACCCCGGAGGGCGTTTATTTTTTAAAAGACGAATTTGAAGACCGCTATCTGACACCGGTATATGGGGAAAAAGCGTTTACGTCAGACTATCCCAATTTTTTTGATTTGCGACTTGGCAAGCAGGGGTCGGCCATATGGATTCATGGAACAGATAAGATTTTAAAGCCCATGGATTCAAACGGGTGCGTTGCCCTGGAAAATAAAAATATCATTGCGCTGTCCGATTACATCCATTTGGATGCTACGCCTTTGATTATTGTTGATCAGATAAATTATGCCCCTACTGATACGCTGATACGGACACAAAAAAAGATTAACGAATTTCTCAAACAATGGGCCAAGGCATTGGCTGGTCAAAGTTATCACACCTATTTATCGTTTTATGACTCGACCTATCTTCCGGATATCTCATGGTGGGAAGCGTGGCTGGGTATGCGCGATAAGGTCGGCGCACAACACCCTGAAGGATTTGATGTTGTGCTCGAAAATACAGGGATTTATACACAGGGTGGCATTGTTGTTGTTCTTTGCGACATGAGCCTTTCCCTGGATGACAGCAATAAAATTTATTTGGGTAAACGGCAGTTTTTTATTCGCCAGGGAACGGCCGCTCCTCTTATAGTAGGAGATTTTTTTCAGACCAAAGACAACGCGTTTAATTCCGGTGAAACGCCTTTATTGGCTGCGTCAAGGATGCTTTTCCCCGATGAGTCAACGGATAAATTGGTGGTTGAGACCGTTCAACAGTGGATGGCTGCCTGGTCTTCAAAAAATATGGATAAATATGCTCGATTTTATACCAATGATTTTATTTGTGACGGCATGGGGAAAACTGCATGGGTGAAACGTAAAAAACAACTTGCCCAAAAATATGATTATATTTTGGTTACCGGCAAGAATTTTAAGGCCTTTCCCACGAAAGACGGGTATACGGTTAGTTTTGTTCAGTACTATAAGTCCAGTGGATATTCAACCCACGGAAAAAAACAGCTTAAACTTGTTAGACAGGATGGAGAATGGAAGATATTTCGAGAGAACTGGAAAGGGAAATAGCCCAAATAAAACCTGCGCCGTATACAATGCGCAAGGAAAGCTGCATCCTGATCATAGATGCTTTCGGTGAAATACGATCCGGGGCTTTTCTCAAAGTTCTTATTTATATTTTTCTGGTAATCAGCCTGACAGGTGGGCTGGGGACTGCTGGGTTTTATTGGCTTTATAGCAAAGCAAACAGCCAGAATATTCAATTAATAAGTTTGCAGGATGTTAATAAAGAAAAAGTAGAACGTTTGACCAATGAAAAAGAAATACTGATGGCCAGGTTGGTGATGACCGGTCATGCTACTGAACTTGAAGCATTGACCCGTGTCGGCAAGATTGGCCAGGATACTCCCAAAAAAGAAAAACATTCGGGTATGAAAGAGAAAAAAGAGAGCATCGACGTTTTATCCGCCGATACAGTGCCTGATTCAAAAATTGGCGACGAAGAGGATATTGTATCCGATAACAAAGAAACGGCGGCAATTGACCCCCAGGCTGTTGAGCATGTGGACCCACCGATACAACAATTGCCTGATGAATTGTCCAATGTGGGTATTGGATCGTTTTCGTTTTCATCGGGCCGTAATGCTGATGAGCTTATCGTCCGGTTCAATGTCAGAAATATGACAAAAAAATCCAAGGAAATATCCGGACGGATTTTTTGTGTACTTAAACCCACAGGAGCTACACCTGACAAGTGGGTGGTAGCCCCGAAAGGTTCAGTTATAAAAAAAGGTGTTCCCGGGCCATATAAGCAGGGTCAGTATTTTTCCATTTCCAGTTTTAAACCCGTTCAGTTCACCATCAAGACCAAGACGCCGCTGAAGGATTTTTCAGACACTTCCATATTTATATTTGATGAAACGGAAAAGCTGTTATTTAAGACCACCATCGACACTGGAAAAAATAAACAGGATTGATACGGATTTTCAAATTTTAAGTGCTTTGTAAGGAGACAGCCGTTGTGAGAAAAAATACGAAGAATCTAAGCATCATTGATAAGGAACTCAAGATTGACGGCTCCATAGAAAGTTGTGGGAAATTGATCATCAAAGGAGAAGTAACGGGTACGATTGACGGGGATGTTGTAATTATTGCCCAGGACGGAGAGGTTAACTCAACTTTGACAAAGGTGTCCAGCTTGACCATTGGCGGCAATTTTAAAGGAGAATTGATCGCTTCAAAGGAGTTGATCATTTTGGCAACCGGTTCCTGTGCTGGAAAAGTTGTGTGCCAGGACCTGATTGTGGAAAACGGTGGTGTGCTCAATGCGGATATCTCCTGCAAGACATCCAGCAAAATGGAGCCCGCTAAGAGAGATAAATCGTTTTTTTCAAAAGGGGAGGGGGCAAAGCAGAAAAAGGAAAAGCAAATACAATTATAAAAATACTTGACATTAGAAACGAAATTATGTAGTTATGCCTGATTGCGTTTATTTAGAGGAGCATGGAGAACATTGGAAAAATATACATACAGTGCGAAAAGATCTGACAACAAAGAGAACTGGTGCGTCATTGATGCAAAAGACCAGGTGCTTGGGCGGCTTGCTTCCCAGATAGCGTATAGAATCCGGGGTAAACATAACCCTCTTTTCACCCCTCATGTAGATACAGGTGACTGGGTGATTGTTGTCAATGCGGACAAGGTCCGTCTAACCGGGAATAAAATGGGGCAAAAAACCTATTACCGCCATTCCGGTTATATCGGAGGAATCAAATCCCAGACGGCCAAGGAAATGCTTGAAAAAAAACCTGAAGACATTTTAAGAAAAGCTGTTCGTGGGATGCTTCCCAAAAACAGACTCGGTCGTAAGCTTGGGAAAAAATTATTTGTTTATGCAGGCGATCAGCATCCCCACGCTGCACAGAAGCCGCAGGTTGTCGAATTCTAATCTATAAGGACTTGATAAGATAAATGGAAAGTACAAACCAATTTTACGCAACGGGTAAGCGGAAGAATTCTGTGGCCAAAGTGTGGCTTATGCCTGGTACAGGAAAAATTGTCATTAATAACAGAGAACTGGATGAGTATTTTGATGTTCCCACAAACAGGGATGCGATGAAGTCTCCTCTTGTTCTTACGGATAAAAGCGATGCCTTTGATTTGAAAATTACTGTGATGGGTGGTGGGTATACCGGCCAGGCTGGTGCCATTCGTCAAGGTGTTTCCAAGGCGCTCGTATTATCAGATCCTGATCTGCGTGGTGTTTTGAAATCTGCAGGTTTTCTTACCAGGGACGCCAGACAAAAAGAACGTAAAAAATACGGGAAAAAGGGAGCAAGGGCGAGTTTCCAGTTCTCCAAGAGATAAATTTCCTGCGTTTTTACATATTCAAAATTCGAAAGGGAGAGCAAGCTTGGGTTTGCTTTCCCTTTTTGAGTTTCTATACAGTGTCAGGGTGTGTATAATCAATGCAGACATTTTTATTCTATGATATTGAAACATCGGGTTTGAATCCCGCCTTTGATCAGGTTCTGACCTTTGCATGTATTCGAACGGATTTATCTTTAAATGAGATAAGCAGGGAAGATATTGTCGTCCGTCTCAGGGAGGATATTGTTCCTTCTCCCGGGGCATTTCTTACACACAGGCTTGATGCGCGAATCCTTGAAACCGGAATCAGTGAGTATGATGCCGCCGTAAAAATTCATACGCTTTTAAATACCCCGCGAACCATCAGCATCGGGTATAATTCCCTTGGGTTTGATGACGAATTTTTACGTTTTCTTTTCTATCGTAATCTCTTGGATCCGTATTCACATCAGTTCGCCGATGGGTGTAGCCGGATGGATATGTTGCCGGTTACATTGATTTATTATCTATTCTGTCCCCAGGCTCTTTTTTGGCCCGTACTTGAAAATGGACAACCAACCATGAAGCTTGAGTACTTAACCCAGCAAAATAAATTTAAAACTTCGGGCCGAGCACATGAAGCCATGAGCGATGTTGAGTCTGTTATCGGTCTTGTAAGGGCGTTTTCACAGCACAGTAAGGTTTGGTCGTATGTCCAAAGTTTTTTTGACAAAAATGCTGATTTTAAGCGCATGAACAGCCTTCATAATTCTAAATTATCTAAAACGTATGGAATGGATATCGCTATTATGATATCCGTCTCTTTTGGTGCAAAATGTAACTATATGGCTCCGGTGATTTATGTGGGGAGTTCTGTTCCCTATAAAAATCAAAGCTTGTGGATTCGTTTAGATAAGGAGGAGCTCTTTGAGCAGATTGATGAATCCCTTGGGGTATATGATCTAATGACAATACGGAAAAAGCCGGGAGATCAGTGGTTTATTTTGCCTGTTTTGGATCGTTTTTGGGAGAAGCTTTCTTCTGTAGCGCGCACAGTGTGTATACAAAATCTCGATTTTATCAAGCAAAACATGTCCCGCTTTGAAAAAACGATCAGTTTTCATCAAAATTTCAAATATTCCCAGGTGCCTGATATCGATCCAGATGCGGATTTGTATCAGGGGGGATTCTTCTCATTTAAAGATAAAAAAGAGATTGAGGCATTTCATAAAGCAGAGGAAAAAAAGAGAGGGCAAATTGTCCAGAGTTTTCATAGTGACAGGGTACGCATACTGGCCCAAAGAGTACTTGTGCGAAATTTTAATGAAAAACCTGGATTTGCCCCTGAATTCTGTGCGCATTTAAAATGTCTTTCTGGAAACGATCCAAAGAAGTCTATCAAAGGGTATAAAGAGGATGTCAAACTGACATGTGCCGAGGCGCTTGAAGAAATCAAAATGCTTGAAGCCGGCGTGATGCAGTCCTCTGATTCGGGCCAAAAAGATCTTTTAAAGTGGCTGAAAGTCCATATTCAGCATCAGTCAGCTTTGTTTGCTAATTCGTTTTAATTCCTCTATCTGGGCCGTATGGATGAACTGGTTTAACACTTCATCATTTTCTCTGGCAATATTGATAATTTTTAAGCCAATCAATGTATCCGTTTTAGAGTAGTTCATGTTGATTCGCGCAACCTGAATTTGAACAGGAAAGGTGCCGATGGCGCCAGGCTGATCACGGTCCACTAATGCAAGCCCCATGATCATTTTTGTACCTGTTTTCAGGTCAGATAAAGGAGATGGGCGCTTTCCTTTCTTTTCAAGTATGACAAGGCCCAAGCCTGAAAAAGAGATATCTTTGATTTTGAAATCCCCAGGCGTCCGGTATTTCTGTCCGTTATAGGCTATTTGGGCCTTTACGGCATATTTGGTATTCATTTGCAGTCTGAATGCGGAGCGTATATTGGTTTCAATGGCCGGCAATCGATATTGAATTTCAATCGCTTTTGCCGGGCTGCCGTCTGTCATGGCGTAATTGTTGATAACTCGGATGGGTCTACAATACATCCCAATTCGCAGACGCCGTTGATTGATGTGGGCAAGCGTTGTCAGGTGAAGTTGCTCAAACTTAGTGTTTGGGGGAATAGGGAGGTTTGGTTGGGCAATGATGATGGTCTGTTTATCAAAATCAGCATCATAAATAATGGAAGATGTTGAAATGGGGCAATCGGTGTTCATGTTGAATACGAGATTTACGCCCACCGAAGGGAAAAATATTTTTTTGACGTCAAATTCCATGCCTTGCAATCCGAATCAGGCAGTGTTAACTAATATTTTTCATAAAAATAGAACATATTAAATTTATTACATGTTGCCGCATTGTCGGAAATATCACCTATGTCAGATAAAGCGTGCCCCCTTTGGAGGGGGAAGCCATAGGAAATTTATCTTCTTTGCTATCAAGACTTTTGCAGTTGCTTATTCAATAGCGGTCTTGACTGGCTTGAAGCTAAAATCCTCATGGCTTCCGATAGGTTGGGGCTATTTTACCGCGTCTTTAAGTGCTTTTCCGGGTACGAATTTAGGTACATTTCTAGCCGGAATATTGATCTCTTTTCCTGTCTGGGGGTTTCTGCCTTTTCTCTCTTTTCTTTCAGCTGTTTTGAATGTGCCAAAACCAACCAAGGTAACAGAATCATTGGCGGCCAGCGCCTCGGTAATTGTCTCGATCATGCAGTCAACGGCTGCCTGAGCGTCTTTTTTACTGCTGAGGACTTCTGAAACCTTGTTAATTAAATCGCCTTTGTTCATTGTGCTCACTCCTTTTTTTGGGGGGGTTGTTAGGAATTATTTAAGTTAAAAGTATATATTTAGTGAAAATATTTTTATTTAGCTTTTCTGGGTACGTTACGTCGTTGAGCCGTGCGTGTCAAGTCTTTATTGCGTTTTGATAAAAATTCGTTGCCAGTTTTCTTTGGACAGCATAGAATGTTCGAAAACAGGAGGTGAAAATGGATGTAGCGCTTGTCAATCCTTTCATTGAGGGAACTTTACACATTCTTGATACTACAGCACTAGTAAAAGTAAAACCAGAACCGCCCTTCTTAAAGGGGGGTAATGTTCATCATGGCGATATTTCAGGGCTTTTGACGGTCGAAGGCGATTTGGATGCAACCGTTGCGATTTCTTTTACTGAAAAAAGTATATTAGGCATTGTGTCTGCCATGTTTGGCGAAGATATGACTGAAATTAATGAAGAAATCACTGATGCTGTCGGAGAGATCTGCAATATGGTTGCCGGACATGTGACAACTAAAATTGGAGAATTAGGAAAAAAAGTAAAAGTTAAATTCGTAAGAGTTGTGAATGGTCGCACCGAAGAAATTTTGCATACCGATGCCGGCAGTCATGTTGTTGGTATTCCCTTTCGAACGACTAAAGGCAAGGTGTTGCTTGAAATCTGTTACTCGGATCAAAGTTCATGATCAAAATGCTGCCTGTCTGTGGTTTTTGAATTTTGATCATGAACCTGAGAACAGTTTATGGTATTACACTAAAGGAAGGTTTGCGTTGTGCCAGGCAAATACCCCGCCAGCCAATGATTTTATGTTGCTGAATCCCTGATCTTTAAGGAACCCGGCTGCGATATTTGACCGGTATCCACTGCCGCATTGCAGAACAATCTCCTGCGCTTTGTCTGCTTTGGGCATCTTCTGATCTAAAATATCGGTCAAAGGAAAATGAACGGCATTTTCAATGCGGCCGCTGTTCCACTCTGCCGAGGTGCGGACATCCAGAATTAAGGGGCCATCCGGACCGTTCCTTTTGTGGAGTTGCAAAGGGGAAATTTGGGCAAGCTGATCCACAGGCCTGCCACTCATGAGCCATTCATTTATACCGCCTGAAAGATATCCCAGAACTGCATCATAGCCGATGCGGTGAAGTTCGGTAAGCATTCGGTCATAGGCATCACGGTTTTCAACCACTAATAGCAGCTCCGTGCCTGGGTCAATTACCATGCCCACCCAGTTGGCCAATTGTTTTTCAAACCCGATGTTGATGCTGCCGGGAATGTGGAATCCGCCATACGCCGCACTGTCCCGGGTGTCCATGACCAGCGTGGTTTCCTCTTCCATGAGTTCCTGGAACTGGTCGGGCGTCAGACGTTTGTCCAGGGTGCATGCATCCAGCAGATTTGCGCCCTTGCTGTTTGTTGCAATGATATATGAAAAGCTTTTGGGCCGGGCAGGGAAAGCTGACATGATATTTTCCTTGAACGCCTCGAAGGAATTAAACTGCAGCATGGGGTTGGCACTTCGTTCATAGCCCAGTGTGGAACTTTTTTTTGCACTCATGCCTCTGCCGCACAAAGACCCTTCTCCATGGGCAGGGTAAACTTCAAGGTAGTCGGGGAAAGCCGCAAGGGTTTTATAGAGGCTGTTGTAAAGATTTTGAATCTGTTCGTCCAGGATCTCGGATCCGGGAAGGTCCGGACGCCCAATGTCTCCAACAAATAATAGGTCTCCGGTTAAAATCATTTCGGGTTTATCGGAACGTCCTGTGTCCGTGACGACCAGAGAGATGGAGTTGGGTGTGTGCCCAGGCGTGTGAAGCACTTCTATTTTTGCGGCTCCAAGGGTGATAATATCACCTTGTTCAATGCCCTTGTGAGCATAAGTGATTTCTACACTGTCATTTATATAAATGTCCGCACCCGTGGCGGCGCTTAATTCCTGGTCGCCGGAAATATGGTCTGCATGAAGATGTGTATTGATTATATGCGTGATGCGCATGCCCTCCTGGTATGCAATATCCAGATAGTCCTGAATATCCCTTTTGGGGTCCACGACCATCATTTGCTGGGCTGCAGGGCAGCCAATGCAGTATGACTGGCACCCAAGGCCTTTCACTGAAATTTGGTTAAAATACATGGTACAGGCCTCCTTTTGAAGTGAGTGATGTTTTAAACGATATAATTTAAATTTAATTGAACATGATACACTGATGTCACAGGAAAGCCCGGAAAAAGACATCAATTTCCGGGCTCTATATCAGAGATTTGATTGACTTGGCTTACAGCGCCTTGTGGCAGAACCACCAGTCATAACCCTCGTATTGGCTCAACCGTTGCGCCGCATCCTTTTGAGACTTTGGTGGCGGGATGATTACCCGGTCTTTTAGCAGTTCATTTTCCGGCCAGTTGGCAGGCATGGCAACGCCATTCTGGTCTGATGTGATTAACGCCTTTGTGGCCCGGACAATTTCATCCATATTCCGTCCAATTTCCTGGGGATAGTACAGGATCAGGCGTACCTTGCTTTCAGGGTCAACTACAAATACCGCCCGAACCGTATTTGAGCCTTTGCCTGGATGCAACATGCCCAGCTTATTAGCTACTGAGTCGTTGGCAGCAACAACCGGGAAAGTAATTTCTATATCAAGTTTGTCTTTGATCCATTCAATCCATTTAATGTGGCTGAACACCTGGTCCACTGACATGCCGATCAGTTGAACCCCCATCTTTTCAAACTCGGCAACGCGGTTTTGGAAGCCTGCAAATTCTGTGGTGCATACCGGGGTAAAGTCAGCCGGATGACTGAAAAGAACAAACCATTTGCCTTTCATGTCTTTGGGGAGGCTCATGGGGCCATGGGTTGTATCTACATTTAATTCCGGAAATTCATCGCCAAGAAGGGGCATATTGGGGGGTTGATGTTCCATGTTGTTCTCCTTTAGTTAAAATTAAATTGAAGCTATGCTTTTTTATTTTTGCTTTGACCCTGAATCATTTATTAAGCTAAGTTCTTATTGTTCTGGTTTATGCAGAGACCGTGCCAATATTTTTTGAAATCAATTCGAATTTAAATGGTAAGGATTTGATAAACGAATTGGTTTTCAGATGGAAAGCCTGTGAAAAATAGGATTTCGGCTTCATTTCTTGTGTGTGGGGACGACGATTTATCAATGCAGTGTTTTTAAAATGAAAGATGCTGTAGACGATGTGTATCTATACACAAATGTTTTGAGACACCTAACAAAACATTTGTGTGTCATGTTTTATCTTGCCGTGGATCTTCAACAGTATGCCTATTAACCCCATCAGGTATCTACTCAATATTTTTGAACTTTGTGTCTGGTTTTGATTCGCGTAGGCGAGGTTTTTGCATCAGTTTTATTTTATGACGGTTTCACAGAAAGTATGGCATGAGTACTTCAAACGTCAGATTATTTTCAATTTATAAATCATTAGAATTTAAAATTAGGAGGGGATTATGACTAACAATGTTGTAATTGCGCTATCTTGCGGTACCAATGATACTAACCGAGCTACCCGGGCTATTCATCTTGCAACCATAGCTCACAAGGAAGGGAAAAATACCAGTCTTTTTCTGCTGGATGAAGGTGTGTATCTGGCCAAAGAAGGTATTATTACCCATGTTAGGGCTGCCACCGGTGATGTCGCTGATGATCTTCTGGCATATCTTCAGGCTCATAATGTGCCTATTTTGGTCTGCACGCCATGTGCTAACGCCCGTCAGATTAAAGACGACGATCTTATTGAGGGGGCACGAATGGCTTCGGCTGCCGAATTTATTAATATGTCCTGCGATGCTACAGTTATCAGTTTGTAAAAAATATTTTTAGAGTATGGACGAAAAGTCGCCTGCGTGCATGATTTTGATGGGTGGCTTTTCGTAAAAAATTATCCAATAAAGTTTATATACCATCGTATCATGGGCTCTCCCCAGAAAATGTAGAGAATAGCCCCCAGGGAAAGAAACGGACCAAATGGGATTTTTGCCTGTCCTTTTTCTGGATTGTTGGCCAGCGCCATGGCAGCCACACCGCCAAGGGTGCCGAAAACTGAACCTGTAAACAGTGTGAAAAAGACACCCTTTATGCCAATAGCAGCCCCAATCATGGCTAAAAGTTTTATGTCTCCGCCTCCCATGCCATGGTGCTTGCGAATAATATAGTATGAATAGGCTACAAGGTACAAAATGCCGCCGCCCGTAAGGATGCCCCAAATTACGGAAAGAACGTGCATTTCAGGTACAAAAAGAAAGGATGTGGAAAAAATAAAAATCCCGGGAAGAGACAATTTGTCCGGAATGATTTGGTAATCCAGGTCAATAAAGGAGATGGCAACGAGCACAGAAATGAATATGAAATAAAAAAGAGCCGTTGGTGTTAGTCCGAATTTTAAAAAAAGCCCTAAGGCTAAGAATCCGGTGATCAGTTCTATCAAAGGGTAGCGTATAGAAATGGCGGTTTTGCAGAATCCGCATTTACCCCTGAGCAAAAGAAAACTTATTATTGGGATATTGAAATAAAAGGGGATCGCATGGTTGCAGGCCGGACAGTGTGACGGGGGGGACACGATGGATTGGCCTTCGGGTATCCGGCAGATCACCACGTTGAGAAAACTGCCGATGCAGACACCAAAAATAAAAGATACGGCAGTAATGAAGTTGAATAGCGGGTACATGATACTCCTTGGGTCTTGATTAATGTTTTTTAGTGCATCTGGGGTGTTTGGCGGTTTTTATGGTATAGTTATGCAAACTATCCAATGATAAAAATATTTTTTCAAGGATATTGTAAAAACATTTTTCTGTTATATTGTAGGTACAACTTAAAGTGCAGGTTAAACAAAGCCCCGTATGTGAGGGCCAACCCGAAAAACCACAGACGGTCAAATGGCTTTCGGTCTGGTCCTGTTTTTTTATGAAAGGGTCAGATATTCTTTCACCATGAGCCGGGGTGGACCCGGTCGTAAAATGCAGGTGCGGCCCATGGACGTTATGTAATCAAGGAGCATAAATGGCAGAAGCAGATATAGATGATCTGATTGAAATAATCGAAAAAGAAGGTAATGTCGAGGAAATCCCAAAGGTTATTCCCATGATGCCGGTCAGGGATGTGGTTGTCTTTACAGATATGCTGCTTCCCTTGTTTGTTGGACGGGAAAAGTCCATCAAGGCCATTGAAGAGTGTGTGGAGTTTGATCGGTATGTCTTTCTGTCGGTACAGAAAGATTCCGACATGGAAAAGCCGGGGCCGTCGGATGTCTATGATATCGGAACCATTGCCCGGGTGCAGAAGATGATTAAAATGCCTGACGGCAGGATCAAGGCGCTGGTCCAGGGGATTTCCAAGGCTAAGCTTGTTGAGTTCGTTCAAAAACGCTCTTTTTTTAAAGTCCGTGTGGAGACGATTGTTGATGTCGAGCCGGATTCTATTGATATAGAAATTGAAGCCCTGATGCGTAACGTAAAGGAAAACAGCGAAAAGCTTTTAGCGCTCAAGGGCGAGTTTTCAGGTGATGTGGGCGATCTTTTGTCTCATATTGACTCTCCGGGTAAGCTTGCGGATCTGGTAGCCTCTAACCTCAACCTTAAAGTAGAGGATGCCCAGGCCCTTCTGGAAACCACAGATGCCGTTGAACGCTTAAACCGTGTTAACGATCTTTTGGCCCGGGAGCTTGATTTATCAACGGTTCAAGCTAAAATTCAAACCCATGTTAAAGACGAGATTTCAAAAAATCAGAGGGATTATTATCTTCGTGAGCAGGTCAAGGCCATCCACAGAGAGCTGGGGGAAAGCGATGATAAGATTGCCGAGATCGCTGAATTCAAACAAAAAATAAAAAAGTGCAAGTTGCCGGAAGAGTGTGAAAAAGAGGCGCTGAAACAGCTGACCCGTCTGGAACAGATGCATTTTGATTCCTCTGAAGCCTCTGTGGTCAGAACGTACCTGGATTGCATTGTTGAATTGCCCTGGAGCAAAACTACTAAGGATTTTTTAGATATAAAAAAAGCCCAGGAGGTTTTAGACCAGAATCATTATGGACTGGATAAAGCCAAAGAACGAATCCTTGAATATCTAAGTGTGCGTAAACTCAATCCAAAGAAAAAGGGCCAGATTATCTGCTTTGTCGGTCCTCCGGGGGTGGGGAAAACCTCTCTTGGCCGGGCCATTGCCAAGGCCATGAAGCGAAAGTTTCATCGGGTCTCTTTGGGCGGTATTCGTGATGAAGCAGAGATCAGAGGGCACAGAAGGACATATATTGGTGCCATGCCTGGAAGAATTTTACAGGGGCTTCGTCAATGCGGCACGAAAAATCCGGTTTTTATGCTGGATGAAATTGACAAATTGGGCAATGATTTCAGAGGCGATCCGTCTTCAGCATTGCTGGAGGCGTTGGACCCTGAACAGAATGCCGAGTTCTCCGATCATTACCTGAATATGCCTTTTGATTTGTCCGGGGTGCTGTTTGTTCTGACGGCGAATATGGCAGACACCATTCCTTCGGCCCTGCTTGACAGGATGGAGTTGATCCATCTTACCGGATATACCCGCCAGGAAAAGGTGGTCATTGCAAATCAGCATCTTTTGCCAAGAAAACTCAAAGACAACGGCTTGATCCGTCGGGCCATTCATTTCAGTCCCAACGCCATAGAGTCCATTGTTTCAGAATATACCCTGGAAGCAGGTCTCAGGGGGCTTGAGCGTAAACTGGACTCGGTGTGTAGAAAAATTGCCCGCCGGATTGCCGAAGGCCAAAAGGGGAAGTTTGCCGTTACCTGCCAGAATTTAACCAAGTATTTGGGCCCGCCTCAATATATTAATGAAATGGATCAGGAAGAAAGCCAGGTCGGTTTGGCCACAGGGCTTGCCTGGACCGAAGTAGGCGGTGAGCATTTGTATATTGAAACGTCATTGTTTCCGGGTAAAGGAGAGTTGCAGCTTACCGGACAGATCGGTGAGGTGATGCAGGAATCGGCAAGGGCAGCATTGACCTACACCAAAGCCAATCAGGAAATTTTGGGCATAGACAAGGAGGCCTTTGATTCCAACGACATTCATATCCATGTCCCTGCCGGCGCCATTCCCAAGGATGGTCCTTCGGCCGGGATTGCCATTGCTACTGCGCTTGTGTCAGCCTTTACCGGCAAAAAGGTGAACAATAAGGTGGGGATGACCGGTGAAATTTCTTTACGGGGCAGGGTGTTGCCCATCGGCGGCCTAAAGGAGAAGTCGCTGGGGGCTTTGAGGGCCGGCATCAAGAAAGTGATTATTCCGGAGAAAAATAAAAAAGATCTCCATGATATCCCAAAATCTGTGAAATCCAAACTGACATTCATCTGTGTGAAGGATATCAGGGAAGTGCTGGATCTGGCTCTGGAAGCGGAATAATTATGTATTTTTTTGCCCTGAGTACAGCAGAGCAGGGTGCAAGCATGGCTTTGTTTGAAGATAATACCCTTGTTTTTGAATCCAGCCTGTTCAGCCGGCAGACCCACTCGAAAGGGCTTTTGCCCATGATCGAACAAGCCGTTGAAAGCAGGGAGGGTATGACCGTTAATCAGATAGATGGATTTATAGCAGCCAGGGGGCCCGGTAGCTTTACCGGGCTTCGTATCGGCATCAGTATGGTTAAGGGGTTGGCCAGAGCTGTATCCAAACCCTGTGCCGGGGTTTCCAGTCTTGACGGTATTGCGTTCAGGTTCTGTCATTCACAAAAGCCTGTTTGTGTGATGATGGATGCTAAGCGCAAAGAAGTATATTCTGCCGTGTATCAGTTCAATCATGGTGAGCTTATTCAAAAAGGTCCGGAAATGGTGTGTTCGCCGGAAACCGCCATTGACCAAGCCGGTTCCGGGGCGCTGTTTGTCGGTTCCGGATCCAAGGTATACCGGGAAAAAATTTGCAACAGGACCGAGGATAACGCCGTGTTCTCTACCACTTCCATGGACGGTGTCAGTGCCTGTGCCTTGGTGATTTCGGGAATGTCTGATGAAGGGGTGTTTGATTTTGAAAATCACCCCCTGAACCCGGTTTATCTTAGAAAGTCCGATGCACAGATCCATTTTGACAGGAAAACAGGTGCTTGACAATATATTGATATACTTGATATAGATATTAGGTTCTGGCTAATTTTGTAGGTAAGGGACTATGGATAATTCTAAATGGCCGGCAAAGGCAGTGCTTCCCATTGCCATGCCAGGCGTCAAATACGTTGTTGCAGCCATCCTTGTTACGGGGATGTTTTTTTATTTTGGGTTCCTGAAAACAGGTGGGTTTGCGCTGCTTGTTACGATGTCTATTACCTGGTTTTTCAGGGACCCTGAGCGCAGGGTGCCCGATGACAAAGATCTTTTGGTCTCACCGGCGGACGGGAAAGTCATTGTCGTGGAGCCGCATGCCCGGTGTGAATACATGGATGAACCCTGCCAGAAGGTTAGTATTTTCATGAACGTATTTAATGTTCATGTTAACCGTATCCCGTTCAGCGGTGTGATTGAAAAAGTTCAATATCATCCGGGTAAGTTTGTAAACGCATCTTTTGATAAAGCAAGCGTTCATAATGAACGCAATGCTCTGGTAATAAGAACGGACGATGGTCGCCGTTATGTGTGTGTGCAGATTGCAGGGCTCATTGCCCGGCGTATTGTCAATTGTGTGAAAATCCAGGAACAAGTTCACAAAGGCGACCGGTACGGTATGATTCAGTTTGGGTCCCGTTTGGATCTTTACCTGCCCGAGGACTTTGAAGTACTTGTTAACCTTGGTGATAAAACAAGTGCCGGAAGTACTGTTATTGGCCGGATGTGCTGATTAAAACTGAATGGCGTCAACGCGCTGTGTTGTCAATTAAACAACTATGGAGTAAATTTTAAATTTTGGACCAGATACCTGTAACGAAACAAGGTTTTGAAGCCTTAAAAAAAGAACTGGAAAAATTAAAAACCGTGGATCGTCCTGAGATAATTAAAGCCATTGAAGTGGCCAGGGCACATGGAGACCTGTCTGAGAATGCCGAATACCATGCTGCTAAAGAGCGTCAGTCTTTTATTGAAGGTAGGATTGGTGAGCTTTCCTATAAAATAGGGAACGCAAAAGTAATTGATCCGAGCTCTGTGCCTAAGGATGTCGTCCGGTTTGCCAGTCGCGTTCTTGTGGAGAATCTGGATACCGAAGAAGAACAGGAATATATGATTGTCGGTGAGGACGAGGCGGACATTAAAAAAGGTAAAATTTCAGTCTCTTCCCCCCTTGGTTCTGCACTGATCGGAAAAGTGATGGGCGACGAGGCCATTGTCCAGGCGCCGGGCGGAAAAAGGGTTTATGAGGTTGTTGATATTCTTTGATTTTAAGTCTGATTTTTTCAATTCCTCAAATGGCATTAAAATTGTAGAAAGGAAAGTGCTGTGGCGCGTGTAACTATAGAAGATTGTTTGAAAAATGTAGATAATCGTTTCACTCTTGTACATCTGGCAGCCAAACGGGTCCGTCAGGTAAGAGAGGGGGCTGATTTCCTAGTACCAGCCTCTAAAAATGAGGATGTTGTAACTGTCCTGCGTGAAATTGCAGCGAACCGGATTGTTGTTAAAAAAGATTCTGAGTTGGATGACGAGTAATCCGGTTTGAGCAAAGGGCTGACAAAGCGCTTGATGCATCTGCTTGGCAAGGCGGTTCACGACTGGCGGATGATCGAAAATAATGACCGGATACTGGTGGGGATATCCGGCGGTAAAGACAGTTTGGCCCTTTTCCACCTGCTTGTTTCTCTAAAAAAAAAAGCACCTGTCGTATTTGAACTTGTTCCGGCTTACATAGATCCAGGATTTGACAACTCTTTTGCTAAAAAGCTGGATTCTTATATCAATGAAAGATATAAGGAAGCCCACCAGGGCATGGTGGTGGAACAAACCAATTACGGCACCTTTGCACATTCTGATGAAAACAAGGAAAATCCCTGCTTTTTATGCAGCAGGCTGCGGCGTAAACGCCTGTTCGAGCTTGCCAGGGAGCATGGCTGTAAAAAACTTGCTTTAGGGCATAACAAAGATGATTTGATTGAAACCTTGTTCATTAATATTTTTTATGCTGGCAAGATAGGAACCATGAAGCCCAATCAGTCATTTTTCGGCGGACGCTTTGATATCATCAGGCCTTTATCTTATATTGAGAAACATGAGATTAACAGTTTTGCTGATGTTTGTGATTTGCCGGAATTTGTTAATGCATGCCCAAGTGCCGGGTACACTAAAAGACAGGATGTTGCAGATATGCTTGAAAGGATGTACCGGCAGAACAAACATATAAAAGGAAATATATTCAGGGCAATGGGTAACATCGCCACTGATTATCTTTTAGAGATGCCATGTTGATTGATATGCAGAATCAGCCGGATTTTAGAAATATCCCCATCGATAAAGTCGGTATCAAGGGGCTAAAACATCCGGTTATTGTCCGGGATAAGGCAAACGGATCCCAGTCCACAGTGGCTGAGGTTAATATGTATGTGGATTTGCCCCATCAGTGCAAGGGTACCCATATGAGTCGTTTTGTGGAGTTGCTGCATACCGTCAATACGCCGGTATCACTCGATTCTCTGACCAATATTCTTGAAGACATGAAGGCCTCTCTTGGGGCAAAGTCCGCACATATTGAAATATCGTTTCCCTATTTTATTGAAAAAACATCTCCTTGCACCCAATCCAAGGGGCTGATGAACTACAATTGCACGATCGTTGGTTCTTCCAATAACGGAAAAAAAGCGGACTTGGTGTTAAAAGTGGCGGTTCCTGTTACATCGGTGTGTCCCTGTTCCAAAGAAATTTCTGAGTATGGCGCCCATAATCAGAGGGGCGAGGTGCTGGTTGCGGCAAGGTTTCATAAATTTATCTGGATAGAAGAGATTGTCGATCTGGTTGAACAGGCGGCATCCTGTGATATTTATTCAGTGCTGAAACGTGAAGATGAAAAATATGTTACCGAAAAAGCCTATAATAATCCAAAATTTGTGGAAGACATAGTAAGGGATGTGGCCAAGGCACTTATCGAAGATGCCAACATCACCTGGTTTTCCGTGAGCGCCGAGAATTTCGAATCCATTCATAATCACAGCGCGTATGCCTATATAGAGCATTCAAGGGATTGAAATTTGGTCATGCTTCAACTTAGCAACGTAACCTTGATGTAATCTTCTGTCGCTTCGAAAATAGGTTCGGTGCCGTTAAACTCTCTCATCTTTGGAATGACCTTGGTTCTAATGCCCATTCCCCTAATAATTTAGGCTCATGTTGCGTTTCAAGGTCTTATTTAACCAAAAGTTCGACAAGCGAATGGAGCAGGGCCTTTCCTCGCTTGCCAGCGTTATGAACGAACTCAAAAAAACCGAGATAAAAAGGAAGCTTCTCTTGTGAGATGCCTCGATGAGGACGCAACCAACCACGTAGCAAGGACCAGAAGCCTTCCATGGTATTGACATGGACTTCATGGAAACCATCGCCATCCTCGTCTCTGGCGTATTCTCCAGCCCCGTGATTCACGCTCTTATGCTTGTACCCCCACTCGGTTAATCGGTTGTAGATCGCATATTCATCAGTGTAAATCAAAGTCCCCGGCAAAACGGTCGACTTTACCAAGGGCTCAATAGTTACCCGGCGAACATTAGCAAGCAGCGTAGGTTGGGTTGTGAAACCCAACATTTTTTTGTTCTAAGTTCGCCCAGTTGTCGGGTTGCGTCCCTCAACCCAACCTACGGGCTAATCGTGTGCTTTGCCTGATTTGCCTCACCTTTTAAAATATTTTCGGAAATCAGGTAAAGAGCTTTTTCACAAGTTTGTAAATTGGGATTGCTTATCCAATTGATTGATTTAAATTGTTCAACCGGGAATTGACGAAGAATCCGGCTGATTTCAATGGGATCGACCCAGAGATCCTTTTCTTTTGCTTCGCCTATGATCTCTCTCCAGTTGAAATCATAAGCGTTTGCAATAAAAAGAATGTCCGTATAATCCTTTGGTTCCATCCGGCTCAATGCACAGATTTTATTTGAAAGAATATTTCGCCAGTCATCTACATTCCCAAACCCTTCCTAATTGGTAATTCGACCAAAATGAGCGTCCACGTCATTGACCATATCAATCTTCAGGGAATAATATTTGTCTGGCATATATGTATTTCCCTTTTCTTGTTTTTGGAAACAAGTCGTTTAGAACATCATCGGACAAAGCCTTTTTTAAAGTGCTCTTAGGAAGAAGCGACATCAAAGTATACCAGTCAAATGTGGATAAAAGTTTGATATAAATGCTTTTGGAAGAAATATGGGGAATGCTGTTTATTTCACCATTGATAAAGGAATTCAGGATATCCAGGTCAATTTCTTTGTCCCAGAACGCTTTTTTTAGAATTCGGTTTCTTTCATCAATGGTATACATTTTAATTATCAATCCTTTCTATTCTCAAACTATACCAGATGGTGTTTCAGGTTGACAAGCCCCTGAGACGGCACGCCGCAAGAAATAAGAGGATACCCCGTTGTTGGGTTTCGTTTCTCAACTCAACCTACGGTTTAAATTGAAGATTAACCTTTTCCTTCAGCATACGCCGGATGGCATCATAACCGGTGTGGGTCTGATTCAGCATGATCACAAAAGGATAAAGTCGGCTATCCTTCCCACGAATGAAGCCTGCACGGCTTCTGACATCCGACAACGTCCCGGTTTTATAAAATTCATTTCCATCTCTTCTCAGAAATTCATACCAAGGCATAAACGCAATAAGAATATCTTTCATCTGGGCAGGCGTCAATTGGTTGCGCCGGGACAGACCCGAGCCTTCAACAATTGAAGCGTTCATTAACCCCAGCGACTCTTGCGCAAATTTATTCAGGACAGCCGTTCCTTTTTCAAGGGTGGCCGGCGGGCCATATGTGCGGGCACCCATGGTCAGCATGAGCTGGTTGGCAATAAAGTTGTTTGAAAATTCCAGCAGCTTTTTAATAATGTCCGCCAGGCTGAAAGAGGATGTGTGAACAATGCAGTCTTTCTCTGAACCTGTAAAGTTGCCCGTTTGGACAGAACCTGTAATTTTGACCCCGGATTGTTCTATAAAATAGTGCATCAGTATGCCCGGATATTTTTGACGCAGATTATAGGACAGAAGAATCCTGTCACTCTTTTTTGATCCAGACCTGATCTGCTTTGCCAAGATGTCCGGAAATGGGGTTTGCCTTTCAGCAGAAATATATTGTTTACTTCGACTGTCCCATTTTAAAAAAATTGTATTGAAATTAGCACACAGCGCTCCGTTTGTTGCGTCATAGGGATTGCTGGAAGCTCCAGCCCCGGGGATAGTAATTTGGGGGGCAAAATAGGTCTGATCCACAATAATATTTCGGATAACCCCAGATGAAATTATTCCTTTAGATACCAGTTTAAAAATGTGGTGTGAAATTTGATCGGCAAAGGTGGTGATTTCCTCGGAGATAAATAGAGGATCTCCAAACCCTTTCAGGTAAAGGTCACGTGTCGTTCTGTCGTAACAGGCCCATGTCTGAAAATGGAAATCCTGGCCGAACATTTTGATTGCCGCAAGACTGGTCAATATCTTCAATGTTGATGCAGGAATTAAGGGGTTGTCCGGATTCTTAGCGTAAATTGTTTTGCCATGATCATCGGATAGAAGAATGCCCGATGTTTGGGCACAAACATTCAAAGTTGTGGAAATGGTCAGGAGTAGACCCAAACTAGTCAGGAAAATATGTAATTGAATTTTATTTTTCATGGTTATTAAAAGGGATAGGCTATTGGAAGAAGAGGAAAAAATTGTCCAACAATTTTTTAATTTTAAACCGGTGGCGCAAGGATTCCCACTGATCCGGAAAGCTTAACGGGCTGAAAAGCACCCGGGCAGTATAAGGAAATCCTTTGTTTTTATCATCATACGGCGAAATAAGCAGGGCAATCGGCATCTGGACACAGCCTTCATAACTTACAATCGTGTCATAATTCAAGGTCTTTATCGATTTTAACCCCTGTTGCTCTAACAGTTGAATAAATGCATTTTGTTTTACTTTCGCCTCAACGGTTTGGGCTGACTCCTGGGGAAGTGCCGGAATGATGCCGGAGATCGGGAACCAAGAAAATTTTGCCGCCCTGAACTCCTCATGTGCCGGTACCATTGTCAATTTCCTGTCGGTGATCCGCTGACTGGAGCTTTTAAGATCGAACCGAATATAATATGTGGAAATTTCGTTAAGCGGGCCTGCTGCCAGTGTTTTCATGCATATTAGAAGCAGAAGCATGCCTGTGATCAACCGCAGGCCGTTTTTTTTTCGGGAACAAGGTACGAATTTTGAATAATATTTGTATAAATAGTTCAAATTGGATCGCATTTAGTTGTCCGTTTTAACCGTAGTTTCTGGGCTTTGCTTTATTTGTAACCGCTGAAAATAAGAGTTTCTAAAGTTTAACGCCCTGACTGACGATTAGCTTTTAACATAAATACAAGATGTGAATCAATGGTTGCGCATTTGATTTTGCAACTGCTAACTGCAGGGGAGGTGCCATGAAGAAATTATTGGCTTTGTCGGCATGTTTAATTGTTTTATCCGTATGGGGCTGCACTAAGGTTAATTTTTCAGGAGGAGGGCCGGGAGGCGTTCTGGATTCTTCTGCAGACAACACGGTGAATCAAAAAATTGTCACGTTTCAGGTGACCGGTAAGGGGCTTGAGCCTGAAAATGCATTAACAAAAGGGGAAGCGGTACTTATGGCCGAGCGTGCTGCCGTTGCCGATGGATATCGGCAGCTGGTTGAAAAGGTACGTGGCGTGTATGTGGATGCTTACATGAAAGCGGGCAAGGGCACGGTAAGCCAGGATGAAATCCGGGTGCACACGCAATCCTGGTTAAGAGGAACTGAAGTGATGGAAATTTCCAAAGCCGATTATGGCATCACCTTGGCTCGGTTAAGATTAAGAATAAATTTTTCGAAACACGGTATGGTCTGGTGGCCTGTGGGTATTGCCGATAATGGTTGATGACGAAATATCCAACCGAAAACAAGTATGCAATTCAACAAAATATTAACAGGGGGCCGCATGGGAACTCTTCCCTTGAAATCAATATTCCCAGGCAGAATGGTGTTTTTTTTGATACCTTTGTATCTAACACTCCTTTATTATGCCAGCATTGCAAATGGTGCTTATCAAACATTCAATCCTGATCCGGAAACGTATTCAGTTATAGAACTTGAGGGAATCCTTGGCGACTACCAAAACCAGCTGGACGCTTTGGATGAACAAATCCATGATACGCGTAAGGACCTTGAGTGGTTAATTGTCAAGATAAACAAAATATCTGATTCCGGAAAAAACATTCCCAAATTACTTCATGACTCGGCTGATTTGAAAGAGACAAAAATTCACAGGCTTGAGGCGCAAAAAAAATATCTTGAAAGTACTGTTGCAACATACCGGAAAGTTTATGATATAAAAAAAAATGATGAAAAGAAGACAACGCAGATTCGGGTTGAGTCCACACCGGACATGAAAGTAAATGCTGAAGGCGCTGGCAAATCCAATATCTCGGCAAAACTTTCAAACATTGAACAAGCCGTTAAAAATGCCGGCCTTGAAGATTGGGTAGATGTCATAACTGCAGACGGCAGCTGCGCAAAGATTAACAATACCCTGCCGATCCTTTTTTCTTCGGGCAGCGCAACTCTGGCCAAGGAATACAAATCTTTTTTAAAGAAATTGGCACGATTTCTTAAACCCTATGATGTTAAAGTCTATGTCAACGGATATGCAGACCCGGATCCCATCCATACGAAAAAATATCCATCCAATCTGGAACTCGGCGCATCCCGGGCCGCCAACGTTGTTCATGAAATGGTGAAAAATGGCCTGAAGCCCGACATTTTTAAAATCGGTTCAACTGGAGAGTATCGGTTCGCCTCCAAAATGGAGTCATCAACGAAAAGTTTCCAGCGCCGTGCGCAACTCACGGTTGTATTTAGTGGGTAATGACGCGAAAAAAAACAAATTGTCCATTATTTGTTCCATTAATTTTTTTTTCGTTTTTAAATTTGTGAAACAGATAATTCATTATAGGTCGGTTTAATGTCCTGTAATAAATTATAATATTATTCTTATCGTCGAATAGTAAAAATCTAACAATCGCTGTAGCGATTATAACACACCCTTCTATTTCGTAAAAAAAGCTTGACCTTCCTTTTGATTTGCCATAAGAATTCACGCAAAGATCGCGTCAATGGATGGAGAAATCAGATATAAAATCTATCCATTTTAAGAGACGATCCAAAGCCTTATTTAAAGAGAAATGGTGCAGCAAACAGGCGTTCGTCTGGGGAAGGTCAATTATTATGCGTCTGCCCTTCTTGAAAAAGGTCAGATGCATGTGGAACGGGTTAAAACAGTCCCAAATAAAACAGCATATCTTTACCATATCACGCCATCCAGACTTAGAGCGTTTACAAGTCTATCCTTGAGGTTTCTTAAAATTGAACTATAGGAGAATGACCAGATACAAGCGCAGATTAAAAGTTTGTACCAGCAAGTTCATAATTTTGATGCCCATTTGTGTGAAATTGTGTAAAAAAACGAGTTGCTGATTCACTTAAGACGCTATCTATAAATTAGCAACTGAATTTATCATTATCCGCGTTTATCGGGTTGGTACTTAAGTAAAGTAACCGACAGAGCGGAGCTATCATTTAAATGTGTTGTTGGCCCGTAAGGGAAATAGTTTTGAGAGCTTTGAATAATAGCTGATTTCGAAATCCCCTCTTAATAAAATCGGAGAGTTGCAATGTTGAGATCCGCAAAAAAGGTAATTGTTCAAAGGTGTTATTTGGTAAATTCAGTAAGATAAGGCGATTGTGAGTAAATTGTGAGTAAGGTAGGAACTAAGGAAAGGCAGTAACAATGTTGACGTGACCATCAGGTTGCACACTCCAAATAATATACATGAAGAGGTCTCATATGCAAAATAAAATCGACTTTGACCAGCATCGGTGTGACGATGACGAAATTGACCTTTTTGAACTGTTTGTAGTTTTATGGAAGCGTAAATGGATAATATTTGCTATTATCATTGTTGCGACTGTGGCTTCTGTTATCATTAGCTTTATGCAGCCTAAAATTTATTGCGTTGATGCCATTATACAGCCAGGCAGGGATGCTGATGGCAAGTTAGTTATAAGTCCGAAGGTGGTCGTTGAGATAATTAATAGCGGTGCCTATGATAGAAGTATTGCCAAAGCGCTCACTACCCCGGTTGCTCAAATACCTAAATTTAAATCGTCTGTTCTCAAAGGAACAGATATGGTCAAAATTGCGTTGGAATACTCCGAACCGCAAGCTGCAAAAAAAATTATGATTGAGTTGCTGAATACTATTTCTGCTGCGATTCAAAAGGAATTGGATCTTTCGATTAAAAAGACTGAAATTCAGATGAAAGAAGTCATGCTTAACCGCAATATGTTAAAAGAGAGCGTTACTCAGGCAAAAAAACAGGCTGCCGAAATCAAATCCAAAATAAATGATCTGGAGAAAAAGACGCTTGAGGCGATGAATAACCCCAATAGTGATGCGTTGACCGGGTTGCTGTATACAAACGAGATCCAGAAGGGACAAGTCTATTTGAATAAATTGAATGACAAAGTGGTTAAACAGGAGGAAAGCTATCAAATAACAAGCCTGACACTTGAAAAGTTTCGCCTTAAACTTGAAAGCATCACAAGCACTGTCATCATCAAAGAACCGACCATCCCGGAAAAACATATCAAGCCAAATAAAAAGCTGATCATCGTTTTGACTTTTGTTGCTAGTTTCATGGTAGCCGTATTATTGGCGTTTTTGCTTGAGGTCGTTGGGAAGGTGAAGGAGTTTGTTGTGGATTGAGTTCAGGGGGCGCATTCCCATTTTCCCGGTTTTTAAAACGGACTATCCTCTTTAGCAAAAAGAAGTTATGCTTCCCCTCGATTATCAACTGATGAGGAAGAAAATAGTATGAAACTCAAAAAGGCTGAATCCTGCGAAACGGTAGAAGAAATATATGAATTATTGAAACAGCTGGACAAAGAGAAACGGCTAATTCGCAGTCCGGAAGAACTCATTCAGGTTGAACAAGAAATTTTAAGCTATACCAATCGTTTAGCCGCGTTGATGCTAAAAAAAAAGTCCAAACCAGTATAAACTCTCCAGAGCATAACGAACAAGAAAGAGAGTTGGTGCGTAGCTGGCCTGGCCGAATGAAAAGTGAAGGGTTTGAGACAGTTCAAATTCAAACCAGCTCAGGTTGCACGATCCCAATCCATGTTCGATACTATCGAAGAGCCTGTGACCGTCGAAATGGCAAAAGATATAAGGGCTTGTATGCTGCTTTGGCTTTGCTCGGGATTCATGATCGATGTACACCAATCTTGGCGGCGATGGTCAGCGCCTGGTCCGCGTTACTGAGCTCATTTGAGGAAGTACGTCAGGTCCTTTGTGATCATGGCACTATCCTGGATGTTAAGGTGATCCGGAAACTGGCCTACCGCTACGCAGAACGAGCACGGGTGGTACAGCAAATGGGTCTGCTCCCCTTAAATGAAGAGGACAACCTTCAAGGTCGTCGGGTTGTCATAAGCACCGATGGTGGCCGGACTCGATTGCGGGAAAAAAAGCGAGGTCCCCGGACAGCCAAAGGAAGAACCAGATATCATGGGGCTTGGAGAGAACCCAAGCTGTTGATTATTTATGTCGTCGATGCCCATGGGAAACAGGAAAAAAGCTTTGCCCCATTTATTGATGGCGGTTTTAATGGGCCTGATGGCTTGTTTCTGCTGCTGAAGGGCTATTTGAAGTCTCTTTGCATCCAAAAAGCAGACAAGGTGTTGTTTGTTGCGGACGGGGCTCATTGGATATGGAATCGAGTCCCTGGTCTGATCAAGGCACTGGGGTTGAATCCGGAGAGTGTGCATGAACTCCTTGATTTTTATCATGCAGTAGAGCATCTGGGAAAGGTTGCAGGATTACGAAAAAACTGGTCAGCCAAAAAACGTAAAGCCTGGGTCTCAAAACAGCGACGGTTTTTGCTAAAAGGTGAATCGGCAACGGTCGTACAAGAAGTACAGGCTCTTTGTCGAGGCCGGAACAGCAAAGCCATAAAGACAGAACGGGATTATTTTGTACGTAATAGGCACCGTCTTGCTTTCCCAACGGTAAAGGCATTGAATTTGCCGATTGGCAGTGGTGCGATTGAAAGTTCGATTCGAAGAGTTGTCAATTTGAGACTCAAGGGTCCCTGCATTTTTTGGTATAAAGAAAATGCGGAGAAAATGCTCATGCTGCGCTCATACTATAAATCGGGACGATGGAACTGTCTGAAACAAATGGCCAATTCACATATTTCATTGTTAGCTGCATAACCGTGAAAATGGGAATGCGCCCGAGTTCAGGTCTTGATAGGCAAGTTCCGCCCGGGGCTGTTGTGGTGAATTAAAAGACAAAGATAGAAAGGCAAATGTATAATGAAAAGATTCGCATTGATAGGTGCGGCGGGTTATGTTGCACCAAGGCACATGAAAGCAATAAAAGAGACAGGAAATGAGTTGGTTGCTGCGCTTGATCCTAATGACAGCGTTGGTATCATCGACAGCTATTTTCCAAAGGCAGATTTTTTTACGGAATTTGAGCGTTTTGATAGGCACATTGATAAACAAAGGCGTAAGGGGCAAAAAATTGATTATATCAGCATCTGTTCCCCGAACTATCTCCATGATTCACATATCAGATTTGCTTTGAGGAATGACGCCAATGCGATTTGCGAAAAGCCATTAGTTTTAAATCCATGGAATATAGACGGCCTTGAAGAGATAGAGTCGGAAAACGGAACTCGAGTATATAATATTCTCCAGTTACGGCTCCATCCTTCTTTGATTGCCTTAAAACAGCAGGTGGATGAGAGCAAGCAAGAAAACAAATATGAGATTGATCTGACATATATAACCTCCAGAGGTCATTGGTATTTTACTTCATGGAAGGGATATAATGAAAAATCGGGTGGCATCCCTACCAACATAGGCATTCATTTTTATGACATGCTGGCCTGGATTTTTGGGAAGGTGCAGGGCAATGAAGTTCATCTGCTTGAAGCCAACAAAGCTGCAGGATATCTTGAACTTGAGAATGCACGGGTTAGATGGTTTTTAAGTGTGGATGAAAAGACGCTGCCTGAAAACATCCGGAAAGCAGGTCAGAGGACATATCGATCCATAACCGTAAATGGAAAAGAAATCGAGTTCAGCGGCGGGTTCACTGACCTGCATACTTTAAGCTACAAGGGTATTCTCAAAGGGGAAGGATTTGGGCTAAAAGAAGCCCGGCCAAGCATTGAGACGGTTTATGAAATTCGAAATGCTGTACCAGACATGAAAAAGGGGGAGTTGCACCCCTTTATGCAGAAATAATTAGAATAAAGCAGGCCTTATCCAATGAATAATTATTTTGTCCATCCAACAACTGAATTAGATGCCAATGTAACAATCGGCAACGATACCAAAATATGGCACTTTTCCCATATTATGAATAACACGATCATTGGTAGCAACTGCAATCTTGGGCAGAATGTTGTTGCAGGGCCTGATGTTTCTATTGGAAACGGCTGCAAGATCCAGAATAATGTCTCTTTGTATAAAGGCGTCACCCTGGAGGACGATGTCTTTTGCGGTCCTTCAATGGTTTTTACCAACGTCTTTAATCCGAGATCCCATATAAAACGGATGGACGAAGTTCGGCCTACCTTGGTTAAAAAAGGTGCCAGCCTTGGGGCCAACTGTACCATTGTCTGTGGTGTCACTATTGGAAGATATGCGTTTGTGGGGGCAGGAGCGGTTGTAACAAAAGATGTGCCCGATTATGCACTGGTCATGGGAAATCCAGCAAAACAGACAGGCTGGGTGTGCGAATGCGGAGAAAAATTAAACCAGGTATTCGAATGCCCTGTATGTGGAAAAACAATCAACCCCGTATCTGATAGTGATGAATCTGCTAAGCCAATAGCCTTTGTGGATCTGGCGGCCCAGCAGAAATTAATTCTGCCAGAGATTGAAAAAAATATTAGAACCGTTTTAGGGCACGGCAAATACATCATGGGGCCGGAAGTGAACGAACTGGAAAAAAGGCTGGCTGATTTTGCTCAGACACGCTATGCTGTCGCCTGTGCCTCCGGTACCGATGCTCTGCTCATGGCGCTCATGGCATGTGGTATCGGTTCAGGGGATGCTGTATTTACTACACCGTTTACTTTTATCGCCACAGCAGAAGTGATAAAACTTCTTGGCGCACTCCCTGTGTTTGTTGACATTGATTATTCAACCTTTAATATTTCTGCTCACAAGTTGAAAGCAGCTGTTCAAAAAGTATCCCAGACCGGTCAACTAAGGCCGAAGGCCATTATTCCCGTAGATCTTTTCGGCCTTCCCTGCGATTATGATCAGATAAATCAAATTGCGTCTGAATATAATTTGATAGTTATTGAAGATGCCGCCCAGTCCTTTGGAGCTGAATATAAGGGCCGAATGGCAGGTTCTCTTGGACATGTCGGATGTACCTCATTTTTTCCTGCAAAACCCCTTGGCTGTTATGGTGATGGAGGGGCCGTATTTACAAATTCAGACGAAATTGCAGAAAAACTTTTATCCATTCGAATTCATGGTAAGGGAACTGATAAGTATGACAATATTCGTTTGGGAATAAATGGGCGTTTAGATACGTTGCAGGCGGCGATTCTTCTTCCTAAACTTGAAATTTTCCCTAAAGAACTGGAATCCCGGCGCAATGTAGCCAAAAGGTATACCGAGTTATTATCCTCAAAAAAGGATTTGTTGACTCTTCCTGAAGTTTTTCCTGGGCTGAAAAGCGCCTGGGCCCAATACTCTATCCTGGCAGCAGATACAGAAGCACGAAATAATATTCAGGACAGTCTGAAAGAAAAAGATATTCCAACTTCTGTCTACTACCCAACTCCTCTGCATCTGCAGACCGCCTTTGCTGATTTAGGGTATAAAAAAGGTGACTTTCCTGTATCTGAAGATTGTTCATCTATAATATTCAGTATCCCAATGCATCCTTATTTGACACAGAATGAGCAGGCAAAAATTTGTTCTTTCATCCATACAACTTTAATGAACCCGTAAAAAGTCGAAAATGGCCAAACTGCTATTAATTATTTCAGATGGTTATAGTCCAAAAATTGTCAAAATCTGACTTTTTACGAGACGATCAATTTTATAATAATGACAAAAAAGCAGGCCTCTGACCCTACATGAAACTTACAGATAAAAAAATCCTCATCACCGACGCAGAAGGCTTCATCGGCTCCCATCTCACCGAAACTCTGCTGGACATGGGCTGCAGTGTCCGGGCTTTGAGCCTGTACAACTCCTTTAACGATTGGGGGGCTGGAGGTCATCAAGGGCAGGGACGACCTGGAGGTTGTGTGCGGCGATGTCCGGGATCCGCATTTCTGCAAAGAGATCACAAAAAAGATTGATGTGATCTTTCATCTGGCGGCCCTGATTGCCATCCCTTATTCTTATGTTGCTCCTGACTCAATGTCATAAAGTTAACGGCAAGGCTTATAATTCATTTAGTGTTCCCGCTTATTGATCTTATGTTTCCGTTTGAATTTACGCCCGGGCCTGACGGGTTCTGTTGCCGCCATGAAAAGAGCATGAAGATCCTTAATCAACTGTACGATAATTTCACGCGGTCTTTTAAAAAGCAAAAAGAGTGTGTCTTTAGATTTTGAAATTGCCTGTGTCATATTCAGCTGATATTCATACTTTTTCTCATGGTCCTCCTTCTCAACTGTCTCCTGAGCGGGGAGGCCAGTACCCACGTGAGATTTTTTGCCAGGACTTTTGCATAGAAATCTTGATAGACAGACAATACCGTTGTGCCGGAAAATTTTCGATTTCAAGGCGTTGTTTCATGAAAAGATAATCAACTTCCACCGGCCAGCGTTTATGATATAAGTCCATAAAGATTTCATAATGAAATTTTTGTTCATCGGTCAATGATGTGATGAGAACTTCGATTTCACCGTTTTCGAGTTCGACTCGTATGAGGCGCAATCGCAAGGGAGGGGCTTCAAGGCCTATTTTCTCACATTATTTTTTTGATTGGTGCGAGGCATGAAGATTAATTATTGCTTCTTGAGCACCTGATTTAGTGAAATTTTGAACGATTTTCCACTGTTTTGAAATTCTTGCGCAAAAGTTGCTATCCAAAGACATAATCAGATTAAAAATCCAATAGGCTGGATAGCCACGATCTAATAAAATCAAATCATTCGGAAGCAGATTAAGCATATGATTATGGAACAGCTCGCGTTCTTCGACCTGAAAAGGGCTGATAATGGTATCAATTGTAACCTTATTCAGCACATCGAACATTTGAAAAACACGTGCCATTACACAAGCAGGCCCTTTATTGGGTTTCAATACGCCGAAATGTTCCCTGATTTTTTTATATTTGAACAACTTTAGTGTGCTACCGTCGATAGCAAGGAAATTAAAACCCTTCCAGGTTTTTATGTTTTGAAAACGATTATAGAAAAACTCGAGTTGGTGATTAAACTCAATGAAAGCGTCATATTCAAGTTTTTTTGCGAGCCAGAGATAAAGCCCTTTTTGAGACGATTTTTATTGGAACATCCAATCGAAACAACGCCTTGAAATAATGGTCGAGTTCGTCTTGATATGAGCCTTTAATGAAGTTCATGAAATACAAAAAAAGTGTCTATAATGTGAGCTTTCGATTGCGTGTGAAATCTTTCTTGTTTATTTTATGTCTATCGATAAATTCTGGGGAATGCAGAATATTTTCAAAATAATCGATTAGCTCGGCACATATTTTGGGAAGCAGGTTCCGTGTCAGGTCGGTTGAATTTTTCAGGCATTTTATTCTCCTTTCACAAGAAATATTTTGGGTTATTATTAAGATTGAGCGTAGCATAATATGCTGTATTTATATAGCTTTTATGCATGATGTCTTAACTTTATGACATTGGGTAGCAACTGCCCTTCAATTAAAAATACAATCAAGCAGGAATGATGAAGATATTAAGGATGTAAAATGCTCAATGATAAATCAATTCTTATTACTGGCGGTACCGGGTCTTTTGGAAAAAAGTATATTCGAACAATTCTTGATCGCTATCTTCCCAAGCGTATAGTTGTTTATTCTCGGGATGAATTAAAACAATTTGATATGCAGCTGGAATTTAATCAGGATTGTATGCGTTATTTTATTGGTGATGTGCGGGATAAAGAACGGCTTAACATGGCGATGAGTGGTGTTGATTTTGTTATTCATGCAGCCGCTTTAAAACAAGTCCCTGCGGCTGAATATAATCCCACAGAGTGCATTCGCACCAATATCCAGGGGGCGGAAAATGTCATTCATGCTGCTTTGGCAAATAATGTCCACAAGGTGATTGCCCTGTCCACGGACAAGGCTGCCAATCCTATCAACCTTTACGGGGCTACAAAACTCTGCTCAGATAAGCTTTTTGTGGCAGGAAACAATATGGCCGGCGGAAAAGAAACCCGTTTTTCAGTGGTTCGCTATGGTAATGTTGTCGGCTCTCGCGGTTCAGTAGTGCCATTTTTCCAAAAATTGATTCAAAACGGAAGCGAACATTTGCCCATCACTCACAAAGATATGACCCGCTTTTGGATCACGCTTCAAGAAGGTGTGGATTTTGTACTCATGAACTTTAAACGCATGCAGGGGGGAGAAATTTTTGTCCCTAAGATCCCATCTGTTCGCATAGTTGACCTTGCCAAAGCCATGGCTCCGGAATTGCCGCTTAAATTCGTTGGAATCCGGCCGGGTGAGAAACTTCATGAAGTAATGTGCCCTGGAGATGATTCTCATTTGACTATTGAATTCGACGACCATTATGTCATCTCCCCGTCCATTAAGTTTCATAGATTGTCCAACGGGTATACAAAAAATTGCCTTGAAGAGGAAGGGGGGCCTGTCACTCAGGGGTTTGAATATAATTCCGGCAGTAATCCGCATTTTCTTGGTAATGAAGAAATTCGGCAATACAATCAGTTGGCTCAATTATGATACCCTACGGCCGCCAGAACATAACCAGAAAAGATATTGAAGCTGTGGTGGAAGTACTTAAGTCCAATTTCATCACACAGGGGCCCAATTTGCCTGAATTCGAGCGTGCCGTAGCCGAGAAAGTCGATGCTAAACATGCTGTTGCAACTAACAGCGCTACGTCTGCTTTGCAGCTTGCCTGTCTTGCCCTCGGTGTCGGGGTCGGAGATGTTGTCTGGACCTCTCCGATCACCTTTGTTGCATCGGCCAATTGCGCCCGGTACTGTGGCGCAGATGTGGACTTTGTAGATATTGATCCGCAGACGTACAACATGAGTGCAAGATGTCTGGAAGAACGGCTGGTTGAAGCGGAACAATCCGGAAAACTCCCCAAGGTTGTCATTTCTGTACATATGTGCGGTCAATCCTGCGACATGGCTGCTATTCACGCTTTGTCTGAAAAATATGGATTCTCTATTATTGAAGACGCTTCCCACGCAATTGGCGGTTATTACAAGCAGGAGCCCGTTGGCAGCTGTCGCTATAGCAATATCACAGTGTTCAGTTTCCATCCGGTAAAGATTATCACTACCGGGGAAGGCGGCATGGCTGTAACCAATGATGAGATGTTAGCCCAACGAATGGCGCTTTTAAGGAATCACGGGATAACACGCGATCCTGCATATTTTGTCACCGACCCAATTTATAACCTGGAGAAAAGATCGCAGGAAAAGGATTCGGGACCACCGCTATGGTATTACGAGCAAATAGATCTCGGCTTTAATTTCCGAATGACCGATATCCAGGCGGCCCTGGGATTAAGTCAGCTTACACGACTGGATGAATTCGTGGATAGGCGTCAGGATCTGGCTGAACGTTATGATCGGCTTTTGGGCGATTTCCCCTTGAAGAGCCCCTGGCAGCATCCGGATGCGTCTTCAGCCTGGCATCTCTATGTCATTCGACTTCAATTGGACGATCGAAAGTTAACACGCAGAGAAGTCTTCAATTATATGCGAGGGCAGGGTATCGGTGTGAATGTCCATTATATCCCGGTGCACACTCAGCCATATTATCAAGCTCTGGGCTTTAAATCCGGGATGTACCCGGAATCTGAAAAATATTATCAAGAGGCTATAACCTTGCCTTTGTTTCCGACTATGGCAGAACATGAACAGGATCAAGTAGTGAAGGTTCTTAAAACAATAATCGTGGAACATTCTTGATAAGACGGACGATGAGCAACTCCTTCAAAACGAAAGCAGGAAAGGAATCTTACATGGCAATTAGCATCGGAAATCGAGAAATTGGTGACGGGCAGCCGTGCTTCATAACCTTTGAGGCCGGCCCCACGCACGATGGGCTCGAATCTGCCAAGCGCTTGGTTAAACTGGCCGCTGAGGCTGGAGCAGATGCAGTTAAATTCCAGATTTTTGATCCGGAGAGGCTGGTTGCGGACAAAAAAATGCCTTTTAGCTATGATATTTTAGTGGATCGGGCTACCGGCAAGACAGAGACTGTTGAGGAACCTTTGTACGATATTTTCTGCCGACGAGCCCTTAGTCCTGATGAGTGGAAAAAACTTAAAACATATTCAGACTCTCTGGGGCTTGTCTTTTTTTCAACAGTGGGTTTTGAAGAAGAAGTACAGCTTCTCGAAGAATTGAATTGTCATTCCATCAAGATTGCTTCGGCAGATGTTAATCACTTTCCGTTAATCCGGCGTGTAGCAAAAACAGGCAAGTGCGTTCAGCTTGATACAGGCAACGCCACCATAGGGGAAGTGGAAAAAGCGGTTGACGTGTGCAGGAGTGAGGGCAATAATAATATTATCATCCATAACTGCCCTTCAGGCTATCCCGCCAGACTGGAAAGTATAAATCTCCGACTGATCCCAACACTCAAACAAATGTTTCCTGATTACCCGATCGCCTATTCTGATCATACCCCTGGTTGGGAAATGGATGTAGCTGCAGTTGCGCTTGGGGCAAACCTTGTGGAAAAGACCATTACTGAGGATCGAACGACCCCCAGTGTGGAGCATATATTTTCCCTGGAGCCCTTTGAAATGAAAAGTTTTATTCAAACAATTCGGGATGTGGAAATAGCCCTGGGGCAGGCAAGACGGAATTTGTACCCTGAAGAACTGGAAAAAAGAAAGAATATCCGGCGAAGTATTTTTCTGAAATCTGCTGTTCGGAAAGGTCAAAAAATAGGCGATGTCGAAGTTGATTTTCGCAGGCCCGGATTCGGTCTCGGCCCGGATATGTATGAGCAACTACAGAATTTTCAATTCGTGAAAGATTTGCCTGCCGGGCATCAGCTCAGCCTGAAGGATCTGGTCTGATGAGTCTCATTGCAATAATTCCGGCTAGGGGGGGATCAAAGCGTCTACCAAGAAAGAATGTTCTGCCCATTTTGGGAAAGCCCATGCTTACTTATCCGATTTATGCCGCCCAAAACAGTAAAATGTTTGATCGGATAATTGTCTCCACTGAGGATGACGAAATAAGGAATGCTGCTTTAGAGGCTGGCGCTGAAGTTTTTCAAAGACCGGATGAATTAGCCGGGGATCGAGCCAAGGTAGTTCAAGTCTGCAAGCAAGTCTTGGATGTTTTGCGTGAACAAGGCGAAACGCCTGCCTATTTTTGCTGTATTTATGCCACAGCCGTATTTGTATCTCCTGAAGACCTTACAAACTCTTTTCAGTTTTTTAATCAGGACCCAAGTCCGGATGTGGTCATGGGGGTATCGGAGTTTAATCTTCAACCTGTGCAGGCCTTGGAGGAAAAGGAGGGATTCTTGACTCCCAAATGGCCCGAGTACATAAGCCTCCAATCTCAATTCCAACCCAAATTGACAGCTAGTAACGGAACCATATACTGGGCAAGAACAATCTATTTTGAACAGAATCCAAGTTTTTATTGCGCGCGCTTAAAAGGCTATCCAATACCAAGGCAACGGGCTATTGATCTGGATACCCAGGAAGATTTGGATTATGCGCGTTGTGTGGCTGAGAAGATTTTGAGCTGAAAATGTAGTATCTTTCGAAAAATTTCAAAAATTATATAAATTGTTATTTCATGTGTTTTTTTAATAGAGGCTACTATGTATGAAAAATAAATTTCAAACTGAGCAGGAAAGTTTCTGGGCAGGAAAGTTTGGCTCAGAGTATATATCTCGGAATAAGAGCCAACAGACGATTTCTTCAAATATATCTCTTTTTAGTCGGGCTCTTCGAATGGTAGGACCCGTTAATTCTTGTATAGAGTTTGGCGCCAACATAGGCTTGAACTTGGCAGCGCTTCGCACCCTTTATCCTAGTCAGGAGCAATATGCCATAGAGATAAACAAACAGGCAGCTCAGGAACTTCGGGAGCATCGGGCGCATTCCCATTTTCCCGGTTTTTAAAACGGACTATCCTCTTTAGCAAAAAGAAGTTATGCTTCCCCTCGATTATCAACTGATGAGGAAGAAAATAGTATGAAACTCAAAAAGGCTGAATCCTGCGAAACGGTAGAAGAAATATATGAATTATTGAAACAGCTGGACAAAGAGAAACGGCTAATTCGCAGTCCGGAAGAACTCATTCAGGTTGAACAAGAAATTTTAAGCTATACCAATCGTTTAGCCGCGTTGATGCTAAAAAAAAAGTCCAAACCAGTATAAACTCTCCAGAGCATAACGAACAAGAAAGAGAGTTGGTGCGTAGCTGGCCTGGCCGAATGAAAAGTGAAGGGTTTGAGACAGTTCAAATTCAAACCAGCTCAGGTTGCACGATCCCAATCCATGTTCGATACTATCGAAGAGCCTGTGACCGTCGAAATGGCAAAAGATATAAGGGCTTGTATGCTGCTTTGGCTTTGCTCGGGATTCATGATCGATGTACACCAATCTTGGCGGCGATGGTCAGCGCCTGGTCCGCGTTACTGAGCTCATTTGAGGAAGTACGTCAGGTCCTTTGTGATCATGGCACTATCCTGGATGTTAAGGTGATCCGGAAACTGGCCTACCGCTACGCAGAACGAGCACGGGTGGTACAGCAAATGGGTCTGCTCCCCTTAAATGAAGAGGACAACCTTCAAGGTCGTCGGGTTGTCATAAGCACCGATGGTGGCCGGACTCGATTGCGGGAAAAAAAGCGAGGTCCCCGGACAGCCAAAGGAAGAACCAGATATCATGGGGCTTGGAGAGAACCCAAGCTGTTGATTATTTATGTCGTCGATGCCCATGGGAAACAGGAAAAAAGCTTTGCCCCATTTATTGATGGCGGTTTTAATGGGCCTGATGGCTTGTTTCTGCTGCTGAAGGGCTATTTGAAGTCTCTTTGCATCCAAAAAGCAGACAAGGTGTTGTTTGTTGCGGACGGGGCTCATTGGATATGGAATCGAGTCCCTGGTCTGATCAAGGCACTGGGGTTGAATCCGGAGAGTGTGCATGAACTCCTTGATTTTTATCATGCAGTAGAGCATCTGGGAAAGGTTGCAGGATTACGAAAAAACTGGTCAGCCAAAAAACGTAAAGCCTGGGTCTCAAAACAGCGACGGTTTTTGCTAAAAGGTGAATCGGCAACGGTCGTACAAGAAGTACAGGCTCTTTGTCGAGGCCGGAACAGCAAAGCCATAAAGACAGAACGGGATTATTTTGTACGTAATAGGCACCGTCTTGCTTTCCCAACGGTAAAGGCATTGAATTTGCCGATTGGCAGTGGTGCGATTGAAAGTTCGATTCGAAGAGTTGTCAATTTGAGACTCAAGGGTCCCTGCATTTTTTGGTATAAAGAAAATGCGGAGAAAATGCTCATGCTGCGCTCATACTATAAATCGGGACGATGGAACTGTCTGAAACAAATGGCCAATTCACATATTTCATTGTTAGCTGCATAACCGTGAAAATGGGAATGCGCCCGGAGCATCTACCGGAGAAAAATGTGTTTGAGATGTCGATATTAGATTTTGACCCGATAAGTTTTTTAAAAAAGGTGGGGGTAGATTTGGTCCTCAGTAAAGGGGTGCTGATCCATATTGATCCTGATATGTTACAGAACGTTTATGATAAATTATATTCTTGTACAAAGAAATATCTATTTGTTGCTGAGTACTACAGCCCAAAACCGGTTTCGATTATTTACAGGGGGCATGAGAATAAGCTTTTCAAGCGGGATTTTGCCGGTGAGTTGATGGATCAATTTCCAGATTTATCTCTGCGTGATTATGGTTTTGTGTATCATCGTGACTTGTTGTTTCCGCAGGATGATATTAATTGGTTTTTATTAGAAAAAATGTAGATATGAAGATTGCCTTCCGCACAGATGCCTCCATTCAAATCGGAACCGGTCATGTTATGCGCTGCCTTACTCTCGCAGAAGAACTTCGGAACCGGAGAGTGGAAATACAATTTATTTGCCGGGCGCACCAGGGGCATATGGCGGATTTGATCGCCGCAGAAGGGTTTCAGGTGCATTTGCTTCCTGCGCAAGAACATGCCGCTGAAATAACTGACGGGCATAAAGAAGATTACGCAATCTGGTTAGGGGCAACCCAGGAAGAAGATGTTCAGCAGACAAAAAATGCCTTGGGTTCTTGTTATCCTGACTGGTTCATCGTGGATCACTACGGCTTGGATATTCAATGGGAAAACGCGCTTCAACCCTATGTAACAAAAATTATGGTCATCGACGACTTGGCAAATAGAAAACATAATTGTGATTTGCTTTTTGATCAGAATTTTTCATTGGACTTTGATAATAGATATTCGGGGCTGCTTCCGGAGCAGTGTGACAAGCTAATTGGGCCTAGATATGCGCTGCTTCGTCCTGAATATATTCAGTTCAGAAGGACAATGAATGACCGGGGCGGTGAGATTAAACGGGTGCTGGTATTCTTAGGCGGTTCAGATAATGTCAATTTAACGGGCATGACCCTTGATGCCTTATCTGTGCCGGAATTGGCTCATTTGGAAGTAGACGTTATTGTGGGTACTAACAATCCGTATAGGGGGGAAATTGCCATGAAGGTTAAGTTGAGGCCCAACTCACATCTGCACGGGCCGCGACCCCATCTAGCAGATCTCATGAGTAAGGCCGATCTGGCAATCGGTGGCGGTGGCGGGACCACCTGGGAACGGATGTGCCTTGGTCTTCCGAGTATCGTAATTTGCCTTGCCGAGAATCAAAAGCCTGCCTGCGAGGCTATTTCCAGGGAAGGACTTGTTCAATACGCTGGTACATGGAAGCAATTAACTAAGACCGCTCTGGCTGAAAATATTATTGCCCTGTGCGAGAGTCAGGAGCTTATGGACTTTCAATCAAAGATCTGCCAATCCACGGTTGATGGTTGGGGGGCCAAACGGATTGCAGAGTTTTTGCGACCAAGCTCAAAAAAGGACCTTTATCTACGTCCGGCGCGCACCGATGATGCATTATTGTATTATGGGTGGGTAAACGATTCCGCTGTAAGGCAAAACGCTTTTAATTCTGAATTACTCTTTTTGAATAATTATTTGGAGTGGTTCGAAAAAAGAAATGCTGATACAGATACTTACATGTTTGTTTTAATGGCAAGAGATCTGCCTGTTGGGCAGATTAAGTTTGAATTGCAAAACAATGAAGCTGTTATAGACTATTCCCTTGATCGGATTGTCCGTGGCAGGGGGTGGGGACGCGAGTTGGTACGTATTGGTACAAATATGTTGAACAATATTCGCCCTGCTGTCATTCCGGGTTGTTTTAAACGAGAAAACTATGAATTTTTAGCCGCATTCATGCGTTTGGGCTTTGACGACAAGGCTTTGCAGGGGGCGGCACAACTATCGATTGCCATACTTTCTGATAAAAAAAGCTGGATAAATACCCACTTGCCGAGACTGGTTCAATCTTGGCTGAATAAAGGTCACAAAGTACTCTGGGTTCACGAAAAAGAGAGCCTGCTGCAGGCTGATTTTTGTTTTTATTTGAGTTATGGTCAAATTGTCCCCTTCAGAATCCTGAACATGTTTAAACATAACCTGGTGGTCCATGAAAGTGACCTGCCCCGGGGAAAAGGCTGGTCTCCGCTCACCTGGCAAATTCTGGAGGGCAAAAAACAAGTTCCAGTGACCATGATTGAAGCCGATGAAAAAGTCGACAGCGGCCCAGTCTATGCTCAGGAATGGATTAACTTACAGGGGGACGAGCTTGTAGAGGAGATTCGAGCCGAACAGGCTGAGGCTACCATAAGATTATGCGAAAAATTTGTAACCGAATATCCGCAGATTTTGAATACAGCGAAAGATCAGACTGGAGAGGGAAGTTTCTATCCAAGGCGTAAGCCTGAAAACAGCCGCCTTGATCCAGACAAGAGCTTGAGAGAGCAGTTTAACCTTTTACGGGTGGTGGATAATAATCGTTACCCGGCGTTTTTTAACTTGCATGGGCTTAAATATACGTTAACGGTTGAAAAGACAGAGAATTAATATACGCAATGCTCAGGGGGGGCATCGATAGGAAAAAGTTATGCAACAAACAATACTCGTTATAGCTGCCCACCCAGATGATGAGGTCCTTGGATGTGGCGGAACAATCGCCAGGCATGTAGCCGATGGCGACCGGGTCCATGTCGTCATCTTGGCCGAAGGTGCTACTAGTCGCGATGCAACGCGCAACACTGATGTTAGGGAACAGGAGTTAACTACTCTTGCCCAAGCTGCCGACAACGCAAACGACATCCTCGGCGTAACTTCCCTGCATCTGCATCAATTTCCGGACAATCGTATGGACGGGGTTGAACTGCTTGATGTGATTAAGGTCGTAGAGGAACATATCAAAAACGTTCGTCCCACTATCGTCTACACCCATTATGACGGAGATCTGAACATAGATCATCAAGTGGTTCACAGGGCGGTTGTTACGGCCTGCCGTCCTCAACCCGGGCAAACAGTTCTCACTTTGCTGTTTTTTGAGGTTCCTTCCAGCACGGAATGGAGGACTCCCGGCAGCAATCCGGTTTTTGCCCCCAATTGGTTTGTAGATATAACTAAGACCCTTGAGTGTAAAAAAGATGCTTTGGCAGCTTATGCCGTTGAAATGCGATCTTGGCCCCATTCAAGATCTATTAAGGCTGTAGAGTACCTATCAGGCTGGCGAGGGGCAAGTGTCGGTATAGAGGCTGCTGAAGGTTTTTTGTTGGGAAGAAGAATGATATGAATTATGTGATAGCCACATCGCGTCCCTGGAATGAAATCATGGTCAGCAGACTGCAAGAACGGATAGGGGACACCTTCCATCTAGTGACCCATAAAAATGGGCTGACCTTTGAGTTTTTGCAGGAGATAAAGCCGCGCTATATTTTCTTTCCCCATTGGTCTTACATGGTTCCCGAAGAGATTTTCAATGCCTATGAGTGCGTGATATTTCATATGACGGACCTGCCATATGGCCGTGGGGGGAGCCCTTTGCAGAATTTGATTCTGCGCGGACATAAAGAGACCAAAATTTCTGCTCTTCGGTGTGTTAGGGAAATGGACGCCGGCCCCATTTATTTGAAACGTTCTTTATGCCTGGAAGGGGCTGCATCAGAAATATTCTTGCGGGCAGCAACTACTATTGAAAAAATGATAGAAGCTATTGTCCGGGATAAGCCAGAACCTTTGCATCAAGAAGGGACACCCGTTTTATTTGAGCGGCGTAAACCAGGAGAAAGTAACTTGGCAGACGCCCCAGTTCAGGATCTAAACGATTTTTTTGATTTCATCCGTATGCTGGATGCTGAAGGGTATCCCCGGGCTTTTATAAGTGCGCATGGTCACAGAATAGAGTTCTCCAGGGTCCAGATGGAGCAGCATAAGCTGGTCGGAACTTTTGTCATTTATGAACAACAAAATAATTCTGATAAAAGGGGGGAATAATGGTTCTGCTTGATGATTCCCCATTATTGGGGTCATGAGGAATTGACAAAATGTACATAGCAGATAAGCAAATATCAAAAGAAAACGAACCGTTCATTATAGCAGAGATGTCAGGCAATCATAACCAGTCCCTGGAGCGAGCTTTGGAAATAGTAAATGCAGCAGCTAAAAGCGGAGCGCATGCTCTTAAGCTTCAAACCTATACCCCTGACACTATGACGTTGGACTTGGCTGGGGGAGACTTTTTCATTTCAGATAAAAAGAGTTTATGGAAAGGGAGATCCCTGTATGATTTATATCAAGAAGCCCATACTCCTTGGGATTGGCACAAACCTATTTTTGACAGGGCGAGGGAATTGGGCTTGATTGTATTCAGTACCCCTTTTGACGAAACATCTGTGGATTTCCTGGAGGAATTAGATGTCCCCTGTTATAAGATCGCCTCTTTTGAGAATATCGATATCCCTTTGATTCGTAAGGTGGCACAAACCGGCAAACCCATGATCATTTCCACAGGCATGGCAACTATTGCCGAACTGGACGAGACGGTGCGCACAGCAAGGGCATACGGTCGCAATGATATTGTACTCCTTAAATGCACCAGCACATATCCTGCTATCTCAGGGAATAGCAATTTGCTGACCATCCCCCACATGCGAGATTTGTTTGGGTGTGAAGTTGGGCTTTCTGATCATACCCTTGGGCTCGGTGCTGCCGTTGCTTCCGTAGCTTTGGGTGCTACCGTCATAGAAAAACATTTCACCTTGGATCGGACAGATGGAGGAGTGGATTCCGCCTTCTCTTTGGAGCCGGAGGAGATGCGGGCATTGGTCGAGGAATCAAAACGGTCTTGGCAGGCGCTGGGTCAAATCGTTTACGGCCCAACGGAGGCTGAAAAGAAATCCATGATTTTCCGTCGTTCTTTATATATCACAAAAGATTTGCAGGCCGGTGACGTTTTGACCAATGAAAACGTTCGTTCTATAAGACCTGGATATGGTTTACCTCCCAGGTATCTGGATGTAGTGCTACGCAAGAGCGTGACCATGGATGTGAAAAAAGGGACGGCTGTTCAATGGGATTTGGTGGGAAAATAATTTAGTTTGACGTAGAAACCCTGGTCCTCTGGACCTGGTCAGAGTGCAGAGGCTTCGCCCTCTGTAAGGCTCAAATGCGACTCCATATTTGAAGTTGTCTCCACAACAAACAAATATGGAGTAACGAATGAGCCGAATTGAAAAATTATCACACACAATATGGCATTGCCAATATTATATGTTTGGGTGCCAAAATATCGATTCCGGATTCTTACAGGAGATGTTGGCAAGAAAGTAGCAAATTGTATCAGAGCCTTTTCGGAGCACAAAGGCTGCCAGATTGTTGAGTTGAACGTCCAGATAGATAGAGCATGTTCACTTGTTCCCTCATTCAACTGGCCATCGGTAAGTATTGATCCGGCAATAAAAAATCGTTTCAAAATTGATGGGTTCGTAAAAAGCCCAAAACCAATTTAACATGTTAATATTATTGGCTAAAATTCATTTTTAACTTGCATTTAAAAAATTTATTTTGTATAATATACTCTATGTTATCAATAGCTTAGGGTTGACTAAATGATTAAGACAAATGACCACAATCAGCTCCACCTTTTTGATCCCTGGGACTTTTTAAGCCCGAAGCGCAGGAAATTGCTCGATGACTCCTGGGCAGGGCTTTTTCAAAAAGAAATCCTCCGCTCATTACCGGTCAATCTGATCAAACCCTGTTTCTCAAGAGAAGCAGGACGTCCCACAAAAGAACTCTTTACCATGCTCGGTGTTTTGCTGCTCCAGCAGGCTCATGATCTTACTGATGAAGAAACCGTATCCCAACTGGCATTCAATATTCAATGGCACTATGCCTTGAATTTAACGGAAGAATCAGATGCAGCCAAATATCTATGCTTGAAAACCCTGTGGAACTTCCGTCAACTCATGATCGAGAAGAAACTGGACAAAGCTCTCTTCAATGCTATTGCTGACAAACTATCCGTCGTATTTCAAGTTAATGCTGACAATCAAAGAATCGATTCGGTCCATGTTAAGTCAAATATGCGCCGGCTGGGGAGAATCAGTATCTTTGCAGCGAGTATCAATAAATTTCTGGTTAACCTGAAACGCAAATCTCCAGACCACTTTTCCGGTATCAGCACCGATGTTATCGGGAAGTATATTTCGGAAAAGGCCTTGTCCTGCTTTTCCATGGTAAAACCCTCTGATTCAGCCAAAACACTTGCAAGTGTCAGCAAGGATCTTTACCATTTGATCCAGGAATTTAAAAGCGACTCTGATGTTTCATCCATGTACAGCTACAAGCTGCTTGAAAGGGTTTTGAAAGAGCAGTGCAATCTGGAAGTTGATCCTGAAAGTGGCCAGAAGGTTGCGCTTAAAGCTCCAAAAGAGATTCCTTCAGACTCACTTCAAAATCCTTCAGACCCTGATGCGACCTACAGCGGACATAAGGGACAAGGGTACCAGGTTCAGGTGATGGAAACCTTTACAGAAACAGAGGATGAAGATGAGAAGGCCAGAACCTTGAATCTTATCACTCATGTTGAGGTGGAACCTGCCTCGGCAAGTGATGCCAATGCTCTTATCCCTGCAATGGATGCCGCCAAGCAGAGAAACCTTTCTCCCAAAGAACTCCAGGCGGACTCTCTTTATGGAAGCGATGAGAATCACCAGATTGCCCAATCAGATGGAATTAATCTTGTTTCGCCCACCATGGGAACGACCAAAAAGGAGAAGCTCAGCCTTACTGATTTCAACCTTGCGGCAGATGGGCAGATTATAACATGCCCGCAAGGGCATGCCCCGGTTTTTAAAAAGAAAAAGAAGGAACGGATTACCCAAGGTTTTCCCCTTGATACCTGCATGGGCTGCCCTCAACTGGAAGATTGTCCGGTAAGACTGGGGAAAAAGTACGCTTACAGTCGATATACCGCTAAGGCTGCAAGGATCGCCCGAAGAAGAGCTTATGAACAGACAGATGAGTTCAAAGATAGATATCGGTGGCGAGCCGGAGTCGAAGCAACAATGTCCGAATATGATCGCCGAACCGGTGTGAAACGATTAAAATATCGAGGTCTCCAAGCAGTAAGGTTCGCGGCAACCTTAAAAGCAGCAGGAATCAACCTCTTCAGGGCAACTATTGTCCAGAAGGCGCTCAGCTATGCATAAAGGAGGCATAGGAGAGTCCTTTCGGGGTGTAATACACAGCTTTTTTTGAAAGTCAAAGAGCAATTTGGCGTATAAAAATTGTTTTTTAACAAGTTTTGATCATATGATCAAAATAGTATGTAAACTCAAAAAAAAAGCTCGATTTGGGCTCTGACTTTTTACAGGACCATCAAAATTGTTTTTGGTCTCAATTTTTTGGAGTTATTCAAAACTCTCATCAAGGTTTTGCAGTCGATTACTACGGCGGCAACCTTGATGCCTTGAAGCTAAAATCCTCATGACTTCTGCGATATTGGGGGGAAATATAAAGAGGTGTAGGTGAAAATTATTTATAGTTCGTTTGGACTTGGTGCATTAAAAGAAATATCATATTTTTCTAAGGATAAATTTGATTTAGATTGTGTGTATTGTATTGTTAATGACAATGACGTTGATTTGTGTAAAGAAATTTTTCCAGAATCAATTATTCATTCAATTCAGAAGTTAAGATGTGGAATTCCGCCTCAAGGGCTCTCATTAAGCAATGCATTTGTTGTTGATTTAACAGTTATTAATCGTTTGAAAAAGTATGAATCAATTTTTTACTATATGGCTGATCGAATGGATAGTGATGGATGGCAGTTTTCTTCAACTCAGCGACGGCGTTTTTTTTTATAAAGTGATTAAATACTGGTGCAATGTTCTTATTGATTTGGATATAGATTCAGTGATTTCACGTAATGTGCCCCATTTCCCAGGTGAATATGGGCTATATATTGCATGTCAATTGTTAGAAAAACCATTTCTCATGGGAGATTTCATGGCAAGTCTGAAACGTTCATGGGTAATATCTTCTATTGAAAATAAAAGCTTTATAATCAAAGGAAAGTTAAGAAATAATAACTATAAAGACTCGAATCATAAAATTAAAATATTGCTGAGTAAACTTCAGTCAAGTTATGATGATGCTATTCCAGATTATTTTAAAAGAAATAAAATAAATAGCATGGAAAGTGAAAAAAATTACATAGCTTTATATTTCCGGATTTTTATATCTTTTTTGAGTTCAATTCTTTGTTTTAAACGTGAGACTCTTCTAACATCTGTGATTAATCATAACCCAATCTCAAGCGGACAATCCATGCCAAATTCTGTTAATGCTTTTTTAATTAAATTGAAGGCTAGATCTTTAATTCAGAAAAACAAGCGGTTGTATAATAAATTATGCGTTAAACCTGAAGACGGCATGAAATATATATACTTTGCACCGAATTATCAACCTGAAAGAACTACATTGCCAGATGCTGGAGAATTTGCTGATATTTTAAGAATTCTTGATTTTATGTCAACCATTTTACCTAAAAATTGGATGATATATTATAAGGAGCACCCCAGTATATTTAATTTGCCTAAAAGAAATCTTTTCTGGCGTGGACATATGTATCGGAATAATGAATTTTATGACGCTATAAAGGAATACAATAATGTCCAGATAATACCTTTTGAAATTGATTCATTTTCTTTAATTGATAACGCTGAAGCAACAGTTACTGCGACAGGTACTGTTGCATTTGAATCTGCAGTAAGAGGTGTCCCATCACTCGTTTTCGGAAGTGTTTGGTTTGATGCCATGGAAGGCATATTTAGAATTCGAAGTAAGAAAGATGTTGAGAATGTTTTAAAAAAAATTACTACTGGTTATAAACCAGATATTGAGAAAATCGAGAAATATATTATGGCGGCATATGAATGTTCATCCAATGCATATCCCAATTTGGTAAAGAGAGAAATTTCTGATGGTGATATTGAAAGATATAGAACAGAAATAAAAAAAATGATGAAAGACTATGTTGAATGCTTACAACACTTACATAATGAAAAACACAATAGTATTCAGCAAAATTATAATTAAAATTAAATTTTATCGATGATGCTTATAACATGGAAATGATTGAGAATGTTTTCCCTGAAGGATTTAATAAAGCGCTTTTTAAGTAACTCTGCAACTTATGGTGCATTTTCATTCATAAGGCAATTTGGTGCTTTTTTCATTATACCAATATATTGGCATTATTTAACTCCTACAGACTATGGTATATTAGCTCTCACTTCATTAATTACAAATATTTTTACACCAATAATAATCCTTGGTTTACAGGAAGGTGTTGAACGTTTTTACTATATTTGGACTCATGAAAACAGAAAGTTACAGACTGGCAGAGTCTGGTGTTTAGGCATAATAACGGGATTGTCTATTACGCTACTTATAGAGGCCGGAGGTCGATACATAATACCCCGGGTTTTTGAGGATATGTCATATGTGCCATACTTTCAAATGGTTACATGGACTATGTTTTTCAACTCATTTACGATGATTCCGTTTAGAATTCTAAGAGTTACAGAAAAAATAAAATTTTACGGTGTGTGTTCATTGTTTCAATTTATAATTAACAGCACCCTGGTTATTATGTTTCTGTCTATAATGGATATGGGGGTAAGTTCTGTATTCCTTGGTGGCTTAATCAACAGTATTTTCTGGGCTTTGTTCTGGATCGTATGGATTTGGAATAAAATAAAAATATCAGTTAATTTTAAATATATAAAATCGGAAATTCATTACTCGCTACCGTCTTTGCCAATTAATATAATAAATAGAACAGGGCTATATTTCGATCGATACCTGCTTGGACAGCATCTATCGCTGGCAAATCTTGGGCTTTATAATGTTGGTAACAGTTTTGGTAATTATTATAACCAGGTAAACAGTGCTTTTAAAACAGCATGGTATCCAATGCTTTTTAAAATGCACTCTGATGATAAAAAGGACCTTAAAGATGTTCTGCCAGTTGTATCGCTCTTTTATTATTATATGCTTTTAATTTTTGCTTTATCTGCTGCTCTGTTCTCAAGGGAAATTATTTGTTTTTTCGGCTCTGAAAAGTTTATTAAAGCATATCCGTATGTCCCGTATTTTGTTTTAATATACTTGATAATGAATTTTTCATCAGCTTTTGGCAGGGGAATCGATTTGGTCAAAAAAACATATTTTGATCTAATCAGCAGCATTTCTGGGGCAGTTGTCTCTGTTGTTTTACTTTGTATTTTGGTCCCTCGTTATGGGACTTATGGGGCAATTTCTGCTTTGCTGGCATCAACATCAATACGAACTGTTGTTACAGTAACCATCGCACACAGTCTATATAAACGTGTTTTTCCATTTCAAAAAATAGTAGCTTTATCAGCTGTCGCACTATTTAGTTTTTATAACTCATATGGTTTTGAGCATCAATCAATATTCTATTGTTTAGTTTATAAAATTTTTTATGTATTATTGTTTATAATTTGGGGAGGGATTATTATTTTTGGTTTTTCATCCGTCATAAAACAGACGAAACGAATAGTCAACAAGGTTCATACAAAGGCTTTTTAATGGAAGATTTCGGAATATGTATACAGGCAAGAATGAGTTCGACGAGGTTGCCTGGAAAAGTTTTAAAAAATTTTTGTGGAAAACCGATGTTACAATTTCAGGTTGAATTGCTGAAGTCGTATAAACTTTGTAATAGTATTGTTGTGTTAACTAGTCATAACCCGGCCGATGACCTTTTAGAAAAATTCTGTATTGATAATAATATAGAATTGCTTCGAGGTAGTGAAGAAAATGTGTTTAAACGTTACCAGTATGCTGCTGAAAAAAAAGGTTTCGAACATATAGTAAGGATTACCGGAGATAATCCTTTAACACACTACCATTTACTTGATTCATGCATGAAAGTGCATCTTGAAAAACAACCTGATTTAACTTCAACTAGAAAGATTTTACCAGATAGAAGTATACAAAGGTTTGCGCCGAAAGGTAACTCTGTCGATATTATTAAATCTGCTACGCTGCTAGAGATAGATTCGAACTTATTAGATGATTTTGAAAAAGAGCATGTAATTCCTGTTTTTTATAATGGAATGTATAGAGTCGAATATGAAAAACAATTTACAAATATAGAAAAATCCATATCAGTGGACACAATAGATGATTACAATAAGTTGATAGAATATGCTGAAAATAATCCTGAATTATCGAATTTAAAATCTGGTTATTATCGACGTTGATTCAAATTTGTAAACCTGATTTCATCAGGATCTTAGATCTAAAAATAATGCTGAATAAGAGAAAAAATAAACCATTGCTGACTGTATATATAACAAATTACAACTATGCAAAATTTATAAAACAATCAATTGATAGTGTTTTAAGGCAAACTTTCAAGGACTTTGAATTAATTATTATTGATGACGGCTCGACTGATAATTCCCGAGATATTATACTGGAATATGAAAATGAAAAAAATGTTTATACTGTTTTTCAGAAAAATCAGGGGCTAAATAAAACCAACAATAATGCCCTAAAAATAGCAAATGGGAAATATATAGTTAGGCTTGACGCCGATGATTTTCTGGCCCCTCAGGCGCTTGAATTAATGGTAAATGAGTTGGAAAGAAATCCTGAGTTTGTCATGATTTTTCCGGATTATTACCTGGTCGATGAAAATGGTACGGTTTTGGATCAGGTGCGGCGTCATGATTTTAAAAGAGATGTGACATTGATGGATTTGCCGGCACATGGGGCCTGTACCGTTATAAGGACAGATGTTTTAAAAAAAATTGGTGGCTATGATGAGTCATTTAAATGCCAGGATGGTTATGATATCTGGTTAAAAATTATATCCAAGTATAACGTTAATAACATAAGTCTTCCTCTTTTTTATTATCGTCAGCATGGAGCGAGTCTTACAAAAAATGAAAAGACGATTTTAAAAACGCGGGCACAAATTAAAGAAAAGCATATAAAAAAGAAAAACAATAGCTCCCCTAATGTTTTGGTAATTATTCCCGTAAGAGGTGCATCAACACATCCTAAATCAATATCTTTGGAAAAACTTCATAAAAAACCACTTATTGACTGGACCATTGATAGTGCTTTAGAGAGCAAAACGGTTAGTGATATTTTAATTAGTACTCCGGATAATGCGATTATTGAGCATGTTAAACATAAGTATGAAGATAATGTCATTGTAATGGATAGACAAAAGGAGTTGGCAAGAATAAATACTCCACTGGAGCCTACTGTATCTGAAGCCATAAAATACTATTCACATATAAAAACAAAACCGGACTTGGTTGTATTGCTTTTTATAGAATCACCATTTAGATCCGCGTTTTACATTGATAAAGCTGTACATACGCAGCAGATATTTGATACTGATGTCGTTGATGGTATCCGGGAAGAAGATGATATATTTTATTATCATAATGGTGACGGTTTAAGACCGTGGAATATCAATTCCGGTCTACGTCTTGAAAGAGATAACTTGTTTCGGCGCTCAGGAGGTATACATCTTATTCAAAGAGAATTTTTTGAAAGAGAAAGAAATATATTGAGTGGTAAAATTGGTCATATCACTCTTGATCAGAGATCCGCGTTTACAATACGTACAGAGATGGATTGGAAAATTGCACAGTATTTAGCTTTAGAGGAACAAAAATGATTGATGGGTGGCAGGGAAAACACGGTCCTTATTTGATAGCTGAAATCGGAGGAAATCATGAGGGCGATTTTGAGTATGCAAAGGAACTGACTTATCTTGCATGTACCTCTGGAGCTGATGCTGTCAAATTCCAAATTTATACAGGCGAATCCCTGGTCAGCAAACTAGAAAGTCCTGACAGGTGTTCACATTTTGAAAGATTTCAATTTACACCTGAACAATACATTAATCTGGCTGAAATATGTAAAAAAGAGGGCGTTGTTTTTACAGCATCTGTTTGGGATTCGTCTGCGTTTGATTGGATTGACCCATATATGAAATTTTATAAAATTGGTTCTGGTGATTTAACAGCTTACCCAATAATAAAAAAAATAACTTCATTAAAAAAACCAATAATATTATCAACAGGATTGTCTACTTTTAATGAAGTAAGGACAACAGTTGAGTTTATTCAGTCACAGAATTCTATGTATTTAGAACCAGAAAATCTTGCTTTATTGCAGTGTACATCCATGTATCCGATACCTGATGAAGATGCCAACCTCCAGGTTATGAATTTATTCAGACGGGAATTTAATCTGACAATAGGATATTCGGACCATACTGTTGGTAATGATGCTGTTGAAATTGCCGTAGCAATGGGAGCTGGAATTATTGAATTTCATTTTACAGATTCAAGGGAGGGTAAAATATTTCGGGACCATCAGGTCTCATTTACATGTGATGAAATAAAACGATTGATACACCGAATCACGAAAATAAAAACGCTTCAAGGGCAAATGATAAAAGAACCTACAATATCAGAAATTGAAGCTAATCATGTATTAACTTTCAGAAGAGCTGTTTATCCATTAACGGATCTTACAGAAGGTCAGATTATAAAAGAAAAAAATCTAACGATTTTAAGGCCAAATTTGGGTGTTGATGCCCGGAAATATGAAACATTAATTGGGAAGAAAACGAAAAAGAAAATACCTGCTTTCAGTCAAATTAAAATTTTAGATGTAGAATAAAACTAAATGGTTGTATGGAATTTTTGGTTCCATTAGTAATATTCCCTTTCCAACAGTCTAATCAATGAAGCTTTAATAAAATATTATGGATTACAATCAATTAAGGGCCTACAATTACATATTATTTAATATGTATTCTAAAGAATATATTGATGAACTTTATAACCAGTTGAATCGACGAAAGTTGATTTATCTTCTGTTCAAGAATTTGATTTGCAGTGTAGTTTTTTTGTTTTTAGCATTAAAAAATATTGGAAATTATAGACTTAAACAGCAGAAAATTGTTTTTTTTGCGTTTTCAAAAAACAATTATGAAGCTCTAAAGCCCATTTATGAAATTTTGAAACCAAAATCAATCCTTCTGAGTCGCAAAATAAAACATGATGGCGAAGTTCTTTTTATGCCTGTTTTTATTCCGCTGCTTCTGTCCTATTTATATTTACCGAAATATATAGGTTTTTATATTAAAGCAACTAAAGATGATAAAAAAATACTTGAACTGAAATTTGACAAGGTGCTCTATTCTCTTGGATACGAATTGTTTTGTAAGTTATATGTATCTTGGTTAGCACCAAGGGCTATTGTTTTTGCAAATGATCATATTTTTTATACAAGGGTATTTACATCCATTGCCGAACGAAAAGGTATAAAATGTTTTTTTTTACAGCATTCATCGACATTTGATAATGTACCAAAAATTTATTCTTCATTTGCATTGCTTGAAGGTAATCATGCAAAAGAAAAATATTTAAAAGCGGGTTCGGATGAAAAAAAAATTCAATTAATTGGTATGCCTAAATTTGATGAATATATATATTATATAAATAATAATAACACTTTGAATCGTATAGGTATATGCACAAATCGTTCGATGAATACTGAAGACACATCTGAAATGATCGATTTTATACGGCAGAAATTTCCAAAATTTCAATTGATACTGCGACCACACCCAGGATTGGAGTCAAAAGATAAATATATTGACATTATTAAACGTTACAAACTTGAATTTTCGGATTCAAAAAAAATTAATACATTTTATTTTTTAAAAGATGTTGATGCTGTAATCTCTGGCAATTCAAGCATATTACTTGAGGCCGCTATTCAGAATGTTTTTCCCATTTATTATTTTACACCCAAAACAGAATTTTATTACAACCATGATCGTTTCGATAAATACGATTATGTTAAAAACAAAGTCGCTGCCTCTGTTGAAAATTTAGGTGGGCTTGAAGAGCTACTTCGGAATTTGATTAAATATAAACCGTTCATTAGGAATAATGCGAAACACTATTGTGATACAATTGGAACACCTCATGATGGTAAATCGGCTATTCTTGCTGCAGAAACTATTGAAGATTTGATAATATAATAATTCGAAGAGAAATCAAATGGTTTTTACCGATAATGTCTTTATTCCATTTTTATTCATTACGTATATTTGTTTCTGTATTTCATGTAGATCGCTTAAGTTCCAGTTATTAACCTTGCTGGTTGCCAGTTATATATTTTATGGTTGGTGGGATGCACGTTTTTTAACTTTAATTATATTTTCCTCATTATTGGATTACAACATAGGTAAACTGATATTTCGAACAAATAATGAAAAGAAAAGAAAAACATATTTAATCATCAGTCTGGTTGGAAATTTAGGCATTTTAGGTTTTTTTAAGTATTCAAATTTTTTTATAAGTAACTTTTGTCAGTTATCTGGCATTTTGGGTTTTTCAGTTGATATTAAGCTTCTTAATATAATTCTTCCAGTTGGGATATCATTTTATACCTTTCAGACTTTAAGTTATTCTATCGATATTTATTCAAGAAAAATGGAACCAACTGATTCACTGTTGAAATTTATGGTATTTGTTGCTGCTTTTCCTCAACTCGTAGCTGGTCCGATTGTAAGAGCAAAACATTTCTTAAGTCAGGTTAATGATAATTTATATGATAAAAGTTCAAGTGAGGGGCTTTTCTATATTATTTATGGTTTTATTAAAAAAGTATTCATAGCTGATTATATAGGATATTACATAGTTGATCCGGTGTATCTAAACTTTACGTCCGATATAGGACCTTTAGAATTAATTATAGTTTCATATTTTTATGCATTTCAAATTTTTTTCGATTTTTCTGCATATTCAGATATAGCAATTGGATTGGGAAAGCTATTTGGGCTTGAATTGCCTATTAATTTTAAATATCCATATACTTCAAAAAATCCAAGTGAATTTTGGAGAAAATGGCATATTTCATTATCAACTTGGTTCAGAGATTATTTATATTTTCCTTTAGGCGGGAATAGAGGAACAAAAACCTTGCGATTACGTAATGTCATAATTGTTATGCTTTTAGTTGGTTTATGGCATGGTGCCAATTGGACATTCATTGCTTGGGGGGCTTTGCATGGTTTATATCTGTCTATATATCCTATAATTGAAAAAAGTAAAATATATATTAACATACCTAATTTTATAAAAATATTTATATTTTTTAACCTAACATGTTTGGCATGGATTTTTTTCAGGTCTCCGGATATACGATTCGCAATAACTTATATTAAAAGTGTTTTTAGATTCTCAACTTTTTGGGGCCCGTTTTCATTTCATGTAAAAATTGTATGTTGCATGGCTGCTGTATCAGTTATATTTCACTATTTAATCGAACCAAGAATAAAGAAATTGTCAGTTAGTTATTCAAAGTTACATTGGGTATATTGTAGTTTGATAATTTATAGTTTTTTTATTCTTTTTTCATACATAGGAGAAAAAGGAATTGCTCATCAGGCTTTTATTTATTTTCAGTTTTAACTGGTCATTTTAAAAGGCTCATGTTGCGTTTCAAGGTCTTATTTGACCAAAAGTTCGACAAGCGAATGGAGCAGGGCCTTTCCCCGTTTGCCGACGTTATGAACGAACTCGAAAAAACCGAGATAGAACGGGAGCTTCTCTTGTGAGATGCCTCGATGAGGACGCAACCAACCACGTAGCAAGGACCAGAAGCCTTCCATGGTATTGACATGGACTTCATGGAAACCATCGCCATCCTCGTCTCTGGCGTATTCTCCAGCCCCGTGATTCACGCTCTTATGCTTGTACCCCCACTCGGTTAATCGATTGTAGATCGCATATTCATCAGTGTAAATCAAAGTCCCCGGCAAAACGGTCGACTTTACCAAGGGCTCAATAGTTACCCTGCGAACATTAGCAAGCATTTGAATCACTACCAGACCGCATCGCTGAATCATACCGAATACAGGTGGTTTCTCTTTTTCCAATGTACCCCGCCCACGAGCACCTCGTAAACGATTTCGACGGCCTTCCCTGCCTTTTCGGGCTACTGCTTCGGGATTGCCTTTATGCCCTGCTACAATGTAGACCTCATCACATTCAACTTCGTCTCCAAGGGTTACTTGAGGCTTTTTTTTATCACGCCTTCACGAAGTTGGGTGGTCATCCTTTGAACATCAGTGCGGTCCAGGTCCAGTTCTTTGGCAATTTGCTTGTTGGACAAGTTCAACCCCATGAAATACAGACACAATATCCATACCTTGAGGGGTTGGTGATGTCCAGCGAAGATGGTGCCTGTAAGGTCATCAAACCGTTTGCCGCAATTTTTACATTCATAACGTTGTCTGGCAGGTTCTTTTTCATCAAAACCCCTTTTGATTATTCGTTTGGAATCACAATACGGACATTGACGTCCTTCCGGCCAGCGCAACTCCCGAACAGTGTTGTAACATTGCGTATCATCAATCAGAGTCTTTATGTTTACTTGCATCCGTTGGGCCCCTATGGTGAATTGGGTCAAAAAGTTCACCATCTAACATTTCAAGCCCCTGATACGCAACATGAGCCTATATTTTTTCTTTTTTGGAAAAATATTGGAAGATCTTCGTACCATATTTTTTTAGTCCAAATTTTATATTTTGGATCTGTTCTGCACCTTCTTTCTAAATTAGGATTGCAATTGAATGGGCATAATTGGGTTACAAATATTATAATTAATTTATCAATATGCTTTTTTATGGGGATCATGTTTGAAAAGTTTCTATCCAGAGAGAGAAGCTTTTAACTTCTTATAAATTAACTCAACTTTGATGGACTTGTAAAAAGCACAAAATCGTAACTTCTCAATAAATCAGGGTTAGGAATTACAAAAGTTGTTCTTCCATTTTCCTTACCATTAAATTTGAAGGTGAGGGGATGTTTCCTCGGGTCTCAATCCGATCTATCAGGTAATCCCAAAACGAAATCCCTAATTTCCTGCATGTCTTTTTAATACTTGTAAAGGTGTCTCGGCAGGTCCTCCCCGCAGAACTTCTGGTTGAGCCACTGATTTTTCGTTTTTTGACATATTCTCGGATATCGCTTTCGCTCAAATTGTTATGCAATGGAATATCAGGCCTATCAAGAACCAGCAATAGCTCAGACTTATTTTTGAGGATTCTGTTTAGGGCCAGGTCTAATGCCGCATAACCGGTTTTTTGTCCAAAAATATGATCAAACCGTTTATTGAGGTCAAACTTTGCTCCACTTGTCGGGCCTTGCTGATATTTTTTTAAATCAGAGTATAAATCCCAGATATCGGATCGGACCGACTCAATTTGATCCTTTCGTTTTTGTGTAAAACCGATTAATTTCTGGATTGTTCTTTCTGCATGGACCCAGCATAAAGCATGGGTCAGGATATTGAACTGACCTGCATCATCACTGATTATGGCAAGATCCTGATTCCAGCCATGATCAAGCAGACTGCCCAGAAGAGCTCCCTCGGTTGCAATCCTTTTGTGGCGGTTTTTACGGATTTTGTTCTGAAACAAAAATGATTTCCAGTTGCGTTCAGTTGAAAAACACTGATTTTGAAATTTTTCCAGTTGGTACTTGGGAAGCCGCTGCTGTTTCATATATTCAATGGCAGCGTCGTTGATCACATAATCTTTATGGTTGCACCGCAATAACCCCCATGCCCTGGCGGGCACAACAAAACATGAAACACTTGATTGTTTAAAGAAATGGTCATAACTATCTTTTTTTTTATTCGCCAAAATAAAAGTATAAGGACAGCTATGACCAAAAAAGCAGATACCACATTCATTCAAATTATTCACCCTGTTTGCTGCGGAATAGATGTACACAAGAAAAAAATTTCAGCATGTCTCATCACATTAGGCGAACATGGACAGGAACTACATGAGATAAGAGAATTTGGGACATTCACGGTCAATTTGTTAGAAATGAAAAAATGGTTGACGGAAAATAACTGTCCAATATTGGCGATGGAAAGCACCGGGGTATACTGGAGACCAGTCCATAATGTGTTGGAAGGCTTCATGGAAGTGATTCTTGTAAATGCCCGTCATATAAAGAATGTTCCTGGTCGTAAAACAGATATCGCCGACAGCAAATGGCTTGCAGGACTGCTGAGACACGGGTTGTTAAAAGGCAGTTTTATTCCCCCTAAAGAAATCCGTCAATGGCGAGAGTTAACCCGACTCCGCAGAACATATACTGAATCTCTGGCCGATTACAAAAGGCGTGTGCATAAATTGTTCGAGACGGCCAATATCAAAATTGATTCTGTCGTGTCTGATTTGTTCGGTGTTACAGGACGGAACTTGATTTCATTGCTCTGCACAGAATCAGACTTGAGTCTAAATAATATCAAATCCAACGCAAAAAGAGGATTGAAAGCAAAGTCGGTTGAGCTTCACAGCAGCATCCAAGGTTTTTTTGAGGATCATCACCGTTTTCTGTTGGTGGGGTTGATGGAAACGATCGCAGGCTTTGAAGATCGTATTTCTGGGATAACCAAGAGAATGGATTCCCTGACAGCAGATAATAGAGATCTTTTAGCTCGTTTGGATGAGGTCCCCGGGATTGATAAAAAATCAGCTCAATCAATTGTAAGTGAGATCGGGATAACCCTGGATGAATTTAAAAGTATGGCCGCCCTTGCGTCTTGGGCAGGGTTATGTCCTGGAAACAATGAGAGTGCCGGTAAAAGGAAAAGTGGACGAACTTCCGTTCGTAGTCATCCTTTGAAAACTATATTGATTGAGATCGCATGGGCGGCGATCAAGAAAAAGGGTTCGTACTACAGGGCCAAATATTTCAAATTAAAATCCAGGCGAGGAGCAAAAAAAGCGATTGTGGCCATAGCTCATCGAATCTCTAAAGCAATTTACAACATAATCAAACATGGTGACAGATTTATGGACCTTGGGGAAGAATATTTGGGCGTAAAGTCTCGGCAAAGGAGACTTAACGCTATTACCAAACAGGCCAAGCAGCTTGGATACGATTTGATCCCGGCTGAGGTATAAACAGTAAATTATCGGAAATATCATTTGATTTTAGCAGGATAGAACGTCGGTGAAGAAATGAAGCTCTGAGCGCGATAATAACATGACAGATCAGCCTTTTGCACAACGAACTGTCAGTCCTTTTTAAAGGAACTACGCATATAAAACTATATGAAATCAGGCTGATTTATTCTGCTCTAAGTAAAAATATATTTGTTTAAAACACTGTAACGAAAGGCTTTGCTCAATGGGCATGCTAAAAATTTCTCAAAGAATAATTTCATTGGCTAACGCCAATGAAATCGATGAAGTGTGCTTTTCTAAAGTGAGGTGTTTCATATAAAAAACTGGAGGAAATTGATTCTGCTTTTGCTATCGGTACTCTTAAACCAGGCGAAAAAATTATTACCGATATGGGTGCAGTAACCATTTTTCCCATTATTCCTGGCACCGGCATCATCCACATTAATATGGCTTGAAAATTTTAATCCAGCAGATAAAATTTCATCCTTTTCTTCATGATATTGATCTTTATTTTCGGTGACGATCGAATTGATCTGTCCACTTGAAATACTGATGCCATACTCTCGCAGTTGCTCAAGAATTAACGGTTGGGTAACATGGCCATGATAGTATTGATACAATATAAAGGCTGTCAATGTAGAACCAAAATGATTTTGAGAAACATGATCCGGCAACCCGCCGATAACATAGGCCCCGTTTGGGGTTTTATATCGAGCTCTCCGATATCGGGTATTCCAATTCCCTATAATGAGATCTTGGACGATGAAATCCTGGTATCCTTTAAATTCGGTGCCGGCAGGGATTAAATCCGGCTGAATAATTGTGTCCTCATTAATTTCGAGTTGCTTTGTTTTTGATCTCTTTTGGGAACCCGGTCGTTTTTTATCCTGAGAGTTTTTTCTTCTTATGGCTGTTTTTTTATCAAGGTTTGACGGTTTGATTTTGGGTTTGGCTTTCTGGCCTTTTAATTCGGCAAGCTCATCTTTCAATTTTTGAATCATGTCCCCTTGCTGTTTGATATAATCTATCAATTCTGAGATTATGGGAAATTCTTCATCTTTAGCCATTTTGAGTATTTGCCCGATCGTTTTCATGCAGTGAATATAGTAAACAAAAAAAACAATGTCTAGCGGTTTTTTATTTTTTCCCCCGTACTTATTGAGAAGTTACACAAAATCAATTTAACATGTTAATATTATTGGCTAAAATTCATTTTTAGTTTGCATTATAAATGTTTATTCTATATACATATACTCTATGTTATCAATAGCTTAGGGTTGATTAAATGATTAAGACAAATGACCACAATCAGCTCCACCTTTTCGATACCTGGGACTTTTTAAGCCCGAAACGCAGGAAATTGCTCGATGACTCCTGGGCAGGGCTTTTTCAAAAAGAAATCCTCCGCTCATTACCGGTCAATCTGTGATCAAACCCTGTTTCTCAAGAGAAGCAGGACATCCCACAAAAGAACTCTTTACCATGCTTGGTGTTCTGCTGCTCCAGCAAGCTCATGATCTTACTGATGAAGAAACCGTATCCCAACTGGCATTCAATATTCAATGGCACTATGTCTTGAATTTAACGGAAGAATCAGATGGAGCCAAATATCTATGCTTGAAAACCCTGTGGACCTTCCGTCAACTCATGATCGGGAAGGAACGGATTACCCAAGGTTTTCCCCTTGATACCTGCATGGGCTGCCCTCAACTGGAAGATTGCCCGGTAAAAAAGTACGCCGTACAATCGATATACCGCTAAGGCTGCAAGGATCGCCCGAAGAAGAGCTTATGAACAGATAGATGAGTTCAAAGTTAAATATTGATGGCGAGCCGGAGTCGAAGCAACAATGTCCGAATATGATCGCCGAACCGGGGTGAAACGATTAAAATATCGAGGTCTCCAAGCAGTAGGGTTCGCGGCAACCTTAAAAGCAGCAGGAATCACAACCTCTTCAGGGTAACTATTGTTCAGGAGGGCGCTCAGCTATGAATAAAGGAGGCATAGCTGAGTTCTTTCGGGGTGTAATACACTGCTTTTTTGAATGTCAAAGAGCAATTTGGCGTATAAAAATTGTTTTTTAAAAAGTTTTGATCATATGATCAAAATAGTCTGCAAACTAAAAAACAGAAGCTCGATTTGGGCTCTGACTTTTTACAGGAACATCAACATTAGAAAAAGAAAAACTGATATGAAAAAGGTTTGTATGGCAAATAAAGCATTAAAAATATGCATTATAGTTTGTTGTATGTGTTTTATTTCGATCATTTTATGTAATTTAAATTTTTGCAAATTAAATATTGATGACCCTCGGTGGCAATGGATACGTGAAAAAATATTTTTTGATAAAAGCAAAACAATTGATATCGCAATCATTGGTAGTTCTTATTCGTGGTGTGGAATAAAACCAAAATTAATATCAAATGAACTTAACGGTTTGAATGTCTATAATTTAGGTAGAAACTGGCATGGGCGAGATGTAGACTATTTCATAATAAAACATTTGGCTGAAAACCATCACATTAAACAGATTCTGTTAGAATTTAGAGATGAAGAAAATCAAAATCCACATCAATTTACAAAATATTTAATTGAACCAGATGATATTGTACAAGAAATGTATTATATAATTAGATCTCTGAAATACTTGGATATTTTATCATTATCTAATAATTTTAAAAAAAATATTTCGTATATAATTGACTGTATGAGTAACCTTGCGATTAGAGGTTTTGAAAAATTATGTGTAAGGAGTTTTCAAAAATATTTTATGAAAAATAATATTTTGAATGAAAAACAACGCAAATTATATGAGAAAGAAAATGGATATTATTCTCACGGAGATCATCAAGTTCAAAACAAAAAATTTTTAAAAAAATTCGCTAATGTAAAAGTGAAAACAATTTCCAAGAAAAAATATCAGGAATCTGATTATATACCCGGAACGCGGGCTGATTTTTATTTAAAAAAAATTTGCAACTTGACACAAAAGAAAAAAATTAAATTATCATTTGTATATTTACCTACATACAAAAAAAGGGTATTGCCATCGCAAGAGTCATTCGAATATTATTCAAAGTTAGGTGAGGTGTTATTGCCCAATTGTAATGATATATTTAAAATAAACTACTGGAGAGATAAAAACCATTTATACAAAGATGGTTCTGTAAAATTTACAAATGAATTAATTTCACTCCTGATCGAAGGAACTAATAATTCACCACACTATTTATCTTATTCTACGACCAATGAGAAGTTATATAGTAATAAATATCTAAATTAATAGTTATTATTTTAATATAATGTACTTCCTAAAAATCAAAAAATATAGTTTATATCATATTTTATTTATATTTTTACTTCTAACATTTCTTTTTAACCCTACTTTTAATATAGGGATTAATTTAAGCGCTGCTGATATTATAATATTTATATTTTTAATATTAACAATATTTCGTATACGCATACATAGACATGCGCCTATTATACGTATACATAAACATACACCTATTAATGGCTACAATAAATTAATATTAATTTATTTTTTTCTAACACTATATTGCTGTTTTTTATTAGTTTACTCATACTATTTAAATAGTAACTATCACCAAGTATTTGGACGGTTTAGGAATTTGTATTTTTATACACTTCTTTATTTTTCAGGTTTAATTCTTATCAAAAATAAAAATGATATTTTAACATATTATAATATCATGAAGACATTTCTTGTTTTTTCTGTATTTATAGGGATTATAAATATATTAAAGCCAATCTATTTGTTTGGATCTCCTCTTTTTGGAGGAACAAGTTATGTTATGATTATGCCGCCTGAAATTGGAGTGCTTTCAATATTATTTATAATAGCTTCAATAATGAGTTATGTTTATAATAAAGATAAAATCAAAAATATAGTTTATATCATATTATTTACAATTGCTATCATAGGTTCTCAAAATAGAAGCTTATTTGTATGTTATATATTATCTTTCTGTATAACGGGCCTTTCCATAATAAAAAAAAAATATATTAATATTCGTTTCTTTCTAATAAGTTTAGGTGTTTTTTCAGTCGCTGTGATTGTTTTTATAATTTTAATCAATTCGCAATATTGGTACAAATTTGAAGGCCGGTATAATAAAATTGTAAACGAAATTTCAGGAAATAGAGAATTTTCTCAATTGGATTTAAGAGCTGGAAGATCTATTGAAACATTAAAAAATTGGTTAAATCATCCTATTTGGGGTGCTGGTTGGGGAAATCAACTTACTGAATATAAAATATATGATGAAGGGAAAAATGAATATAGAACATGGAAAGGTACACCTCATAACTATTATGTCGCATTATTAGAACAGACAGGGATTATAGGATTTATAATATTCGTGTATTTTTTTATTTCTGTATATAAAATCATCAAACCAAAAAATAAATTAAATCAAAAAAACATACAAAATTATACATTTTACTTTTTTTTCCTAATTTTTTTAATCTTTAATTTAGCAAATGTTTTTCTATATTCTACTGTTACTTATATTGCTGTTTGTTTTTTCCTTTGTGGTGTAATTACTGCAAATGCTTTATTGAATCGATCTTGTTTCTATAGTATAAAATCTTGTTGCTAATAATTTATGATATTTTTATGAAAATGCGTCAATCAGCATAATAAATTAAAAGTCAATTATTCCTACACATAAAAAATTCAGTAAGGATATAAGAAAATATGAAAACAATAATGATGTTTGATTCGGAAACACAGCATTATCGCCAATCAATTTATAGTTATTTTATAAAAGAGTTTTCTAAAATCGGATATAGATTAATTATTATATACGACAAAAAACTTAATTCAATAGTCAAAGATTCTTATATCGGTATTGACTACAGGTTTTCGAATTTTATTAAGATATTAAGGCAGTATAATTGTAAAATAATAATATCCTTTGTGTGGCTACGATATAAATTTCTTATACCCTTTTTAATTTACTGTAGAGTTAAAAAGTTGAAAGTTATTGTTTGGTCACATGGAATAAATTTGCAAAACAAAAAACAACCAATAAAAAATCAATTATATTACTTAAGACAACGATTGGCAAACGCACTAATTTTATTTTCTAAAGAACAGCTTAAATATATAGTTACAAGCAAGAAAAAAGTGTTCATTGCAAATAATACTCTTAATTTTAATGAGTTTCCTATAGTTGAATTATCTAAAGAAAAATTAAAACAAAAATACGGTTTTCAGGAAAAAAACATTATTTTGTGTGTCGCAAGAATGAATACAAATAATCGCAAGCCTGAACAAATGATAAATCTTGCTAAGAGACTTGATTTAAACACGCATATTTTATTAATTGGGCCGGCTCTTAATAAATTATGTATAAACGATATAGAACATATACAGAATATTCACTATTATGGTGCCATTTACGACCAAAAGATTGTAAATGAGCATTATAAAATGGCGGATGTCTTTGTTATGCCTGGCGCTATAGGGCTTGCAATAAATCATGCATTTTATTTTCATACACCATGTATTGTAGAAAAGATTGAGCAAGGACCGGAAGCTTTTTATTTAAGAGAAGGAATTAATGGTTACTATTATAAACCAAATGATGTTGGTGATTTATACGATAAGTTAACTAAAGTTTTAGATAAGAATAACTACTCTCTTTTCTGTCAGAATGCAATAGAGACAATAATGCGTGAAGGGTCAATAGAAAACATGTTTAGAGGGTTTATAGACGCGGTTAATTTTGTCGAAGAAAGATATACGTGATATAATTTTTGTTATAAATAATAATTTTCTGAGGCAAATCCATTGCAAAAATTACCCAATTTTTTACACATTGGCTTATCTAAGGCTGCGTCAACATGGATTCAAAATATTTTTCGAAAAGAAAAAGAATTGTTTTTTGTCTACAAAACAAATTTCTTTTTTCCATTATCATCAAAAAATTATGAAAAGGGAATTGAATGGTATTCAGATCATTTTAAGAACGCTTCAAAAAAACAAATTATTATTGAGAGTCAGGAACATATTATTTTACCTATTATACATCCGGAACTTAAATGTGCATGTACAAATCTCAAAAGTGTCGAGTTGATTGCCAATAGAATTAAAAAATACATACCAGATATTAAGATAATTCTTATAGTTAGAAATCAAGTGGATATGTTGTTGTCACGATATACCCAATACGTTCTTCAAGGAGGTAAGTTAGGTCCTTCATCTTTTTTTGACAAGTTGGTATTTAAAAATGATTCTTGGGTCAAAAATGTTGATTACAGGTATTCAATAATTATAGACATACTTTATTCCGTATTTGATAAATCTAATGTGTTAATCTTGCTCCAGGAAGACTTAAAACATAATCGAAAAAGGTTTCTCGACGATTTATCAAAATATCTTCAGCACGATTTATCTCCATACTATGATAAGGATAAAAAATCTGCAAATGTCGCTCCATCTTATTGGGGAATCCAGTTGATACGATTTTTGAATATTTTGCTTGTCAAACATATTGAAACAATAGAGTCAAAAACTCAGACAAAAGCGCCATACAAGGTCTGGCTTTTTTTGAAGAATATTATAAGAATTTTAGATAATTTCCTAATAAGAAAAAAACAAAAACGTAAATTATTAAAACATGATCAAGTAGAAAGAATTCGTCAGATTTTTTCATCAGATAACAAAAAATTGTCTAAATTGTTTGGCAAAAAGATTAATAAATACTGTTATTATTATTGAGTGATTAAAAGATTTAGAAGAAATTGAAGGTTTATATATGATCAATGAATGTGAATTGACGAATAAAGTTGTAAAATCAACTCAGTTATTCGAAAATTGGTTAAATACATATGGTTTTTATTCATTTGACCAGTTTGATTTTTGGGGCTCTAAACTCGGAGTTTTTTCAAAAAAGTTGTTCGAGAAAAATAAAGCAGCAGGAGCACCAATTGTTATTTTATTGCAATTTTTAGAAAGTTATATGCCTTCAACTCGAAAATTATTTGCTGAAAAAAGAAGGTTTGCTATTGGCGATGCACACTTTGCACTCGGATATTTAAATCTTTATAAGTATTATGATGACGATAACTTTCTGAATTTAGCAAAAAAAAATATAGATAATTTATTATTAGATGCTACAAAAACAAAATCGGGACTGGGGTGGGGGTATCCTTATGAGTGGATTACGCCATGGGGTAAGTATCCTGCAGGGACACCCTTTATTACTGTGACACCTTATTGTTTTGATGTGATTTTAAAACTATTTGAAATAACCAATGAAGAGAAATATTTAACAGTTTTAAAACATATCGCAAAATATGCAGCTTATGACTTAAATGAGACAAATATTTCCAATTTCGAAACAGCATGTAGTTACGGACCTATTGATCATAGTACGGTTATAAATGCAAATACATATAGAGCAGCTTTATTATTAACAGCATATAAATTATTTGACATTATAGAATATAAAGAAAAAGCAGAGCGTAATATAAATTTTGTCTTATCAAATCAACTTGAAAATGGATCATGGTACTATGCCCCTGATTCCAGATTTATTGATAATTTTCATACATGTTTTGTTCTAAAAAACTTATACAAATCATATAAAATATTAAATAAAAAGAGTATTCTTGACTGTATCCTTAATGGTCATCGTTATTATAGGACTTCAATGTTTAGAGACGACGGTACTCCAATCCACTTTACCAAAATTAAAAATCCAAAATTTAGGAAAATTGAGATGTATGATTATGCGGAAGGGATTTCGTTGGGAGTTTTATTAAGAGATGAAATCGAGGGTTCTTATCAATTAAGTATGAGATTGGCCATTGATTTAATAAATAATTTCCAATTAAATGAAGGCTATTTTGTCACGAGGGTCTCTACTTTTGGGAAAAAAAATAATGTACCATATCTACGCTGGCCACAGGCACAATTGTTTTTTTCTTTAACTCAATTGTTAAAGTCAATGAGTCTCCTTCCGCATAGCGGGAAGCCTCAGGAAGCCCCCCCCGAGGTGGGCAATCACGTATAGGAAAGCCCCAAAGGAGATGAAAAACTTATTAGAAATTTAGGAAACAAGTTTAAATGTGTGGTATTTGCGGCCAAATAAATTTTGACGATAAAAAAATTGATCCAGCATGTATTCAGTCAATGATGGCTTTAATGAAGCATCGGGGGCCTGATGATGAAGGGATGTTTGTCAATGGGTCGGTAGGTCTTGGACATGTCCGCCTTAGCATTATTGATCTTTCTATGGCTGGGCATCAGCCCATGTTCAGCGAAGATGGGCGTTACTGCCTGATTTACAACGGGGAAGTATATAATTATAAAGAACTGAGAAAGCAACTCGAACATAAATACCGATTTCAGAGCTGCTCAGATACAGAAGTTGTACTGTACTCTTTTATTGAGTGGGGTCCTGGATGCCTTGATAAATTCAATGGGATGTTTGCATTTGTAATTTTTGATACAAAGACCCGAAAATTGTTCGCGGCAAGAGATCGTTTCGGCATTAAGCCTTTTTATTACTATGTGGATAATCAAAAATTTTTGTTTGCATCTGAACAACGGGCATTGCTACCTTTTATGGAGAGAGTCCAACCCAATGATAAGGCTGTCTTTGAGTACTTGGTATATAATCGAACGGATCAGGGTGATGATACTTTTTTTGATAAAATATTTAAACTTCCCAAGGGTTCGTATGCCACAATAGAGCACGGAAAATTGAAAATTAGAAAATGGTATGTTCTTGAGGAACATCTGGATAAGCCCTTTCAATCGTCCGGTGACTTCTATGAGGCGTTTAGTAAATCGATAGAGCTACGCCTGAGAAGTGATGTGCCGGTTGGTGTTTGTTTGAGTGGCGGATTGGATTCATCGAGTATTGTGTCCATCTTATTGAAAGAATTTAACAAGTCGGATGTGAATACGTTTTCTGCGGTATATGGAAAAGGCCTCAAAGCAGATGAAAGTGATTTCATCGCCGAATACCAGACACATCTTAAGAATATGTTTTTTGTTCGGCCAACTGCCGATTCTCTTTTACAGGATTTGGATACCTTTATCCAATGCCACGCTGAACCGGTCGCTACACTTGGCCCCTATGCCCAGTTTAAGGTCATGCAACTCGCAGGTGAACACGTTAAGGTGACCCTGGACGGCCAGGGAGCCGATGAAGAACTTGCCGGATATCATTATTTTTTTGGAGCTTTTTATAAAGAATTGCTTCTGGCGGGCAAGTTTGTTCAGATGGTTAGGGAAATGAAGGCATATTTTGAGAAATTCCATTCTGTTATGGCTTTCAAATACCTGGGGTTATATATGGCCCCTTCATTTTTAAAAAACTTTTTGGCGAAACAATCTCATAATTTCACAAGAGATGGATTTTATCATTCATTTAAAGACCATTCAGCCATTAAAGGCGATCTCTACAACCCAGCAACACTGAACCAGTCACTTCTACAACATTTCCAGCATAAATTAGAACATCTCCTCAAATGGGAAGACCATAACAGTATGTGGTTTTCATTGGAATCAAGGGTACCTTTTCTGGATTATAATATCGTTGAAGGGTTACTTAGCCTGCCAAGAGAGCAACTTATTATTAACGCAACTACCAAAGTGATTCTCCGCCAGGCCATGCAAGGTGTTTTGCCTGAGAACATATGCAATAGGCAGGACAAAATTGGATTTGCGACACCTTGGGAAACATGGTTTCGAACCAAAAGCTTTAGTGATTTTATAGAGAACCTTATAACTTCTAAGGCATTTCAAGAGCGCGGTTATTTGGATCCTAAGAAGTGTACAAAAGGGTTTCAAGACCATCGAATAGGAAGAGCTGATATTGCCAAGGAAATATGGAAATGGATTAATCTGGAATTGTGGTACCGGCATTTTATCAATGGAAAAACCAAGCATGTGCTTCGATAGCGGCTTTATTGGAATCCATGCGAAAGGCGTCATATGAGGATTTTTTTTGATATAGGTCATCCTGCCCATGTGCATTATTTCAAGAACTTGATAAAAACGCTTGAAAAAAAGGATCACAGAATCTTGGTTTCTGCAAGGAAAAGATATCCGGTTTTTGAACTGCTTAAAGCTTATAAAATATTTTTTTTTTCAAGAGGTGCAGGTGCAAATTCAAAACTTGGCAAATTATTTTATTTGATTTTTGCTGATTTTTTATTGTATTTTAAGGCAATTAGCTTCAAGCCTGATTTGCTTATCAGTTTTGGTGCCGTTTATTTAACGCATGTGGCAAAAATAATCAAAAAGCCTTCAATTTTTTTAGATGACACAGACAATGCTCGATTAAATCAAAAATTTTATGTCCCATTTGCCACACACATTTTAACTCCTGATATTTTTCAGTATGATTTTGGAAAAAAGCATATCCGTTTTAAAAGCTATATGGAATTAAGCTATTTACATCCAAATTATTTTTCCCCTAACAAAACTATTTTTTCAGTTCTCAAGCTAAATGAAGATGCGCCTTATGTTATTTTACGATTCGTCTCTTGGACTGCAAATCATGATTATGGGCATTATGGTATAAGTATAGAGAATAAAATGAAAGCCGTTAAGGAGTTCGAAAAATATTGTAAGGTGTTCATAAGTTCTGAAAAACCATTGCCCCTCGAACTTGAAAAATACAGAATAAAAATTCCACCGCATATGATGCATGATGCAATAGCGTATTCAAAGCTGATATATGGGGAAAGCGCGACCATGGCTTCAGAAGCAGCTGTTTTGGGAGTGCCGGCTATCTTTATTGACAATGATGGAAGATGTTACACGACTGAAGAAGAAAACCTTTATGGTTTGGTTTATAATTATTCAGAATCTGCTTTGGATCAAGATGCATCGATTGAAAAAGGAGTGGAAATCTTAACTGCTGACATTGATTACAAAATAAAACAATCCAAATTACTCAAAGACAAAATTGATTTGACAGACTATCTTGTTAAATTTATTGAAGGATTTTTAACAAAACAATCTCATAAGTTGGATTAATTTGAAATATTCTTTATTTACAAATGATGTTGAAACTACCTCCATCTGGTTCAATACTCTCAGGTATGAAACCGGCGTTAAAGTATTGGAAGAGGGTATGCCGGCTCTTTTGGACATTTACCGCCGATATTCGGTAACGACCACGTTTTTTTTTACCGCCTACATTGCCAGGCTGTTTCCTCAGGTGGTACGAATGGTTCTGAAGGATGGTCATGAAGTGGGGTCTCATGGCAAGTCGCATTTGCCTGAGAACGGGTTTGATTTGATGCCTTTTGAAAAACAGAAAGCCCATTTGGCATACTCTAAAAAATTGCTGGAAGATATTTCTGGTCAAAATGTCATATCTTTTAGGGCTCCTGCGTTGCGGGTTAATCAGGACACAGCCAGAGCACTGATTGAAACCGGCTACCGGATTGACAGTTCAGTAGCTTCTCAGCGGTTTGATTTTTTTCTTTCGTTTGGCGGGATGAAAAAACTCAAATGGATGATGGCCCCTCGGCTGCCTTACCGGGTGGATCAAAACAATATTTTAAAAAAAGGGAACAGTGGTCTGGTGGAACTCCCATTGACTGCGTTTTTATTTCCTTATGTGGGTACAACCCTGCGTATCTTTCCGCAACTGACATCCTTGCAGCGCATCGGCTTTGATTTTGAGGCAAAGATGAACAAGAAACCGATTGTCTTTGATATTCATCCCAATGAATTTATTGATGAGTCCCATGAACAAAGAACGATTGAAAAAAGGTCTTCAAATTATATCAGTTATCTTTTAAGGGATGTTCTGCGTTCAAAGTTGAAGACAAATAATCTGGGACCGGCGGCAATTAAACTGTATGAAAAAGAGATCCGTTTTTATCATAGCCGGGGGTACCGGTTTACAACCATTAAAGACTATTGCCAGAAAACAGGGCTATTACTGTGAAAATCGTCATTATAACAATGGAAGACCCTGTCTATACAATAGATTTTATAAAGGAAATTATCCGGCACAGGGCCGATGATATTGTCGGATTGACCATTGCCAGAGGGGGCCGGTTTAAAATAGGTGAGAAACGGTCCAGAATTGTATATCTGGTGAGCCTGATGCTGATCATGGGTATACCCATTTTTCTGGAATATGGCTTGAAGACAATCGGATACCGGCTGCGAAAAAAATTGCCTCTGGGGTCTGATGCTTCTCTGGCAGGATTTGCCGGCAGGTATGACATTCCGGTTGATTTCACCGACGATCCCAACAGCAGTGTATATCTGGATAAATTAAAAAAGCTAACGCCGGATGTGATCATCAACCAGAGTCAGTTCATCATCAAAAAAGAGCTTCTTTCAATTGCCCCTTTAGGTATACTGAACCGGCACAATGCCCTGCTGCCCAGGAACAGGGGGCGCCTGACGCCGTTCTGGGTGCTTTTTAAAAGGGAAAAAGAGACCGGGGTGAGCATTCATTTTGTTGAAGAAAGTATAGATTCCGGTGCGATTGTGGTGCAGAAACGTTTTGTAGTGGAAAGGGGAGAAACCTTTGCAAGCCTGGCACACAAGAATTATATTTATGCGCCCAAAGCCATGCTTGAGGCTCTGGACAAACTGGAAAGAGGCGATACAGACTATTTACCTAATCCAGATCCTGAAGCGACGTATAACACTGTTCCTACGCTAAAGCAGTCTTTTGAATACAGATTGATGCGTATTAGACGAAGACTCCGCATTTGATTGGTAAGCGTCAAACTACCTCCATCTTCCGGTATCTCATTTGTCCCGTAGGATTTATCTCAACGTCTACTTGCTGTAATCAATTCCCGAAAATAAATTTATTTACGCTTGTAAGAACGGTTCGATCAATATAATACAAAAACCATTCCCAATAATACAAAAACCATTCCCAGGCAGGATCTCAGTGGTTGTAGAGAGCAGTACCGATATGCGCAAAGCCATCAACAGATTTTTAATTATGGTCGAACAGGCGATTGATCTTAATCTTTTTTCCCGGCAACCTGTTTGTTTTTTTGTAATCGAAGCCGAATAATCTCCAAAATCCTATACCGGGACCACAATGGATTCTGCTTATGGTGTTAAACGGGTAGAAAAGCACTATTTCAAGTGGCCCGAGTCTTGTGAGGAGGGCATTGCCATCGTCCAGAAGCAGATGAGATGGTTGTTCGCGGGATTTGATTATACCTGTGCCCATGAGCGTTGATTTATTCAGCTGTGGCCTGATAAATTACTTTTTCTTTTGAAATAAAAACTCTAAATAACAGTTGGTTATGCTATTTATAGACCATAAATTGTGGCACCCTAAGCCTTCCTGATGATGCATTTGCATCCAAACAAGGTGTTCTTGTCCTGGAAACAAAATACTAAAAAAAATCACTATTTGTTTTTTCAATAGCAAAGGGAAAATAAGACGTTTGTACAAAGATTTTACCATGTCTATTTCAAAATTTATTTTTGTGGATATCTTCCTGCTAATAGTATCCTTTTTTTGTGCCGGGTATATAAAATTCAACGGGTTTGATCTGCCGCCGGCTTACCTACGTCTGTTTTATATTTTTGCCGGGTGCTGGGTTATTTCTTCTTTAGTTGCAAAGAAATTTCAGGTTAAAACCCATAGATCATTCTGGTCTGGAGCACACAGACTGATTATTTCCATGATTTATCTGGGATATTGCCTTGCCTTTGTCCTTGTGATGATGGGCACAGCATTTTACTCTAGGTATTTTATCCTATCCGTGTGTGCAGCTTTATTGTGCCTTGAGCTTTTGGTATGGGCTGGGATACATGGCCGGAGGCATAACTCCTTTCATACTGGAACTGAGAATTACGGTGATCCAGAGAGCTTACCCTGGCATATTGGAAACATTTCCTTATGGGCTGTGGTGTTGGACCTGGGGTTTTTATATGCATCATTCATGGCCATGAACTACATTAAGCGGGAGCATTTCAAACTCCTTGCCGGATACGACAAGTTATTGTTGATTATGGTGGGGGTGTGGTTTCTGACGTCGATTTCTACCCGTAAGTTCTTTCTCAAACAACAGAAAAATTTTTATTTCTCCCTGTGGCAGTGGATCAAGGCCAATGGGGTGATGTCCGCTGTTCTGGCAGTGTTGATTTTCGGGTTCAACTTGTTCCAGTATTCAAGGGCCCATGCTTTTGGTACGATTCTGATATTGATGGTGCTGGAAATCATGCTGTTGATGTTGTATTTTAGTTTTACCAGAAAAGTCCGGAACGGTGAAAAAGACATAGAAAGCATCGACCAGGTGAAAAAGGCAATCCTTCAGGAACCCATTGATGTAAAGATTGATTTTGAAGCGGTTCGGCAACAGCTTTTCTCGCCGGTGAGGCAGCGGATTCAGCGTAGAATGGACCCTGGATATCCAGGGGTTTCCGAATTTATTGACAGGTATCTGGATCTGGATGACATCAAAAATATTGAGACCAGTTTCATGAACAACGGGGTCGTCCTGCATCCTGATCCGGATACCCATCCGGTGCGGCTGATGTTATACACGCGCAAACTTAACGATATCAGGCGATTGAATCGGTTTTTTTTGGCGATACATCAATTTTTGACGCCGGGCGGTTTTTTTGTGGGGTATGGCCACACCCTGATAACCCACCGAACGTGGATATTCAACAAATTTCCCCGGCAAATCGCCATGGGCGTGTATTTGGTGGACTTTGCAATCCATCGAGTCATGCCCAAACTGCCGGGGCTCAAGCAGGTCTATTTTGCAGTGACCCAGGGCCGAAACCGGGTTGTTTCTACTGCGGAATTTCTGGGGCGGTTGAGTTTTTGTGGCTTTGAAATCGTGGCAGTGGAAAATATCGGAAAACGGTTCTGGTTCATTGCCCGAAAAATGAAAACTCCTTCCCTGGATCAGAACCCTACATATGGGCCCATAGTCGGACTGAGCCGTTCCGGATTCGGCGGGTCAGTGATCAGAACATACAAATTCAGGACCATGCATCCCTATTCCGAGTATTTGCAGCAGCATCTGTATGATAACAACGGGCTACAGAAGGGCGGGAAAATTGAAAATGATTTCCGGATGACGGCCTGGGGAAAGGTCATGCGTAAATGTTGGCTGGATGAGCTCCCCATGCTTTATAACTGGCTCCGGGGGGAGCTGCAGATCGTTGGGGTCCGGCCTCTGAGTCTGCACTATCTGAGCCTTTATTCATCGGAACTGCAGGAATTGAGAAAGCAGGTCCGTCCCGGATTAATTCCACCGTTTTATGCAGACCTGCCACAGACCTTTGAAGAGATCTGCGAATCAGAGCGCAGATATATACAAGCGTTTGTCATGCATCCTGTGAGAACACAGATGCGGTATTTTTTTAAGTCCGTTGTTAATATTGTTTTCAAAGGGGCCAGGAGTCAGTAACTTACAGCACGGGCTGGTTCTGGAGGTTGTTTTTTTTGTAATTATTCAATCTTATTAAAAGAGTGAGGAGTAATTAATCAGTAATCTGCAATTATACTTTCAAAAGTGTGAAATTAAATGATTCCTTTTTTATCTATAATGATTATAGTCAATTTTCTTTTTTCATTTATTATTTCATCTTGCTTATTGAAAATAAAATCAGAGAAAAATGAGATCAGTACATTCCAGATGTTCCTATATTCATTGGGGTTGGGACCAATCTTTACGACACTTTTGATATATTACCTTTTTCTTTTTATTCCTATCCGATCTGATGCTTTTTACATAGTGAGTATTCTGACAGTATATATGTCGATGTTTTTGGTTAGTTACCCTCAATTATTATCTCAGTTTAGCTCTTTTGTGAATTCGGCGAAAAATTTGGTTTTGGTAAAAAGGACCCAAGAAGATATTCTGCTAAAAATTGTTTTTGGTGTGATTATTTTAATACCGGTCACCTATTATCTTTTTATCTACTTCAGGTACATTATTCATCAACCGATCAAAGGGCACGATATTCTAAACTATGCAATTGTAGGAAAGATGCTATATCAGCAAAAATCGCTGGAGCCGGTATGGGTTGAGAACTTTTCAAAAAATGGTTATCTTTATAAGATTAAAATGGCTCCTTCATTTTCTCTTTTTTTTACTTTGGAGCAGATGGTAAGTCGTCTTTTCCATCTCAAAAGCGACTTCTATTTTAAAAGTATCAGCACTTATTATGGATTCCTCATCCTTATGTTGCAATTCTACTGGGTATCAAAAAAGAGTAAATGGCTTGCAATTTTATCCAGTATTGCCCTTATAAGCGGCTTAGGTTTCTATCTTAAGTTTTTTTTTCCGCATGTTGATACCCTAAGAATTTATTTTGTAATGCTCTCTTTTATATGCCTTGCCTTTGCAATAAAAGACCAACATTATTTTACAAGTATTTTTTTGGGTATTGTTTCAGGCTTTGCTACATACACACATCGTATAGGCATAGGGATCGCATCAATAAACATACTTATTTATTTCGTTATGATGCCTCAGGCGTTAAAAGGGCGCCTTTTCAGGATGTCTGTCGTTATTTTTTTTACTATAGCAATGGGCGGAATTCATTATATACTTGATCTTTTTTTAGGGACAGGGATGTGGCTTAAATTAAAAGTGATGTAAGTGGTGGTGCCAAAATTTGTAATATCCGTACAAAAGGCTCGATATTTTTATGTAATCTTTAGGACACAACGCTAATTTTGATAGAAACAGTCTTTGAATCAATTTTTACCTGGTTGCAAAAGGATTCTTCGATAGGGAATTTCAAGCGTGAAATTGGTTCCAATTTCGATTTGTGGTGTAATGGGTATTTAGGCCCTTTTTTTAGATTCAAAGTTCTTGGTTGGCTGAATTGGTTGGTTTTTCCCTTAATCGGATATTTTTTGATTACGATAAAATCGAAGAAAAGATGGGAAATTGCCTTATTTCTTGCCTTAATGGTCTCCATTATATTTATTTGTCTTCAAGGATATGCTAATTCCAGATATCAACTGACATTATTCCCTGTTATTACTCCTCTTATTTTTTTATATGGATACGATATATTAAAAACAAAAAAGCGGCTGTTCATGGTCATGACTTTACTCTGCGTTTGTTTGATCCTTGGCAACATATATATATCTTGCCAAAAATATTGTTATTACTATAATTCCGCTAAAGGCAGCGGCGTTCCCGGCACCCGTTTCCCAGATAAACTGATCCGCTATCTCAATGAAAAAGTGGACCAAAATGCTGTTGTGGAATCAAAAAATCAGCCTATATTATATTATTATACGGATAAGAAAAGTCGTCCTGACAGGGCACCCGTTAAGGATTATTATGTGCTGTTGCGTGGTGATAGTTTAAACGGGGGTAGACGTTTTGAGCTTTTAATGGAGGATCAAGGATATAAGCTGTATAAGAAAATCAGCCCAGTTCATATAAGGAAAAAATTGGAACAATTAAGAGAGAAAAAACCTAAGTTCGAATTAAATATTGGGAAATTACCCGTTTTTAACAAAACATCGTTGAATAAAATAAAGGAATATATCCCGTCACTGGAGATCCTTGGTAAGAGGAACGATTACAATTTCCAAAGCCATTTTGAAAAAGATATAATGTCAATTCGAATATCTCTTAGTAACAGAGAGTTCAATGTAAAACCAATCCTTCAGTTGGGAATCAAAAGTAACAGAACGTCCTCAATATTGAATATACGGGATAATGATATGCTTTACCTGATTGTCAGAATGCGTCAGTCCAAGTTAAAAGGAGGTTCTACGAAGATTTTTATTCAAGATCAAACTGCATACTGGGCCCGGGAAACTTCCGAATATAAAGGCGATAAATGGAGCGACATTTTCGTCAAAAAAAGAATAAGGGAAGGATTTAAAAAAATATCCTTAGGCATTTACTGGGAGCCGTTAAATGATAAAGAGTGGATCGAATTGAGCTTAATTCAGGTGTTTGTTGAACGAAATCAAAGCTGAAGCCCATGATCAAAAGGAAATCGTCCATATACGATATGGCATCAGCATCCTATACCAGGCTTTCAGATCCCGCGCAAGAGGCGATAACCATATAGGCCCAAGTGGGCTAAAGGATACATCTTTTAAAAATGATTCCATTGACGTGCCTTGATGGTGACTTAAAATTCGACCTATCTGTGGTAGATTTAATTCTGATCATGGGCCTAAACACCCAATAATTTGATCTGGCGCTCTCAATTTTTTACAAACGAACTTTTGCCTCTCCGGCAAAGGTGTCCATTATATTGATTCCATAATTGAGGTGGTAGAATGGCTGAAATAAACGATGGGTTCTGTGATGACACTTCAACGATAAGTATTTTTGAAGTTTTGATGATAATAAGGCATCGAATCCTGGTGGTTTTCATTGTTGGAATTATTATTTTTACAGGTTTCTTAGGATATTGCCTTGTTACACCCAGTGTGTACAGGGTTTCTATATTTGTTGAGAAGAAATTTGATTTTCAAGACAATGCATTAAAAGAAGTCGGATTAACAAACTTAGCAATACCGATAGGTATGCTGCAAAAACTGCCCAGCAAACAGCAAGCTGAGAAGCTGGGTGTTGAATCGTTTCTAATGGATGATATTAAGGCTATTGCCGCTTCGGTGAAAGAAAAAAACGTACTGAAAATTGATGTGCTGGCTCTCAATACAGCATCTGGAGAGAAACTTATAAAGGCTTTTGAAGTTTATATTAATAATTTGCCTGTGGTTAAACAGCAAGTTATTTTCTATAAAGACCTTTTAAAACAAAATTATGGAAGACTGAGTAAGCTTCTCAATAATCCAGGTGAACAATTCAAATCAAGTGATAAAATAGTTCTCTCGGAGGTCTATTCGTCATTATATTTGATGGAAAAAGAATACATAGAACTTAAAAGCATCCTTTCAGAGCTCGAAAAAGGGCTATTTTATTTTAGTGATATTTATAAATCGGATATACCGGTACAACCAAGAAAAATAGTCTTATTAGCAGTTGGCGCTTTTATTTCGGGGATATCAGGTATTCTTTTCGCCTTTATTATGGAATGGTTTTCTTTGACTAAAAAGAAATATGGCGTTGGGAAATGCGTAGGGAAATTCAGTGGTAAAGATCAAGGTTAGTCCATTTTTAAAAAATATTTTATCAACAACAACAATTTCACTTTGTGTCACAGCCTCTCTCATTATGACAACTAAAGTTTTAGCTGCAGGTTTGGGACCAGAGGGATTTGGAGTGTATTCGCTATCCAGAAGATTTATCGCTAATGCAAGTCCTTTAGTTTTATTGTCTATGGGTGTTTCGTTGAGACGTTATGTGGCAATGAGTTCTGTACAATATACTCGCAGTTCGTATTTACTGTCGGCTGTGGGTTGTGTTAGTATTCTTATAGTTTTCTTTTCAGTTGTCGGTTGGGCTGGCGATGAATTTTTTTGTCGCACAATTTTCCATGATGTGGCTTATATCAATACATTATATGCATGCATATTTTATATTGGATGTTATTGTTTCTGGGGCGTTACTTCGGCGTTTTTATTCGGTATGCAGAGGGTTGGAATTGTAAATTTTTTTCAACTTTTAATTGGTGCAGTCTTCCCCTTAGTCGTTGCTTATTCCTTGGCTGATTCACAACCTTCATCAGTTATACTTATATGTATTGGTGCAGGGCACCTGATCTGTTTATTTGTATTAGTACCGGCATTATTGAAAGTCAGATTTAGTAGTCTGAAAAGCGTGATACTTTCTTTAACCGAATTGACTAAATATGGTCTTCCAAGGGTGCCTGGGGATTTCCTTTTTGCCGGCCTCTTTTCTTTAGGGCCTTTTTTGGCTGCATATTTCGGGGGGATTAAGCAAGCTGGCTTTTTTGTTATAGCACAATATATATTTCGTGTAATGGAAGCGGGGGTCAGTGCTTTTGGGCAAGTCGCCCTTCCAAAAATTGCTCAACTTGTTGCTCAAAAGAAATATGTCTTCCTCAAACAACAGATTGAGCAGCTTATTATCATGATTTTTCAAATTGGGTTATTTATTACTATTCATCTTTCATTTTGGGTTGATGAGATTGTGTTAATATGGCTTGGCGAAGAGTATATGGCCAGCATATCCATTATTCAGATTTTAATTTTTGCATTAGGGCCATATCTTGCCTATATATTGTTGAGGTCAGTGATTGATGGTGTTGAGGTTCGCGCTGTAAATACCATGAACTTGTTTATTTCTCTATTATTGGCGATTGTGACATCACTGACATTATACTATTGTGGGTTTGCTCTTTCAGGCCTTGCTGTTGGCTCTGCTGTCGGCTTTGCAGGGTTGGGAGTATTAACTATTTTGTATTTAACAAAAAGATTTGGTGTCAAGTGGTCTGTCTTCCTATCGTGGCCAATTCTCATGGCAAATGTTTTTATGGCTTTAATAGTTTTTTCCGTTAAAGTTTTTTTTGCACAATTTCAGATATCCTTAAATTTATTATTGTCAGGACTGCTTGTTGAGGTATTTTTGTTTTTCGGATATCTAATTTTTTTATATAAAATGAATTCAGTTTGGCTTTGGGAAATTAAAAAAAGGGTAATTAAATCATAAGGATCTAAAAATATAACCTATAATTGCGATTGTTAATAATGATGTGCTACGACCTTGACCGTATCAATAAATACACCCTATTTGCTGCAACAGCACTTATTATATACAGATTGTTGCTTGATTTATCCTATCTCTTTGTGATTTCAAAGAGTTGGGGGTACTTGGGGTTGACGCTGGATCCGAGTGTGCTCAAATGCTTTGAATCCTATGTGTTAACCTTTGTCTGTTTTTTGTGCATGCCCCAAAAAAACAATAAATTGTCCACCATCATGATCTGGGTGCTCGTATTATTTGCATATATCCCAATGTTGACTCTTTTTGCCCTTAAAAATGAATCTCGAATTTTTACGTATGGGGTATCAGGGTACTGGATAATAATAATGATGTTTGCCAGGATGCCTAATTTGTCTTTTATCCGGTTGTACGAATCCAAATTTTTTATATACTCTTTTTCAACTATAATCTTGATTTCGGTTTGCTCTTTGTTTTTTAAGTCTTTCGGTTTCGCTTGGAATTTTAATTTAGCCCAGGTCTATGAGGTGCGGGCTCAGTTCGCCACCAAAGGTATACCTTTGGTGGGATATTTTGTTAAATGGGTTTGTTATGTAATTAATCCATTGCTTTTTTCTCTTTTCTGGATTCAAAAACGATGGGTTGCATTAGGGGCGGTTATTTTTATTCAGCTTTATATTTTTTCATGTGCCGGTCATAAAACTTTTATATTTGCATTTTTTTTTGTTGGTGTTTTTTTCCTTATAGCAGGCAAGAAATATAGTTTAGTATGCCTCACAGCAGGTTTAGCAATTATTGTTCTATTAGGTATTATATCTAATTTGGTCATTGGTGATTTATGGATACCAACCCTCTTTACCCGTCGGTTGCTTTTTACGCAACCTAAACTGTACTATGCTTACTACGATTTTTTTTCTCAGAATCCCCAAATTTATTTGTCAGTTCATTCTTTTTTTAACTCCCTGATAGACTATCCATATGATATATTTCCTCCGGCGAAAATGATGGGTGATGTGCTCTATGGGAAGATAGAAACCAGTGCCAATACAGGGCTTGTTGGGGATGCTTACATGAATTTCGGTTATATTGGCTTGTTTATGTGGGCAGTAATAACCGGTGTGATTATAAAGTTGATAGATTCCTTATCTTCAGGTATAGATATCAGACTTGCCTCTGCATGTATTGCAATGCCTATGTTGTCACTAATAAATAGCGCATTGTTAACCAATATATTAACACATGGGCTTGGAGTTGCATTACTGTTTCTATATCTTGCATCGTCAAGCAAATTTAAACTAAAACAACAAAGGGCAATGGAACAGATTTAAACTCTATTTTTTCGTATATTAATGCCGGTTTGTTTCGTCTCCCGTCGGCTGGAAAGATGTTTCATGGATTGAAAATAATTATGATTGCTGACGCCATAAATATATGTCATTGTACTTCAGCCCACCATAGATATGACACACGTATATTTCTAAAAGAATGCAGATCATTGTCAAACGAAGGGTATCAAGTCGCATTTGTGGTAGCTGATGGAAAAGGTGATGAAATTAAAGACAATGTATATATACACGATGTTGGACTTGCAAAAGGAAGAATTGATCGTATAGTTAAAATTTCAAGAAAGGTGCTTGAAAAAGCAAGGGCGTTGAATGCCCAGATTTATCATTTCCATGATCCCGAATTAATTCCTGCAGGTCTAAGGCTTAAACGTATGGGAAAAATTGTTATTTTCGATTCTCATGAAGATTATCCAAAACAGATTCAAAGCAAGCCTTATATCCATCCTTTTTTAAGATTAACATTATCATATGTGTTTTCGATATTTGAAAAATGGGCGTGTAAACGCTTTGATGCTATTGTTGCAGCTACTCTTTCAATAAAAAAAAAATTTTTATTTATTAATAAGAACACTATTGTTGTCAATAACTATCCTATTCTTTATGAGTTCTTTCCTAATAGTGATGATTGGGAAAAGAAAGAGCTACGCATTTGTTATGTGGGTGGAATAGCTACTGTGCGTGGAATCCAAGAATTGATTAAAGCTATGGAGCATGTAAATCCTGGTATTCGTTTATTGCTTGCGGGGTCTTTCAATGAGACAAATGTTGAAAAAAAAGTAAAAGGCTATAATGGATGGGAAAGAGTTGATTATGAGGGCTTTGTCGATCGCGCTGGGGTGCGTCATATCTTTAATCGCTCTATTGTAGGCATAGTGACTTTATGGCCTATTCCAAATTACTTGGATTCTATGCCAATTAAAATGTTTGAATATATGAGTTCAGGGCTTCCTGTTGTTGCCTCCAATTTTCCGCTTTGGCGAGAGATTATCGAGGGTAACCAGTGTGGTATTTGTGTTGACCCACTTGCCCCTGGTGCAATTTCTGAAGCAATTAATTATATAGTGGAGAATCCTGAACAAGCAGAAAAAATGGGATATAATGGCCGGCGGGCTGTTGCTAACCGTTATAATTGGCAGCTTGAAGAAAAAAAGCTGTTTGATTTATATTCATCTTTTGGGTAGTAGAAATACTACAGAGAGCATTATAAAAAAATGTAGGTTAGAAAACGTTTGTTATGACTCATCATTATACAGTGGTATTAATGAAATTATCCGTTGGGTTTTATAAAAGGAATATAGAATTTTATCATGAAGCATGTTTGGATGCTTAATCATTATGCTCTTGAACCTTGCAGTCCCGGGGGGACCCGACACTTTCATCTTGCTGAAAGATTACCTGATTATGGTTGGACTGCTACTATCATAGCGGCCAGTGTTGTGTTTACTAATGGGCGTCAAAGGCTGAATTCAAATGAAAAACGTCGTATAGAAGAGTATAGGGGCGTTCCTTTTGTCTGGATTCATACTCCAAAATATAAAGGAAATGGTAGTGGGCGTATGGCGAATATGCTTGTCTATTCATTAAGATCTTTACTCCCCCGGTTTACAAGGGATTTGAAGAAACCTGATTTGATTATTGGTTCGAGCGTTCATCCTTTCGCGGCTTTATCCGGAGCTTTGCTGGCAAAAAGACATCGTGTCCCTTTTATCTTTGAAGTACGGGATTTATGGCCATTAACTTTAATAAGTATGGGGCGACTTAAAAAAAAAAGTATTATGGCTAGGATACTTGGCCGATTGGAATTATGGCTTTATCAGCAAGCATCTAATATTGTGGTTCTTTTACCTCGCGCTGTCGAATATATTCAAAGCTTAGGAATTTCTATGCAGAAAGTCACTTGGATACCCAATGGTGTTGATTTGTCTTTATTTTCGAATAATTGTGCATCTGAGAAAAAAAGAAATCCATTTGTGTTGATGTATTTTGGCTCCCATGGAGAGGCCAATTGTTTGGACGTTATAATTAGGGCGATGGATCGTATTTCCAATAAAGTCCCTAAGGGGTCTGTTAAACTAAGAATGATTGGAGACGGCCCATTGAAACCTGAATTAATTCGTTTATCGAAGCGTCTTAAGATTTATTCAGAAATATCATTTGAATCGTCTGTGCCAAAATCTGAAATCCCTGCATTGGCTTCTCAAGCCGACGCATTTGTGCTCACCGTATTAGATCAACCCCAGTTATATCAATATGGCATTAGCATGAATAAGCTTTTTGACTATTTGGCGGCTGGACGTCCTGTCTTAATGGCTTCAAATGCTATCAATAACCCCGTTCAGGAGGCTGGAGCTGGCCTGGTATTACCACCTAATGATCCAGATGCTTTAGCCGATGCAATTTTAAAAGTGTATCGAACTCCAGATAGAGAATATCGGCGGATGTCTCAGGCTGGGAGACTATACGTAGAAAAACATCACGGATTTGATCTTTTGGCCAAAAAATTAGCTGTTACGATGAATAGATGCTTGCTATAAATGAATAGTGTTCTTTTAGAATAATATGTTTCAAGAAAAACGTGATTGATAGGAGAGCCGTATTAAATTTGATATGAAGGATATTTTTGATAGATCAATTTCTATAATGGCTCTTTTGATTTTAAGTCCCTTGATAATAAGCTTAGCCGCTTTAATTCAGACTAAGCTCGGCGCTCCTGTTTTTTTTAAACAAATTCGCCCTGGTCGTCATGGAAAGCTGTTTACCCTGTATAAGTTTAGAACAATGACTGATGCCAAGGATAAAAAAGGGCGATTGCTATCTGATGCAAAGAGGCTGACACCATTTGGCAAATTTTTAAGATCAACATCACTGGATGAATTACCTGAGCTATTTAATGTGGCAATAGGCGATATGTCCTTGGTCGGACCAAGGCCTCTTTTGATTCAATACTTAGATCGTTATACAAAAGAGCAGGATAGACGCCATGACGTCAAGCCCGGTTTGACCGGATGGGCCCAAATAAACGGACGAAACGAATTAAGTTGGGACGAAAAATTTGAGTTTGATACGTGGTATGTGGATCATCAATCTTTTATCTTGGATCTTAAAATACTAATACTGACCATTGGTACAGTGATGAAAAGAAAAGGCGTAACGGCTAAGGGAGAAGCGACTGCCAAGGAGTTTTTTCCTAAGTAGGCAATAGCATGGCAACTCTTTTGTCGAAGAGAAAGCCCTCCCTTTTTATTTAGGTGTTCCTAAAAATTTACAACAATGATGAATCAATGTCATTAACTTAAGAACACATATAGCTTAACTAATTGAAATTATATATAAATATTGAGATTTTAAGATCGACATGATATACTCAATTCTAATAATAGTTGCGAGTTATCAAAAAGAAAGGAGCATATCATGCCGAAATTTTTTAACAAATTTAACAACGCTGGCACGGAATCTGATTTCCAATATCTGTGCCGGGTTGATCGAATTTCTTCAAGAAATCATCAATTCTGATCAATTTATCAAGCAACATCGCCAAAGTCCAACCGATTTTATCCGCAAACGAAAACTTACCTTTTCAACCTTGATATTCTTTCTCATGAATATGGTTAAAGGCTCATATCAGGACGAACTTGATCATTTCTTTAAATCAATTTTTGGATTTGAAGTGGTCAAACGAGTTGTTTCCAAAGCCGCTTTGGCTAAAGCAAGGATGAAACTGAAATATGAAGCTTTCATAAACCTCAATATGCGTTTGACCAGCTACTTTTATGAAAACTTTAAGCCAGAGCAATGGCACGGGTTTAACCTGCTTGCCATAGACGGAACAACTGTTCGTTTACCTCGGATAGAGGCCATATCTACACATTTCGGAGCCTGGAATCCAAGACAGGGGGATAAATGCCCCATGGCAAGAGTCTCACAGATGTTTGATCCTTTAAATAAAATCTCAGTGGATGCCATTATTGAATCCAAAAGCGTTGGTGAACGGGAGTTGGCAGCATTTCATTTTCTGAATTTAATGCCAAACGACTTAGTCCTCCTTGATCGAGGTTACCCGGCCTATTGGCTTTTTAATCTCATTTTGTCCCGTGGTGCTGATTTTTGTGCTCGCATTCAGCGCAAAAGGTGGAAAGTGGTGCGTCAGTTCTATAATTCAGGCAAAAAAGAAAAAATCATATCTTTATCCGCATTTCCAAGCTCAGCCAAACCTTGTAAAGAGATGGGATTGGATCTCATACCCTTGAAATTGAGATTAATCCGTGTGGAACTGGATACCGGAGAATCAGAAATTCTGATAACCTCCTTGCTTGATTCACAGAGTCACCCATATGAACTATTTGCAGAACTTTATCATCTTAGATGGCCTGTGGAAGAAGATTACAAAACAATGAAACAATGGATTGAAATAGAAAACTTCTCCGGCAAATCGGTTCTTTCAGTGTATCAGGATTTTCATGCTAAAGTGTTTTCAAAGAACCTGGTCTCGGCGTTGATATACCCGACTCAGGCCGTAATTGACAAAAATACCGAAAATTGTATTTATCGATATCAAAGAAATTTTGCCCAGGCTTTGTCAAAAGTGAAGGATGTGATCCCTCTCTTGTTTCTCAAGCCTTTAGAGGCCGTGACCAAGTTGATATCCGATATTCATGAGATAGTGGTAAAAACTATTGAGCCTGTAAGGCCGGGTCGTAAATATCCGAGAAATTTTAATAAAAGGGGTAGCCGTTTCCACTATGGATACCAGCCGCTCCGTTAAGTTAATGACATTGATGATGAATAGATAAGTCATTTAGTCAAAACCCCCATTTTCATATGAGTATAACATCTACCCATGGTTTGTCGCTTGAGTCAAGCCGCATTAATCAGAATAGTCATGTTATCGCTGAAAATTTTATGGGAGAGCGAGATAATGGAAGACAGGTTTGCAGATTGGTCATTTCCGGAAATTATTGAGGGGAGACCCACCATTTATAATTGGGTGGTACAAAGTGTTGAGGGTTTTAAGCTAGGATATAAAACTGATATAGGGGCATTTTCATATATTAATGCAACGCATGGAGTCGAGATTGGTGATTATGTTCAAATCGGGTCTCACTGTGCCATCTATTCTACTTCAACTATTGACGATAGACAAGGACGAGTCGTGTTAAAAAGGAACTGCCGTATTGGAAGTCACTCTACAATTATGCCTGGTATCACCATAGGTGAAAATACAATCGTGGGGGCTCATAGTTTTATTAACCGGGATTTACCGGATAATATTGTGGCCTTTGGTTCCCCTGTAAAAATTATCAGAAATTTGGAGTAATATAATGGAGTTTTCGCCATGGCCTAACTTTGAAGAAGATGAGATTCAGTCCGCTGTAAATGTTTTGAAAACCGGCAAAGTGAACCAGTGGACAGGTCATGAGGTTGGGTTGTTTGAAAAAGAATTTGGAGATTATACAGGGACCCACTATGCTGTTGCCTTGGCAAATGGGAGCTTAGCACTGGATCTGGCTTTGGAGGCTCTGGATGTAGGGCGTGGTGATGAGGTTATTGTTACCCCACGATCTTTTTTGGCTTCTGTGAGTTGTGTTTGTCTTAGAGGTGCTGTACCCGTTTTTGTTGATGTGGATCTGGAAAGTCAGAATATTACTGCAGAAAATATAGAGCTTGCTGTTACCGATAAAACAAAAGCTATTGTTGCCGTTAACCTTGCAGGCTGGCCTTGTGAAATAAGTGAGATTTTGGAAATCTGCCGATATAATGGGATAGGATTGGTTGAAGACTGCGCGCAGTCTCATGGGGCATCCACTAAAAAAGTTAAAGTGGGATCAATGGGTGATGTGGGTGTTTTTTCTTTTTGCCAGGATAAAATCATGACTACTGGTGGAGAGGGAGGGCTCTTGGTTACAAACAATAAAAACATACGAGACCGAGTTTGGAGCTATAAGGACCATGGTAAAGATTTTAAGGAGTCTACAAGTTCTCAATCCTCTGGTTCTATCTTTAAATGGCTTGCCAAAAGCTTTGGGACTAATTGCCGTATGACTGAAATGCAGGCTGCAATAGGTCGAAAACAACTTAAAAAGCTTGATAAATGGATTGATAAACGAAGGTATTATGCTGAATTGTTCAATCAGTCGTTTTCGAAATTGCCAGGACTGAGGACTACTATTCCTCCAAAACATATATATCATTCATATTACAAATATTATGTGTTTGTGAGACCTGATGCCCTTAAGACCGGATGGCCTGTTTTCAAAATTCTGGATGCTTTGAGGGAAAAAGGCATTTTCTGCAATTCTGGCATTTGTCCTGAGATTTATAGGGAACGAGCGTTTCATAACTATCCTTTCAGGGTTGTGGCTTCTGGGAAGAAGGTGAAACGGCTGCCGAATGCAAGACTTTTAGGGAAAACTTCAATGATGTTTCAGGTTCATCCGACCCTCACAACCAAGCATATTGAGTACATGATTGATCAAGTCGAAGATGTTTTGACTCGAGCTGTTCGATGATTTGATCTATGCTGATCTTCCTCATTTAGTGGGCGGTGCTGTGCTACTCAACTTCCGAATATATGTTTTTTAGAATCGACTATTTAATGAAAATTAGGCTATCCAAAAATTTATTCATCGTTCTATTGCTTGATATTCTGTTGTTGTGTGCATCCTTTTATTGTGCACATTTAATTCGTTTCGATTTCATTAAAGAACAATGGTTTGATATTAGCTTTCTTCATCTGCTTCCTTATGTTTTGGGATGTAAAATTTTATTTTTTTATTTGTTTGATATATATAGGGGAATGTGGCGATATACGAGTCTTAGTGATCTAATTAATCTCATAAAGGCTTCAGTTTTCTCAACATTTATCATAATTGCTCTTGTTTTATATTTAACTAGATTTGAACATATTTCCAGGTCGGTATTTGTTATAGACTGGTGTCTGACGGTATTGTTTATCACTGGTCTGCGGCTATCCGTTCGTTTATGTTTTGAAGAATTTACAGGAAAGATTACGCTTCAAGATGTGAAGCTTGCCCTTCTCAAGATATTCCGAAAGAATACAGGGAAAGGAAGAGGTGCTTTAATTATAGGAGCTGGAGATTACGGCCAAAAAGTATGTAGGGAGTTCAATGAGAATCCTTCTGTAAAATCTCGTGTTTTGGGTTTTTTGGATGATGATCGCTCTAAGATCGGAAGGAAGATCCATGGGGTGCCGGTTCTGAATGAGATTGAAAGGGTGGGGCAGACCGTAAAATCAACCGGAGCCGAGGATGTTATTATTGCGATTCCAACCTTGAGTGCGGTCCGGATGAGGCATATTGTAGATTTATGCAAAAAGGCTGGTGTAAATTTTAAGACCATTCCAAATTTGGGTGAACTGATCAACGGAAAGATTGATGTTACTTCAATTCGAAAGGTTGAATATCGAGACCTTTTGGGGCGCGAGCCGGTAAAATTGGATCAAGAGCAGATCGGTAAATACCTTGGCGGTCGACGGGTGTTGGTTACCGGTGCCGGCGGGTCTATCGGAACCGGACTTTGTCGGCAGATCTGCAGGTATTCTCCTGAAAAGATAATTCTTTTCGAAAGGGCGGAAAGCGCTCTTTATGAGATTGATCTTGAATTGAGGAAAAATTTTCGGGATGTTGACGTAGTTCCTGTTCTGGGTGATATTCAGAATAGAAAAGAACTTTACAAGGTGTTTCACCTGCTTAAGCCGGATATAGTTTTTCATGCGGCAGCTTATAAGCATGTGCCTATGCTGGAGGGACATCCGTGGAAAGCTGTGGAAAATAATGTTTTCGGCACTAAGAATTTAATAGAAGTCACCACGGCATTCAAATGCGATAAGTTTGTTTTTGTATCCACAGACAAGGCTGTGAACCCGACAAATGTTATGGGGACAAGCAAACGGATTTCCGAGTTGCTGGTTCAGGAGAACAGCTGCATTGCAGACTGCAAAACCGCTTTTATGACTGTAAGATTTGGAAACGTCATTGGGAGCGTTGGCAGTGTGATCCCTTTGTTTAAAAAACAGATTGAGGAAGGGGGGCCGGTTACTGTAACGCATCCTGACATAATAAGATACTTTATGCTGATACCGGAGGCGTGTCAGCTCATTCTTCAGGCTGGTGCTATGGGAAAAGGCGGGGAGATTTTTATCCTTGAGATGGGAGAGCCGGTTAAAATTGATAATATGGCAAGGGATTTGATCCGTTTTTCTGGGTTTGAACCGGATGTGGATATAAAAATTGAGTATACCGGATTGCGGCCTGGTGAAAAACTTTACGAAGAACTGATGACGGATTTGGAGAACGTGGTTTCCACTGATCATAAGAAAATTATGGTGCTGAATACCAACTGCGTGAACATGGCGGTCTTGAACGGAAAGCTTGATCAGTTGAAGGCGATGGCAGAGGCCAGAGATGGGCAGGAGATTAGGCGTATTATGATGGAAATGATACCAGAATACAGTCCCAACTAGAGCATTTTATGGATAACAAAAAAGCATGTCCGGTTAAAATTCATCACCTTGGGGCGGAAAGGTGTGTGACCGGTTCCTGTCATCTGGTGAGATACTCAGGTAACAAGAATGTGAATATCCTTGTGGACTGCGGCAAAGCCCAGGGCCGTGATCCGGAGCTGCCATACTCATCCTTCCCGGTGAAGCCGGAAAACATTGACTATTTGTTTTTGACCCATGCTCACATTGACCATATTGGTCGGGTGCCGGATCTAATAAAGGCCGGGTTTGACGGGGAGATCATCTGCACACATCCCACCAAAGCGCTTTTGAGTCCCATGTTCAAAGATGCGCTTTCTTTTACCGGCAGGAGCAAAGCCGAGATCAGGCAGCTTGAGCAGAAAATTGACGAGTTGTCCTGGGGATTTGAATATGGGCAGGACTTTTCCCTGAAACAGAAAATTAGGTTCAGGCTCGGCAATGCAGGTCATATCCTCGGTTCTTGTTTTATCCGGATTGAATTTCCCATGGGCCGAGCAGATGAAAATTATTCCGTTGTATTTTCAGGTGATTTGGGATGTAAGAATACGCCGGTTCTGCCGGATCCGGATACCTCTGAATCTTGTGACCTTTTGGTGCTTGAAGCCACCTATGGCGACAGAATACATGAAAATCGCATCCTTAGGGTGAAGACTCTTGGGAAAATGGTGGAAAAAGCGTTGAAGGACAAGGGCATCATTTATATCCCGGCTTTTTCCCTGGGAAGAACCCAGGAACTGATTTATGAACTGGACAGGATCGGTGTGCAGGTGCCGGTTTTTATTGATTCTCCACTGGGTCTTGAGATTACGAAAATTTATGAAAGGATGGCTGACTTCTGGGACCAGGAGGCAAAGGAACTCAAAGCACATGGGGAGCACCCCATAGATTTCAAACAGTTGTATTCGGTGGAGCGATTCCAGGATCATAAGCGGCTGCTGGCTTTTGAGGGCCCGGGGATTATTATTGCCGGCAGCGGTATGTGTACCGGCGGGCGGATTTTGGATCATCTCGAGCAGGGCCTGGATGATCCAAAAAATGATATCTTTTTTGTAGGATACCAGGCCAGAGGGACGCTTGGACGTCGGATTATTGAGCAAAAGGTGGCGGTCCAGGCCCGGGTTCATAGGCTGTCGGGATATTCTGCCCATGCCGATCAGGCGGAGCTGGTGGACTGGGTACGGTCAATGGGAGAGGCACCCAAAGAGATCCGGCTGGTTCATGGTGAGGCTGGTGCCAGAAAGGCTCTGGCAAAGGCGCTTGGCATTAAAAATATAAAATACTAATCGGTTATTTTTTTTGCCGACTATCACAAAGGCAAAAAAAGTTATTGATGTTTTATTAGGCTTTTAATAGTATATGCAAATATCTATTGTTGAATTGATTAAGCTGCTTTTTGATTTGACACGTCTAAATTTTGTTTGTTCAACTTCCATTTTCTTTTTTCATGTTGATTAAAATGCGTTTTGGGTCTGCAATCTAAATGTGCAGATTTATATTATCAATATAATGTAATAAGGAGGAAGTGTGGAAACAAAGTTAAAAAGAAGTTTTTGTATTCTGGTTTGCGTGATGGTGACCCTTTGTTCAATGCCGGCAATGGCTGACGCAAAGAAGGTAAACATTAATACTGCCCCCAAAGAACAATTGATAACATTAAAATATGTTGGCGATGCCATTGCTGACAGAATAATCGAATTTCGTAAAAACACACCTTTTACAAATATAGAAGATATTATGAAGGTAAAAGGGGTTGGACCCAAAATGTTCGAAGTCAATAAAAATCAAATTTGCGTTCAGGATACGTGACGCAGCGTACAAGTCTTTAATTGGGAATTCTATATTATTATAGTTATCGACTCCCATGCTGACTTTTCATGCCGGCATGGGAGTTTTGATTTTGAACTGAATATATGAAAAAAACATTTGACAAAGATTTTGTTTTTGTATATTCTTATCGAGTTCTTCTGAGGTTGTGAGAAGAATTTTGATCTTTGAAAATTGGTCAGTGAAAAAGAAAAGAGCGGGTCAATGACAATGCGCTTTGGGCTTAGGCTTTAAGTGCAGACCTTAAAAAGTTTTAGTAAAGGATTATAACTGGAGAGTTTGATCCTGGCTCAGAATGAACGCTGGCGGCGTGCTTAACACATGCAAGTCGAACGAGAAAGAGATTGCTTGCAATCTCGAGTAGAGTGGCGCACGGGTGAGTAACACGTAGATAATCTGCCTTCAAGCCTGGGATAACTATTCGAAAGGGTAGCTAATACCGGATAAAGTCGGTTTACACAAGTAGATTGATGAAAGATTGCCTCTTCTTGAAAGCAATTGTTTGGGGATGAGTTTGCGTACCATTAGCTAGTTGGTGGGGTAAAGGCCTACCAAGGCAACGATGGTTAGCTGGTCTGAGAGGATGATCAGCCACACTGGAACTGGAACACGGTCCAGACTCCTACGGGAGGCAGCAGTGAGGAATTTTGCGCAATGGGGGAAACCCTGACGCAGCAACGCCGCGTGAGTGAAGAAGGCCTTTGGGTCGTAAAGCTCTGTCAACTGGGAAGAAGTTAGATTCTATTAATAGTGGATTCTATTGACGGTACCAGTGGAGGAAGCGCCGGCTAACTCCGTGCCAGCAGCCGCGGTAACACGGGGGGCGCAAGCGTTATTCGGAATTATTGGGCGTAAAGGGCGCGCAGGCGGTCTTGTCCGTCAGGTGTGAAAGCTCGGGGCTCAACCCCGGAAGTGCACTTGAAACAGCAAGACTTGAATACGGGAGAGGAGAGAGGAATTCCTGGTGTAGAGGTGAAATTCGTAGATATCAGGAGGAACACCGATGGCGAAGGCATCTCTCTGGACCGATATTGACGCTGAGGCGCGAAGGCGTGGGTAGCGAACGGGATTAGATACCCCGGTAGTCCACGCAGTAAACGTTGTACACTCGGTGTGGCGGATATTAAAATCTGCTGTGCCCAAGCTAACGCATTAAGTGTACCGCCTGGGAAGTACGGTCGCAAGACTAAAACTCAAAGGAATTGACGGGGGCCCGCACAAGCGGTGGAGCATGTGGTTTAATTCGACGCAACGCGAAGAACCTTACCTGGGTTTGACATCCTGTGAATATTGGGTAATGCCAATAGTGCCTTCGGGAGCACAGAGACAGGTGCTGCATGGCTGTCGTCAGCTCGTGTCGTGAGATGTTTGGTTAAGTCCAGCAACGAGCGCAACCCTTATCGTTAGTTGCCAGCACATAATGGTGGGAACTCTAACGAGACTGCCCGGGTCAACCGGGAGGAAGGCGGGGATGACGTCAAGTCCTCATGGCCCTTATATCCAGGGCTACACACGTGCTACAATGGTAGGTACAAAGGGCAGCGACTCTGCAAGGAGAAGCGAATCCCAAAAGCCTATCTCAGTCCGGATTGGGGTCTGCAACTCGACCCCATGAAGTTGGAATCGCTAGTAATCGTGGATCAGCATGCCACGGTGAATATGTTCCCGGGCCTTGTACACACCGCCCGTCACACCATGGGAGTTGATTATACCCGACGTCGCTGGGCTAACTATTTATAGGAGCAGGCGCCTAAGGTATGGTTGATAACTGGGGTGAAGTCGTAACAAGGTAGCCGTTGAGGAATCAGCGGCTGGATCACCTCCTTTCAAAGGAAAGAAATATATATAGCTTTTTTCCGATTCACTGACCAACTTTGAGAGATCAAACCGGAGAAATTTAAGTAACCGCACTCTCATTGCTCTTTGACAATTTGTTGTAGTAAATATCAATAGCGTTGTTGATAAAGTGCCATAGGGCACTACATCAACTTAATATATAAAATGGTGTGAAAGATGAAAATCAATCACTCCATGCTATGTTGAAGAAAAAATTGCTGAAATTCGAGGCGCGAGCGGCAATTTTAAATAAAGCGTAGTAGACTACGCTGTTTTAAAATTGACGTGAAGCAACGAAGAAGTTCACAATTTTTTCGAAAACATCAAAGCGTTTAAACTTATTTGTGGAATAGTGGCTAAGCTACTAAGAGCAAACGGCGGATGCCTTGGTGTCAAGTGAAGAAGAAAGACGTGGAAAGCTGCGATAAGCCTCGGTTAGGAGCTAAACATCCTTTGATCCGTGGATTTCTGAATGGGGCAACCCGGCACGGCTAATACCGTGTCATCCTTAACTGAATACATAGGTTAAGGAGGGTAACGGGGAGAACTGAAACATCTTAGTACCCCCAGGAATAGAAAGTAATAACGATTCCCTAAGTAGCGGCGAGCGAACGGGGACCAGCCCAAACCGTTAACGTGTCAAGCCCGAAAGCGTTGCGTTAACGGGGTCGCGGGATGCAATATGAATCTGTTTCGGAGGATTCAATAAGTTACAAAAGAAATCATTAGCTGAATCAGCTGGAAAGCTGAACCATAGCAGGTGACAGTCCTGTAAGCGAAAGTGATCTCTCTTATTTTTGCACTCCCAAGTACTGCGGAACACGAGAAATTCTGTGGGAATTTGTGTGGACCATCACATAAGGCTAAATACGACTTGACAACCGATAGCGTACCAGTACCGTGAGGGAAAGGTGAAAAGTACCCCTGTTAGGGGAGTGAAATAGTACCTGAAACCGTTTGCTTACAAGCTGTGGGAGCACTTTTAGTGTGACCGCGTGCCTTTTGCATAATGAGTCAGCGAGTTACTTAATGCGGCAAGGTTAAGCCGATAGGTGTAGCCGTAGCGAAAGCGAGTCTGAATAGGGCGTAAGTTGCATTGAGTAGACCCGAAACCAGGTGATCTATCCATGTCCAGGGTGAAGCGGGAGTAAAATCTCGTGGAGGCCCGAACCGTCACAGGTTAAAAACTGTTCGGATGAGGTGTGGATAGGGGTGAAAGGCCAAACAAACCTGGAGATAGCTGGTTCTCTCCGAAATATATTTAGGTATAGCCTCGTATGTTTCTTTTTGGAGGTAGAGCACTGAATGGGCTAGGGGTCTCACCAGATTACCAAACCTAATCAAACTTCGAATACCAAAAAGTCAGAATACGGGAGTCAGCCCGCGGGAGCTAAGTTCCGCGGACGAGAGGGAAACAACCCAGACCGCCAGCTAAGGTCCCCAAATCTATGCTAAGTGGAGAAGGATGTGGGAATGCCCAGACAACCAGGAGGTTGGCTTAGAAGCAGCCATCCTTTAAAGAAAGCGTAATAGCTCACTGGTCGAGTGGATCTGCGCCGAAAATGTATCGGGGCTAAAGCATAGTACCGAAGCTGCGGAATGAAATTTATTTCATTGGTAGGAGAGCGTTGTGTCGTCATAGAATCGCAACCGCGAGGTTGTGTGGAGATGTCACAAGTGCCCATGCTGACATGAGTAGCGATAAAGCGGGTGAGAGGCCCGCTCGCCGAAAACCCAAGGTTTCCTGAGTAAAGCTAATCTTCTCAGGGTTAGTCGATCCCTAAGGCGAGGCCGAAAGGCGTAGTCGATGGAAAACAGATTAATATTTCTGTACCACCTTGTTATCGTTTGAGAAATGGGGGGACGCAGGAGGGCAAGTCATCCGTCTGTTGGAATAGGCGGTTCAAGCTTGTAGGCTTAAGATCCAGGCAAATCCGGATCTTTTTAAGGCCGAGAAGTTACGTCGAGGGATTTATCCCATAAAGTGACTGCACCCATGCTGCCAAGAAAAGCCTCTATCGAGATGACAGGTGATCGTACCGTAAACCGACACAGGTAGGTGGGGAGAGTATCCCAAGGCGCTTGAGAGAACCCTGGTTAAGGAACTCGGCAAAATGATACCGTAACTTCGGGAGAAGGTATGCCCCTGACGGTTAGTATTATACTTTACAAAGCGGTTGGGGGCCGCAGAGAATTGGTGGTAGCGACTGTTTACTAAAAACATAGGACTCTGCAAAGTCGCAAGACGAGGTATAGGGTCTGACGCCTGCCCGGTGCCGGAAGGTTAAGGGGATTTGTTAGCTTTTAGCGAAGCACTGAACTGAAGCCCCGGTAAACGGCGGCCGTAACTATAACGGTCCTAAGGTAGCGAAATTCCTTGTCGGGTAAGTTCCGACCTGCACGAATGGCGTAACGACTTCCACACTGTCTCAACCAGGGACTCAGCGAAATTGCAGTGGCGGTGAAGATACCGTCTACCCGCGAAAAGACGGAAAGACCCCGGCACCTTTACTACAGCTTGACATTGGATTTTGGGATATGATGTGCAGGATAGGTGGGAGACTTTGAAGCATGCGCGCCAGTGTGTGTGGAGTCACCCTTGAAATACCACCCTTCATATTTCAGTGTTCTAACCATGGTCCGTAACCCGGATTTGGGACAGTGTCTGGTGGGTAGTTTGACTGGGGCGGTCGCCTCCCAAAGAGTAACGGAGGCGCGCGAAGGTTCCCTCAGGCTGATTGGAAACCAGCCGTAGAGTGCAAGGGCATAAGGGAGCTTGACTGCGAGAGAGACATTTCGAGCAGGTACGAAAGTAGGTCTTAGTGATCCGGCGGTTCTGAATGGAAGGGCCGTCGCTCAACGGATAAAAGGTACGCCGGGGATAACAGGCTTATCGCCCCCAAGAGTTCACATCGACGGGGCGGTTTGGCACCTCGATGTCGGCTCATCACATCCTGGGGCTGGAGCAGGTCCCAAGGGTTTGGCTGTTCGCCAATTAAAGTGGTACGTGAGCTGGGTTTAAAACGTCGTGAGACAGTTTGGTCCCTATCTTTCGTGGGCGCAGGATATTTGAGGAGATCTGATCCTAGTACGAGAGGACCGGATTGGACCAACCAATGGTGTTCCAGTTGTCGTGCCAACGGCATTGCTGGGTAGCCAAGTTGGGTATGGATAACCGCTGAAAGCATCTAAGCGGGAAGCCAACTTCAAGATTAGATATCCCTTCTTTAGACTGAAGACCCCTTGAAGACTACAAGGTTGATAGGCTGGGTGTGTAAGCATGGCAACATGTTGAGCTTACCAGTACTAATAGGTCGTGAGGCTTAGCCACTTTTTTCCACGAATAAATTTAGATACTTTGATGTTGAAGCATATTTTGCGAAATTCTTCGTTGCTTCGCATGTGTTTTAAAACGGAGTAGTCCACTACACCTTATTTAAAACACCTGCTTGCGCCTTGAATTTCACTAAAATCTGCATCAACATAACGACATAGCAACTTTTGATTTTACTGCAACAGATTACATATTTGGATCCATGGAATAATGGCAGTTTGAAGCATTCTGAAGTTCCAGGTCCGACCAGTGTAACCGGTGGCGATGGCGAAGAGGCCACACCCGTACCCATCTCGAACACGGAAGTTAAGCTCTTTAGCGTCGATGGTACTGCATGGGAGACTGTGTGGGAGAGTAGAACGCCGCCGGTTCTTTTTCAAAAGGTTCTGATTATCACAGCGATTATCAGAACCTTTTCAATTTTATCTTGTATATTTTATTTGAGACTTGACATATTAGCTAATATTCAAGTATAAGAGTTATTCGAATTTAAGATTTTGTTGCTTTGCCGAAGTGGTGGAACTGGTAGACACGCTAGACTTAGGATCTAGTGCCGTGAGGCGTGGGGGTTCAAGTCCCTTCTTCGGTACCATATAGAAAAGACGGGGGGTTCAAGGGTTTTAAGGCTCAAGAATGAAATCCCCGTTTTTTTATGGGTGTAACTGTAAGTGTCAAAATGAAATCTTGGGGAGTCCGATCCCGATGCGCTTTTTATAAATCAAGTGCAAATTCAATAGCTTTTCCTACTTGAGCCATTTCGCTTTTGGAAAGCGAAGTAATTAATGCTCCAATTTTCCCCTTTGAAACAGTTTGTATATGGTCACAGTTTACAGCACAATCATTTTTCATAGAATTTTCAATTTTAGAGAGAAATAATTCTGATGGTATGTCTCGTATCTTAGTCGTAACAGGGGCTACAGTAACTTCACCAAGGTACTCTATTATTGAATCGCGAGTTAAAATTAGGACGGGCCTTTTTTTGTCTGGTTTTGAAAATTTATACCAACGTATTTCACCACGCTTCATTAGTCGCTCCAAACCTGCTCGTCTTCCCATTCAATGAATTCATCAGGTGTTACAGGCTGACGTAAATATCCCTCTTTATGTTTAAGCTCTAACTGTTCAAGTTTATACTTATTGATGGCGTCTCGTAAGGCCTTTCTTGTAAAAGCTGAGCGGTTAGTGCTAAGCGCTTTAGAAATTTTATCAACAGTTGCAACGAGGTCATCGTCAAGTGTCATTTGTATGGTTTTCATAATCCTTCACTTCCTTTATCCCATGTTGATGTTTATAGCTATAATAACCCACACAAAAATAGACGTCAAGAGTGGGCATAGTCCTGTTTTGCTATTTCTAAAGTACGTTTAAATAAAGATGGTTTAGGCAAAACATATTTTAAAATTTAATATTATGTGCTAAAAGACGCCCATATTTATAAATATTTAAGATTGTCGTGTTGCTTGTTTATCTGCACTTATTCAACGATTAATCTTTCTTTCAAACCAGGAATGAATTTATTTAATGGATAAAATACAAATCAACGGTGGCCGGCAGCTAAAAGGGGAAGTCTTTATCAGTGGAGCCAAAAATGCTGCGCTTCCACTAATTGCATCAAGTATCCTTGTGGATGGAATTTCCACGTTTGAAAATGTACCCCGCCTGATGGACATCTCCTCTATATTTATGCTTCTTGAAGATCTTGGCGCATCTTGCAAATTTGAAGACCATACATTTATTGTTGATGGATCAGGGATCGATAAAATAGAAGCTGAGTATGAATTGGTTAGAAAGATGCGAGCTTCTATTCTGGTATTAGGCCCACTTGTGGCAAGATTTGGTAGAGCCAGGGTTTCTATGCCCGGCGGGTGTGCTATTGGTGCTCGTCCCGTAAATATGCATCTTTCAGGTCTTGAAGCAATGGGGGCCACCATTTCAATTTCCGGCGGATACATTGAAGCGACGGCTAAAGACGGGCTGATCGGAAACGATGTTTATTTTGATATTCCTACGGTAACAGGTACGGAAAACCTTATGATGGCAGCCGTTTTGGCCCAAGGTCAGACCAAACTCAGGAATGCGGCAAGGGAACCTGAAATTGTATGTTTAGCAGACGCATTAAATATAATGGGGGCGAACATCAGCGGTGCCGGAACCCCCATTATTACCATTGATGGTGTGAGTCAACTTCATGGTGCGACCTGTCGTGTGATACCGGACCGGATTGAAACCGGCACTTTTATGGCAGCAGCCGCAGCGACTATGGGAGATGTGGTGATCCGAGATTGTGTGCCGGATCATTTAGGTGGTGTTATCAGTAAGCTTAAGGCCACAGGGGCAATTGTTGATACTTTCGAGGATAGGATACATGTTAAGGGTTGTGAAACCATCAAAAATATTGACATAAAAACACTCCCATATCCTGGCTTTCCCACTGATATGCAGGCTCAATTTATGGCATTGATGACCATTGCCCAGGGCAACAGTGTGATTCATGAATCCATCTTTGAAAATCGGTTTATCCACGCAAATGAATTGCTGCGCATGGGGGCTGATATTAAAATTTCCGGGGGGAATATCGCTAACGTTCGAGGTGTATCACATCTTCAGGGCGCACCTGTTATGGCATCGGACCTTCGCGCCAGTGCTTCCCTTGTGATTGCAGGATTAATTGCACAAGGAACCACTGTTATCAGTCGTGTTTATCATATGGATCGAGGTTATGAGACCATTGAAAAAAAATTTAAGGGCCTTGGAGCAGATATTAAAAGAATCTCATCCTGACATGATTAATGAATAGTGTTCAATCCAACACTATCTAAGGGGGCATAGGTGAACGCGAGGCATAAGCTAATTCTTGCGCCGATGTTCTTTATCTTCCTGTCCTGTGTTACAGGTATCATCGCAGGGCACTGGGCATTGCTTTCACCATGGATATACTTTCTTGGGGTGTGTCTGGCTGCCATCATTTTTTTTATTCTATCCAAACCTGATAAATTTATTTTCCTGTCATGCCTTGCTGCGTTTGGAATGACAATTTTTCGCATGGCAGGCATCTGCACTCCCGATTATTCTGATCAACATGTTGTAAGATTTTGCAATGGTAAATCCCACCGGATTTCAGGTACGATCAACTCCCTTCCTAAAAAATATCCCAATAAAACCAGATACACCATCAATTGCAGCAATATTGATACTGAGCCTGCAGTCGGAAAATTAATTCTAACCGTGTATCATGATTATTCAAAAAAATCAGTGCGGTCATTGCGATATGGCGAACACATAATCCTTACATCAAAAATCAGGGCCATACGCAATTTTTCTAATCCCGGAGGATATGATTATGAGTTTAGGATGCGTCTTAAAGGTATAACCGGCAGTGTTTACGCTAATTTTCACAACATTATACAAACTGGCGGGCTTGATTGCAGTTTTGTTGCCCTGACCATGCGGTTTTTGCAAAGAACCCGGTTCCGCTTTTCAAGCACTGTTGCCATAGCCTCCCAAAGCACAGATGAAAATCCTCCTGATTTCTTTGCCAAGCAGGCCAGGGCTGTGCTCACTGCTCTGGTTACCGGGCAAAAGGAGATGATTCATGAAAGCACCCGTGATGATTTTTCCAAAGCAGGGCTTTCACACATTTTAGCTGTTTCAGGATTGCACATGTCTCTTGTGGGGTTTGGTTTTTATTCCCTTTTCGTCTACATATTAAACCGCCAACCGTCTTATGTTATAACCGGACGAGCAAAAAAAACAGCTGGTTTTCTCACGCTTTTACCTTTGACGATCTACGCTTTTTTTGCCGGATTTTCACCTTCCACCCAAAGGGCGTTAATCATGGCTGCTGTTTTTTTAACGTCCTTTCTCATTGAAAAAGAGAAAGATCCTTTAAACACCCTTTATTTTGCCGCATGTTTGATTCTCTTTATTGATCCAGGCGCCTTGTTTTCTATTTCTTTTCAACTTTCATTCTTCTGTGTTTTTTTTATTATTTCGGGTTTTATTTTCCTTGGGAAAACCCTCGGGCTGCCTGAAAATAAATGGATTAAAAGAATCTGTTTAACTATTTTAACAACGGTCTTTGCAGGGATTGGCGCAACCCCTTTAACCGCGTTTTATTTTAATATGTTTTCCATGGTCCAGGTAGGAACCAATTTTGTCATGATTCCTGTTATTGGTTTTTTATGTCTGCCTCTGGGGTTGGCAGGGCTTGTGTCTATAACTTTTTGGCCTGGCCTTGCCCATCTTTTGTTAACTTTAGATATTCACATTCTATCATATTGTCTTCAGGTCATTCATTGGGTTTCAGGATTTGACTGGACTTGGGCCAGGGTCGTCACGCCACGGCCAAGCGAAATTATCATTTATTATGCATTGATACTTTGCCTTGGATTTGCGATCATGGAGAAGAACAAACGGGCTATATACCTAACGTTTCTTTTGATTGGGGCCGGTATCATATCCACGGGCCAAGGGATGTTGAAACGATTTTATCCGGGAAAGCTTGTGGTGCACACCTTGGATGTAGGTCAAGGCAATGCCGCCGTTATCATCACGCCTGACGGAAAAATTCTGCTCATTGATGCCGGTGGATTTGGCGGTCGTTCCAGTTTTGATACCGGCCGGTATATTGTTGGGCCCTTTTTATGGAAAAATTGGGTTTATTCGCTTGATGCCGTTCTTCTAACGCATCCGGACAGTGATCACATGAATGGCCTTTGTTTTATTTTTGAAAATTTTAAGGTCAGACAATGGATAAAAAATAATGGTACATCTTCTTCTCTTGTTTTTAAAGCTTTGATGCATATGGCTGAAGAAAAAGATATCAAAATCATAACTCCAGGTCCTGATCCTTGCCGGTTTTCATGGGGTCAGGTCAGAATAAATATTCTTGGAAAAGACCCACATTTAGGAGACAATGATAATAACAATAGTCTTGTTACCCAGCTTGATTTTTTATCCTTTTCCATCTTATTTCCAGGCGATATTGAGAAAAATAGGGAAAAAGAACTTGTACATACAAAGAATTTTAGCCTTCAATCAAATATCCTCATGGCACCCCATCATGGCAGCTGTTCCAGCTCAAGTGAACTTTTCCTTGATGCCGTGAGCCCGTCAGACGTCATAATCTCGTGCGGTTATATGAACAGGCATAAGTTCCCTTGCCGGATGGTTTTACAGCGGTATCGGGAGAACAGGATCTCAATTTTTCGAACGGATATGATGGGTGCTGTGACTTTAAAGTCCGACGGCCTTGGTTATACCGTTAAAACCCATAGGAACAATTAACCCCCATAGGAATTTTTAACAGGTGTATTATATCTATTTTTCATTTATTTTGATTTTATCCGGTCTTATGTTTGTGGCATGCAAGCGCCGGAATCTTCCTAAATGGTGGGCGGCCATTGTGTTTGCAGCGCCTGTAACCACCCCGTATTTTATATTAAAATCCAGAAAAGCCAAAGGCTTGATTTTGTGTTTTATTTTTGGGAGTTGCTTTGCCCTTGTGGTTGCCGGTGAAATTTATATCTATTCGAAAATGAAAGAAAAATATAAATATGATTATTTGCCGCCTGTTACCCGGCAGCTTATCCGTTACAGTGAAATTCTTAAATTGACCACCCAGAATCTGGACGATGACTTAGTTGAACTTGAGGAGCGGTCCAAGGTCCAGTCAAAGGCAGATAAACTTGAGCAAACTATTATATTTATAGGCGAACTTCGCCAGGCCATGCATGATAACCAGGCTGCCATTAAACAGATGGTTGAGTTTGTGGAAAATCATAGGGATTTTTTCTCCCAAAAGGATCTGCAGTGGGTGTATGAAATTCAACGATTCTACAGCAATCGCATTGTGATTGCACATTTTAAAAGCCTTGAAAATTATCTGGATAATTTTGAAACCCTGCTGCGGTTTTGTTTCCAAAATTTTGACCTCATAACCAAGGCGGAAAGTACAATCCATTTAAAAAATTATGATGAGTATTATCTGCGTTACCGCAGGGCGGTTGACTCCCACAACCGGTTTAATGTTAAGCGGATTCAATTTCAGAATGATTTTTTAAAAAAATATCCTGAAATCAAAGCGTATCTGCCGGCCAAACGTCAGACAAAGGCCTTCCGGCTCTGGGAATAGGGGGGCGTTTTCAAATATTTCAGGAAAGGCACCACTACCTTGTTTTTGTTACCTCCGGACAGATCATAAGTAATATTGATAATGGGAATTCCGACCTTTTTTTCAATCTGTGAGGACATTGCCTCGGTGACAAGGCCGGGACAGCAAAATGCCGGATTGACGGCAACCAGAAGTGCTAAGCCTGGATGTTCATTGACCATATAGTGGATTTTTAGCAGGTTATCCATGGATTCTCCGGTATGCTCGGGCAGCATACCGTAGGTGTCAAGGATATGTTCATAGGATGCATTGACCTTAAGTTCCGTTTCATTAAAAAACGGTGCAAAAAATGGGTAATACTTTTTTTCCATGGTTCTTACCGCAGCCAGAAGGGCTTTGTTTGAAATCAGGCTCATATATTTGCCTTCTTTGAACCATTTTTTAAAGTAGGCATTGGCGATGATCTGAACATACTGATAATATGGTGTGGTCACCACCTCTCCACCATTATCCTCAATGAATTGGATCAGATTCTGATTCATTATTCGGTTGTCTCTGACATACAGATCCCCGAATATTCCTACCTTTGGCCGTGTTTCTTTTTTCACAGGGATTTGTTCAAATATGGACATAATTTCCTTCAGGGCTTTTTCCTTTGATCCGCCCGTAAGAAATGCCGTACCCATGATGGAACCTGCGGTTCGCAACGCCGCATTGGTTTGTCCTTTGTTTATTTCATAAGGCCTGATCTTGCAGCCGATGCTTCTGAAAAGTCCGCCAAACATATATGCAAAATAGGTGTTGGTTGATGCCTTGAACCCTAAATCAAATAGAGAAAGTTCTCCTAAATAGACCCTGGCTTTTTCAAAGCCTTTTCCATGGCGGGTAAAAATTTTCTGGATATGGTAGGGGTACATTTTAATATTGCAGGCAATATCAGACTCATTCAGCCATAAAACTGTGTTTTCCGGGGATAACCCGTTTTTTTCCACGGTGTGGATAAAGCCTGATGCCACGGCATTTAGGGGGAGACATTGTCCGGTATTTGTTAGAAGCGCTTTTTTAAGAGTCTCCTGGCTCTCTTCCATCAATAGGGCATTATACCCCTCATTTTTGAAAATATTGACTATGAGGTGGCCTGAAATGGCGTCCCAGTTGGGGAAAATAACGGTTTTTTGGCCAATGCTTTTATCAAATTTCGGGGCAAATAAAGATATATCTGTGCTTTGTGGCGGCAGATCCCGGCGTCTGTGGTTTTCAAACGCCCGGACAGCCGCTTCAATACGGGTTTCGTATCCCACACTGGAATCGTGTTCATCCAGTTCCAGTACCAAATAGGGCTTGTTGGCCGATGCCATGATCTCCTTGAAGTAATCTACGGCAAAGGCATCAGGCGCACATCTGAACGATGAAATGTAAACCGGATACAGGTTTGGGGTCGTGGCGGCAACAAAGGCTGCTTTTAGATTTTGTGCCGCGTGTTTCCAGTGAATCTGTTTGAGCAATGGCTCGATGGGCGAATAATCAATGTTTTCCAGATCGATCATATCATTAAAAAATGTTTTGATTCCCAGGTTGGCAAAAATGCTTGGGATATTATTGTTCATTGCAGGCGATAGCACCGTATATGGCCGACCAAGCAACAGTACATTGGCTTTTGTGCTGGACCCTTTGGACGCCCACAGCCCGTTAAGGGCGCTTTCCAAATTTTTTTGAGCGGAGAGTGCTCGGTCCCAGGCCGATGATATGTCAAAAAAGGAGAGTTGTGCACCTATTTTATTTAATGTGTCATATAACTGTTTTTTTGTATAGAAGCTCGTATACAGATATCTGACCATGGGAGACAATATTTTTCCCGGTTTTGTCAGGCGGCTTATAATTGCCGGAGCAAACTGCGTATAGTAGCAGTGGTGCCGGCGAAACCCTTTTTCGCTGGTTTTGTCTTCAAAATAAAAGGGCAGGAAAATGTAATCACATTTATCCTCAAGAAATTGCACATGGCCGTGCAGCGCAAGGAAAGGCGCACAAAATTCGGCACCGGCAATCTGTTTACCTTGTTTGACAGGGGTGGTGCATTTGAGGCTGGTCACCACCTTCAATCCAAGTTCCTTGAAAAAAATCTGCCAGAAATCAAGATCCTGGACCATGTGAAGTGCATTGGGCAGGCCAATGGTTATTTTTTTTTCATTATCGTTACAAACAAGCGGCCCGGGAAGTGTGCTGTTGCGTACTTCTTTTCTCATGCCTAAAAGGTCATGAAGGCCGGAAGCGTTTATCCGTTTTTTCGTCTGGTAGTCCCTGCCACACAAAAAACCATAGGCCAGCGTCTCTCCTTTTACTTCAGCAATGGTGATTTTGCAGTGGTTGGTGCAAAGTCTGCAAACTTCCTGACGTACGGGAATAGGCTCTTTCCACAGGTTAAATCCCCTGAAGTTTGATTCGGACAGCTCCCCTTGTTCCATCATCTGTCTGGCCATCAGCGCAATGCCAAGGGCGCCGGTGAGGTGGCAATATCGGGATACATGGATGGGTTTGTTCAATTTTTGTTCAAAGGCTGCCACAAGGGCTCTGTTCCGGGCCGTAGCGCCTTGAAAAACAACCCGGGTACCGATTTGAGCAATATTGGCGACCTTGGTCAGGTAATTGTCTCGCACCGAATGAAGTACGGATGCCAGAATTTCGTTTTTCCCATAGCCCTCGGCAAAAAAATAGTTGATGTCCCTTTCCATGAATACGGTACACCGGTCACTGGATACGGGCGCTGCAATACCTTGAGCTCTGTTGGAATACTCTGTTAACGGACAGTTGAGGCGCATGGCTTGTTCCTCAATAAAGCTGCCGGTACCTGCTGCACATACCGTATTCATAACCGACGAGGTCACCTGGCCGTTTTTTACCAAGGTAAACTTGGCGTCCTGGCCACCGATTTCTATGATGGTATCCACATCCGGGTGGAGATTTACGGCTGCTGTAGCATGGGCGGTGATCTCATCAGGTTCTAAGTCCGCACCAATGATTTTGCCGGAAATGCGTCGTCCGGAGCCCGTGGTACCACAACCCTGGATCTGGAAAACCACCTTTTTGTCAGACATAAGATGATCACAGGCTTTAAATACGCGCTGCACAGCTTCCACAGGCCTTGATGCGGTTCGGGTGTAAAATCCGGCAACCGGCTCTCCATCCTGGTCAATAATGATACTTTTTGTGCTGGTTGAGCCCACATCAAGCCCTAAAAATCCTTTAATGATAGAATTGCTGACAATAGGTTTAAAAATTTCAATTTCAACAGACTCAAAATTAAGGGTTGCAACGGATGAAAAGTCAGGATAATTAGACAGGGTAAGATGAAGGGCTGGGTTAAGCCCCTCTTTGGCTTTTGTTTTTTTCAGGAAAAAGTTGCTGATATCATTCAATGGCCGGGCAGGTTTTTGGCAATTTTTTATGTCATCCGCAAGACACAATGCTGCGCCCATGGCACCATAAACCAGGGTATGTTCTCCTTTGATGAGCGGTTTTCCTATAATGGATTCAAGATGCTTTTTAACGGCATTGTTTTTGGCGACACCGCCGCAGAATATAATATCATTTTCCGGGATATCCTGTTTGAACAAGGTGTTGGTAATGTTTCTGGCAAGTCCGTAGCAAAGCCCGTCACAGATTTGTTTAAGATCATAGCCCTGCTGTTGGGCATGGATCAGATCGGTCTTTGCAAAGACCGCGCACCGGGTGGCGATATCCGGCCGTCGGCCGCAGTTTTCAAGGGCCATGGATGAAATTTTTTCTGACCCCTGCAGATTAATCCGGCCAGCCTGCTGGTCCAGGAATGCACCGGTGCCCGCAGCACATCCCGAATTTTGCCGCTGCCCCCTATAATTGCCGTTGTTGTCAAACAGGCTTAAGAAAAATTTTTCTCCACCCACATGCAAAATAGCACTGAAATGTTTATGTAGGTGGCGGGCACCAAGTATGACAGCCACCTGTTCGTCAACACAAATCGCTGCATTGACATCTGCCGGTGTGGATGCCGTTTTAGCCACATGGGTCACGGATGAAACGGCCTTATGAGCGAGCATTTTTGTCAAACATGCCTTGACATCGCCATGGTGATATTCAGATGCTTTATGCAAAAGAGTTCCGTTCATATCAACAATTGCAAGATGAACGGATACGGATCCGGCATCAATACCGAGTATCGTGGCTGCTTTTTTCATATCTAAATGTACTCCCTAACTTCATTCCAGAATGCGTTGACCCCATCAAACCAGCCTTGGAGAAATTTTTTTTCATGATCAACACCACCTTGTTGGGCGTAGCGGGTCAAATCATGGGCATCGTAAAGATCTTTGAAATATGCTTTAAAACGACTGTGCTGGACAATATCTTGACCGGAATCGCACGTACCATCACAATCCAGCACGTATAATAAATCCTGGTAATGGGCACCCTGGGCCCAGCCAAACCCTCTCTTCCGGCCGGCATTGTAAAAATTTTTAAGCCATTGTTCCTTTTCCTGCTGCAGCCGGTTTATAATCTGGGTCATGTCAAATTCTTCACTTAATTTTTTACTGAAAGCCTCTTTTTTTTCAATGGCATCACTCAACGCGTCTTGAAACATTTTTGAAAGATTAAAAGCGCTTCGCCATTCATTAAGCTTTTCATGGAGCCTGTCGGGTATACTCAGGGTGATTTTTTGGGTCATGGTATTTGTCCTGGATGCAAATTTGTACTATCTTTAGAACAGTACGTATTAAAATAATTAACACGTGTCAAATCTTTTTGTCTGAGGAATGAATTTCGGATCAAGGAGGGAGATGTAGGGGCATCGGCTTTAAACCGCTTGTTTTTTCAACAAAGAACGCCTATAAGATATAAGATATGATCAAACCCCGTATTGAAAAATTAGGCGTAGCCTGCATTGACGACACCCGATCCCTTGGTCGCATATCGATTTTCTTCTTCCAGGGCATATGGCGTAATTTCATGCCTTTTGTTCAGGTCTCCAAGATTATGGAACAGGTGTGGTTTATTGGTTACAAATCCATGTTTGTCATCGTTTTAACCGCTTTGTTTACCGGGATGGTACTTGGGCTTCAAGGGTACTACACCCTGGTGGATTTTGGTTCTGAGGCGTCCCTTGGATCCGCCGTTGCCATGACACTTATCCGTGAACTTGGGCCCGTGCTGTCCGCCATCATGATTACGGCCCGGGCCGGGTCTGCCATGGCTGCGGAGATTGGTGTCATGCGGATTTCAGAACAGATTGACGCCCTTGTAACCATGGATATTCATCCGGTTCGATTCACCTTCTCTCCTCGCCTTGCAGCCTCCATTATCAGCTTTCCGCTTTTAACTGCTCTTTTTGATGTTACAGGCATATTCGGCGGGTTTCTAACCGGTGTCGTGATGCTGGATGTTAACCAATATATATATATGGACAGAGTGATCCGGAGCATTGAACTTGCAGATGTCACCGGTGGGTTTATCAAAGCCCTGGTATTTGGCGCGATCGTCTCTACGATGTGCTGCTACAAAGGTTTTTTTGCCCATATGTCAGGGACTGAGACAGGGCAGGGGGCTAAAAGCGTATCCCTGGCCACCACGAATGCGGTTGTCAATTCCTGCATCCTTATTCTGGTTTCCGATTACATCATCACCTCTTTTCTGGTTTAATCATGGATCACCCTTTCATTGAATTGATAGATCTTCACAAAACTTTTTCCGGCAATAATGTGCTTGATGGGGTAAATCTTTCCATTGAAAAAGGACTGGTGACTTGTGTCATTGGAAAAAGCGGCACCGGCAAATCCGTGTTGCTCAAGCATATCATCGGACTTATGCAGCCTGATTCAGGGCAGGTCTGTGTGAATGGTATGCCCACAACTAAAATGGACTATATTCAAAAACATCGGTTTCACAAACAGATATCCTATATGTTTCAGGATAATGCCTTGTTTGATTTTTTAACGGTGTGGGAAAATATTGCTTTGCCTCTCACTGAGAAGAAAAAGATACCTATGGATCAGATCCGGCAGCGGGTAAAGGAAAAAATGGCGGCGCTGGAGATCAGCAGTCACGAAACTAAATATCCTGCCCAGCTATCAGGCGGCATAAGAAAGCGTGTGGCGCTTGCCCGGGCCTTGATCACAGAGCCTGTTGCCGTTCTTTTTGACGAACCGACGTCCGGGCTTGATCCGGTGAGAAGAAACAGTGTTAATGCCATGATTTCCACATACCAGAAGGAATTTGGCTTTACAGCTGTTATTGTCAGCCATGATATTCCACAGATTTTTACCGTATCACAGCGAGTGGCCATGCTTGACCAGGGTAAGATTATTTATTTTGGAAACAGTGATGGGATTTTTCAGACTGATAATGAGGTCGTAAAGGCTTTTATATCAGGGAAAGGGCCTTGATACATAAAAAATTAAGGACAGGTTCATGAAATTAATAAATAAGGAATTGTATGTAGGTATCTTTGTAATTATCGGTATCTTGTGTGCGGGGTATCTTACTATTGTCCTGGGTGGTGTCCCGATGTTCAGCCCAAAAGGTTATACGCTGTATGCATATTTCACCTCAGTAAGCGGTTTAAAAGACGGTGCCAGTATTGAAATGGCCGGCGTTGAGATCGGCAATGTCTCTGAAATCATGCTCGACAAAGAGCGTCTGGAAGCCAAGGTCTATTTAAGGATCAACCAAGGGATAGAACTCAGCGAAGACAGCATTGCCTCTATTAAAACCGCAGGCATTATCGGCGAAAAATTTGTTTCCATTTCTCCGGGGGGATCTGATATCATGCTTGAAGACAAAGAATCGCTTAGTAATACCGAATCTGCCTTGGATATTGAATCACTGGTCAGAAAATTTATCTTTAAAGATGATAATTGAATCAATAACGGTTAAACCCGGAGGAGAAATATTTATGAAATTTTATTTTGTCCTTATTGTGATGATCCTGACACTGATCACAGGCACGGTTGTTGCCGGCAACACCGTCGATCAAGCCGGACAAACACCTTCCCCTAGGTTAGAGCCAGGCCTTGATTCGGCAGAGGATGACGCATTTGAAACTGATATTTTTCAGGAGGATCAGGCAGATCAGAGCCCCCATGCCATGATAGCGGATCCCCTTGAGGGATTGAACCGCGCTGTATTCGTTTTTAACGATAAGCTTTACATGTATGGCTTGAAGCCTATTGCCAAGGGGTATACCCGGGTTGTTCCCTTTGTTGCCCGTAAAGGGATTAAAAATTTTTTTAACAACCTGTTTTTTCCAATCCGCTTTATTAATGACCTGCTCCAGGGTAAGGGTGAGGCAGCAGGTATGGAGTTCTCCGCTTTTTTCATAAATACAACCCTTGGTTTTGGCGGATTAAATAATTTTGCCCAAAAATATGTGGGTATTCAGCTTCAGGATGAAGATTTTGGCCAGACCCTTGGGGTATACGGAATCGGCAGCGGACCTTATCTGGTGTTGCCGGTTCTGGGGCCCAGTTCCTTGAGAGGTGTTGTTGGTCGGGCAGGGGATTGGTTTGTTAATCCCATCAATTATGCACAGCCTTGGGAGGTGTCCTGGGGAGCCTGGGGACTTGAAAAAGTCAGTTGGACATCATTTTATATCGAAGATTATGAAGCGTTCAAAAAAGCTGCTATAGATCCTTACACCGCAATACGTAACGCCTACATCCAAAATCGTAACGCACTTGTCAAGGATGTGGCCGGTGCACGAAAATTAAAGAACAGTAAAGAATAGGAATAAAACACCTTTACATTTCATCTGTGTCCTATCCATCAATGAGGTTTTCCCGTCGATTGGGCAGGAAATATCTCATTTTATGGGTGCGGATGTGTTCAAGCAACGATATGTTCAGTACATGGGTGTCCATTTTAGTTTTGTATGCAATGTTTTCACCTGCCAAAAATCCGTCGGGACCGAACATCATTGAAATCCCGGGGAACTTAAGTCCTGCATTGTTTTCGCCGACCTGATTGACGGCTGCCACAAATACTGCATTATCATAAGCCCGGGCCGTTAAATGGCGTTTCCAGGAAGCACTTTTTTCTCCGGGCGTGCCCCTTGGCGACGCATGTGGGAAAAAAATAATATCCGCCTTTTTTAATGCCATCGCCGTTGATAATTCTGGGAAATGGGCATCATAACACAGCTGGATTCCGAAATGAACGCCTTTGAATTTAAATACCTTTACATCATCTCCACAGGTGAAATAGGGCGCCTCAAATGGAGATAGGTGGACTTTTCTGTACCGGGTCACAGGTTGATCCGGGCGGAACACCAGGTGTGTGGCGTATATTTTTCCTGAAGGGTCCTTTTCAACGAGCCCTGTGAGTATGGCGATTTCATGTTTTTGCGCAAGTCGGGTCAGTTCATCCATCCATCCGGAATCAAGGGCCACGGCATTGCTTAAATCTGCTGGGGCATAACCTGTGAGATTCATTTCAGGAAATACCACAAAATCGGCGTGTTGTAGCGCTGCATCGGAAACATGTTTGACTGTCCGGGCAAGATTATAAGCAAACCGGTTTACAGGGCAGTTTTGGATGACCAGGGCCACACGAATGTTTTGCATGATGACACCAGTGCGTAAATAATAAGTCAGACTTTAAAATTAGCCGCAATTTTAAATACATGGGTGGCCGGCAGATTTAGAATTTCGGTCACTCCGGTTTTTTGCGAAATGGTTTCAAGGTTTTCTTTAATTTTTTGAACTGAAGGTGCAATAAATGTAAACCAGATATTGTACTGATGATCACGTTGATAGTTATGGGTAACGCCACTGAAACTATTAACGGTTTGGGTGAATAGGTCTATTTTGTCAGGAGCCACCCGGGCTGCACACAGGGTAGAGTAAAACCCTAGGCGGTCAGGACTGAAATTTCCGCCGATCCTACGGATAATTATCTCTTGTTTCATCTGTGCGATTTCATCAATGAGCTGGTCTTCACTTAGGCCCAATTCCTCAGCCAGAATTTTGTAGGGCCTTGGGTGAATCGGGAAATCGGCCTGGATCCTGTTCAGTATCGTTTTTCTTACCTGGTTTTCTATCATCTGGGTGAAATGTTTCCAAAATAATTAACAAAGGCCCTGTTTAGTTTAATAAACAGGGCCTTTTCATTTAAGTTAAAAACTTAAAATATTTTTAACTATACACAACCGGTCGGTTTCGGAAGGCCGGCCATTTTGCAGGCACCTTTACCAGGTCCGGAGGGGAACAGTTCATAGATGTGTTTCAGTTTGAACTTAGTGAGTTTAGAAAGAACGCGAACCATGGGAGCAATACCGTTTTTCTCGTAGTAGTCCTGGAGAACTTTAACAAGCTGCCAGTGTTCGTCAGTCATTTCATCAATGCCTTCCTGACCTTGTACGTACGTTACCCACTCTTCATTGTACATATTGTAATCAAGAAGAAATCCGTCTTCATCTATTTCGAATGTTTTACCGTTGAACTCAAGTGTTGCCATTTAATAAATCCTCCTAAAAAAGTTTGTTGTAACTGCTAATTTAACCTATCTTAAGACAAACCGTCTTCACTATCAAAGTCACCATTACAATTGGAGACATACCTTATCTCAGCATTGAATCCTTGTCAATAAAGAATAGTCGACGTTCGGCAAAAAAAAAAAAACACCCGAACCCTGCGTGGTTATTACGCTTTTGGGATATAATTAATCTGTTCAAACTTAAAACAGGTTCGTCCTTGAAAACAAGTTTTTTCGTTTTTTCCTGGTTGATCGCCCCTGTAAAACTTTAATTAATTCTCATTCTCTAAGAATCATGATATAAAACGATCCGTTGAACATTGTCAACCTTTGTTGGCATAATATCCATGGATTGAGTTATGCTATCGAATCCGGAAGTTAACCTTCAACAACAGCTGAAAATTCTGTGTAGATTACACAGCGTTTTTTTGCAAAAAAAATTGACCCCCTTTTTTAGTTGAATATCGAAAATCATATTATTTTGTATGACAAAAATTATTACAATATGCGGACCAACAGGGATCGGAAAAACAGGTTTTGCCATTGCCCTGGCCCGGGAACTTAATGGTGAGATCATTGGCGCAGATTCCATGCAGATATATAAATATATGGATATTGGAACTGCTAAACCCGATGAAAAGGAGCGGCAGCTTGCCGTACACCACTTGGTTGATTTTCTTGATCCGGCAGATAATTTTGATGCGAAAAAATTTACCCAATTGGCGGATCAAGCTATTTCCGATATTGCAGAACGGGGCAAGGTACCGGTGATCGCCGGTGGCACGGGGCTTTATGTCAGAGCCTTAATTCACGGCCTGTTCAGAGGGAAACCTGTTTGTCCGGCAACTCTGGATAAACTGAATAAAGCGCTTGAGGAAAAGGGTGGCGTGGCGCTTCATGAGCAATTGGCTCAATGTGATCCTAAAGCAGCAGAAACGATTCATCCCAATGACGGATTCAGGATAGTCAGGGCCCTTGAGGTGTTTTTGACCACGGGCGTTCCCATTTCCGAATGTCGACAGACCCACGATTTCAAATCAGATCGATACCAAAGTCTTACCTTTGGCCTTCACATGGACCGAAAACTGTTATATGACCGGATCAATCAGCGGGTGGATATTATGATGGCCCAAGGGTTGCTCGCTGAAGTTAAAAAACTTGTGAAGCAGGGGTATTCCCTGGAATTGAAATCCATGCAGTCCATCGGCTACCGGCATATGGGTATGTATATAAAAGGTGAAGTCAGCCTTGAAGAGGCGGTTCGGCTGCTTAAACGTGATACCCGCAGGTATGCCAAACGGCAATTTACCTGGTTTAACAAGGAAAAGAATCTGATCTGGATTGATACTAAAGATTTGGAAAAAGCCATGGAAATGGCAAGAGATTTTTTGAGATAATATCGCCTCCTTTAAGGAGGAAGTTTTAACCTTCAACACCCGAAATGGTAGTTTCATGATTGATGCAAAATACATAAAATATGTAATTTCTGTTTGCCTTTTCATTGCTTTTGCTATTTTCCCTGGATGTTCCAAGCATACTATTCCAGTTTCTTCTTCCTCGTCGCCCCGGGTTCCGGTGCAGAAAAACGTACCCCGGCAGGCAACTGTGCCCGAGCTTATTAATCAGGCCAGAATTTTAAGTGATCAAAACGCTGTCCAGGATGCTTTACTTATCTACAATCATGCTTTGGGTCTGGTCCAAAGGCCCGGGGCTGGTCATGATGCAGTTTTTAAAAAGATCATTCTTGATGATGTTGAGAACTTGTTATCAAAAATAGACCCCGAAGAGATTGAAAAATTTTCAAGAATTACAAACCTTTCAATTCCTCAGGACCTTTTTGACTACTGGGCGGGTTACAAATACGCGCGGCAAGAAGATTTTATCAACGCTGCAAATATTTTGAATGCATTTCTTGAAAAATATCCCAATCATCCAAAAAGCGAGCAGGTAAAGATGCTTTTGGCAGGTTTGGGTGCCATACCCTTTAATAAGAAAAGGATCGGGGTTATTCTGCCCATGTCCGGGAAATATAAGTTTTACGGGCAACAAGCCATGAAAGGGATTGAGCTTGCCCTGGCAAGACTTTCTGAATCCGGAATCAAGGGGTTAACCATTGAGGTTAAAGACAGTATGTCAGATCCTGATCACGCAGCCATGTGTGTGGATCAACTTGGCAACAATGATGTTTTTTCCATCTTAGGGCCTATTTTGGTGTCAAGGCAAGCGGCGGAAAACGCCCAGACTCTGGGTATTCCCATGATTGCTCTAACTCAGAAAACAGAATTTCCCCAATATGGGGATTATATATTCAGCAATTTTTTAACCCCTGAAATGCAAGTTCAGGCGCTGGGTAGTTATGTTTTTCATGACATAGGGCTTCAAAGAGTGGCTGTTTTATATCCAAACGACAAATATGGCAATCGTTATATGCAGGCGTTCAAAAATATGGTTGACCAGTATGAAGGCCAGTTAACAGCGGCTCAGGAGTACGATGGCAGCAAAACCGATTTTTCGGATTCTATCAAACAGTTGATCAGAAATACAGGCTTACGTTTTCAGGCGTTGTTTATCCCGGATTTGGTGTCTCGGATCAATTTGATACTCCCCCAACTTGTTTATCATGACGTCAAGGATTTTACTCTGTTGGGAACCAATCTGTGGCACCGAGACAGCCTTCTAAAGGAAACGAAAAGGTATAATAGACACGCTGTCATCTGTGACGGATATTTTTCCGGCAGCGTCAATCCTGAAACCGCATGGTTTGATAAGGCCTACCAGGATTTATACCAGAAGAAGCCCGGGTTTCTTGAAGCCATCGCCTATGATACGGCTCAAATTCTGTTTATGGCCGCCAGTGCCGATGACGTAAGTTCTCGAAGGCAACTCAAGGAGGTCCTGCAGGGGCAGTTTATATTTGACGGGGCTACCGGACGCACACGGTTTGACGAGACCGGCACCCCAAGCAAGAGGTTGTTTTTGATTACCATAAAGGGAGATCAGTTTATGGAGATCAACCGTTAAATAATGTCTCCTGACCTGTGGATTCAAGCACCGACTGCCACAGCTTTCCTGAAGGATCCATCTTTTTGCGCCGACCGGCCGATGCTTCCATAGGTACATGGACATAGTTATTATTCCAGAAGCTGATAAGCAGATTGGTTTTTCCGGCCATGCCTGCATGTACGGCGTCCCTTGCCAGCAGCCCGCAGAACACAGAGTCATTGGCATTCGCCGGCAGGCTGCGGATAATGTAGGATGGATCAATATATTTTAAAGAGATGGGGATCTCCTTGGATTTAAAATAATCACTGATTTCTGATTTTAAAAACAGGCCGATATCCTTGAGTTTTACATTGCCGGACGCATCATGTTCAACTGCTTTGTCTTCAAAAAAATTCTGGCCGGCTCCTTCAGCCACAATGATCACCGCATGCTTTCTTAGGGCAAGACGCCGCTCTATAGCAGCCAAAAGTCCGTTTTCCCCATGCAGCAGGATCTCTTCTTCAGGAATAAGCACAAAGTTGGCATCGGGTTGGGCCAGGGCGGCCGTGGCTGCCAGAAATCCGGAATGCCTTCCCATAAGCTTGATCAGGCCAATACCGTTAGGGTAGGCCTCGGCTTCGTTATGAGCACCCTTAATTGCAAGGGTGGCCACGTCCACGGCTGAATCAAAGCCAAAAGAACGGGATACCAGGAAAATATCATTATCAATGGTTTTTGGGATGCCAACCACTGAGATTTTCAATCCGCGGTTTAAAATTTCATCGCCAATGGCCTTGGAGGCCATCAGTGTCCCGTCTCCCCCAACCATAAAGAGCAGACCAACGCCAACGCGTTCCAGGCAGTCGACAATTTCTCCAATATTCTGTCCTCCCCGGGAAGAACCCAGCATGGACCCTCCGGTATTCTGAATGCCCGAAACCCGTTGGGGGGTCAGTTCAATCAGGTCGTGGCCGAATTCAGGGATAAAGCCCTGGAGGCCGTAACGGGCACCATAAATAGTTTTGACGCCATACACGTGGTATAATTCAAGCACTAATGACCGGATAATGTCGTTCAGTCCAGGGCACAATCCCCCGCAGTTGGCCACCGCGCATTTGAGTTTGCTGGGGTCAAAGTAAATTTTTTCCCGGGGGCCGGCTAATTCAAAACTGGGTATATTCTTTTGGTTGCCCTCAAAGATTCGGTCAACTCTGACATCAACGCTGATTCTGTATTCATCTTTAATGAAACGTGTTTTACTATCACAGAACGCCCCCTGACAAGCCAAGGGGGATGGAATTCGTGCGGGGCCTAAAACGGGAATTGTCGTGTTGATATTCACATTTTTCATTGAGTCCCTCCATTAAATTTAAAGGTTCCCTTTCCCAGGATGTCGTGAAGATGCAGCAGCCCTTTAAGGCAATTTTTCTCCCCAAGGATAGGTAAAACCGTAATTTCATATTTTTCCATTAAATTCAGGGCTTCATAAAGATAAGAATCGGGAAATAGATGCCTTGGGGATCGAGTCATTACCTCGTCCACAAGAAGCGTGTCGGATGTACCGCCCCCGCTTGCAATCCAGTGCCGAACATCTCCGTCAGTAAGTATTCCAATAAGTTTGTCTGTCGAATCAAGAACAAAAACAGCCCCCAAGCGGTGAATGTCCATGCAGGCAAGGGCCTGGGACATGGTGGCACCTAGTTGTATAAACGGCACACTTGATTTTTCAAGCATCAGGTCGCTGACCTTGCCGGATAAGCGCTGGCCAAGGGCGCCTCCAGGATGGGAGCGCATGAAATCAGCCTTTTTAAATTTTTTCTTTTTTATCAGGGCCACGGCCAGGGCATCACCCATGGCCAGTTGGGCTGTGGTTGAACAGGTCGGAGCCATATTTAAGGGGCAGGCCTCCTTTTTTACACCGGTATCTATGATCATATCGCAGAATCCTGCCATGGTGGATTCGGGCTTTCCCGTAAAACCTGCAATGCGGCAGCCCACTTCCCGTATCACCGGCAAAAGCTGATTAAGTTCTCCGGTTTCACCTGAGTTTGAGATGGCAATGAATATATCATTTCGGCTGACCATGCCCAAGTCGCCATGAACCGCTTCAACCGGATGAAGAAACATGGCATTGGTGCCTGTGCTGCTTAAGGTGGCGGCAATTTTTCTTCCGATTAAACCCGATTTTCCGATTCCTGAAATGATGACCCGTCCTTTGGCATTGCAGATTGAATTGACTAGGTTTTTAAAATCAGTATTTAGTTTTTCAATGAGGTCCAAAAGGGCCTGGGCTTCCATTTTTAGAACTTGAATAGCGTCGTCTATGATCATTGGTTTTTCCGGGTTAATATATGCTAAATTATTGGGCTGGATATGGTTAAGGTTATGAGATATCACGATTTCATCGTTATACATCAGAAAAGGTCAGCCCACAAGAGATAGGGGCTAAATATACTCATCAATAAATATTTGTTTAAAAATAATTAGTTGACAATTAAAGGCTTATTATGATAGGTGGTTACGGTTTATTTACCCCGATTTGTATAAAAACGGCTTTTTAAAAATAAATACCAAATGACTAAATATAACAACGAAACAGGAAGACGATTATGATTTGTACAACTGTTAGAGACGGCCAAGAGTGTGTATTCATGACAGCCAAGGGCTGCAGCTATAACGAAGGCAGCTGCTTTCCCATTATTGATGAATGCAAAGGATGTCAGAGAAGCGCCGAGTTTGCCACAGGTGTTTACTGCGCAGCCGCGCCTGATCCGTCTTTGAAGTGGAAAAACGGCAACTGTAATATGGCCACCCATGTTAAAACCGCCACCGAAACCAAGAAACAGAAACTTAACCCCATCAAGGCATCCAAACGAAGATAACGCAACCGATTCAATGCACGTAAAAACTCTGCAGTTTTCCTTGGACTTCCCTTAGGTCTGGCTGCAGGGTTTTCTTTTTTTTGGTGCAAACTTTAGGGCCATGGCCCTTATCTATTGAATTGGATAATACTATAATTTAACAGGTTAAATCATGAATCCCAATGCGCAGGAACTGAATATCATTATTGAACAGGCTGCTCCCCATGTATATGAAATGCTCTCAGACATGGGAAAAAAATTGTTTTACCCAAAAGGTATTTTAACCCAGAGTGCTGAAGCTAAGGACAAGGCGGACAAGGTCAATGCCACCATTGGTATCGCAAAGCAGGGCAGTTGCGTGTTCAGTCTTTCTTCCGTAACAAAATACATTACCCAGATTGATCCGAATAATTACCTGCCTTATGCATCTTCATTCGGGTTGCCCGAGCTGCGCAAAAAATGGCTTAAGGAACTGTATGTTAAAAATCCGTCACTTGAGGGAACTACCGTCAGCCTGCCCGTTGTCACATCCGGGATTACCCATGGGGTTTCTATTTTTTCCGACATGTGGGTAAATGCCGACGATGTTATTGTGATGCCGGATATGATATGGGGCAACTACAATATGATTTTTTGTGTCCGCAACAGTGCCCGGTTTGTTACATATAGATCTTATGACGAAGCCTTGACCCATTTTAACCTGGATGATTTTGAACGTGTGATCAGGGAGCAGGCGGCACAAAATGATAAGATCATTACGATGCTTAATTTTCCCCACAATCCAACCGGGTATGCCCTGAGCAAAAAAGAGGCGGACCGAGTTGCAGAGATTCTCATCGATGTTGCACAAGAGGGCACGAATGTTGTGGCGGCTTGTGATGATGCTTATTTTGGACTGTTTTTCGAAGAGGAAACTGCCAAAGAGTCTTTGTTTGCTAAGCTCGCTGGTAAAACGAGCCGGCTTTTAGCTGTTAAACTCGACGGACCTACTAAAGAAGATTATGTCATGGGGTTCAGGACCGGGTTTTCCACCTACGGGGTTGCCGCAGAAAGCAATCTTGACGGGGTGTATGACGCCCTGGAAAAAAAGACTGCCGGATGCATCCGGGGGAATATTTCAAACTGTTCCCATTTAAGCCAGACCATTCTTGTTAAGTCCATGGAGGACAAAGACTATGAAGCAGCTAAGCAGGAGAAGTTTAACCTGCTCAAATCCCGGGCCATGGCCATCAAAGAGGTACTCAAAGATACCAAGTATGCGGATGGATTTGATGTCTATCCATTTAACTCCGGATATTTTTTGTGTATCCGTGTTAAGGGCGTGAATGCAGAAGAGTTAAGAATCCATTTGCTTGAAAATTATGGTACCGGTTTAATCTCCATTGGCGAAGACAATCTTCGAGTGGCTTTTTCATGCCTGGAAGAAACAAATGTGAAAACTTTATTTGACATTATCCTCTCAGGGATCAATGATTTAAGAAAATAATATTTTTCATATGGAAGATGACAGCAGGGCGACTTAAAGATGTGGAGGTTTCATTGGCGTTAACCTGAGCCGGATATTAAAAATACCCGGATAATCCCGGCGGTAGAATCCTATCTATGCTGATTTACGGATAGAGAACGATTTGGACGGGACAAGTGATGCAGGGGCACAAAATGAACTTAAACAGAAAAAGTAGTGTTGATCTGAAATATGCCGGCAAATGGGTGTTCTATTTTGTTCTGATTGGCATTATGTCCGGACTTGGTGCGGTTCTGTTTCATTACTTGTGCGGCCTTGGCATGCACTATTTTTTAGACATGATGGCTGGATACAGGCCCCAAGGGCCTGCAGGCGAACATCTGTTGCTGCCCCATACTGACACACCATTCAACCAGTGGGTGTTATTAGTATTACCGGCATTGGGCGGTCTTGTCTCCGGGTGGCTTGTTTATACTTTTGCCCCGGAGGCAGAGGGGCATGGTACGGATGCCGCAATCGACGCCTTTCATCACAAGGGCGGTATTATCCGGTCACGGATTCCAATAATTAAAACCATTGCCTCCACCATCACGCTTACCACCGGTGGTTCCGGGGGCAGGGAAGGCCCCATTGCCCAGATCGGGGGCGGATTCGGCTCTTTTCTGGCCACCAAGTTTAATCTGTCTGAGCGGGAGCGGTGCATCATGATGGCCGCCGGTATTGGGGCCGGCGTGGGGAGTATCTTCAGGGCGCCTTTGGCCGGCGCCCTCTTTGCCGCAGAAGTCCTCTATCGTGATCCTGAGTTTGAGTCTTCGGTTATCATACCGGCCGGCATCTCCTCTGTGGTCGCCTATTGTACCTTTTGTCTGTTTTTTGGATGGGGATCCCTTTTTGAGTCTCCGTCATTTAAATTTGATAATCCATTCCAGTTAGGTCCTTATCTTGCTCTCGCCGTGGTTCTGGTGCTCACCGGTATTTTGTATGTTAAAGTGTTTTACGGAACCACGCATCTGTTCAGGAAGCTGAAACTCCCAAATCATATTAAACCGGCCATTGGCGGGCTTATAACCGGCATCATCGGCTTTTTTATGCCCTATACCCTGGCCTTTGGATACGGCATGGCCCAGGAGGCTATTTTCAACCAGTTGGCCATCCCCGTGCTTTTGGGACTTGCTCTAGGGAAAATTTTTACCACCTCCTTTTCCATTGGCTCCGGTGGGTCCGGTGGCGTATTTGGTCCTTCGGTGGTCATCGGCGGCGCCATGGGCGGGGCCGTGGGGCAGTTTTTTCATATGTTGATGCCCACGGTTGTGACCCAGCCTGGTGCCTTTGTAATTGTCGGCATGGCCGGATTTTTCACGGCGGTGTCCAACACCCCCATCTCAACTATCATCTTTGTCAGTGAGATGACCAATTCCTATCATCTTTTGCTGCCAAGTCTTCTGGTTTGTTCGGTGTGTTATCTTTTGGCCACAAAATGGTCGATTTATGAAAACCAGGTAAAATCGCGAGTTGATTCACCGCTTCATGCCGGTGAATTTATGATAGATATTCTTCAAACCATAAAAGTGGAAAAACTTAAAACTTTGATCAAGGACGTTCGATGTCTGAACCAGGACATGAGCTTCAATCATTTTAAAAAAATATTCCAGACCACCAAACAAAGATATTTCCCGGTTATGAACGGGAAAGGGGAGTTGTGTGGCATTTTTTCCTCCACAGATGTTCGTGAGGTCCTTTTCTCAAGTGATCTTGGGCAATTGGTCGTTATGAAGGATATAATGGTCTCCAATATGATTACAACCACTTTGTCCGAAGATTTGAACACGGTACTGCTAAAACTTACAAAGAAAAATATTGATGCGCTGCCTGTAGTGGATGAGGCGAATCCGGGTCACTTTATTGGTATGCTCTACCGTCGTGATATCATTGCCTACTATAACCTGCATGTGAGTCAAATTCGGGAGATAGAAAAGTAATCCTCCCCCCATTCTGATTTGATCAATAATTAACTTGATGAAGAAACAGCCCCCTTGACGGCGCAGTTGCCCCGGCAAGGGGGCGTTTACACGAATCGAGTATTTTATTGAACATTTCCGGACTAATCCGTCCTGTACCGGCATCTTTCATAGTACCGACGATATTTCGGACCATGTTTTTTAGAAATCCTGTGGCACAAATACAAAATTCCAGCCGATCGCAAGGCTGTTTTGTCCAGTTTGCACTGAAAATCGTTCTTACTGTGGAAGATCTTGGACTGCCCGTATTCTCAAAGGCTTGAAAATCATGTTTGCCCACAAGGTATCCACAACACTGATTCATTCGTTCAATATTCAAAAGCGGCTTTACATGCCATAGATAATCCCGGCCAATGGCCGTGGGGATCTCTCTGTTTAGTATGTAATACCGGTACTCTTTGGATCGAACATGATACTGGGCATGGAAATCGGGATCTGTACGCTCGCAGTTATGGATAACAATAGGCGCGGACATAAGACTGTTTATTCCTTTTTGAATAATATCAGGTGCCAGGCGGGTTTTTGCATGGAAATGGGCCACCTGAGCCCGGGCATGGACGCCTGCATCCGTACGTCCGGACCCATGAATTTTGATCTCCTGGTTTAAGATGATGGATAATGTACGTTCCAGTTCACCCTGGATGGTGGGCTTGTCCTTCTGGCGTTGCCATCCAAAAAAGTTGGTGCCGTCATAGGCAACCACAATTTTGAAATTCGTTTCCGGATTGTCAATATTTTTAAGTGTTTTTTGCATTTTTATAAGAAACTCTCTGTAACTCACAGAGATGTTTAAAAATTTGTTGTGGTCCGAACCACGGTCAAAGACCAAGGACGGTCCGTGACCGTTTATATGGTATGCTCTTTTTCCTTGATAAGTCGCTCATACTAATAATTTGCCCAGTTATGTATGTCAAGCCAGTCTCCCTGGTATGTTTGGATTACATTTAACGGCACATAGGGGATGAGGGGTGTTTGACAACCCTACATTGTGGCATATTTTAATGGATATATAATTTATATGAAAGTATCAATAAGTTGCTAAATTACTTTCATGTTTTGTTGTGGGCGAGCCTGGGTGCTGATAGACCAGGTCGGCCCATGGACGTTATTGGGGGAAAGAGTTGATTGATCAGCAATGAATTTAAGACACTTAGATCTCGTTTAAACCGTACCCAGAAAGAGATGGCCCAGCTTTTGGGGGTATCCGTTAAAGCAATACACAGCTATGAGCAGGGGTGGCGCAAAATTCCTGCCCATGTGGAAAGACAGGTCTATTTTTTGGTCTCCCGCACCCTGCAGGGGACCGGTAAGAAAAAAAAGTGCTGGGATCTATTGAAATGCCCAAGAGAGAAGAAGATCAGTTGTCCGGCGTATGAGTTTCAATCCGGGGATATGTGCTGGTTTATTAATGGAACGCGGTGTGGGGGCAAAATTCATGATTCCTGGGAGAAAAAAATGGAAGGGTGTCGAAGTTGTGATGTATTTTTGGAAATGTTTAATCAGATACAAGGGGATCAAAAAAAATGAGTCCGGCAAACAAAAAAGCGAATTTATGCCGATGTGTGGGCACACAAACCCGGAACCTGCAAAGATCTGCCCTTCCCGGAGTTATTGAACGGATTATAAATACACTTGATGATCCTGAGTGCTTTGCTCATATTGGCGATGAGCCCATCCATTTTTCCACCTCGGTTCGAGACATGATTGAAAAATTAAGAAACATTTTGTTTCCCGGATATTTTTCAAATGAAAAAATGGACAGAGTTAACCAGACCTATCATATGGGGCGGGAAATAAGCCGGCTATATGATATTCTTTCTAAACAAATCATTCATGTATTGCGCCATGATTGTCTAAGATTTGACAGGGTCTGCTCGGAATGTGAACGCCGGGGCAATGAGGCTGCGTTTGCAGTGATTGAGCAGATTCCGGTTCTGCGAAGAAAATTGGCTGCTGATGTCAGGGCGGCCTATGACGGTGATCCGGCCGCCAAAAGCTATGATGAAATTATTTTTTCTTATCCGGGACTGTATGCTATCACAGTTCACCGGATTGCCAAAATACTGCATCAGCTCGATATCCCCCAGCTGCCAAGGATTATGTCGGAATTGGCCCATAGCCTGACCGGGATTGACATTCACCCGGGTGCCACCATTGGTGAGCGATTTGTCATCGACCACGGAACCGGTGTCGTCATCGGAGAAACATCCGTGATTGGTGAAAATGTGCGCATCTACCAAAATGTCACCATTGGCGCGTTGTCTCTGCCCAGGGATGCCGGAGAAAAGCTGCGCTGGGTAAAGCGACACCCCACCATTGAAGATGATGTAATTATCTATTCCGGGGCTACTGTGCTTGGTGGCGACACGGTTATCGGGGCGCGGTCCGTTGTGGGTGGGAATGTATGGCTTACACGCTCTATTCCGGCTGATACCAAAATATTTATGGAAGAGCCCCGCCTGATTATTAAACAGCAATTAAAGGAGCAATAAGTGAAGGCGATTAAAGATATTACCCTGGCCTGCGGTAATACTCCCCTGGTTTACCTGGAAACACCCTCCCGGGAATGCGGGGCAAATCTTTATGCTAAACTGGAATATTTTAATCCAATGGGAAGCGTTAAGGATCGGGTTGGTCTTGCCATGATTGAGGCTGGTATGAAAAGTGGGCAGATCGGGGCGGATACGCTGATCGTGGAACCAACATCGGGGAATACCGGTATTGCTCTGGCGTTTGTGGCACGTATCAAAGGGTTGAAGCTTATTTTGACCATGCCCGAAACCATGAGTATGGAACGTCAAAAATTGTTACGTCATTTAGGGGCACAACTGGTTTTGACACCGGGGCGCCTTGGCATGCAGGGTGCCGTGGATAAGGCGACTGAAATCGTAGCAACCCACGAGAATGCCTTTAAGCCCGACCAGTTTTCAAATCCGGCCAACCCGGCTGCCCATAGGAATACCACCGGTCCGGAGATCTGGAAGGCGGCACAGGGCCAGGTTGATATTTTCGTAGCCGGGGTAGGTACCGGCGGTACCCTGACCGGGGTAACGGAATTTATCAAGGGCAAACACCCGGACCTTATGTCCATTGCCGTGGAACCGGCTGATTCGCCTGTGCTTTCCGGTGGGAAGGCCGGTCCTCACGTTATCCAGGGGATTGGTGCAGGTTTTGTTCCGGCCAATCTGAATCGGGATGTCGTTGACCAAATTTTTACGGTCGAGGGAGAAGATGCCATGAATGGCGCCAGAACCCTTGCCAGATCATGCGCAATCCTTTGCGGCATCTCATCCGGAGCCAACTATCATGCAGCGTTTCAAACCGGCCTTCAGCATCCGGGAAAAAATATCGTTTTTATGGTATGTGACACAGGTGAACGGTATATCAGCACGAATCTGTTCGACCTGTGATGACCCTGGGGTCGGTCATGTTTTCCGGACGCAGCATGTCATCAAGTTGCGCTCGGGTGAGCAGCCCTTTGTTGAGCACCAGATCATATACACTACCGCCTGTTTTGAGCGCTTCCTTTGCAATGGCAGCTGACTGTTCATAGCCAATTAACGGAACCAGCGCGGTGACCAATCCGATACTGGTCTGCACATAATTTTGGCATACATTCCGGTTCGCTTCAATGCCGCTGATGCAGCGTGCAACCAGTGTGATGCAGCCATTTTTAAGAATCATCATGCCGTGGAGCAGATCAAAGGCAATAATCGGCTCGGCCATACATAACTCCAATTCACTGGATTCGGCTGCCATGGATACAACCGTGTCGTATCCCATGACTTGATAACAGATCTGGTTCATCAATTCCGGGATCACCGGATTTACCTTGCCCGGCATAATGGAAGATCCCGGCTGCATGGGGGGTAGATTAATTTCATTGAGGCCGCACCGGGGACCCGAAGATAGCCAGCGAAGATCATTACAGATTTTTGAAATCTGAACGGCTGCAAGTTTGAGGTTGGCGGACATGTGGACAAAAATACCGGCATTCTGGGTGGCCTCCACCAGGTTTTTGGCCCTTCTCAACTGAAAACCGCTGACTTCCGAAAGCCTTTTTACAACCAGGTCGGCATAACCGGGAGGACTGTTTATGCCTGTGCCGATGGCTGTCGCCCCCATATTCACATCCCGAAATGCATCGGCCGCCTGGGTGATGGAGCTGATGGAGCTGTCAATCATGACCGCATAGGCGCTGAATTCCTGGCCTAAGGTCATGGGAACGGCATCCTGGTTTTCCGTGCGTCCCATTTTGAGCACATCTTTAAATTCTTCAGCTTTTCTTTCCAGGCAATTGCGCAACTCTTCCATTGCCCGCACCAGATTTTTTTTTGATAGCAGCACTGCAAGCTTGATCGCAGTGGGATAGGCGTCATTGGTGGATTGGGAACAGTTCACATGGTCATTGGGGTGGAGGTATTGATACTGGCCTTTATTATGCCCCATGATCTCCAAGCCGCGATTGGCAATCACCTCATTGGCGTTCATGTTGGTGGAGGTGCCGGCCCCTCCCTGAAACATGTCAACGGTGAACTGGTCGTGCAGTTTACCGTAAAGGATTTCATCACAGGCCTGGGTTATGGCTTCCATTTTGGTTTGATCAATTCTGTCCAGTTCATGGTTGGCCATGGCAGCCGCTTTTTTGACCATCGCCAGCGCTTGAACAATGTGCTCAAAATTGTTGATGTGTGCGCCGGAGATGGCAAAGTTTTCCATGGCACGCTGGGTCTGCACGCCGTAATAAACATCGTTGGAAACGTCTCGCGAACCCAGGGAATCATATTCCAGACGAAATCCGCTTGCGGCCACATGATCGTTTTTCTTGCTTTCAAAAAGTTGATCGGTAAGTATGCGCATGCGTCGGTTAATGCCCACTGCAATCCGAGAGACGATTCTGTAAAAAAAATCAGGATCAGTTTCTCTGAGCCGATCAATTTTTTCCCGTGATATCTGCCATATTTTCACACCATTTCTGGTGAGAGCACTATTGACGTGTGCAGCGTCTCCCAGAAAAGCGCTTTCACTGACCATGTAGCCTGTGGTTAAGGATCCAATCTTGCGGGACGACCCATGCAGCCCACGCACCAGTTCCACCTCGCCTTCAAGGACAATACCTGCCCATCTGCGGGGCATAGATTCATGGAATATCCATTCATTGGGCCGGTATTCCAGATCTTGGCCATCGTTAAAAAAAAATGCCAGATCCTTTTCGTTGATTCCGGTGGATTTTGCGGCCAGTTTTATAATATGTTGTTTTGTATACATGAAATCCTCCTGCCAAAGAAGTCGATAAGGTGTAAATGGATTGAGATACCTTTTTAACTTGCACTTTTTGGCAACTCGACAAAATTCGGGGTTGTTACAACAAGGCTAAAAAATAGCCCCGGTATTGATTAATCCGTAAGGGGTGTAATAATATTTTTATTAACTATAGATTGTAACCCGTCTTTCAAACGTACACAACAACCTAACGTACCAAGGATAAATTTATGAAGCATTACAGAAAAGAGCTCTGGTTTGAGGTGCCCGGACGCAGGGCATTTATCAATATTACCCCTGAATGTAGGATGATAATATCATGAGACTGCTATTAGTTGAAGATGATGAAAAAATAGCCAGGTTTGTTGAAAAAGGCCTAAAGTCCTCCGGGTTTGCCGTGGATGTGGCCGGTACAGGTCCGGATGGCCTTGATATGGCGTTAGGTGCGGATTTTGATACCTTGATTATCGACATTATGTTGCCGGGTATGGATGGATTTGCCCTCATAGAAAAATTGCGGGCAAAGGGGAAAAATACGCCTATTATTGTACTCAGTGCCCGGGGCAGGGTGGGGGACCGGGTCAAGGGGCTTGAAGCCGGCGCAGATGACTACCTGACCAAGCCCTTTTCTTTTTCGGAACTGCTGGCCCGGGTTCAGGCACTTATCCGGCGGGCTGGGAACAGCACTGAGCCTGTGTCACTATCGTATGCCGATTTAAGTGTGGATATCGTCAAACGCCAGGTCAAAAGAGGAGATGATTTTATCGAATTGCAGCCCTTGGAATTTTCTTTGCTGGAATATCTGGTGCGTAACCGGGAGCGCGTGGTTTCAAAAACCATGATCATGGAACATGTCTGGAATTATAATTTTGACCCCATGACCAATGTGGTGGAAGCTCGTATCTGCCGGCTGCGTGATAAGATCGACAAGGGGTACCCTAGCAAGCTGATCCACACCGTCCGTGGTGCCGGGTATGTATTAAAGGCTGAAGATGCCTAAATTTTTCCACACCGGTTTTTTCAGGAGCATCGCCTTTCGTCTGACCGTATGGTATGCAGGTATCTTTTCCATCTCATCCTGTGTGGCCTTCGGCCTCTTTTATTTTCTTGCCACCCAGACCATCATGAATCAGGTGGATCAGGAACTCATGGACAAGGCCGGATATTTTCGTACGGTCATCAGCCGGGGGGGCATTGTCGGTGCTCAGAATTTGGCCGTGATCGAAGCCCAGGCTGCCGGGGAAAAGCAGATTTTCTTCAGGCTGCTTTATCCCACAGGCGAGGTTTTTGCCTCCTCTTCAATGTCCTATTGGAAGGATGTCCGCATAAATAAGAAAATGGTGGACCGGCTTCTGGCGTCCCGGGTTCCGGTGTTTCAAACGGTTCACATTGCAGGTCAGGAGCTAAAGGCAAGAATGATGTATACCTTTGTGGCATCCAATGTTATTTTGCAATCTGGTCTTGCCATGAATTCGTATTCCCGGTTTTTGACGGGTTTTAAAAAAATATTTTCTATTTCCATGGGATTTGTAATTTTATTTTCAGCGGTTTCCGGTATGTTTTTATCCCGGGAGGCCCTTTACGGTGTTGCGGCCATCAGGGCGACAGCCGGCACCATAACCGGATCCAATCTGAACGAACGGGTTCCCGAATCCGGCAGCCGGGATGAACTTGATCTTCTGGCCGTGACCTTTAACCGGATGCTGGATCGGATTTCAGCATTGGTAAAAAGTATGCGCGAAATGTCCGATAATATCGCCCATGATCTTAAAAGCCCACTGACGCGGATAAGGGGATTTGCTGAACTGGCATTGATCCAGGAGACTGAAGGGGATATCGAGTCCTACCGAACTATGGCGGCCAACACCATTGAAGAATCCGATCATCTGCTGGACATGATTAATACCATGCTGGTTATCTCCCGGGCCGAGGCTGGAGAAGCTGAATTTGAGTGTGCGCCTGTGGATTTAAGTGCCATGATTATTGACGCGTGGGATCTGTTTGTCCCCCTGGCCGAGGACAAACAGATCGCCTTTACCCAGCAGGTTGATCCCGGGATGTGGATACAAGGGGATGCCGGTATGCTCCAACGTGCCTTTGGTAATCTGATTGACAATGCCATCAAATATACCCCTGAAAAAGGCCACGTCCATTTGACGCTGCACGCTTGTGGTAAAGAACTGGTGGAGATTCAGGTCAAAGATTCCGGGCCCGGCATTGATCCTGCAAACCGGGAAAAAATTTTCGAACGATTTTTTCGGGAAGAATCTTCCCGGACAACGCCGGGTACAGGGCTTGGCCTAAGTCTTGCCAAAACCATTATAGAACAGCATGGGGGTGCAATTTCAGCGCATCCCGGTGGAGATGAGGGAAGTATTTTTATCGTGACATTACCGCATCGTAATTTTCAGATCATTTAAAAATTATCTTTGTGTTTTATTTTTTATCTACGTCCATGAAGATAGCGTTTAAAATAAATTAATAGTGTTTTAAGGAGGTATGAAATGAAACCTGTGGATAAAAAAATTACAATTTTCACTGCATGTCTAATGTTCTTTGGTCTTTTGGCCTTTCCTGCACTGTCTGGGGCCAGGACTCGGATGGTTCCGGAAAATTTTTCAGAACTGGCGCAGCAGGCCAAACCTGGTGTGGTAAATATCCAGACCGTAAAGACAATCAAGGGTGGCGGTCGGGTTTTTCGGCACTTTTTCGGTTCCCCATTCGGCAACCAACCCGGATTGGACGACTTTTTTGGTGGGATACCCAGAAGTCGCAGGGAAAAAAGCCTTGGATCCGGCTTTATCGTTGATAAAACAGGATACATTGTTACCAATAACCATGTGATCAAAGATGCGGATCAGATCAAGGTTATCCTTCATGATGACCAAGAGTATGATGCTCGGATCATCGGTGCGGACCCGATAACAGACCTTGCATTGATAAAGATTGATGCCAAAAATCTTAAACCGTTGGAATTCGGATCTTCCAAGGATGCGAAGGTGGGGTCCTGGGTTGTGGCCATCGGGTCCCCCTTTGGTCTTGAGCAGACCGTCACCGCCGGCATCGTTTCCGCTAAGGGGCGAATCCTCGGTTCAGGACCTTACGATGATTATATTCAGACCGATGCGTCTATTAACCCGGGTAACTCCGGCGGGCCGTTGCTGAATATGGACGGGGAAGTGGTCGGTATTAATACTGCTATTATTAAATCCGGTCAGGGTATTGGCTTTGCCATCCCTTCGGATCTTGCCACCAGTGTCATTGAACAGCTGAAGGACTCCAAGCGTGTATCCAGAGGGTGGTTGGGCGTTTCCATCCAGGATGTCAGTAAAGAAATGAGTGAATATTATAATTTGGATCCGGATGAAGGTGTTTACGTGGCAAAAGCCTATGAGGATAATCCTGCATACGAGGCCGGAATCCGCCAGGGAGATGTGATTATCAGTGTTGAAGGGGTAAAAATCAGCTCTTCTAGAGATTTGACCATGACCATTGCCAATTTAAAAGTAGGCTCCAAAGTCGATGTTGACGTGATTCGTCACGGAAAAAATAAAACCTTTACGGTTAAGCTTGGTGAACGCCCGGATAACCCGGAAGGTTCCCAGCTCGGAGAAGAACTTAATAGCTTTGATGATTTTGGTTTTATGTTTAAACCTTTGAACAAGGATTTGGCAGATCAGCTTGGCTACCCCTCGTCCATTAAAGGACTTGTCGTGACCCAGATTGATCAAGGGTCCCAGGCGGCAATGTCCGGCGTGAGAACAGGGGATCTTTTGGTGGAAATAAACCATAAAAAAATCAACAGCGTAGGTGACTATACCGGAACGATGAATAAGATAAAGAAAGGACAGACCGTTTATATGGTCTTCATGCGGGGTAACGTCCAGAAATTTGTGGTCCGGTTTGAAAAATAGAGAAGTTTAACAACAATACTATTCTGAATACGGTGCACGCCAGATTGGGTGTGTGCCGTTTCAGCTATTTATGAGGAGAAAATAATGTTAACCGTTTACGGCGCGGCATGGTGTCCCCATTGCACAGAGACCGTTTCCTATTTGGAACATAAAAATATTGCGTTTAATTATGTTGATATTGAATCGGCACCCGATGATTTGGTACAGCAGGTCATTGAAGTTAACGGAGGTGATGACTGGGTAGTGCCCACACTTGAGAACGATGGTAAGTGGCGGCCCGGCAAGGTGTTTAACCCTCATGAGATGGACAGCGATTTGAAAGCGCTTGGCCTGAAACTGGACTGATGGTCAAAAAAAAATTAGAGGCTTTGAATCGGTGGATTACCATTTGATAATACTGGTGTCATGTTCAGGTCATGTTCAGGTGGTAGTTTTTATTCAACGCTGGGTAATTTGCTGTTGCGGCTAATGCGGTATGAACCGTTATTGCTAAATCATAACCGGCGAAAAATCTCCCTCCTCTTTAAAACGGGCTGCCTTATTCACGGCAGCCCGTTTTGTTGTACTGCTTATGCTTATTGTTGACCTTGATTACGGTTTAAGATATTTGGTAACTACTCACCCCGGTCAAAATTGACCCCGGGAATTTCACCAGTCAAAGCAAGCTGAATGGAAACAAGAGGATTCACTCCTTTGTTGGCCATGGTTTGCAGGTAACTTGAAATTCGACAATAAGCATGCGCATATTGCTGACGTCGAAAACACCCGGATATTTTCTGCTTCACCTTTGCCATTCGAAGATCACGCTCAGCCCGGTTATTGGTGAAAGGAACATATGGGTCCTTGGCAAACAGGAGAACAGCCACTTCATGTTTTTTGAGCCTTTCCCAAAGATTGTGGGCATCTGATTTGGCCATTTTGCCGCGTTTGCCTTTTGGTTTCGGCAGGATTGCCGGCAGCTCTTTCTCTCCTCGCGTAAGGATGTTGCGGAACCGCTTTTGCAAATTAACGTATTCTTTATCAGTCAGGCACTTTTCCTGGCGCTTTGCTACTTTACGGCAGGTTTCCTGCAAAAGCTTTTTCATGTTGCTGGCCCACCTGTAATGATTGGAATCGACAATAAATGTTAACTCTCTTAAAAGGTGGGAACCACAAAGCCCATGTCCACAATGATCGTACGACAAATATGAGGCCCAGCAATCGTGGATTATTACTCCACCATAGCGGGGAATAATGTTCAAATCTACTATCGCCTCCTTGCCTCGCTTTCGATGAAGTAATTTCAGGGTGGTTCCACCGGAAGAATATACATGTATCCAATAATTTTTTCGATCCACCCTGAAGGATGTCTCGTCAACATGGATTGATGGAGACTGGAGAATAGCTTCTATTGATTGAGTTTCCCAGTTTTCAAGTGCCTGATAAAGTCGCCAAACAAACTTGAGGAGAGTTGCTTCTGAAATTACCGCACCGATCATGGCGGAAATCTGTTTTTGAACCCGGTTAAGGGCAACCATTTGACTGATGATCAAATGGATGGCAAATGCTTTGAGTCCATTTCCATATTGCAAGGGGCCTGGCATATCCTCTGGAAAGCTTCCTTTGACCGTCGTGTTACAGTTGGGGCACTCTTTAATTTCGGCATCAACATGATCCACGACTTTTTCAAAGATGATATCTATTTTGGTACGCCGCTCATATTCGTAAGCGGTGTTTTAACCCCACTCAGCAAGGGACAGATTCAGAAATTTTTTCTTTTTTCACATTGTAGGGGAGCAACGCCAGAAAATCATCATTTGTCATTGCCTCAGGCAGATGCCGAAACAGGTACTTGAGATACCAGTACGGTTCCAGGCCATTGGATTTTGCAGTTTCTATCAGACTGTAAATTGCCGCACTCGCCTTTGCACCTTGAACCGTATCGGAAAACAGCCAGTTTTTACGACCGATGACAAAAGGTCGGATGGCATTTTCAACCAAATTGTTGTCCGGTCGAATGAACCCTTCCGTTGTGTATTGGATCAATCGGGGCCATTGGCCGAGGGTATAATTGATTGCCTTGCCAAGCAGGCTTTTGGGCGGAACCTTGTTTACTCTTTCATCTATCCACTTCTTAAACTCGGTAAGAATTGGAATCGCCTGGGATTGTCTCATATTGTACAATTGTTCCGCAGAAAGCCCTTGTTCCCGTGCTTCTTTTTCAATTTTATAAAGCTTGCTGATATACAACAATGCCGAACCGGCATTCCCGGAAGAATTCGCCTTGTTGCCAAGCGCTTTTGTTACCTCTTTGAACTTTCGACGAGCATGAACCCAACACCCAACATGAACAATATCTTTTTTGGTATCCAGGAAATCATACCCAGCATATCCGTCCGTCTGGACGATGCCCTTATAACCGTTCAAAAATGTTGAAACAACATCCCCCGACCTTGTCGGATGATATTCGAACAAGATAATCGGCTTGCCTGGTGGCCCGCCCCTGAAAATCCACATATAAGATTTGGATTTGCGGGGTCCTTTTAAAACTTGAAGAGGCGTTTCATCAATACCGATCATGGGGTTGGCCAAAACGTCATCCTTCATCATGCCGATGAGAATTTCACAGGCATCAGCCACCTTCATGCCCCAGTTACACATGGTTGACCTGGCAAGCTCAATGCCGATCCTGGCAAACTGCTTTTCTTGACGATAAAACGGCAAAGCATCTGCAAATTTGGCGGTCAGGATATGGGCAAGCAGTCCTGGAGTGGCAATACTTTTGGGAATAATCTGATCCGGCATCCTGGCAATGGATACCGTGGGGCCGTCATCTTCAACACCCTCGCAGTTTTTGCAAGCATATTTATATCGGATATTTCGAATCACCCTGACCTTGGCAGGGATGTACTCAAGTTGTTCAGAGACTTCTTCACCGATTTTATCTTTCAAACAGCCACAATTGCATTTTCTGTCATCCTCACTGAGTTTATGAACAGCATCTACACGGGGAAGATCTGCCGGCAGTGGTTTGCGGCCACGTTTTTTGCGGGCATGCTCAGTAATGGTGACGGTATCGTCCTCATTCAGGATCGGAAGCTCAGGCTCCGGCATATCAAAAAGAGACATTTGTTCGCCATCTTTGGGCGTTTTTTCTGATTTGCGACCAAAAAGCCTGTCCTGGAGGGATTTAATCTGCTCTTGAAGAATTATGTTCTCATCAAACAAATTCAAGGCGATGTCTTTGACTTCATCCAGGCTTTCAGCGTTTTTGAGAGTGTCTCTTGTCATACGCTGTATATACCATAACCACGGGGTTTTTCATAGTTTTCCGCCTAAAAAATCATAGAGTATTTTAGGGGCTTATGAGCCTGATTTATATTCAATCCCTCGACCAGCCAGGTCAGTTCCCGGCTGGTGATATTCATGACCTCTTTTGATGAATTCGGCCATTTGAACCGGTCTTTCTCAAGGCGCTTTTGCCACAGGCAAAAACCGTTTTTATCCCAGTATAAAATTTTTAAAATGGTTTGTGCCCGGTTGCAGAACACAAACAGGGATTCTGAAAATATATCCAACTGCATTTGCTCACTCACGATAACGGCAAGGCCGTTAATCGCTTTGCGCATGTCCGTCGTGCCCAGAGCCAGATAGACTTTTGTGTCCGGTGCAAAGTTCATCATGAGATGGATTTCAAGGTCGCAAGAACTCTTTCAAGTGTCTCGCTGGTGAAGCCGTCCGGGATTTCTATTTGAACCCCCTGGCCAAGGTTTAACTTTAATCCGGTCCTATGAATATTGGCGGACATCGGCAACTGGATAAATTCTACAGGAAGGTTTTGTCGTTTAAATTTTCTTTTCCAATATGTGAACCTGTCTTTGGACAGGTCATTGCGTCTGCAATATTCTGTTTGAGTCAGCCCTGACGCCGCCCAGCGCTCGATGTTTGATTTCCAGTATCTGTTAAGTTTTTCATTTGTTCCTTTCCTTGATTTTGGCATGGGGTGTCGCCTCCTTTAAGTTTGGAGGCATTATATGGCACCGTTAGGCGTGGCGGTAGATGGGGTTTAAATATCGCTTACTCATATTCCAGGCAGGGTGTCTGATCAAGGGATTGGCCACATACATCACATGTCACAGCTTGAGCAATAGTTACGGTTGATTTTGTGCGGGCATTGCTAAGCTTTCCACTGACCTCTTTACCCTTTCCTTTGCTTCCGGAGCTTGATTTAGAGGTCTCATCCTTAGGCGTTTGTGAAGACGGCAGGCTTGAATTTTTGTTGTCTTTGCGGGTCTTTTTCTCAAGGAAGATGGATAATATCAATTCTACAATAAGTAGCATGCTGTTCATTAGTGCCCGCATCTCAGCAGATACTTTGCCCTCAGCACAAAGCTTTTCAAAGTCCTGTTTTAGATGGTCTATTTCTGCCCGAACACTATTTTTATCCACCGTTGCCATGCCAGTATTATAACACGGCTTTTTGGGGGCTCGACATTTGCTCTACAATTGATTTTCTACGTATTCGACACTATCTGCCATGGATTTACGGTAAACTTTTGGATATATAAGCGACAGCATGCGTTAAAAGAGAATTTAGAAGTCATTTAAAAATTTTCGAAATTACCACGAAAAAACATGTCAAGTCTTTTTTTAAATTTTTGCATTTTTTTATAGGGGTGAGTAGTTACGATATTTGAAAAGATAATTTCTTTATTTCCTTGAATTAAGACATGTGTGATACCCGAATTATATTATTGAGTGATAAGGGGAGCAATAATTGCCATGAAGCATTAAAAAACAAGGCATTGGGAATTGAATAATGAACCAATAAAAAACAATAAAAAAAGCCGCTGGAAAAAAACAGCGGCTTGATTTCTTAATTTGGTGGAGCTGAGGGGGCTCGAACCCCTGACCTCATGGCTGCCAGCCATGCGCTCTCCCAGCTGAGCTACAGCCCCACAAAAGAGTGGTAGATGTATAATAGAAACCGCATGGCGTGTCAATAAAAAAATGGTTTTTTGATAGATTAAAATTGTAGCCTTAGAATATTTATTGACACAAGTTGTTGTGAAACGATATTATTCCATGCTTTTAACTTAACAGAACATGGCTAAGGAGTTATACAAGGATGCTGCGTTACCTTCGAGAAAATACAGGAAATTGGATCATAAAGTTTTTTCTGGCTATCATTATTGTTGTGTTTGTCTTTTTAGGTGTTGGCAGTATGAACGCCGGCAAGAAAAATCAAGTGGCCTCGGTGAATGATCAGGCCATCACGTTTGCGGAATACCGGGATGCGTATCAGCGCATGATTCAACGTCTTCAGCAGCAGTTTGGGGACTCCTTGAATGACGACTTGATAAAGTCGATGAATGTTAAGCAGTATGCGGTGAATAGCCTGATTGATCAAAAAATTCTGGAAATTGAGGCCCAAAAGTTAAAAATTGTTGTGTCCGATGAGGAGTTGAAACAAAATTTGCTCTCCATCAAGGCTTTCCAGAAGGACGGTCTCTTTAATATGGATATGTACAAGCGTGTGCTTGGGCAGAATGCCATGACGCCTGAAACTTTTGAAGCGATGCAGCGCAACACCATTAGAAATGCCAAACTCCAGCGCATGGTGATCAATGGTATAACCGTTGGAAATCAAGAGGCCCAGGCCTGGTATTTGTTTAACAACACAAAAGCCGGTATTAAGTATGTTTTGATTGATCCAGGCACCTTTTCTGATGTCTTTGCCAATGAAGATCAGATTCGTGCCCAATATGATGACCATCATGATTTATATATGTCTGAACCTAAATGTAAAGCGGCATTCCTTGTGTTTGCGCCCAAGGATTTCGAGGACCAGGTTAAGATTGAAGAGGCCTCGGTTCGGGATTTTTATGATCAGAACCAGGCGCAATTTACCACACCGGAACAGGTTGAGGCCAGCCATATCTTAATAACGGTTGGTGAAAATGCGGATGAGCAGGCTGTTGCCAAGGCAAGAGAAGAAGCTTTAAGCGTTTATGAAAAAGCAATCCAATCAGTAGATTTTTCAGAACTTGCCAAAGCATATTCCCAGGGTCCGTCTGCTGCAAACGGTGGGTACCTGGGCCGGTTTGACAAGACAAGTATGGTCAAACCCTTTGCTGATGCTGCATTTTCAATGAAGGCCGGCGATATTTCACAACCGGTTAGAACCCGTTTTGGTTGGCATATTATTAAGGTGACGGATAAAACACCTGAAACCGTGACGCCTTTTGAGACAGCCAAAGCACAAATTCAAAAGGAACTGGCAGCAAGCCAACTTCAGGATATGGCATATAATAAGGCAGAGGATGCCTATGACGCTGTGCTTGACGGAGATTCCTTTGAACAAGTTGCGTTAGTTGCAGCTAAGAAGCCGGTAAGCACACCTGCTTTTACTATCCTGGGATCAGAACTTAAGGGTATGGGTATTTCAGATCCTGGTGAGTTTGCCTCCACGGCCTTTTCCCTTGTTGATAATGAGATCAGTGAAGTCAAGAAGATTGGAAATAATTATTATTTGATGCATGTGCTTGAAAAGATAGATCCAAGCTTACGTGCCTACGACGATGTAAAAAAGGAAATTGCAGTTAAATTGACGGCTGATTTGCAAAAACAAACTGCCAAGAAAGCGGCTGAGTCAATGCTTGACAAAGCAGGTAATGACGCAGCAAATATTGAAAAAATTGCCAGCGACAACGATCTTGCGATTGAATCCAGCAAGTTGTTCACTCGCAACGAAGCTGTTCCCGGTATTACCGGGTCTGAGATAATTGCACAAGCTGCCTTTTCTCTTGATGAAAAAAATGGTGTCTATAAACAAGTCCTTGAAGTGTCTGGAAAATTTTACATTATCGGTCTGAAAGAAAAAGAGATACCTGACACAGCTGCCATTGCCGATAATCTTGATAAAGTTAAACTGCAGCTTGAGGCTCGAAAACAACAGGATTATTATTCTCAATGGCTGGCGGCCCGGAAAGAGAACGCTGACATTCGGATAAATACAGATATTATTAACTGATACTCAGATGAAGAAGGTGGGATATCAGTTCAGAATTTATTTTTTATTTCGGCTTTGAACTTTGAAGGGGTTTTATTGGTTCTGATACATTGTTTTTCAGATAATAGTCCAAGTCAAACAGCTGTTTAAATGTAAGAGCGGTAAATTTGACGTGGCGTTTTCTGACTTGCATTGAACTGAATGAAGGTGTATCCGTTATTTCATAGTCGGCAACGGTTTGAAATGGAAGATCACCGACATAATATCCCATACTGCTCAAGAAAATAGATTCCTGGTTTCTATTTACTGCTTCTTCTGATTTGTTTTCGGTGTTTATGTATTTGAAACACAGCCCCCCCATACTGATGTCGATGATTTGACCAATCTTGTTTGAATTTGGGCTGATAGCTGCATAGGCACCGTCCACTGCTTTATATCGTTTGTTTTTTCGACGCTCAATGGTTCTTTTTCTTCCAACCATAAATAAATCCTCAGCTTTCTGTGTTGAAATTTTTTTTGCCTAATTTGCTCCCTGTGTTTTCCGCAAAGAATATGCAATATGTACGCCAGAGAATGTGTTTGTTGCTTTATACTATGTGCTAAATCCTAAGCGACGATAATCGTAAATAAATCAGAAAAATCCCAGCATGTTTCCATTGGGATAAATATTTATTTTTCAGGTGTTGTGAAATTTATTTAGTAATAATTGTGTAAATAAAGTGTTATATTGTGAAAAAAAATATTTAGCTATGCGCTTGCATTTCACCATTTTTTTCTTTGAAAGGTCTGCCATACGGTCTGGCACACGCTGTAATTAAAACCTCTGTAACGCAGATAGTTCATTATTTTTTTTCGGCATTCAGATTCATCCAAAGGCTTCCAGACATGTTTTTTAGCCTCAACGGCTTTTAACGCCAGATCCTCGTCTTTGTATGCATATAACAGTTCTTGGGCAAGTGCTGGGTCAATACCTTTTTGGCGCAACTCAAATCTTAGGGCATATATGGATTTTGGTTTGTAACGGATTCGGTTTTCGATAAACTGTCGTGCAAAAGCTTTGTCGTCCAGGTAATTAAATTCTGACAACTGCACAACAACGTGCTCGATAATGATATCGTCATATCCTTTATTTGTCAGATATTGTTTCATCTGACGGATGGTTTTAGGGCTTTTCGCCAGATATCCCAAGGCCTTTTGGTATGCTTTTTCAACAGTCATTTTGTATGTTAACGTTTCCAATAGCTCATTTCGTTTTTCTCATGTTTTATTATGTGTTGACCCTGGATGGTTATAAATCCTGTCAGTCCGTGTTTGTTGTATGAAACAGGCTTTGAGGGCCTGTTTTTTTCCAGGTGATCGTCAAGTGAGCCAGATTTTCCTTTGATGTATGCCGGACAATGAAATGGTCTGTGACCAGTCGGTCATTTTCATAATTAATTGAAATCCGGCTTTGCACAGTATCTCCGGGCAGAGCCTCTTTTTGATATGTGACGTCACATGTCACAGGGGTATATTCAAAGTTTAACGTGTCGGGTAAGGATTGCACAGCCCATTTGACATAGACTGGATTATTCACATGTTCATTGAGATCCAGATCGAGAAAATGAACAGGAAAGGTGCATTCATAGTCAGCATGGGTCAAATATGCTTTGGGTTTGATTCTTTCTGCAGGTTTTTGTGCTGGACTCGTCGTTAAAGACGGTGGCATATGCTGTGACAACCTGACTGGTCTGTTGTTTGTTGACTTTATCAGTATCCAAATACTCGAGGCGGTTACCATGGGGCAGGGCGGCGAGTCCACGGTTTGCTCTTGTTCCGCCAGTAACCTGAATCGTCTGACTTCGTAAAGGTTCTTCCACGCCGTACGCCATGTTTGAACAACCAGCGGCGTCATCCAGTCAATGTGTTTGTGAATTTTTATCCGGTATTGGGTCACCACCCATTTAAGATTTTTGGGGGCCATGTCAAACCCGGAAATTCCCAGGGCGTGGCAGTGGGCTGAGGCCGCATCCTGGAATACACTTAAAAGCCAGTCCATTTTGATCTTTCCGGTGGTGGTTAAAGCGGAATAGGGCAGATTAAATTTTTGTGAGAATGCGTCTGGATTATTTTTCATTATCTTTTATCCCTTCAATCAGGCGCCCGGGTGTTTTGACCAAATCTCCCAGCAGGTTGAGCAATCCTTTTCCCACTGCAGACGGGTGGAGAGGCACTACTGTGGGATCTGATATTTTGCCATAGGCCCTGATTGGAAAAGAGACGAGACGGCCATTTAGAATCGTGTTTACAATCGGAATATATTTAATAATGGTGTCAATGGTTTTAAACGGAGCCACTAAAAGGGTGATATCCAGAGCATCGTTTAACGGATCAGCCCACCCTTCGGCGATGATGGCCATATTATCTGCATCAATAACGGCGTTTTTTATATGCACCACACTGTCTTTTATGTCTGCATTGGCCGTAAAAGTTTTAAATCCGAATCCCTGCTGCTGAATGTCGGTTTCTCCTAAGATATTAACAACGGATAGCACCCTGGATAGCAGGGTCGCTTTAAATATGCGGCCGGACTGAGCCTTAAAATTAAGATGTCCGTTTTGTTTGAATTTTGCCTGGGTCAAAGACTGCCCAACGCCGGAAAGTTCCCCCACAAGTGTATAACGTCCTTCAATAACACTTTGACTGCCTGTCAGACAGCCCAAGGAAAGAGACACCTCCTTTGCCTGGTCCGTATTAAAAAAAATGCGGGTTAGCACACCTGAATTATCCCCGGCATGATTAATGGTTATTCGCCCTGAAAGATCAAGGTCACAGAGGGTTGCATGGGTAATATCTATATCCGTGACCGATTGATTCATAGTAGCTTTTGCCTGAACCCTTTGGTATTCCCGCTGGTCATAATCCAATGTGTTGACATTTAAAAAAATATGTTCCTGTTTGAACAGTGGGCGCGGGGGGGCGGTGGATACTGGGGGTTCTTTGGCGGGCAAAAGGGGGGCAAGGTTAAGTGTATCTGCCGTGATGGTAATGTTGTTGGTTTGGTCTGTTGAAATCGTGAACCTCTTTGCTCCGGCCACTTCTCGAAGTTGACGGTAAAGATATGAATCCGTATAAAGCAGGTTTTCCAGTGTTGTTTTATCCAGTTTTCCTGCAAAATTAATCTTTGGCATCTCCGGGTTTTTGTAAAAGGTCACATCCGCATCGGTTCGCTCTCCATCTTTAATCTTCAATTGAGACAGGCTAATTTTATTTATGGTAGGACCGTCTGCCTTACATAATACCTTTGTACCTGATGTGGTGAGAAGCTGCCCCTGGAAAAGGCAACCGTCCGGCTGCTTTACAAACTGTCCTTGAGTCAATGTCAAAGGCAGGGTAATACTTTGGTTGTATTGGGCCGAAATGTTTTTTTCAAGCCAGGTCAGATCTTTAACGGTACAGGCAATGTCTGCCAGCGTTATTGTTGAAGGGGCTGCCTTGAATTGGAAGAACAGATCCGAAATGCCATTGGTATTGTTGTTAAATACGACACTACCTTTGTCCACCTGGCCTGTCATGTGTGCCTGCCACAAGTTTGGCGAAAACATGGGACCTTTAACGTCAAGGGCTTTAATAATCATTATGCCGGAAGTATTTTTCATTGGACCAAGCTTTTGGGGGACTCCAGGATAACGCTCAACCAGAGGGAGTGCCTGTTCCAGTATAATATTGGCAGCCATGTTTTTTATATGCATGGGAACAAGGCCCCTGGTGTCAATTTCGGCATTCAGTTTTGATATTTTGCTGTTTCCTATGGCTCCTGACATATTTCTCAAAACAACTTTTCGGTTGTCCAAAAGAAACGAGCCGCCGTTGATTTGTATGGGCAGGGGGATAGGCCGGTACTTGCCGATTGCATGGATATTCTTTGCGATAACCTTGACACCAAGGTCTTTGTGGGAATTGGTATTCTCCAGCTCAAGAATGGCTTCTGAGCTGCCGGTCAGATCCGATATTTTTGACATTTCCCTGGCCAGGGACGTACCCGGCAACATTGAGATAAGAGCCGCCGGCAGTTCTGCTAAATCAAGTTTCAGGGGAAATCTGCCTGAAAACGGGACAGTATGCTGATGAATCAAATTGATATCAAGATCGCCACCGGTGACAATTGTTTGTCCCACATGGCCGCTTTCAGGGTGAATCTGAAGGATCCCGTCTTTCATCTCTGCTCGTCCCGAGGCATTGTCTACAATGACAGGCACATGGGGGATTTTAACTGTGGTCGAGTCGGAACAGCCGCTTATAAAAATGTTTTTTGTGTTAAACAGTTGATCAATGCCTTCACTTTTAAATCCCACAGTCACCTTTTGCGCGGTGCCTGACCGGAGTATGTCGAACAGGATTTCAGATGTCTCAAATCCTTTAAGAAGTGGCAGGCACACCTGTCTTGCCTGCCTGATATCAATCTGTTCTCCGGTAAATTCAAGGCTTGACGCTTCTTGTCCAGGGGATAACGATAAATTTATTCCAACACGCCCTTTGGGATAAACAAGTTTCAGGGGCGAAAGGCAGGCTGTAACCCTTTTTTTTGACATGGCAAACTTAAGGTGAACCTTCTTTGTTATAATCGGGTTGTCTTTGGGGGATTCAAGATGGGCCCGAAGGGATGTAATTTTCAGATTACCGGCGAACAAGGTGTTCTTGTCATGACGGCATTCTAATGACAGATTCGGGGTCTCAATATTTTTTATTCGACCCTTTAATGCAGATTCAAGGTTTGGAATGCGATCTGTCTCCAGTTGAAGCCCTGATACCTGGGCCTCGATATTTAAAGCCTTTGTTCGGGCTGCGATTCGAATCCGTGCGTCCATGGTGGCAAAATAACTTGACCGCGCATGGGTTATAATTATGTCGAGCTGATTCCTGTCTGCCAAGGGTAGATCAAACAACCGGTCAAATGCTGTCTGCACTGATGCGGCCCAACGCGGTGGTGCTGTGAATTTATTTTTTTTGCTGACAGTCTTATTGAGAATAAGTTCTGGGGATTGAAGGGTAATACGCCTGACAGCTGTCTTGAATTTGAGAAGCTGGAGCGGACTCAGTTCCACTAGGGCCTTGTCGATTGAAATTTTATTTTTGGGATCAAGTTGTGCCGATATATCTATTATGCGCAGACTTGGCAAAGGAGAAAGAATAAACGCTAACTGATTAAACCGGACGGTAATGCCGGTTTCATTTTGAAGCGCTTTGGTTAGACGTCCTTTGACCTGCTCTGTGTTGATCAATGGGGTGATGGCCAAGCACAAGACTACTGCGCAGAGGGTTAGAGTTACCGCAGAAAAAAACCCAATGCGCAGTATGGTTCTTTTGTTCATAGCCATACATTCATATTTGTTTGGCAATAAGATTGGTTTTAAGGGTAAGAGAACCGGATGTTACTGCCATTTATATCCGATTTTATGGCTTAACGTAATAAAATCTGCCGCAATGTATTCGGCCTGGTCTGTCAGGATCTGTTTGATCTCTTCTTTTTCAGGGTCTATGTCATCCAGGGTTGCCAAAGGCGCTTCCCCTTTTTGTTTGCGATAATTGTTTTCCAGGTCCAGCTCTTCTTGATTGAAAGCAGTATCTGTTTTCAGGCGTTCTGCCAGATTTAAAGAGAGCGTTTTTTGTTCACTCAAAGATTCAGCCAATTGAATTCGCTGGGTGAGATATTTAATGCCAGAGGACTTTTCTGCCCGTTGTTTATACGTATCGGCCAAAGGTTTGACCATGGGCTGCAAAGGCATGTATGCTGAATAGCGGGTGGCATCAATGTGATCCCAGAGCAGGGCACCGTCGAGGGCGCTTTCTCCAGTATCTTTGGTTCTATAAATCTGTGGAAACCAGATGTCGGGTTCTACGCCTTTATGTTGGGTGCTTTTACCTGAGACCCGGTAAAATTTGGCAGAAGTCATCTTCAACCGTCCATCACCCAAAGGTTTGAGCTCCTGAACCGTGCCCTTGCCAAAACTTCGGGTGCCCACAATAAGACCCCGGTGATAATCTTTGATGGCACCTGCAAAAATTTCACTGGCAGATGCACTCATTCTGTTAATGAGTACCATAAGGGGGCCTGTGTAGACAATTTGGGGATCTTCATCATACAGGCGAGATACCCTGAATTTTGTTTTGACCTGTACCGTGGGGCCATATTTAAGGAACAGCCCTGTCAGATCATTGGCTTCTTTAAGCGAGCCCCCCCCATTGTCTCTTAAATCAACAATCAATCCGTCAATTTTTTCTTTTTTCAACTCTGTCAGCAGTTTTGTTACGTCTCTTGTGGTGCTTTTGTAATCAGTCTCTCCCCTGTGATAGGCATCAAAGTCTATGTAAAAATTGGGAATTTCAATGATGCCCAGCTTATAAGTCCGTCCGTTTGAAGTTATATTGACGACCTCTTTTTTGGCGGACTGTTCCTCTAATTTTACCTTGTCTCGTTTGATGCTGATGGTAGCAGTTACATTGGATTTTCTGGCAGGAATAATTTTTAACCGTACAAAGGTGTCTTTGGGTCCCCGAATCTGCTTGACTACATCGTCAATGCGCTGGCCAATGGTGTCTTTAATTTCTCCATCCTGGCCCTGGCCTACGCCGATTATTTTATCCCCGGGGGCAAGTTTCTGGGATTTGTCGGCCGGACCTTTGGGAATAAGCCGGACGACCTTTGTGTATTCATATTCGTTTTGCAGCACAGCCCCAATGCCCTCCAAACTCAGTTTCATATGAATGTCGAAATCCTCGGACATGCGCGGAGCAAAATATTGGGAATGGGGATCAAAGGACATGGTGACGGCATTCATGAAGATCTGGAATACATCCCGGGACTGTGTCTGGGACAGGCGGGACAATCGGTTGGAATAGATTTTTTTCAGGCTTTCGGAAATCTCGTCATCCGATGTTTTATCTATTTTTAAGTTGATAATGTGATTTTTCAGCTCTTTTTTCCATAGGGGTTTAAGGCCCGAGGTGTCCCTGATAAAGGGTTTATGCTCATAGTCAATGACAAGGGTTTCGTTTTTGGTAAAATCAATTTGGGTTTGCCAGGCTTTGACTAATTCAAGAATATATTCCAGGCGTTCCTGGCTACGGGACTGATAAAGGTTGAAAATTTCAAAGGCCGGTCCAAGGTTTCCCGCTTTCACATATTTATACATCAGCTGTTTCAACGGCGCGTATTCATTCAGGTCTGCCTGGGTCAGAAGATGTCTCCCCGGGTCCAGGGATTTGATATATCGGTCAAACACAAGAACAGACATATTTCTATCCAGTTTTTTCCCGGTAAAATGATCCCGTTCAAGGGCATGGACAATGGCAATGCACTGTTGGGAATGTTCATCCTGAAAGGTCAGCTCATCAATTTGTGCATGGCACAGTGGCGCGAAATAAAGAAATGCTGTGACAATGAGTACCGCTCCAAGCCTACGGCGCAGTTTATTTTTCTGTGTCATAATCTATGTTTATATCCTTTGGTGTTTCAAAACTAATCCGGCCAAGCCTGCCGGATCTAAGATCCCTAATAATAAGTTGTGATGCTTTTTGAACATCAACATATCCGCCTTTTTTAAGACATCCCCGGAATTTGCCCACAGATTTGATAAGTGCCTGGGGGGTGCCGGGCAACGGATTTAAAAATGGGTAGCGCTCAACAAGCCCGCCCGGGTATCTTTCCAGTAAAAACTGTGCGGCAAAATAGGCGATTTCATGATAGTCAATGGCGGTGTCACTGATGGCACCGGACGCAGCCAGGGCAAGTCCACGCTGCCTGGGTTCAATCACCGGCCACAAGATACCCGGAGTATCATAAATATCAATGTTCCCTTTAAGGCTTGTGCGCTGTTGGTGGCGGGTTACGGCTGGTACATTTCCTGTCTTCGCCACTTTCCGGCCCGCCAGGGTGTTCAAAATTGTGGATTTTCCGGTGTTGGGAATGCCCACCACCATGATTTTCGCCTTCCTCGCCTTGTTCCTGTCTACCTGTGAGACCAGTGACTCTAACGTATGTGCGGTCTCTTGCGCGCGGGTTCCGCAGATGGCCGCTGCCGGCTGCTTGATGTCCCTGTTAAAATACTCAAGCCAGGCCTGTGTCGCCTCCGGATCAGCGATATCGGCTTTATTAAGTACTTTCATCCGATTTTTGCCCTTAGCAATTTTCTCTAAAAAGGGGTTTGAACTGGACAAAGGCAGCCTTGCATCAACGACCTCAAACAGGGCATCCACCCTGGCAATGGCTTTTTTGAGCTGATTTTTTGTCTCCAGCATATGGCCGGGAAACCACTGGATATTCATTTTTCTATTTTTTTTATGTCCTGTTGAAGATTAATTGTTTTATCCGGCGGTAAGGGATTTTGCTCAACACTGTCTCTTTGGAAAAGATACAGATATGAAAAAATTATTGCAATGATACTGGAGCCGATAAACCCGCTGACAGCCAGGGCAATGGTGTAACCAATCCAGTTGTAATTATTGTAATACCCAAAGGCCCCGCCGGCTGTGAGGCTTAAAATGAATATAACAGCAAAAATAATGTTCATAAGTTTATCAAAGTATTAAAGTTATGCAGATGCATAAAATCTTGTCAGGATATGGATCAATTCATTGTGTAGCCCTTTGTTTGAAGCAGCAAAACCTTTTTCCGGGAATTGCCGGCCTCCTCTAAAATCAGTGACCACACCACCTGCTTCCCTTAAAATAACTGTCCCTGCAGCAATATCATAGATATTGAGATTCATTTCCCAGAATCCGTCCAGACTGCCCATCGCTGTATAACAAAGATCCAACGCAGCGGATCCAAAACGCCTGATGTCCCTAAGTTTTGGTACAATCTCATTAAAAATCGGCAAATTATTGTTTTCAAGACCGGCTCTCAGGCATGCAAAGCCCGTTGCCATGACGGCGTTGTAAAGTTCCCTGGTTGCAGAAACATGGATTGCCGTATCGCCTATAAATGCGCCGTTGTCTTTTTCAGCATAAAACAGCTGGCCCATCGCAGGGGCGTAGACCACACCAAGTATCAGTTCTCCCTTCTTTTCCAGGGCTATGCTGATGCTGTAAAAAGGCAGTCGGTGGACAAAAGATGTGGTGCCGTCTATGGGATCAATGATCCACTTAAATTCACTGTTTGTCTCTACGGCCCCATACTCTTCTCCGAGGATGCCATGATCAGGGTACCGCTCAAGGATTGCCTTGACTAAAAACGCTTCTACTTTTTTGTCTATTTGCGTGACAATATCTTTTGTTGATTTGAATTCAAGGTCATGGGACGTTAAGTCTTTTTGGCCTTCTATACAGAGCATTCCTGCTTTAATGGCCAAGTTTTTTATAAAGGAAATCAAGCTATTAACCGTTTTAATTAATTTTTCCTAAGGATCATTAAAAATCAAGGTTAATTATTATGGCATATTACTTGGCATTTGAAAATACCCGACACATTCATTGGAAAACATTCGGGTTACGGTTCCAAAGTTCCAGGTCCATGATAAGATACAATTTCTCGGTCTTGATTTTTAAAGTGTGAAATGTAATGATTGCCATAACTTTCTGACCTGTTTCACAATTCCCGATTTCACAATTTACGGGAAGCTAAGGCGTCAACCCCCACACAACACCACGGATATTATGAAACGATCTTTTGTCCTCACAGTCTTTTTGGTAATGTTTACCGCTCATGTAACACTGGCGGCAGAAGAAAAATCCGAACCACCTAAATCCGAATCATCTGATTCTGTAGCGCTTAAATCCGAAGAACCTGAACGTAAGTTTATCAAAGCGGAATTAAGTAAAATCGAGCCACCCATGGTAACAACCCACATTCCGACCCTGGTGGAAACTGTCCGTTTTTCCGGTGATATCCGCCTTTGTGGAGAAAAAATCCCTTTTACAGATCCCGAAGTCAGGGAGCGGCTTGAAAAAGAGATGATGCTGGCCGTATGGAACCGCCCCCAGGTGATGCTGTGGATCAAACGGGCTCATCGGTGGTTTCCCCACATCGAAAAAGTTTTAAAAAAGGAAAAACTGCCGTTGGATTTAAAATATCTGCCCATTGTGGAAAGTGCGCTTCTGTCTTATGGGGAATCTTCCAAAGGCGCGGTTGGATACTGGCAGTTTATTAAGAGCACAGGGAAAAGATACGGATTACGCATTGATTCAAGAGTCGACGAACGCCGGAACATGTTTAAGTCCACAAAGGCAGCCTGCCGCTATCTTAAAGATCTTTATTCCCAGTTTAACTCATACCTGCTGGCTATGTGCGCATATAACATGGGAGAATATGGTCTGAGCAAAGCTATACAACTTCAAGATACCCAGGACTTTTTTTCTTTGTACCTGCCCCTGGAGACCCAGCGATATATCCTAAAAATGGTTGCGGTCAAGTTGATTTTGTCTAACCCGGAAGCGTATGGGTTTCATCTCGAACCCCAGGATCTTTATCCGGTATTTACATTCTCTGAAATAAAACTTTCTACAAAACGTGTTGTACCTTTATCCATGATTGCCAAAGCCTGTGACATTTCATTTAAAACCATCAAGGACTATAATCCACAGCTTCGGGGATATTTTTTATCAGAAGGCAAAACCACCCTTCTTGTACCCGAGGGCAAGTATAAGGATTTTCAGAAAAAATTTCCCCCGCTTTACAAAACTTTGGCTAACACGCAGATATCTTCAGCAAAGTACCATGTGGTAAAATCCGGGGAAAGCCTTTCTGCAATTGCAAAAAAATATCATCTATCTTTGTACGGATTGCTTAAACTTAACAAGTTGTCAAAGCGAAATGTCATTCATCCCGGGGATAAATTACGAGTGAAATGATGCGATCCATCGAAAAAAAACTTGCAATCGATTGGATTGTCTACGGGGGCATCACATCATAGTTTTTTGTTTTTTAAAAAACAGGTCGATACACAGAATGCGGAAAATTTGAACAAAAATTCAATAAGTTCGGGTACGGAGATGGACTGATTGAATTCACCGAGATGGGGGCCGGTAAAAAGCGTAATCTCTTTTTTGCCTTTGACCGGTATAACAGTAACACCCCGGTTCGTCAAAAATTGTTTAAACTGGTCATCGTCCATCGCCAACTGATCCTGTACCCTTAGCGACTCCTGCATATGCTCATCAATCCCCATTTTTTCAATGAGGTTTTCAATCAGTGCAGGGATATTAAATGGGGCCGGATCAAAGGTTTCTGACTTGGTTAAGCCTTTGAAATAGTGTTCACATACCCCTGTCAAGAGCGATTCAAACAGATCCGGGCAAAACAGGTCCCGGGTATCCACATAGGGGCGTGTGTCGTCTGTTCCTCTTCTGTGCGGGGCTTTATTTCTAAAGCAGGCGCCGGCAACCAGAATAAAACTGAGCAGGTATTCGCCGGTATAATGTTCAAGGTCCAGCGGTTTTGCCTGGCAGGCAATATGTTCAAAATCCCGCAATCCTGATGCGGCAAAATTGGGAAACCGACTGGAGTCCAGCCACTGATCTAAACGCCCGGCATGTTCCCATAGATATCTGCCATTGTCGTTTCTTCTTTCCTGCTGAACACGGTTATGGAATAACGGGATCAATGCGGTATGGAAAATCCCCCGGGATGAAAGTCGGCCTAAAGCAAGGGCCGATTTGAAAAACGATAGTTTAATTCTTTCCCAATCCGCACCTTTTAAATTGGGATATTCATAATAGCCCGGGCAGGGGGTAAAGACGATGCAGACAGGTTCTTTTATTGTTTTCGGACCACCTTCGGGCAGTTCATTTGTGATGTTGAATAGATATTCACCTTTGATACACAACGGTTTGGGAATATGGTTGTCAAATTTGAGAGGGTTGTTGGAGAACCAGTCCATCCAGATTGCTTCCTGGTAAATTTCATTGATATTGTCTTTTGTTGTTGCAAATTTGATGACGCCCAGGATTTTTGCTTGGGTCCGGACAATAAGGCTTCTACCTTTCCAGGTCCAATGGGTGTCTATCGGCAATACTCGCCCTGGCCGTGTGAGTTTTTCAGCAAGACGGGAAAGATTGATATCCAACGGCCTGATTTGGTTTGGATACGATGGAATATCCGATGCAGGGCGATTCTCCGCCAGTCTACCCAGTGCCTGGCTCAGGGCCCGAAGCCGGTTTCCAGAGCTTTTCATCAAGAGTGACATAAGCTTGGGGACAATAGTCTGGGTAATATCGTTCTGCCTTGCTTTGCCCATATCCACCAGGGTACAGGCGGCCTCATGATATAAAAAAAAGGCTTGTTTCGCCTTTTTAAACCCGGCGGTTTTAAAAACGGAAAACAGCGCATCCAGGGTGTGTTGGGTAACAGTGAATGGATAATCAGCCACTTGCTGGCCAATATATTTGATACCCATATATGCCGCAGAAAAATCCAGGCAATGATCAATTAGAAGCTGTTCTTCCCGGATTCGTGCATTGGAGGACGGGGCGTGGCTCATGTTTTTATGTAAGGCCCATGGCCGTTATTGGGAAAGATCCTGCTCTGAAATACCCCCGGTGCCCAAGGTCTTATGGACCGGTGGGTCCGGTAGTTGGCTTTTGGGGTTAGGTCGTGGGATATCAGGGGTAGAGGATATTGGTGGTTTTTTCGCTGATTGGGCCTTGGATGCCGATTTTGCAGCAGCAGCCGCTTTTTTAGCTGTTGAATTTGCTGCGTCTGCCCGTCTTTTTACCTCTGAGATTTGTTTTTCAAGATCCTGTTTGAGCAAGCCTATCTTTTTGTCTAAGGAGTCAGCCGTCTCTTTTTTTAATTGATCCAGTTTTTTGTTCAGCAGGCTTGTATCCTTGACCAGTTGTGCCATTCTTTGTTCATAGGCGGATAATTCAAGCAGTCTTGCATCAAACTCTTCCTTAAATAAGCGGAATTCTTTTTGAATCTGCACGGAAACCGATTTGGAATCTGAACTGCTTTTATCAATGGCGGATAAAAGCTCCCGGTTAATACGTTCTGTGGTCGCCAGGGTTGATTTATTCTGGTCCGCATTGGCCTTAATCCGTTTATCCAGCTTGATAAGGGCTGCTTCCATGGTTTTTAGATCCACCTTGGCAGCGGACATTTTTGCTGTTTGGTTTTCAAGGGCCTGGCGTTTGGTTTCAAGGCTCGTCAGCTTTTCATCCAGCTCATGGGTGGCCTTAGCGATTCTTACATCCAGAGCATTAAGCTTTATTTCAAGGTCCTGTGACACCTGTGCCATCTGGTTTGCCTGGGTCTGGTCCGCATCCCCCACCTTTTCGGTGATATCCAGATAGACAAAAGTCAAAATGGCAATAATGATGCAGGGAATGATCACTGAAATTATGGTCACCCGCTGGGATAATTTTTCTATTTTGAGGGTGTTGGCCTCCTGCTGGAACATTGCGCCGCCAATGTCCGGCTTGTCCGCCTCAAATGCCGGATCATCCTCCGGGTTCAGGTAGTCTCCGAGTCTGTTTTCGCTCATAACCGAATGGTGCCTGTATTATCAATTTTGTTATGGGCTAAGAGCCTTAACGCCCAGCCCATGACTGTTTATGAGAAAATCTCCGGCAAGTAGCCGGATTTCTCCTGTTTTTGTTGTGGGGCGAAGCCTATGTGAGATAGACCAAGGACGCCCCTTGGTCGTTATTCCCATTCAATGGTGCCGGGTGGTTTTGAAGTGATGTCAAAAACGACACGATTTACTTTGTCCACTTCATTGATCACGCGGTTTGAGATTTTTCCTAACAGATCGTGGGGCAGTTTGGCCCAGTCTGCTGTCATGGCGTCGTTTGATGTAACCGCACGAATGGCCACACAGTTGGCAAATGTGCGTTTATCCCCCATGACACCAACACTTTTTACCGGTAAGAGTACGGCAAATGACTGCCACAGTTTCCGGTAAAGGCCTGCCTGTTTGATTTCCTGGATAAGAATGTCATCGGCCTCGCGAAGGATTTCCAAACGTTCTTGGGTTATGTCACCCAGGATGCGGATGGCAAGTCCAGGGCCGGGAAAGGGCTGGCGCCAGATCAAATCCTCGTTGATACCCAGTTCAAGGCCAAGTTTTCTGACTTCATCCTTAAACAGCAACTGCAACGGTTCAATGAGTTTCAGGTTCATCTCTTCGGGCAATCCCCCTACGTTGTGGTGGGATTTGATGACCGACGTGGGGCCGCCAAAAGCGGATTTGGATTCAATAATATCGGGATACAAGGTACCCTGGCCAAGGAATTGGGCGCCTTCAACCTTTTTGGCCTCGGCGTCAAAAACATCAATGAAAAGTTTACCGATGATTTTTCTTTTCTTTTCTGGATCTGTAACCCCGGCCAACGCAGTTAAAAATTTGTCTTGTGCATCCACAAATTTAATGTTCATGTCCAAATTGGCAAGAAGGCTTACTTCAAGCTGCTCTTTTTCATTCAAGCGCAAAAGCCCGTTGTCCACAAAAATGCAGTGCAAATTTTTTCCTACGGCTTTATGAATCAAGGTGGCCGCAACAGACGAGTCCACCCCGCCGGAAAGGCCCATGATCACTTTTTTGTCTCCAACCGCATCCTTGATCTGGGCAATGGCACCTTCACTAAAGGATTTCATGGTCCAGTTCTGATCGCATCCGCACACATCAAAAAGAAAATGGCGAATCATGGCAGAGCCGTTAATGGAATGCTCAACTTCCGGATGGAATTGCAGACCGAATAATTTTTTTGAATAATTTGCAATGGCCGCTATGGGGGTGTTGTCGGTCTGTGCCGTAATTTCAAATCCTGCAGGCAAAGTTTTTGCAGAATCACCATGGCTCATCCAGCACTGGAAGCTGTCGTCCATCTCCTTGAACAGCGGGTTGCCTGGATTAATGCGCAGTTCTGCAAAGCCATACTCTTTTTTGCCGGCTTGCTCAATGGTACCTCCAAGGGTATGTACCATATACTGCATGCCGTAGCAGATACCAAGAATTGGTACACCTAAGTCAAAAATACCGGCGTTGATGGTTGGGCTGTTCTCTTCATAAATGGATGAAGGTCCGCCGGAAAGAATGATGCCCGTGGGAGAAAGTTCCTTTAGCTTATCAAGGGGAATGTCCGCTGCTTCCACCTGACAATAAACATTATTTTCCCTGACACGCCGGGCAATCAGTTGATTAAACTGGGATCCGAAGTCAATAACAATGATCATGGGTATTTCCTGCAATGATTAGATTTAAATCGGTAAATTTTCCTATAAACATGTGAAAATTGCAAGTTGTTTTTGGTCTGAACTTGCCAAGAATGAAGGATTATGTTTTATTAGGTTCGCTTTTAATATTTTAAATTTTAAGGAGATTGGATGTATTTAGCCAGTGATTTGAGAAAAGGGCTTAAACTGGAGATTGACGGTGATCCCCATGTGATTGTCGGTTTTGAGTTTAAAAAACCAGGCAAGGGACAGTCCCTGTATAAATGCAAACTTAAGAACATGATCACAGGTGCCCAGTTTGAACGAACCTACCGTTCCGGTGACAAATTTGAAAAGGCGGATCTGGAAGAGACCGATATGGAGTACCTTTATTCAGACCGGGATGGTTGGTGGTTCATGAATTCCACCACCTACGATCAGATCATGTTGACCAAAGAACAGATCGGAGAAAACGTGGACCTGTTAAAGGAGAACACCGTTTGCACTGTGCTCCTGCATAATCAGAACCCCATTGGTGTTACACTTCCCAACTTTGTGATCCTGCGGGTCACTGCCACAGAGCCCTGGGCCAAAGGTGATACAGCCACAGGCGATACCAAACCGGCCACGGTTGAAACCGGGTTTGAAGTTCAGGTACCGCCTTTTGTAAATGAAGATCAGTTGATTAAGATTGATACCCGGACCCGGGAATACAGTGAGCGTGCCAGCGAATAGTTTTCAAAAATAAGATTTTTTTAAATGAGAGACTGTGTAACCGAACGCAGATTTTTCAATTTTGTGGTGGGCTGAGCCTGAGTGTCGATCAGGTCAGCCCACGGCTGTTTATGGGCCTCGGCCAGTGCAATCTTATAATGGTGACGTTTCGTTCAATCACTATTTAAAAAAGGAGAGCAGCGCGTGAAGGTTGGTCATCGGATGGGGCGGACATCCAGGGATAAAAAGATCCACAGGCAAAATTTTATCCAAACCCTCTGTGATTTCAGGACTGCCTGTGAACGGGCCGCCGCTGATGGTGCATGAGCCCACGGCAATGACAACTTTGGGAGCGGGTGTCGCCTCGTAGGTTTGGAGCAGGGCGGTTTTCATGTTCCTTGATATGGGGCCTGTGACCACAATGCCGTCAGCATGACGGGGAGAAGCGACAAAGTTGATTCCGAATCTGGCCAGGTCAAAAAAAGGTGTGGCCAGAACGTTTAAGTCAGCTTCACAGGCGTTGCAGCCGGCGGCTGACACCTGGCGCAGTTGCAGGGAACGTCCGAACAGCTTTTTAAAATGTTGTTTGCTGTGTTCGGCCAAGGCGGGCAGATTACCTGATGTGATTAGATCTGCACGTTCGGACGTGGCAATTTCATAATCATTGGTGAACTTAATCTGTCCGTTGGAAGTGTTTTCGCAGGTCCCGCAGAATACGCATCGTCCCATGTCGATTTTTTGATTCGGTACATCTATGGCATCCTGGGGGCAGGATGCGGCACAGGCTTCAAGGGTTGCTGCAGAGATATTATTCTGGATTTCGGGTCTGCCTCGGTAGCGGGGAAATACCTTGACCTGTTCTTTGGGATACCGGTTGGTCCGGCAGCCTTGTTCAAATCTGTTTTTCAGTACACTGAGCATATGATATTCTCCGCTTTTCTAAAGATCAAATCCGCAGTAGGATAGATTAAAACTCTTATTGTTTAAGGGAAAATCAGATATCCCTGTATCCCTGAGCGCCATGGCCAGTCCATTCCAGTTATGAAAAGAGGGATCTTTGATTTTGTACCTCAAAATTTTTCCATTTTCATCGGTTAAAATAGCATGGGAAACTTCCCCCCGCCAAGCCTCATTCAAGGTGACGGAAAAACATGAAGCCGGTAAGTCGTTTGGCATGCTGTCGCTGACACATTGGGTTTCCACGGGGATGGCAGCCAGGGATTCGACCATTTGAAGGGATTGAAGGACTTCGTCATATCTGACCTTGGCCCTGGCGTAGACGTCGCCTGTCGTTTTTTTGTTTTCCGGTATGCCCATGTGCGGGTAGTGCTCTGTGGGAAAACACCGTCTTACATCGTATGCCAAGCCGCTGGCCCGGCCGGCAGGCCCAACCAGTCCGAGATGATCGGCATCTTCATGGCTCACCGCCCCGCACTCCTCAAATCGGGACCGAACGGTGACGGCGTTGAAAAGAAGCTCCAGTACATGTGTCACTTCGGGTCTAAGTTCGGCAAGGCGTTCATTGAGCACTTGTCTGACATCATCGGACAAAGGGAACCGAACCCCGCCGGGTCTAACTAACCCTTTACCGAACCGGTTGCCGCAAATTAGCAGGGACAAATTGAGGAAATCTCCCCTGATCCTGCCAAAATAGTTGGCCGGTGGCAGAAAGGCAACATCGCCACTGAGCGCGCCTAGGTCACCAATGTGATTGGCCAAACGCTCAAGTTCCAGGGCAATGGTACGGATGATCCGGGCGCCTTGATCCGGTTCAATCCCGGTCAGCGCCTCCAGGTTCTGGGCCATGCACAGGCTGTGACCGATGGTGGTATCACCTGCAATGTTTTCACCAATGATGGCAAGCCGCTTTGCCGGAACCATTAGAAGCTGTTGTTCAATGCCCCGGTGCTGATAGCCCAGTTGGATTTCCAGGTGCAGAACACGTTCTCCGATGCAGTTGAACCTGAAATGGCCAGGCTCGATGACCCCGGCATGGACCGGTCCAACAGCCACCTCGTGGATCTCTTCGCCGTCCACCTGGTAATATTCATAATTTCCGGGGATGTCCTGGGAATAATCATTGCCGAATACGTCATCCGCACCGTCTGTATAGTTGGGGTGGTACCGGACCATTTTCAGCCAGGGGTGACCTTTAGGCGCAATGCCATACTGCTCTGCCATTTCCCGTTCAAACAGGTGAAAGGGTTCACAGGTTTGGGCTAATGACTGGTAATTGTCCGGCACATCACAGCCGCCAACAAACAACTTGTCGGTACGCAATACCGCCAAAAGCTTTAATCTGTTTTTGTCCGGGTAAGCAAAGTACTGGACAACCTTGCCGCCGTTGCTCACCATATCTAACGCCTGGCTGCGGAATTCATCAAAAGAGAGATGGGGGATCGCATCCCGACTGACTTTTTGGGCGTTTGAAATCTGTAAAAAAGCGTTGCTCATCTAAGTCCTCCGCCAATGGCTGTAATCGCATCGGATATGGTTTGGTTCAATGAATCAGGAATAAAGAAACACAAGACCAGTGAGGTCAAAAGTAACAGATACTGGGGCCATACCATGCCGATGGTTTCTTGCATTTTGATAACGGTGTCTGTTTCATCAAAACTGATTTTCATGACCTGGTTGGCAAATCCTGCAAAAATAACGCACAGGCTCAGGATAAAAATGGTGACGGCGACATGATAGCCGGCTTTAAACGCTGCAACAACGATGCAGAATTCTCCTATGAAAATGCCGAAAGGCGGGAAACCTGCAATCCCGGCAAATCCTGCAAAAAAGGCCACAAAAGTCTGGGGCATACCCTTGACCAGGTTACCGGTGTTTTTAATGAATCGGTCTCCGTATCCTAAAAGAATGTTTCCTGAAGACAAAAACAAAGAGGATTTAATCAGGCTGTGGTGAATCATGCAGAGCACCGCGCCATATACCCCTAAACCGCCTACACCGGTTCCGAATGCAATGATGCCCATATTTTCAATACTGGAATAGGCCAGCATCCGTTTGTATTCATTTTGTTTAAGAATAAAAGTTGCTGCAGCCAGAATGGAGAGCAGCCCGAACACCATGAGAATCCCGCCTGAAAAGTCCTGACATCCTGCGGCGACCATAATTTTATTGGTTTTAAAAATACCGAGATAAGCGCAATTGAGCAAAACCCCCGATAAAAGTGCTGAAGCTGGGCTTGGTGCCTCACTGTGGGCATCGGGCAGCCAGGTGTGCATGGGCGCAAGTCCCATCTTGGTGCCGTATCCCACCAGGATAAAGACGAACCCGGCTTTGAGCCACACGGGATCCAGGGTTTTGGCCACCCCGGCCAGAGCCGAGAAGGAGATGGGTGTTCCTGTATTTGCCTGCCCCATGGAAAAGGCCACCAGGACAGAGCCCAAGAGGGCCATGGCAATACCCACAGAACAGATGAGAACATATTTCCAGGTCGCCTCAAGGGATGCCGTAGTGCCGGGGGTGTCTATTAAAGGCGCGCTTGCTAAGGTTGTGGCCTCAATGGCAATCCACATCACCATGATATGGTCGGACAGGGTGACCATGGTCATGGTGGCTAAGAATACCAGCATGGAGCCGGTAAAAAGGCCCTCGGAAGGGATTTCGCTTTCTCTAAGATAGCCCACCGTATAAATGGAGATCAAAAAGAAGAGTAAAGAGATTACCAGCAGCGAAAGCATGCCTTCCGGCGTCACTGCAAAATATCGATCAAAATAGGCCGGGGGATGAAATTTCCACAGCCTGAACGAAAGCGTCAGGTGAACCGCTCCGATCACCACCAGCAGTGGCCGGCCAAGAAATTTGGGCAGAAAAAATGCTATAAGGCCGGCAATAAAAGGGATCGCAAATACTAATTCAACCATACCCTAATCCTTTAAGGTTCTTAGCAACGCCGTATCCACGTCGTCAAAAGTCTGTTTAATGTTACGCAGGATCACGGCCATGATCATGACACCGGCCAGTACGTCCAGCAAAATACCGAATTCTACAATATGGCGGGTACTCACGGACAAGCCTGACCCCACCAGATAAATCCCATTTTCCATCATGATATAGCCGATGACCATGGCAATGGCGTTTCTTCTGGCTATGAGCAAGAACATGCCTGTTATCAGAAGGGCAATGGCCGTAGGCTCAAGCAGTTTAAATCCGCTTATGGAGCCGATATCCAGGCGTCCGGATATATATGCGGCACCGATAATCACGGCAAGACCGCACAATATGGAAGCATGATACCCAATAATGGGTTCAACCAGCCTGCGGATAGCCCCTTTTCTGATGGCCACAAAAATACTCAAAGGGATTATGATACCCCGGATGATCAGGGTGGCCAAGGTAAACACAGTGCCGCCGGTAGTCATATCGTGACCGATGAAAAAGGGGACAATAGAGATCACGATCCCCTGGAATCCCACCAGTTGGATCAATCTTGTGACCCGGTCGGCCCCAAATGAAAACAGAACCGACAGCAGTACAAAAGATAAAATTATATCAACAGGGTTGAATATCATTTCATAAACTCCAAGGTGATGATGGTTGCAAAAAAGGCCAGGGCAAAGGATGTCAGTACAAACTGGGGTACTTTGTCCATCCTGTATCTGGCCATCACCGACTCTGTTACGCCCACGGCAATATAGACCACGAAAAGGCCGACAATATACATCACCACCGGAAGGCCTATGATTTCTGAATTACAAGGAAAAATCAGTCTTGAAATAATGGAGGAATAAAACATGAGCTTACAAAAAGAGCCAAGCTCAATCAGCCCGAAATCCGGGCCGCTGTGATCGAGAACCATAACTTCATGGATCATGGTCAGCTCAAGGTGGGTCGCCGGATCATCCACCGGGACCCTGGAGTTTTCCGTCAAAAGAATGATGAAAAACGACAGGACGATGAACAGCAAGGGGGTACCTGCCGAACTCCACATGCTTTGGGTGGTGTTGCCCGCAAAATAGGCGGACAATTGCAGTTCACCTGTAATCCTGTAAAAAAAGATCAGGATCATGAACATGGCGGCCTCGCAGATAATGGGGAAGTACGCTTCCCTGGCCGCACCCATGCCTTCAAATGGGGAGGCTGTATCCATGGCCGCCGCAATGGTGAAAAATCGACCAAGTCCCAGAGCATACAGGATAAAAATTACGTCTCCGTTAAAAGAGAACACGGGATTGAATCCTGCAATGGGAAGAAACATGAGCGCTGTAAGTGACGCGGCAAGGGAGATAATAGGCCCCAGCTTAAACACAAATGTCGTGCTGTTGCTGTAGACCGATCCTTTTTTGATCAGTTTGATCAGGGTGTAGTAATTGATCAAAAGGGGCGGACCCTTTTTCCCTCCAAAAAATGCCTTGATTTTCAGAATCAGGCCTGAAAAAAACGGGGCTGCCAGAATGGCTGCGAGCCAGAGTAAAATGGATTGAATCATACAACATTCCTTCATATAAAAAACAACAGCATTATAATTGCCAGCAAAATATAGCCGATGTACAGATGAATATCCCCGTGCTGCATCCACCGAAGCTTGTCAAACAGGTAGAGTACAGGACGGACAACCGCATTTATCATGTGAAGCTCTGCAATGTCGCTGACATGGCTGTGGTAATGGGTCTTTGACGGAAATCGTCCTTTGATGGGCGGATGATCCTCGGTGAGCGGAGCCGCAGCACTGAAAAATTCCAGAATGGACCCGGCATAAGAAGAACCCGTATACTGCATTTTAACCGTTGGCTGAGTAAAGCCGCAGCCCCATGTTCCGGATGTTGTAACGGTTTTATTCTTGTAGTAAATTGACCGAACTGCCAAAAGAATGAGGACCAGGACAAGAAACAGCAGTGCGGCAAAGGTGATGTTGCAGGTGATCTGACCAAAGGGTTCAACAGGGATCTGGCTGTAGTCAAGGCCCAACGCCTGCACAGCCTTTAAGGCCATGTTGATGAATACCTTTGGGAATACGCCGATGACCACACAGGCTGCGGCAAGTACGCCCATGGGAAACATCATGGCCACGCCGTGTTCTTTTGCGTTTTCAGCTTCCGGGGTCCTTGGTTCTCCCTGAAAAACTACACCCACCACCTTTGTAAAACAGGCCAGGGCCAGCCCGCCGATAACGGCCAGGCTGATAATGGCAAAAATGCTCATGGCAAAGCTCATGGACCCTAAGGGGATGGACTTGAAGCTGCCCATATAGATGAAAAATTCACTGACAAATCCGTTAAAGGGCGGCAGTCCGCAAATTGCTAAAGAGGCAATGATAAATGTGCTACCGGTTATTTTCATACCCTTGAGCAGTCCTCCCAGTGCGTCAATGGACCGGGTGCCGGTCTGGTGCAGTACCATACCCGCTCCCATGAACAGCAGGGATTTAAATATGGAGTGGTTGAGAACATGCAGAATGCCGCCGGCAAATCCAAGGACGGCGACCAGGGGATTACCCGTTGCCGCACCGATCATTCCAACGCCTAAGCCGATGAGGATGATCCCGATATTTTCTACGCTGTGATAGGCTAATAGCCTTTTGATATCGTGCTGGCCCAGGGCATAAACCACTCCCAGGATTCCGGAAACCACGCCGGCAATCAAGGTGATGTACCCGAAAATAGGGGTGTGAAAATCAAGAATCGAGTATATTCGCAGTATCCCGTAGATGCCGGTCTTGATCATTACCCCGGACATCACCGCTGAAATATGGCTGGGTGCCGCAGGGTGGGCATGGGGCAGCCAGACATGAAAGGGAAACACACCGGCTTTGGATCCAAATCCGATAAAGGAGAGTACAAAGATCAATATTTTTACTGTCTCAGGTACATCTGCCATGAGCGCAAAGTCAAAACTGCCGGTATGGCCGTAAATCAGCCCAAATGCGGCAAGGATGAACATGGCGCCTACATGGGTAAAGACGAAATAAAGGTAACCGGCTTTTCTGTTTTCGGCTGACTCATGTCCGTAAATTACCAGAAAAAAGGAGGACAGGGACATGATTTCCCATGAAATCATAAAGGTCAGGATATTGGCGGCGGTCACCACCAAGGCCATGGAGGCGATCAGGATACTGAAAAAAAAGTAATTGGTCCCGATTTTGATGCCGTCCTCGTCATTTTCCATGTAGTGAAAGCTGTAAATCGCTGCCATTAGAGACACGGCAAAAATAGCGGTCAGGAAAAAGGCGGAAAGGCCGTCAACATGAAAGGAAAGAGAAAAAAGATCCAGATACTTGAAAACGGCCGAGGCCTCGACTGGATTTAAAAGCTTGCCGGTGGAATCAATCAACCCCCAAAGAGTCCCCCCGCTTAATAGCAACACGGCAGTACCTTTTGACAGCATCTTGTGCCGGGCCAAAACAAGAGATAAAAAACCGCCGAGCACAATGATTAATGTGGAATTAAAAAATTGACACATACCTTCCCCAATTTAGTTTTATTTTCTAATCGATTTCTAACTTCCTATCGTCAAATGTCTTGCTTAAAAAAGTCCTTGGTTTGTACATGCTGTTTTTTAGGTTTGTCAAGAAAATTGTAACATAATGAAACGATTTTATAGCGTGAAATGTAACTATTTATATCATCAAGTTAGGCTATGCTGAAAATTCAACGCCATACTTGTAAAGGCCATTCGCACCGGCGTTGGCTGATGGATATCGTTTTCCCCATCTGATAATACCGTTGTGATTTTTGCCTATTTTCGGTTGTTGTGTGTTGGGCTCGTAATTTTTGAGCTCAAGACGGATCAATTCGCCTAAAACTAATTTTTCATTGGTCATCAGGGACAGGCCGTTATCGCAATAATCACTCATTTCTGCATAGTAACTAAGATGCACATCTTGATAATCCATACGGTAAAGATTCATCGGCAATTTATGTATATATCTTCGAGCGCTTCTTTTCTCCGAAAAATGTTCCATAAGCAAATCCTTATCATTGGTTTTTAATATTTTGCAAGGACCGCAAAAGAGATACATGTATATAATTTGCGGTCCTTAACGTCGGTTGTTTTTTAATTTAAGGCTTGATTCTTATGGATGGATATAATCCTTTTTGTTCGCCTGTCGGGTAGGGCTGAATGATATTATAGGAGATATTTTGGTCGTCTTGAGCGTGTCCCCTGTTTTCTCCATCCTTATGTAATGCCCCGTTGTCCTTAAGGATCTTTTTTAAACGATCCTTGAAGGATCCGATAAACACGGAACCTTTTCCTGAAAAGGTCATTTTTCCTACAGTCAGGCTTTCTCTGACTTCTGCCAACGCATCCAGCGAAATGGTATGGGTAGCAAGGTCTTCCGGAGATTGGATATATCCCCATACCAGATGTTCGTTGGGAATCTGTATTGGCATACTTGGGTTAATAATGGTGTGTGGCATGATAATACAGCCTTCACCTATTTGAATTCGTGCGTCGGGCCCACCGTTTAAAAATGAGTTGAACCCCACAAAACATTCCTGGCCGACATCGGCATTGATAATTTTTCCGCCATGGGCTGTAATGCAATTGCCTTCCAGCACGGAATCAATAATATAAGAGTTTTCCTGGGCATTGGACCCGTCACCCATGGTTGCATTGTGGAGAAAGGATCTCTGGGCCACCAGAACGTTCTCACCGATACGGGTTTTCCCCTTGATCCTTGCATAGCGATTGACTGCAGAAGTATCAGGGACTTCAAAGGGTTCTAAGTGCATGACCTCGAACAATTTTTCAAAATCCTGATCCCGCGCCCTGACAAAGTCGTAAATCACCCCCCGGGGCTGGTGGGCATCATTGACCCCTACAAAATTATCAAGGATGCTGTTTTTAAACTTGTATTTAAATTCAAAATGGGGGCTTTTGATCCAGACGGTGCCGGGATCAATTTTGCGGTGAAAAAGTTCTCCAACCTGAACATAGGAAAATTCTCCTACGATACACGAATGAAGGTTCATTAAATCCACGGTGGCAAAGGGCCCTAAAAAACAGCCTTCCAGGGTGGAACCGTGTATGTTTGCGTAGTGGGCGGAAATGGTGTTCCTGATACTAAACATTTCAGGACTTTCAGGGTTGTGGGAATTGCTGTGGACCAGGGTTTTATATAGCAGGCTGTCCAGAATGGAGATCATTTCATCCTCAACCAGGGGAAGGTTTTTGGCCGATCTTATGCTGTCGCCCTTTCTTTTGAGTTCATCTCCCCTGACATCGCTTTTATAAATAGCTGACCGTTCCACATAACATTTTCCTAAAAAATAACTGCCTGCGATATTGGAATTTTTAAAATTAAAATAAAGGGGGTGGCGGGAGGTAATGCCGTAAAAAGCGTAGAATTCGAGCATTTTTTCATGATCAAGGGCACTACGTACAAAGGGCTCTGTATCAAATTCGAACTCCTCTAAATTAATCTTTACACGGCTGATAATCCGGTCGCTGAGTCGCTGTAACGGGCTCATATTGTAATCCTGTCTTTTAAGTTGTTATTTTGAGAATTTCACTATTCATTAGCGAAAATCCCCGGTTTGTGTCCTTAAGGGGCATGTTCGTAATTCAATTTACAATCCTTACTGTTAAAACAATTAAAAGCAGAAAATTCATACCATAGAAACTATCCAGTGACAATATTTTAGACGGCCATTATCAACTTGCCTTGCATTCGATATTGTTTTACAACCCATTTTAAAAGAAGAACAAATATGTGTCATTTGTTCAATACAGTAAAGGCATTGATATGAGCGACATCAAGAAAATCATCACCACCTGCACCCGGGATTGCCCTAGTACCTGCGGACTTGAAGCCATAGTTGAAGACGGTCGTCTAATTCGTTTGACGGGATCTAAAACGCATCCGTTGACCCGGGGAGTGACCTGTCACAAGGCATCAAAATATATCAACCGGGTTTACAGCAAGGAACGCATCACAACTCCCATGATTCGTGGGCGGTCAGGCTGGCGTAAGACCTCTTGGGATGATGCTTTGGATGTCATTGCTGAAAAGATGAAGACGATCCGTGACGAGGACGGTCCCGAAGCGATTCTTTACTACCAAGGCTATGGGGAACGAACTGCGCTCAAGCTGCTCAATAAGTATTTTTTCAACCTGTTCGGAGGCGTTACCACCCTGCACGGTTCACTGTGCGGCGGCACCGGTCAGGCATCCCAGAATCTTGATTTGGGCAACCGCATTTCCCATGACCCCCTAGACCATTATAACTCCAAGGCCATGATCCTCTGGGCCAGGAACCCTGCGACCACACAGATTGGACTTGTGCCCATCATCAAGGATATACAGAAGAAAGGTGGTCGGATCATTACCATTGACCCCTTTCGGAACCGGAGTGCCGCACTTGCCGACCGGCATATTGCCCCGGCTCCAAATATGGATGCATACCTGGCCATGGCCGCTGCCAAACTTTTGATCGACCGGGAGTCCCAAGATATTGATTTTCTCTCCTATCACAGCGCAGGCTACGATACATACAAAGAGATCCTCGGTCGCTATGGAATAGATGAGCTATGCCGTCTTGCCGGTGTTTCGAGAGAAGATGCCGAGTACATCGCAGACACATTGATTTCCTTTAAACCCACATCAATCCTTCTGGGGTGGGGGCTCCATCGACACAAAGACGCCCATTTTACCATCCGAGCTATTGATGCTTTAGGGGCCATTTCAGGGAATATCGGTGTGGAAGGCGGCGGGGTTAGCCAGGGATTTGAAGAATACGGCCCCTATGATCCGAAATGCTGGGGAGACCAGCTCAACCCCGAGCGCCGCACACTTTTGATGCCCTATGTGGGACAAGAAATTTTAGATGCCAAAAATCCACCGATTCGAATGGTTTATGTAACGGCGGCTAATCCGGTCTGTATGGCGCCAAATTCCGAACTTGTGGTCGATGCATTCAAGCGCATGGAGTTCGTGGTTTACAGCGGCCATTTTTTAGATGATACCGCAGAATTGGCGGATGTGTTCCTGCCGGCTACCACCTTTCTTGAAGAATACGATGTCATGGCAAGTTTCGGCCATAACTATGTGGGCCCTGTAAATCCGGCCATTGAGCCTGTGGGGAACTGCCGAAGTGAGTTTCAGATGTTCACGGAACTTGCCAAACGATTTTCCTTTAAAGATCAGTACTGTAAAACCGCTGATCAATGGCTGGACAAAATTTGCGATCCGATCAGAACCTGGGGCGGTAACCTAAGAGATTTGAGGAACGCCCCTTTTCGAATCCCGGAACCCATGGCGCCTTACCTTGATAAGGTCTTTCCCACGCCGTCGGGAAAGTATGAGTTTATGACCCAATTTGACGGGGATGTCCTTAAAAACGACGATAAAGATTACCCATATACACTGCTGAGTGTCGCACCCTTTGATTATATTTGCTCCGAGCGAACCCTTGCAGATCATCCACCATTGCCAACGGTACGTCTGCACCCTGCTGAAGCAGAAGACTTGGGTCTTGCAGATGGGCAAACCGTAATGGTTAAAAGCCAAATCGGCAGTGTGAAAGCCCTGCTTTGCACCGATGCGTCCACAAGGCGGGATTGCCTGATTACCGAACGCGGCGGATGGATCAAAGCCGGCCACGGATTGAACCGGCTCACAGCTGAAATGGTCAGTACCGTGGGTAACGGGACGCCCTATTACGACACCCGGGTCACGCTTTGTCGTGTTTGAACGAAAAACCACCTATCCGGTTTTCCGTCGGGCACTATTTATTTTTCTGGGGTATGCATTTAGATCCAGCACCCCCTACATCTTGTGTTCGACACTTTTAAGAAAATCAACAGCAGGCCCTTTGAGGGTGGGCAGTGGCGCTGGGTCCACTGACATAGCATGTTGAACGAGCCTGTAGAACAGCTTTCCTCGTGAGTTACTTGTCCTGCGGTTGAAGCGGAAGGTAAATTCGTCGAGATAATAGGTCAGGTGCGTGGGTTTGACACTTCCCTGATACGTTCCCAGAATCCACCGATTAAGAAGGGAGGCGACTAAATGTGCAAGTTTCATCTCCTCAGACGTGGCAATGTTTCGTTGATAGCCCTTCTTTTCGATCCCCTCATATCCTGACCAATCATCGGTCCGGACCACCGCACCAGGTCGAATCATTTCCTCCACAAATGAATGCAAGCTCGAAGAGGAGGCGTCTGGCAGGTGTGCCAACCGGATACGGCCAATTCCTTCCGAGCCCTTGTCCTCGACCGCGATCACTACCAACTCCTTACCTTCCGCTCCTCGGCCGCGCTTGCCAGGCTTCTTTCCACCCACGTAAGTCTCATCGACCTCCACGACTCCTTGGAGGTTGTCGCGCCCCGGACGGACCATCGCCCGTCTGAGCTTATGAAGCCATTGCCATGCGGTGTTGTAACTGCCTAAGCCCAAGACTCGTTTCAGTCCCAAGGCATTGGCTCCGTACTTTTGTGTCGTAACATGCCACATCGCACGAAACCAAAGTTGAATCGGCTTCCGTGACTGATGGAATACGGTTCCGGCTGTTACGGAAGTCTGCCGTTGGCATTCTCGACACATGAACGTGCCTCGATTCGTGTGCCATGAGTCTTCACACCCACATCTTGGGCAAACAAAGCCCTCTGGCCAGCGGAGCTTGCTCAGGTACGCCAAGCAATCTTCGTCGGATTGGAACCGTTCCTCAAGCTCAAGGAGTGTTTTGGGATAATCCTCGGTCATGATTAGACACTACATCTTGTGCCTACTTGAGTCAAGTGCATACCCCGGATTTATTTTTTCCAGAATTCGGGGACTATAAGTATGATTACAGTATAAATTTCCAGTCGTCCTGCCAACATACACCAGGATAAAAGCCATTTACCGGCCTGGGGCAGGTGGGCAAAATTTTCTGCCGGTCCCACTGTGCCAAAGCCTGGTCCGATGTTGCCGATACACGAAGCTACCGCGCCTAACGAGGTCAAAAGATCTACACCCAGTGAGGATAGAAGCGCCGTGGCTATCACAAAAATCAGAATATATAAAGCAATAAATCCCAGGATGGAGCGCAGCAAATCTTCGGGGACCAGGGTGTTGTTCAGTTTGATATGGCTGACGCTTCGGGGGTGGATCAGCTTGAATAATTCCCGGTAGCAGTATTTAACACAGACCATAATTCTGGCACACTTCATGCCGCCGCCCGTGGAACCGGCACTGGCGCCTATGAACATGCCAAAGAATAACAGCACCTGCGATAGGCCCGGAAATAACTCATAATCAGCCGTGGCATAGCCTGTGGTGGTGACAATGGAAACCACCTGGAATATGGCATACCTGAAGGCTTTGGAAAAGTTGTCATATAGTGGACCCCAGGTGTTCAGTGTGATGATCAGGGTGCCCACAAGCACCGCGCATAGAAAAAATCTGCATTCGGCGTCTTTCCAGAACGCAAGGCTATTACCACGCAATATTTGGTAGTGCAGAGAAAAGTTGATACCTGCAAGCAACATAAAAAAGGTAATTATATAATCAAAATAGGCTGAATCATAGTGTGCGATAGAAAGGTTCTTGGGTGAAAAACCACCGGTGGGCAAGGTGGTCAGGGCGTGACAGACCGATTCAAATAAGTTCATTCCGCCAAAGCAAAGAAACAGAATGAGCAGAAACGTCATGCCTGCATACACGATCCAGAGGATTTTGGCAGAATCTGATAATCTTGGGGTCAGTTTGTCAGGTACCGGACTTGGCACCTCGGCTTTATACAGCTGAATTCCGCCCACCCCTAAAAACGGCAAGATAGCCAGGGAGAGCACGATGATGCCCATGCCGCCCAGCCACTGAATCAGGCTTCTCCAGAACAAAATGCTGGGTGCCGCCCCTTCAATATTGGTCATTATAGAAGAGCCTGTGGTGGTGAATCCGGACACGGATTCAAAAAATGCATCTGTAAAGTTGGAAAAATCCGGGGCCAGAAAAAAGGGCAGGGCACCGAAAAGACCAATGCCAAACCATCCTAATGCCACAACAGCGATGCCTTCCCTCTGGTTGATATAGTCATGGCTGCCGGCTTTTTTTGAAGTGAACATCATTATCGCACCCATAATTGTTGTCACTGCCATGGCTATAAGGTGGCCTTGATGGGCGCCATCCTTGAAAAATAGACTGCAGCTCAAAGGCAGGGCCATGGAAAGACCAAGTACGAAGAGAAGGACCCCGATAATGCGTATGATAAATGGCCAGCGCATCAGAAAAATCCAAGCTTTACTGTGAGCATTTTTTCAAGCTTTTTCACTGCCGCCTGGATTGCAAACAAAATGATTCGGTCGCCTGCCTCTACCTTGTTGTCTCCCATGGGAATAATGATCTCATCCTGGCGGATGATACAGACAAGCAAGGTGCCTTTAGGAAAAGAGATCTCTTTAATGGGGCCTTTGGTAATAGGCGAGGATGCCAATGCAACCGCTTCGATAAATTCTCCTTGTTCACCAAAAATAGAGATGTCCGAAATTACATTGCCCTGGCGTATATCCTGCAAGATTGAAGAAACCGCCGAAACCCTTGGACTGACTACTTTTTCAATGCCGATAGTGGACAATAACGGATAATAGCTTGCTTTGCTGATACGGGTAATGGTGTTGTCAACCCCCATATTTTTTGCCAAAAGGGATACAAGGATATTGGTCTCATCGTCATTGGTCACCGAGACCACAGCATCCATTTGGCTGATGTTTTCTTCCATGAATAGTTTCTGGTCTCCGCCGTCGCCATGAAGTACCACTGTTTTTCCCATTTGCATGGAAAGATCATTGCACCGATCTATGCTGGACTCCACGATTTTGACCTGAATATTGTCCTGCTCAAGGGAACGGCTGAGTTTGGCACCAATCCGGCCTCCGCCCACGATTAGTACGCTTTTGACCGGTTTGACCGTTACACCTAAAAGATTTAGCGTTTTTTCAAGTTTTTCAGTGTCACATACAAAATAGATCAGATCCCCTGCCATTGATGTGTCTTTGCCCCGGGGTACAATAACTTTATTGCCCCGGATAATGGCGGCCAGTAAAGGCCTGTCTTGTCCAAAAACATGATGGAAGTCCGCTAATTCCATTCCGGCGATAGGGGAGTTTTTTGATAGCCGCATGCCTACATATTTAACTCGACCGTTAACGAATTCGCCTTTATCCACCGCACCTGGAATGGTCATTAATTTTCTGATGGTCTTGACAACCTCGGCTTCGGGGTTGATTATGTTGTCAATGTGCGGGGGGGCATTTTTTAAACTATTATGAAAGGGGATAAATCCTTCATTGCGCAGACGGATCAGTTTTCGGGTCATCGGCGAAATCTGGTTGGCAATCAAGCAGGATACAATATTGATTTCATCACTGTCTGTGACGGCTAAAAGAATATCCGCATCAACAATTCCTGCCTCCCGCAGGGTATCCGGGTTGCTGCCCGATCCTGTTACCACCTTGACGTCCAGGTCTTCAGCAATTTTTCTGGTGGCGTGTGCGTCGACATCGACCACCACGACATTCTTGCTCTCAAGGGCCAACCGGCCGGCAATGTTGTAACCTACGCCACCGGCACCGATTATCACAATTTTCAAATGAAAACTCCTGGTTCAGTTACGAATATGGAAAGGCTTATCATTGGGCGCGTTTTACTATATTTGGCAGGCAGCTGTCAATATGACCTGTGCCGACAAAGGCAAAACCCTGATCCATCAAGGACGATGAACCAGGGCTTTATTGGTTTGTTTGAAAGTCTGTGTGACTTTTTGTTCAAGTACTACATCGTTGTAATGGGCATCCCCATGATTTTCCACAAGAATATGGACAATGCGACAATCACCATCAAGATGATGGATGCGGGAATACCGTACATGAAAAATTCACCCGTGGTAAACTGTCTGGAGTCATAGGCAATGGCGTTGGGCGCGGCACCCACCAGCAGTAGAAACGGCATGCCGGCTGTTACCAGGGATGCAAACAAAATGACTTCAGGTGCTACGTTCAGGTAAGGGGCGATAACCAGTGCCACGGGCAAGGATATGGCAATGGCCGCCACGTTCATGATGAAATTGGTCATGATCATAACAAAAAACGCGATGCTTAAGATGAATACAAAGTAATTGGCCTTCTGGAACATGGTCAGCCAGTTGATGGCAAGCCATTCAGCAGCGCCTGTTTCCCACAGGCAGAAGCCGATACTCATGGCACCGCCAAACAGCAGAATGATATTCCAGGGGATTGTTTCAAGATCTTTGATATCAAGAATATTGAAGATAAAGAATAAAACCGTTGCTACAAGCATGATTGCATTTTTGTCCAGGCTTGCTATGGCAGGAATGAACTGCTTTACGGACATGATGGCGATGGCCAGAAAGATGATGCTGCCGGCAAGAATTTCCTGTTTTGTGATGCCGCCCATGGCTTTTTCAAGAGATTTAGCCTTTTCCTTGATGCCGGGGATGGTCTTTTTTTCGGGTTTACAAAAGATCATGAAAAATCCCCAGAGAATGAAAGTCATGGCCCAGCCCACAGGGAACATATAATAAGTCAATTCGAAAAAAGAGACATCCCGGCCTACGATGTCTTTAAAAAAACCGATGGCCACGGCGCCGCGGGCTGCACCTAACAGTGTGACAATAGATCCTGCGCCTGCAACAAATGCCATGCCGATGAACAGCCCTTTACCAAATTTTGTGGGGCCGGGTTCGTCTGTGTACATGGAGTAAATGGTCATTAAGAGCGGAAACATGGTGGCTGCCACAGCCGTATGGGCCATAATATGGGTCAATGCCGCTGTGACCACAAAGCAGCCCAGGTAAATCATGCTGGTTTTTTCTCCCACAACGGCAAGCATTTTGTACGCCAGGCGTTTGGTTAAACCTGTTTTGGTGAACACCATGCCGATCACCAGGGATCCAAAGATAAACAGGACGGACGGGGTCATGAAATCTTTGAGGGCTTCCTTGGCGGTACGTACCGCAAAAAGCACCTGAAACGCTCCTAATGCCAGGCTAGTCACGCCGATGGGGACCACTTCAAATACCCACCATGTGCCGGCCAGAAGGAAGATGGCAAGCGCGCCTTTGCCTTGGGCACTTAGTGTAAAATGTTTGCCTGTGGGGTCTACGGCATCCGGCCATGCCGGGGAAAAATTGACAATAGCGAACAGGGTGAGGCCGATCAGAATAAACAGGATTCTTTTCCAGTCCAATTGTGTTTTTGCTGCGTCTGTATTTCCAGTTGTCATTTGGGTCCCTCTCTCCTTTGAGTTAATGAATTGTTGCTTCATTTGAATTTTGTTTTTATTAGCATTCTTAGTATTTTTCAACTCTTTGTTTTATCAATTTTTACGTTTAAAAGGTGCAGTCAGGTTTAAATTGCGAATAGTACCGCTTCTGTAGAAATTAGGGCCTATTTGGGTTTTAACGGATCTAACGCCTTCTACCGTACCGGCAAGATCCGTGATTTCTTTTTGTGCCCGGGCAAGATTCATCACTTTTCGGTCCAGGGTTATCAATACATGCCCTGAATTGGATTCAATAATCAGGTGGTGCCCAAGGCCGGCCAAGGCGGCATCAACCCTGGCGCTGATATTAAAATCAACAGCATGTTTATTTTTAATGGCATTGCCCATTAGTTTTTTGATCTTGGGGCGTATTTTTTCCAGAGTCTGGTTAACCTCTTCTTGGGGCATGTCGTATGTTGCAGCATCTATTTTTCGCCATTCCAGAACCAGATCATGTCGTGAAGGGTCCCAAAGGGTATCCAGATTTAACTGGGCAGCAAATCGCTGTTCGCTCTGGTCGGATCGGATGATGGTGTTGCTGGCCGCCTGGCTGGATAACTGGGCAATGCTCATGGCTCTTTGTCTGCGGATCTGCATGGGTGTCGGCGACATAATTCTGTAAATGCCGGAAACAGATGCAGGAATCAGATGGGATAGTACACCCGAAAAGAGGCATGGCCCACTTAGAATATTTTTGGATATCTGTACCTTCAGTGCGGCCAGACATTTTTTTCTGTCATGGGTAAAATTATCAAAAGGGATCTGTCTGCACTGAATGGCTTTGAAAATTAGGTCTGTTTTTAGATCATGTGCCTGTCCGGTTTGTTTAACCAATGCTGGATCTTCATATACGGTGCATTGATATAGGGCTGATAATTCATCGATAAATCGGTAGGGGGAGGCATATATACCGCATGTAATGGCAATTAAAGTCATGTGTCTAATTTGCTCAACCAGGTTTCAGGTTATCAATTAAATTCAGGAAGACATTTAGCAAGGAACATGCCACATTTTAAATGCCATTTTAAAACAAATAGTTAGCTTTTTAAGGGAGGGCGGAAATATAAATATGAAACAATATGAAACAATATGAAACAATATGAAAGATACGTATTGAAACGTTTTAATACGATTGCGAAGGTGTTAAAATTAAGATTTAAACTTAAGGTTGTACTTTGTTGTGAGATCGGTCTGGGTGTCAATAGACCAGGTCGGCCCATGGCCGTTATATTGAAATGCCTTCAAGCATGCGGGTGAAGAGAATGTCTCCGGGATTCAATTTCTGGGCCTGCCACCGATTAAAGGCCTGGGTCCAGAAGCCGCAGACTCCGTCAAAGATTTTGATTTTTTTCCATTTTAGGAATTCATAATATTCATCTTCAATGGCACCGCAGATTAATGTATTAATTTCCTGGACCAAAAGGGTGTGGCACAGTTCATCGGAAGAGGACTTGGGCAGCACAATGATTTTTTTGTCCTGGATGTCGCAACAGCTCGTTGTTGTCAGGATGACGACTTCTGTGGTCAGATCAAATCTGGGTACAATTTCTTCTCCAAGTATTGGGATGGCTACCTTGTGTAGTGTCATGGTTTTATTCTATTTTATACGCTTTGATTTTTCGCCATAGCGTGCTGCGGCTCATGCCAAGCATTTCTGCTGCTTTATTTTTTTTGCCCTGGGATGTTTTCAATGCATCTATAATCATTTGCCGCTGTACCGAAGACCAGGTTTGTTCACTTTCATCAGTTAGTGCGCGCTCGCGAAGCGGCAGTTGTTCCGACGGGTCTTTTGGGGCCTGCTCTGCTGCCGGCTGTAAGGATGCACTTTGCATGGGCTTATAATCAAGAATGTATGCTGGCAGATTATCGGCTTCGATTCTGCTCCCCTGGGCTACATTCACCGCATACTCCATGATATTTTTCAGTTCTCGAATATTTCCCTCATAGGTGTATGCTAATAAAACAGACAGGGCCGGTTCAGAAAACCCATTGATTTTTTTGGCCTGCTTTTTTGTGTAATGATTCAGGAAGTGGTCAAGCAGTAGCCGGATATCCGTGCCCCGTTCCCGTAAGGGCGGCAGATGTACCCTGGCCACATTCAGGCGGAACAGCAGGTCTTTTCTGAATTTACCAATGGATACCATATATTCCAGGTCGCGGTGGGTGGCGGCAATAATTCTTACATTGGCATTGAATCCCTTGGTGGCACCTAAAGGATAAATGATCCTGTCATCAAGAAACGTGAGTAGTTTAACCTGAAGGGCCAAAGGAAGGTCTCCGATTTCCGTTAAGAAAATCGTGCCGTTGTGTGCCAGTTTAAACCGGCCGGGTTTGTTTTCCACAGCGCCGGTGAATGCGCCTTTCATATGACCGAAGATTTCAGATTCCAAAAGGGTTTCGGGCAGTGCCCCGCAGTTGATTTTAATAAATGGGCCGCCTGCCCGTCCGGATGTCTGGTGTACGGCTTCTGCCACAAGATCCTTGCCCGTACCTGTTTCACCGGTGATCAGGATGGAGGTATCACTTTGGGCAAGCATGGGAAGGGTCTGAAAAATCATTTCCATTTTCCGGCTTCGGCCGATGATATTGGCAAAACTGTAGGCCACGTTTTTTTCCGGATCATTGCCGGCACTGCCTCTTAAGTCCTCTATGGTTTCCATATAACCTGTAAAATGCCCCTGGGTGTCCGTGATTTGTGCAGTGGTAATGCGCACAGGCAATTTCTGGCGGTCAGTATTGATGATGTCGCTCGTGCAGGATATGGACCTGTTTTTGCGGTGGGTGGCAAGGACCGGACAGTTGAGGATGCATGCAGAACTGCGCAGGATATTTTTGCAGGGGATGCCCTTGGCCATATCCAGTGAAAAACCCGTCAGTGCCTGGAAAAACCGGTTCAGATGAACCACTCGCAAATCCTTGTCCATCAATAGGATACCTAAAGGGATTTCATCCAGGATATGGGCAAAATCAAGAGGCGATCTCATGAGTTGATGAATTTCAGGAAATACGTGCATCCTTGAACGGTTTCCCCTTTAATTTTAAAGCAGTTTCAGGTGCCAGTTCCAGGTTCCGGGACGTGGCTTCATCCGGATACCTTTAGGTATATTTTCAAACATATTAACAAGCATGACAAAACCTGCCTGTTTTAAGTCGCCGGTTTTGGATGACAGGTCTAAATACCAGTTGGGGAACGTGTGGTAGGTCGCGTTGAACTTGCTGGTCCAGGCGATTTCACCCATGGGGCTTTTAAAGCCTTTCCCGATATTCAGGTCCGGGGCTGCAATTCTTGATACGGCCACAGGCCAGTTCGCCCGGCAGACTGCGCCCAAAGGCAGGACACTGCATCCCGGCAAAGACAACAGGGTGTCACTGTCCAGTTCCGGACTTACAATGGCTCCCGAAAAACCTTTGCTCTTGAGCATTTCCACTGCAATGCTATTTGTTATATTGCAGAAGGGACCTGCCCAGATATTTAGTTTTTTGGGATTATCAAACAAAGATATCTGCCAAGGGGAATTGAGCACAAAGTTTTTGATCCCCTTTTTTAATGCGCTTTTTATATAGTTTTGACAGATCTTTTCCTCTTCAGGGAAAATCACGGGGTCCAGCCACAACCAGGCCCGGGCAAAAACCTTTATTCCATAACTGTTTGCAGAAATCCAGAAGCCTTTGTCGTTATTTGTTTTTAAATTAGGCGGTGTTTTTCTGAATACATCCATTTCATGTATACCAGGTTGTTTTTTTTTTCGATACGTTCCTGTTTGGCCTGGTAATTTTATCTTATCAGCTGCCTTTTGGTGGGAGGCAGAGTGGCTTGACGGTTTGATCTTTACTTTGGGAATTTCATTCAACTGGGCATTTAATTGTGATAATTTTGTTTCAAGTTCAGGTCCTCTGCGGTCAATCATAAAAACCGCCGTGCCTTTGCTGATACGCTTGCCTTTTGCCGCCGCTAAAAAATATTTTCCTTTTTTGGGGACGGCCCGGGTCACCTTCTGGATTTGGTGAAAGGTTTCTTCTTCATACCCGATACGCAAAAGATCTCCGGGCATAAGCGCCTCCCTTGAAATAAAGTATGGATTCTCAGGATTTTTTATCCGCCCTAAAAACAGGCCGGATCCGGTATCAGAAGTATGGTCCAAAGGATTTGAAACACGATGACCTAACAGGTTGTAATGGCTGCCCTGTCGGCCTAAAGCATAGGCTAAAAATGACAGAGCCTGTTTTTTTTGATCCGGCGCATCCCGGAGCAGTTTGTAGGCCATTACCGTGTAGTAAACATAATGAGGGCTTTTTTTTCGGCCTTCTATTTTCCAGGTGCTGATGTTCGGGATCTCTTTGAGCACCTTGGCCAGTACATCCGCTGATAGATCCATGCAGGAGAAGTAGCGAGCCTTTTTTCCATTTTGCTCATACAGGCGTCGGCAGGGTTGAACGCAGCGCCCCCGCAGTGCACTTTTTCCGCCAAACCAGGAACTCCAGTAACACCGGCCTGACACAGAGTAACAAAGCGCACCATGGATAAACACTTCTAAATCCATGGTCCCGGGGGCCGCTGCAGCCATGGTCCTGATGTCATCAAGGCTGAATTCCCTAGGCAGCACCACTCGGGAAAATCCAGTATTTTGAGCGGCTTCAAGTCCGGCTGGATGGGTACAGTTGCCCAGGGTAGATAGATGGAGTTTGCCTTTGAATCCTGCTTGTTCGGCAAGTGGGACCATGGCAGTGTCCTGGATGATCAGGGCATCGACATCCGTATGTCGTGCAAGCTTGTCAAGAATACGACGTGCCTTATCTATTTCAGATTCTTTAATGATAGAGTTAAAAGCAACATACACCTCAACCCCTTTTGAGTGGGCAAGCTGGGTTAGCCTTGCCAATTCTTCAATAGAGAAATTGCCTGCTTCCATGCGGGCTGAAAATATTTTAAGACCGCAGTAAATTGCGTCTGCTCCAGCTGCTATTGCAGCAAGAAAAGAGTGTAGATCCCCGGCTGGAGCCAGGATTGTCGGTGTTTTTGATGGTTGGCTGGTCATAGGCCTTTTATATTTTAGGTATGGGTAATTCGTTTTTATATTGCAATTTCAGGCAATAATGCCAAAATAACATTTTTTTGCCGTAAAACCATGCCAGGTTAACATTTAACAGGACCAGATCAAAAGAAACAGCAAAAGACTAAGGAGGATAAATGTTTGCAATCCATGATGAAAGCGGTTATTCCATGCCCGTGGACGGCATTGAAATGAAAACCTTGGTGTATGGAGAAAAGACGCTTCTGACTCGGTTTAAAATGACCCAGGGGGCTTTGCTTCCTTCTCACTCACATCCCCACGAGCAGACCGGATATCTTGTTTCCGGCCGCATCAATCTTTACATTGGCGGTGAGTGCCGCAATGCCGGCCCCGGAGATTCATGGTGCGTTGCATCCGGGGTCGAGCATCGTGCTGAAATTTTGGAAGATAGCGTTGCCATTGAGGTTTTTTCACCGGTACGGGAGGACTACCTTCCCGGAGCCTGATGAATATAAATCCGTGGGCTTTTGGCCGTCGCTTAAAATGAAAATAAGCGTTTACGTGTCAGGCATGCAAATTTTACAGGGTTTGTATCCCTGGGTTTCAGCCTCTTCTTTTGTGGCAAAATCCATGCTGCAGTTTTTGCCGCTGGCAAAATTACACTCCACTGTGTGGAAAACCAGGGTTTCAATGTTTCCTTTAAACTGAACGCTTTCACCAGTCGGTTCTTCGGTTTCAGGTGCTGTAGAGTCAACCGGTTGCTGGGGTTCCGTCGAAGGGGTTTCGGATTCTTGCTGCGCCTCTGGTTCCGGCTGCTCATCCTGATTGTCTGTAACCGCTTCTTCAGGTTTTTCAATTGGTTTCGGTACTGGTTCGACTGTAACCGCTTCACTTTCTTTTTTTTGTTTTTCAGCGTATTTTTCTATTCTTTCAGCACCAAGTTCTATCTCGGGTTCAACACTTTCTGCACAGTCGTCTGACTGTTTGAGGTCCTCAATGCCAAGATATACTGCAATGGCACCGCCAAGGATCATCAATGCAGGAATCACCCCTGCCAAAAAATGTAAAAAGTTAGAAAAATTGAACGCAAAACCAGGTACACCAATGAGTAGTACCAACGCACCGATGATAAATTTTTTCATACATCCGCTCCATAGAGTGTCTAATCAGCATTAATAAGGATCAGGATTTTAAGCCCCCAAGGCCGCACGCTACCCTTTTTATTGTGAAATTTGCTGCATTGTCAAGCCAATGGTGCAAAAATTGTAATTATTGACATTGAAATGACGCATTTTTCCTTGATCCGGTGTTGGGCTGAAGCAGGCTGTATTGAAAGAAAAAGGGCAATGTCTATGCAGCTTTGTCTTTACGTTGATGGCGCATCAGAGTCCGGACTTCGACAGAGCATAATCCACCACATCCTAAATGCCATCAGGGCGTCGGCATCTTCCTGTTCTTGGCATTTAAAAAGAGTTAAAGAGTATGCCTCTTCAAACTCTTCAGGGGTAAAAGTTAGATCATTTTGGTCAAGAATCTCCTGGCGTGTCTGACTGCTCTCTGCTTTTACCAGTTTGTTTCTGAAATCATTGTCACTTTGTCCTTGCCGAATAAAGTTAAGAGCGTTTTGAATGGTCATTTGATTCTCCTAAAGTTTATGTGAGGGGCTGTGTAAATTTCTAAAATCATTCAAACTTTGTTCTGGGATGAGCCTGGTAGATGCTGTGCCAGGTCGGCCCATGGCCGTTATTAATAGGAAATAGTATACGCAAATAAAAATGCCAACACAACCAAGATGCTTGAATATCCTTCATACCGCTTAAAAACAAAGCCGCATAGTTATATGCGGGTGTGAGTAAAAAAACTTAAGTAATGCTGTAAAGTCATTTGAAAGGATTGCCAAATTGTTTTAATGTCATTTAATATGCCAATGTAACATTGCCCATAGCAGTGGATCAGGTAAAAATTACATTCATTGGCAGAATGGTGTTCTCTAAGAACAAACATTAGTCTTTCCGGATTAAAAAAGAAATGAATCAGTTGATGAAATCAAACGCCGAGCCCTTTTTTTGCAGTCTAAAACCCAAAGATGTTATTGGCGTGGCTGCACCATCGTCTATATTTGATGCAGATGCGTTTCACAAAGGGGTCTTGTGTCTTGAATCCATGGGGTTTGAAGTGCACATTCCCCGCGGCATATCAGGTCGTCATAGATATCTTGCCGGTACGGACCGGCAGCGGGCAGAGGTGCTTAACTCGTTGTTTGCCGACCCTGGGATCAAAGGCATCATTGCGGCCAGGGGCGGGTTTGGTGCCATGCGTCTTTTACCTTTACTGGACTGGGATATCATCGCCAAAAATCCAAAATTGTTTATAGGATTTTCAGATCCCACCGCTTTGATCAGTGCCCTGGTGTGCAACGTACGGATTTGTGCCATGCATGGTCCGAATTTGGTTTCCCTTGCCCAAGCCGATCAAAAGACATTGGAGAGTTTTTCAAAAACAGTGACAGGCTGCTTTACACGTATTGATCTGCCTTCTGACCAGGTGATTGTGCCGGGACATGCCGCAGGCCGGCTTGTGGGTGGTAATCTGGCTACCCTGGTCCATCTGATTGGGACTGCGTATCAGCCTGATTTTACAGATGGTATCCTTTTTATAGAGGATGTGGGTGAACCGGCATACAAAATTGACAGGATGCTGATTCAGATGAAAATGGCCGGTTTGCTCGAAGGTATCAAAGGCGTCCTGACCGGGTCGTTTGAGAACTGCGACAATGAAGCCTATATTCCCCAGATTATTAAAGAAGTGTTTTTTGAAGCGAATATTCCAATCTGTATGGGGATTGGGGTTGGTCACGGGTCAGTGAACCTTTCCCTTCCCATGGGGGTCGACACCATTCTGGATGCAGACCATGCCTGTCTTGAATGGGGGCTTGCCGCACAATGAAGTCCCCCGCGTTTCAAAATATTGATAATGCCATGGCCGGTGCTGTGGCAGATGGTGTGTTTCCGGGTGCCGTATTGCTGTGGGCGAGCAGAAACCAAGTGCTGTATCATAAAGCCTTTGGCGTAACGGACCTACGATTTGGGGAGCCTGTGACATTGAATACGGTGTTTGATCTCGCCTCTCTGACCAAACCCCTGGTCACAGCGCTGGCTGTGGCGGACTTAATTGCATCCGGGCTGTTATCCCAAAACACATATTTAGAGGACGCTCTGCCGGATGCCTGTGGAACAGATAAAGCCAAGATCACCATTGACATGTTGTTGCGCCACAGGTCTGGTTTGCCTGCCCATTCTCCGTATTTTAAAATGCTTGATGCTCCTGTCCCCAGTATCGCGGCAAGAGAGCACCTGCGGCAACTGGTGCTGGCACAGCCCTTGGCCTATACGCCTGGAGCCAAGGAAATTTACAGCGATCTGGGGTTTATTCTTTTGGCCTGGGTGGTGGAGTATCTGTCCGGTTCCCGGTTGGATACATTTATTTATGAAAAGGTGTTTTTGCCGTTACGTATCCATGATTTGTTCTTTAATCCACTTTGCTCTGGTATTATAAAATCTGTGAAAAAAGGCACCTCTCTTGTTTTTGCCGCTACCTCTCATTGCCCCTGGCGCGAAAAAATGATACTTGGAGAAGTGGAAGATGAGAATGCTTGGGCTGCGGGTGGTGTTGAAGGGCATGCCGGTTTGTTTGGTACGGCTGCCGGGGTCTACCATATGTGTTGTCAAATTTTGCGTGCCCTTGAAGGTAAAGAAGCCAACGCAATAAATTCTTCTGCCATTCGATGTTTTGCGGATAAAAATAATGGGATGATGCGTCCCGCAGGTTTTGATTCTCCAAGTGAAAAGAACGCGTCGTCCGGTCATTTTTTTTCTAAACGATCTATCGGACATTTAGGCTTCACCGGCACATCCTTCTGGATAGATCCTGATAACGGTTTGATCGCGATACTTTTGACAAACCGGGTACATCCGAGTCGGGACAATATTAAAATTAGGAAATTCAGGCCAATGCTTCATGATTTGATCGCATCTGCATATGAAGGAATTATACAGGTGTGAAACACTTTTATTCTTGTAAAAAAAACCTAAGTTTGTTAGCAATTATTTTTTAGCAGTATTTTTTTCATCATCTATTGTTAGACACAACTCCCAATTTTGTATGAAAGAGGACAAATGAACTTTGTAACTGATACTTTGCTTGGGGCCTTTTCCAACGATTTGGCCATTGATCTTGGTACTGCAAATACGCTGGTTTATGTGAAGGGAAAAGGAATTGTATTGAGTGAACCTTCGGTAGTGGCGGTCAGAACGGACAAACGGACCAGGAATAAGGTGCTGGCAGTGGGGCTGGAAGCAAAGCGTATGCTGGGACGAACACCTGGCAATATTGTAGCCATACGACCCATGCGAGACGGGGTTATTGCTGATTTCGCAGTGACCGAAGCCATGCTCAAGCATTTTATCCGTAAAGTTCATAACAACAGAAAAACGCTGGTGCGCCCAAGGATTATTATTGCCGTTCCTTCCGGCATCACCCAGGTGGAAAAACGAGCGGTCAGAGAAAGCGCGGAATCCGCCGGTGCCAGGGAGGTCTTTTTGATAGAAGAGCCTATGGCTGCAGCAATCGGCGCAGGTCTTCCCATTACGGAACCTACCTGTAATATGGTTGTGGATATTGGCGGTGGGACCACGGAGGTTGCGGTGATCTCCCTGGCCGGGATCGTGTATACCCGTTCCTTAAGAGTTGCCGGAGACAAGATGGATTCTTCCATCAGCCAGCATATCAAACGCAAATATAATTTGCTCATCGGCGAAAGAACCGCAGAAATTATCAAAACAACAATTGGCAACGCCTACCCTGACCCTGAGCGTCTTGAGACCATTGAAGTTAAGGGCAGGGATTTGGTTTCCGGTATCCCTAAGATTTTGGCCATTGATTCCGAAGAGGTTCGGGTTGCCATTTCCGAGCAGATTGAAGCCATTGTTGAAACCGTTCGTATTGCGCTTGAACAGACGCCGCCGGAACTGGCCGCTGATATTGTTGATTCCGGCATTGTTCTAACCGGCGGGGGGGCGTTACTCAAAAATTTGGACAAGCTGCTCAGAGAAAAGTGCGGCCTTCCCATTGTCGTGGCCGAGGATCCCTTGTCCACAGTGGCGCTAGGCTGCGGTAAATCCCTTGACAGCATAGAAATTCTTAAAGAAGTGGTCATCAGCTAATAGTAATGTTTTCCAGGCGGATCATGATGCTTGTCGGTGTGGGCTTTTTTATTGCGGTGGCACTTACCGTAATCGCCATGTCCAGCCGGGAGAACCTGCCGGCTGGTGGTGTTGAAAGACTCTCCATCACGCTTACCTCTCCTTTTCAGCTTGTGGCTTCCCGCATTATCGGTTTTACCGAATCGGTATGGCAGACTTACTTTTCATGTGTGCATGCCATGGAAGAGAACCAGACGTTAAGACGGCAGTTATTAAAGGCCCGGCACACGGCCAACAGATGTAACGAGCTTGAGCTTGAAAATGCCCGTTTAAAAAAGTTTGTTAATTTTCAAAGTTCCGTTCCCGCAGCCTATGTGGCGGCTCAGGTGATTGCCCGGGATCCGTCTCCCTGGTTTAAAACTATTATGATAGATAAGGGTGAAAAAGACGGATTGATTAAAGGTTTGCCTGTGCTTGTATCAGAAGGTATCGTAGGGCAAATCATTAAAGTGTCCGGCAGTTTTTCCCGGGTACTGCTTGTTACCGATCGCAATTCGTCTGTTGATGCGCTGATCCAGGAGACCCGGGTCCGCGGTATGGTTAAGGGCAATAATCAAGACACCTGTTCCTTTGTATACACTTTAAGAAAAGATGAGGTCCAACCGGGGCAGGTCATTGTCTCCTCAGGGCTGGACCAGGTATTCCCCAAAGGTTTGATAATCGGAGCGGTACTAGATGTACAAAAAAATCATTCCCAGCTGTTTCAGGATATCACCATAAAAACTGCTGTCGATTTTGACAGACTCGAAGAAGTGCTGATATATAAGAATGCCGATTGATATGCGGATGCTGCCGGTATGATAAACTTCATATTTTTTTTCTTTTCCAACCTGATTCTGGTTATTGCTCAAACCGTTGTTATTCCAAATTTTTCCTGGTTTTCCTACTGTTTCGATCTGATGATCATCAATGTGTTGTACCTATCTCTTTTTTCCCCACACTACTGGGTGCCGTTCTGGATAATGATCATCGGCATCGTCATGGACAGCTTGTCGGGCGCGCCGTTTTTCCTTCATACCACCGCATATCTGTGTATTTATCTGATTGTTTTCTTTTTGCGCCGATTGGTTTTCCAGCGCAGTGCCCTCTTTGTATTTATCGTCAGCCTTGCATCCGTCTGCATTTACCAGGGACTTGTTATGTTCAGTGTTTTTCTGCTTCAGGGTCACAAGGCAATTACTGCTACGGATTACCGCCTTTGCGTTGGCCAGGTCATCTGGGCCGCTGTAGGTATTCCTTTTGGCGTCTGGTTTATTAAAACCCTTCACCAGAAGTTTTTATATGCCGTAAAACAAACCCGTCGACACGTGGTCCGAAAATACAGGGGGTAGTGTGGGCGCAATTAAAGAAAATTCAGACAGGGAATGGATCAAGCATCGATATATAGGGGCTGGCTTGTGCCTTGTTTTTATTTTTGGTGTTCTTTTTTTAAGGTTGGTTTATCTTCAGATGATTCGCGGTGAAGAGTATCGGCGGTTGTCTATGACCAATTGTGTTCGACTCAAAAGCATAAAATCTTCCAGGGGATTGATTTATGACCGCAATCACAATCTCCTTGTGGACAATCGCCCGGCCTTTGACCTGACCATTGTTCTGGAGGATGCTAAACCCCTTGAGACCACACTTGAGCGTTTGGCAGAGCTAACCGGCGATTCTAGTGAAGAGCTGACGGCAACCATAAAAAAAGCAGGGAGATCTGCCTTTTATAAACCACTTGTTCTTAAGCGAGATATAACAAGGGATTTGCTTGCGGTTATAGAGGCCCATCAGTTTGATCTGCCGGGTATTCACATTGATATTGAACCGACTAGAAATTATATCCATAAAAAAACGGCCGCTCACCTTATCGGTTATCTTGGTGAGATCAATAAAGATGAGCTGGCATCCGGTAAATTTCCCAATGTCCGGTCCGGCGATTCCATTGGACGGTACGGGGTTGAAAAAAGTTTTGAGGCGGATTTGCAGGGCAAGCGGGGGGGGCACCAGGTCGAAGTGGACGTAAATGGCCGGGTGATAAAGATACTCAAAACTGTAGAGCCGGTTTCCGGAAAGGATCTGGTTTTGACAATTGATCTGGCCCTTCAACAAACGGCAGAAAAAATGTTGGGGGAGAACGACGGAGCCGTTGTGGCGCTTGATCCCTCAAACGGGGATGTTCTGGTTATGGCATCGTCGCCCAGTTTTGACCAGAATGATTTTATTGGCGGAATCTCTAATAAAAAATGGCAGCTTCTAAGGGATGATCCGGGTAGACCTATGAATAACAAGGCAATTCAGGCAGAGTATCCCCCGGCATCCACATATAAAACGATTACGGCCCTGGCCGGACTTGAAGAAAAGGTGATTGACAGAAATTCCACCTTTTTTTGTCCGGGTTTCTATAAGTTTGGCAATCGACGTTATCACTGCTGGAACAAGTATGGACATGGTAATTTAAACGTTGTGGATGCCATTGCACAATCCTGCGATGTGTTTTTTTATCAAACCGGCGAAAAACTTGGCGTTGATGCCCTGGCAAGGTATGCTTATGGCTCTGGTCTTGGGAGGTTAACCGGTATTCGTCTGGCCCACGAACGCCCCGGATTGATCCCCACATCTGCGTGGAAAAAAAAGCGATTCAAGGAACCCTGGCAGGCCGGTGAAACATTGTCTATCAGCATCGGACAGGGATTTAATCTAGTTACACCCTTGCAGATGGCTGTGTTCATTTCTGCTGTAGGGAATAACGGTACCCTTTATCGGCCAAGGCTTGTCAAATCTGTTCAAGATGCGAAGGGGCAAATGATTCGAGAGATTGAGCCTGAAATTACCGGTGGGTTGCCTGCTTCTAAAAAAAATTTGGCCATTGTCAGAGAAGGATTATTAAAAGTTGTTCACGGTAACCGAGGCACTGCCCGGCGCATCCGTCTTCCCGGCATTCAAATCGCCGGGAAAACCGGTACGGCACAGGTGTTTTCCCGCAAGGCCGGGGAGAAGTTTAATAATGAAAAATTGAGGCGTACTCTCCAGGATCACGCCTGGTTTGTCTGTTATGCGCCGGCTCAGGACCCTAAAATTGCCATTGCCGTGATCATTGAGCATGGCGAGCATGGCTCGAGTGCCGCTGCCCCTGTTGCAAAAGAGTTAATCCATGCCTATCTTGGGGACCCTGAAGTCCCAACTGCCCTGGTTACGGATGATCAGGCAAATGTGGAGTAAAAAAATGTTTGACCGCCGTCTCGTATCAAATTTTGACTGGGGATTTCTTTTACTTATATTTTTTATTTGTATTCTGGGGTTAACCATCCTTTATTCGGCGGTGACAGCCGGATGCGCAGGAATGGCTTTGCATCCCCTTTTTAAAAAACAGGTTGTCTGGCTTTGTGTCGGGTTTGGCATCATGATGGGCTGCTTGGTCATTGATTTTAAAGAGTTTGCCAAACTGCACCTGCTTATATATGCCGCATGTGTCGGGCTTTTGATTGCGACCTGGCTTGTGGGGCATACCGGCGGCGGCTCCCAGCGCTGGCTGGTATTAGGTCCTGTTCGGATTCAGACCTCTGAATTGATGAAAATTTCTTTGATCATCAGTTTGGCTTCGGTTTATGCAGACAGCATCAGTCCTGAAGGTTTAGGGTTCAGGCATTTAATCAAGCCGGCAATTTTATGTATTATTCCTTTTGGCCTCATCGTTATCCAGCCGGATTTGGGTACAGGGCTTTTACTTTTGCTCATTGCCGGCTGTCTCACTTTATTTGTAAAAGTTGAAAAAAAAGTTGTATTCATTCTGGGGGTTGCTGGGATTTTTCTGGTTCCTCTTGTCTGGTTTTTCGGGCTTAAGGATTATCAGAGAGACAGGATTTTAACCTTTTTAAATCCTGAACGGGACCCCCTTGGCACGGGGTATCACATCATCCAGTCAAAAATAGCTATCGGTTCCGGTATGCTTACCGGTAAAGGATTTCTCCATGGAACCCAGAACGCATTGAATTTTTTACCTGAACAACATACGGATTTTATTCTTTCCGTGTTGGCCGAAGAATGGGGGCTTGTGGGGTGTGCTGTTCTTCTGGGTCTCTATTTTATTTTACTGTTTTGGGGGTTGAATATTTCTTATAATTGCCGAAATATGTTTGGTTCCCTATTGGCTATGGGTGTTACCATTATGATTTTTTGGCAGATTTTTATCAATATCGGTATGGTGATGGGGTTGATGCCGGTGGTTGGCGTACCTTTGCCATTGGTTTCTTATGGGGGGTCCTCGGTTGTGACAAATATGGTCGGTTTTGGAATTTTGCTGAATATCAGCATGCGAAAGTTTAACACCGCCTAAATTTTCTCTGATTTTTTGAAGATTCTAAACCGCTAAAAAATGATTTTGTTCAACAAGATTTGAATATAATAAGGCATACTATAGTTGGACAAAATCCATATTTATAATTGCTGCATTCTGTGTTGACAAAAGGCTTGCTGGATGGTACTCAAGTCTCGGTCATTCTAAGCATTTAGGCTGAATTCGAGCGTTTTCAGCCAATAGGATATAAGTAGTTGATTTTTTGTAATTATTAACTGGTGGAGGAATTTTATGATAACTGTGATTCCTGATATATCAGCGGTATATCAGATGGTCAATTTTCTTGTCCTGCTATTCCTCCTCAACCTGGTTCTGTACAAACCCATTCGAAAGGTCATTCTCGAAAGAAAAGCCAAGGTCGGCACCTTAAATTCAGGTGTTGAAAAAGCCTCGTCTGATCTTGAGAAACAAAAGAATGATTATAAGGAAGGGTTAAAACAGGCAAGGGGTGAAGGCCTCAAGCAAAAAGAGGTGTTCATCGAGGAGGCGTCTGCTCAGGAGAAGGAGATTATTACCCAGATCAATCAGAAAGCGCAGGCTAACTTTGCCCAAATCAAGGCACAGGTGGCTGAAGAAACCGAACAGGCCCGCAAAGCGCTTGAGGCCGAGGTCGAGGTGTATGCCAAAGCCATCGGCGAAAAGATTCTTGGGAGGGCATGTTAATGAAAAAAGTTAATTGGAGAAAACACCTTAAAGTTTCCGCAACTGTCGTGGCTCTTGTGGCTGGTGCGACAGTGGTCTGGGCTTCCGGCGGCGGTCACGGTGAAGCAGCGCATGCAAGTCATAACGTGTGGCACGATGTTGATACCTGGAAGGTACTCAACTTCGTTGTGCTTGCGCTTGGATGCTTTTTCATCGCTAAGAAGCCGGTGGCGCAGTTTTTTTCTTCCCGTACTAAGGGGATAGAAGAAGAGTTGACAGACTTGGAACAGAAAAAAGCTGAAGCAGAGAGAAAACTTGCCGAATACGAAACCCGGTTTAGAAATCTTGAACAGGAATCTGAACAGATTGTTGAGGATTATATCAAACAGGGAGAAGAGGCCAAGAAAAGAATTATTGCAGAGGCTGAAGCTCAGGCTGAAAAACTCGAAGATATGGCGAAACGCAATATCGAACAAGAGTTCAAGGCCGCAAAAACGCTTCTTAAGCAGGAAGTTGTGGATCGTGCAATGGAGCAGGCAGAGGCACTCATTAAAAAATCCATCACGACCCAGGATCAGAACCGTCTGGTCGACGAATACTTGAAAAAGGTGGAGGCATAATGAAAAATCTCGCAGTTTCAAGGCGTTATGCCAAGGCATTGATTTTGATAGGCCAGGAGGATGGTCAGGCGGAAGGCTACAACAATGAGCTTTCCGCAATGGTTGGGCTGTTGGACTCCAATGAGGGTTTTGAACAGGCCCTCATTAATCCGTTAATCGGTAAAAGTGATCGTAAAAAGCTTCTTGATGCAGTGATCGCTTCTGCAGGTTTTTCAAAAGTGATGAGCTCTTTTTTGTCCTTGCTTTTTAATAAGGGCAGGATTGGTTTTCTTAGGGATATTGAGACTTATTACAGCACCATGGCCGATGAGCTTAAAGGTGTTGTCAAGGCTAGTGTTGTGGCAGCCACAAACTTGTCCAAGACAAATATTAATAAAATTCAAAAGTCGTTGTCTGAGAAAACCGGTAAAACTGTTGTGCTTGATGTGCAAAAGGATTCAAGCCTTATTGGCGGTATCATCACAAAAATCGGCGATCTTGTTCTTGACGGCAGCGTAAAAACCCAGCTGATCAATATGAGGGAAACTTTAAAAAAAGGTGAGAGTTTATAATGGAAATTAAAGCAGAAGAAATAAGCCAGATAATCAAAGATCAAATTAAAGGGTTTGATGCACAGGTTGATCTGAGCGAAACAGGTGTCGTTCTATCTGCGGGTGACGGTATTGCCCGTGTTTATGGTCTGGAAAAAGTAAAAGCCATGGAGCTGGTTGAGTTTCCTGGTGGCATTTTGGGACTGGCACTGAACCTTGAAGCAGACAATGTTGGTGTTGCTATTCTTGGTGATGACAAAGTTATCAAAGAAGGCGACATGGTTAAAAGAACAGATCGTATCGCCTCCGTTCCCGTTGGCGAAGCCCTGCTGGGTCGCGTTGTAACCACCACTGGTGAACCTGTCGACGGCAAAGGTCCAATCACTTCTGATACATATATGAACATGGAGTTGGTTGCCCCTGGCGTTATTGCAAGAAAAGGTGTTCACGAACCCTGCTACACCGGTTCTAAAGCGGTTGACGGTATGACTCCAGTCGGTCGTGGACAGCGTGAGTTGATCATTGGCGACCGTCAGATTGGTAAAACTGCTGTCGCTGTTGACGCCATTATTGCTCAGAAAGAGAGCGGTATTAAATGCATCTATGTTGCCTGCGGTCAGAAGAAATCTACGGTTGCCCAGGTGGTTGCAGCTCTTGAAGAGCATGGTGCCATGGAGTATACAACAGTCGTTATAGCCTCCGCTTCTGAATCTGCTGCCATGCAGTATCTGGCTCCCTATGCCGGTTGCGCTATGGGCGAATACTTCCGCGACAAAGGCGAACATGCCCTGATCATCTATGATGACCTTTCAAAACAGGCTGCCGCTTACCGTCAGGTATCTCTGCTACTCAGACGTCCGCCTGGACGTGAAGCGTTCCCCGGCGATATTTTTTACAACCACAGCCGTCTGCTCGAACGTTCCGCCAAAATGAGTGACGAGCTTGGTGCAGGTTCTCTGACCGCACTTCCCATCATCGAAACCCAGGAAGGTGACGTGTCTGCATTTATTCCCACCAACGTTATCTCCATCACCGACGGCCAGATCTTCCTTGACAAAGACCTTTTCTTTGCCGGTATCCGTCCGGCCATTGACGTTGGACTCTCCGTATCCCGCGTTGGTGGTGCAGCCCAGGTTAAGGCCATGAAACAGGTGGCAGGTACCCTGCGTCTGGATCTTGCCCAGTACAGAGAGCTTGAGGCCTTTGCCGCTTTCGGTTCCGACCTTGATGCTGCTACCCAGAAACAGCTGACCCGTGGTGAAAGATTGGTTGAGCTGCTCAAACAGCCCCAGTACCAGCCGCTTCCCATGTACAAACAGGTTACTGTTCTTTATGCAGGCACCAAAGGATATCTGGATGCATACCCCAAAGAAGCAGTTCCTGCCTATGAGGCTGGATTGTATGAGTTTGTGGAAAGTCGCTATCCCGAAATTTTCACCGGCCTCAAGGAAAAAGAAAAAATTGATGACGAAATTGAGGCTAAGCTTAAAGAATGCCTTACTGCCTATGGCGAAGAATTTAAAAGCACCCTGTAATTAAGGGCAAACTCTTCGGATTTATTTTTTAAAATAATAATATATAGGCGCAAAGGTAGATCATATGGCAACACTAAAAGAAGTAAAATCGAAAATAGTCAGTGTAAAAAAGACTAAACAGATTACCTCTGCCATGAAAATGGTCGCCACTTCAAGATTGCGCGGTTCCCAGAATGCCATGGAGGCATTTAAACCTTATGCCTCCAAATTTGCAGAGGTTCTGGGATCCATTGCCGGTAAATCAGGGGAGGGTGCATCCCCCCTTTTGGTTGCAAAAGATGAAGTAAAAAAGGTGGCCCTGCTCCTGTGTACATCAGACAGGGGTCTATGTGGTGGATTTAACATTAATTTGATCGATAAAGCTGTAAAAATGCTCAAATCTGAGCTTAGCGGTAAAGAGGTCTCTTTTGTCTGCTACGGTAAAAGAGGCCGCGATTGGGCAAAAAATCAAGGCAAAACCATTGATGCCGAATATATTGGTGTTGTGGGTGGCAAAATTGATTTTTCCGTCGCTTCTGGCTCAGGACAGACATTAATCGACAGTTTCCTTAATGGAAATGTGGATGAAGTATATCTGATCTATTCTGATTTTCAGGGTATGGCAAAACAGGTTCCGACGATTAAACAGATTCTTCCCATTCCCTCTCTTGATGAGGTGATAACAGAAGAGACTGCACCTGCCGACGATGACGGCTCATTTTTGCCGGAACACATCTGTGAACCCTCTTCAGATGCACTTTTGGGTGAAATGCTCCCCAAAAATGTTTTTATCCAGATATACGATGCACTACTCCAGACTTCAACATCCGAACATGCTGCCCGAATGCGGGCCATGGAAAATGCAACCAAGGCATGTTCCGATCTTGTGGATGAACTGCAGACAATATTCAACAAAACACGTCAGGCAGGTATTACGTCAGACCTTATGGATATCGTCGGTGGTGCCGAGGCCCTTAAGGGGTAATTGACTTTTAAGTAAGCATTGATAAAACAGCTTTATAGGAGAATAAAATGGCTGAAAATATAGGTAAAATTTCACAGGTACTCGGCGCGGTTGTTGACGTTGAGTTTGAGCCCGGAAAACTTCCCCCGGTTCTTACCGCTTTGACTGTCACCAACCCTACCATTGGGGATATGGAAGATAATCTGGTTATCGAAGTGGCCCAGCACTTGGGTGACAATGTTGTTCGCTGCATCGGCATGGACGTAACCGACGGTCTTCAACGTGGTATGGTTGTAAAAGATACCGGTGCTCCCATCATGATGCCTGTTGGTGAAGCTTCCCTGGGCCGCGTTCTTAACGTTGTGGGTCGCCCGGTTGACGGTCTTGGTGATATTTCCCAAGAAAAAATGCTCCCTATCCATAGACATGCTCCGGCTTTCATCGAGCAGGACACCTCTGTCCGCGTTCTTGAAACCGGTGTAAAGGTTATTGACCTTCTGGTTCCCTTTCCACGTGGCGGCAAAATGGGCATGTTCGGCGGTGCCGGTGTTGGTAAAACCGTTATCATGATGGAAATGGTTAATAACATTGCCATGCAGCATGGTGGTATCTCCGTGTTCGGTGGCGTTGGTGAAAGAACCCGTGAAGGTAATGACCTTTACCACGAAATGAAAGACTCTGGCGTTCTTCCCAAATGTGCTCTGGTTTACGGTCAGATGACTGAACCTCCCGGAGCCCGTGCCCGTGTTGCGCTGTCCGCTTTGACCTGCGCTGAATACTTCCGTGATGAAGAGGGCCAGGACGTGCTTCTCTTTGTTGATAACATTTTCCGCTTCACTCAGGCTGGTGCAGAGGTGTCTGCAACGCTGGGTCGTATGCCGTCTGCCGTTGGTTACCAACCGACACTTGCGGTTGATATGGGCGAGCTTCAGGAGCGTATTACATCTACTGATAAAGGTTCCATTACCGCTGTTCAGTGCGTTTACGTACCTGCCGATGACTTGACTGACCCGGCACCTGCAACAACCTTTGCCCATCTTGACGGAACAGTTGTACTTTCCCGTCAGATTGCAGAGCTTGGTATCTATCCGGCTGTGGATCCCCTTGACTCTACTTCCAGAATTCTTGATGCCGCTTATATTGGTGAAGATCATTATAATGTAGCCCGGATTGTTCAGCAGACACTGCAAAAATACAAAGAACTCCAGGACATCATTGCCATTCTGGGTATGGACGAGCTGTCTGATGAAGATAAAATTACTGTACAGCGTGCCAGAAAACTTCAGAAGTTCCTGTCCCAGCCGTTCCATGTAGCTGAAACCTTTACCGGCATGTCCGGCATTTTCGTAAAGGTTGAAGATACGGTTCGGTCTTTCAAGGAAATCATCGAAGGTAAGCATGATGGCCTTCCCGAAAATGCTTTCTATATGGTTGGGGCTATCGAAGACGCCATTGAAAAAGCCAAAGCTGAATAATAATTCGGAGGTTGTATTATGGCTGATCAATTTTTTCTTGAGGTGGTAACGCCGCAAAAGGCTATTGTCAGTGAAGAGATTAAGAGTATCTCTGCACCCGGCAGTGAAGGTGAATTCTGTGCCTTGAAAGGACATACAACCTTTCTGACCTCCTTGAAAATCGGTGCAGTCCGTTATGAAGACGCATCCGGAAAAGAGACCATTCTCTTTGTTAATAACGGATTTGCCGAAGTGCTTCCGGATAAGGTTACCATTCTTGCAGAATCTGCTGAGCGCCGTGAGGATATTAATCTTAGCCGGGCACAAGAGGCCCAAAGTCGCGCGGAAAGACGCCTGAGCGACAAAGCTGCAGATACAGATATTGTTCGTGCTCAAGCTGCATTGCAGAGAGCTTTGTTCCGGCTTAAAGTTGCTGGGACAAACTAATAAGCTCGGTATGTCTAATGGTTAGAAACCCATTGGATCTATGATGCCGAACAATACGAAGTAAAAAAGGGATGCCTTTATGGCATCCCTTTTTGTTTTTATCGCCTATATTTGTTAAATGATACAGAGGTGCATATGGACAAAATTGCAATTATCATACTGGCTGCAGGAAAAGGCAGTCGTATGAATTCGGATTTACCTAAGGTGCTTCACATGGTTGCAGGAAAAAGCATGGTTAATCATGTGATTGCTGCTGCTGCACAGGTCGCTTTAAATCATATACATGTTGTAGTAGGGCACCAAGCCGAAAAAGTGCAAAAAGAAATCCAAAAAGAAAATAATGTGCAATTTGCCCTTCAAAAGAAACTTTTAGGGACAGGAGATGCAGTTAGGATTGCATTGCCAACGGTTGATTCACACATCGAACACGTCATGGTTTTGTGCGGTGACGTTCCATTGATACGAACGCAAACCATCGCTGGTTTGGTTTCAATCCATCAGGAACAAAAGGCGGATTTAACTGTCCTTGCTGCAAAGGTCGATGACCCAACCGGTTATGGTAGAATTATCCAGGGTAAGGACGGAGGTCTTCTTGCTATACGTGAAGAGGCCGATGCAACTGACATGGAAAAGCTAATTAACATCGTAAATTCTGGGATTTTTTGTTTTGCAAAACGATTTCTCGAATATGGTTTGAAACGGATTAAAAACAACAATAATCAGGGTGAGTATTATCTCACCGATCTTGTTGAAATTGCTGTGCAGAGCCGAGCTCGAACATTTGTTAAGATCATAGATAACGCCGAACAGGTAATGGGTGTTAATACCATTGAGCAGTTAAACTGTATCAATGCTGCGTTTCATCAGATATCGAATGAATTATCTTGACTTTCATAGGGCTGCTGAATATATTAGTAGTCAATTAATTACCATTATATGAGAATTTAGAAATTGAATAATGAGGATATAGCAGCTAAGTTTGATGACATTCACATCCATGTCGACTTTTTAATAGAGTCTTGCCAAAGTCTTCAAAAAGAAAACGCAGAGCTTTCTTTGAAGATTAGAGAACTTGAAGACCAGTTGGAACAGAAGATAAAAAAAGAAGATGTCTATGTCGACCGGGAGTCCATGATGAATGAAAAAATTAACGGACTTCTTTCAAAGCTGGACGGTTTCTCAGAAGCCGTATCCGGGGGATGATTAGGTTATAAAGCGTTTGAATATATAGATTCGGTAAAGGGCTTTCCTTGGATGAAATCGTTAAAATTGAGCTTTTCGGGGAAGAATTTAATTTTAAACCGGATAAAGATCAAACATATGATCCGGAAAAGATTGCAGCACATGTAAAGGAATATATTAGTGAAGCAGAAAGCCTTTTCCAAAATAAAACCAGTAGTAAAAACAGGATCGCTATTTTGCTTCTTGCAGCCATGAATCTATCTAAGGATTATCATGAACTGCGATTGAAATATGCCGACCTTGAAAAAGATATTGATGACAGAGTATCATCCTTATTAGATAAAATAGACAAGACAATGAAATAAGATTTCATTGGTTTAATTATAACAAAACCCCCTGCGATGTGCGTGATTGTAAACAGACTTTGTCCTAACGCATAAAGACACAGGGGGGTCACGCTGGTGCTGGTGAGCAGGTTCCCACCATTGTAAGGGAAAAGCCTAAAGGTATTATTGACCCCCCATCATTTGGACCCATGGTTCAAAGCCTTAAGACACAACACGGCAGTTGTGGGGGGCTTGTTGTAATGTGAAAAAACGCTTTATCGTATTCCCTCCTTATCCTAACGTATTATTTCATTTCTCTTTAGCAAGATAAAACACGGGTGCAGATTTGTTTGTATCCCACTATTTCAGGAGAGATATTGTATGAGTTTTACAATGATGCTTGCATTCATGCTGGTGCTGCTTGCTGTTGGCGCGGTCATTCTATATGTCATAAAAATGAAAATTGACCAGCAGAGACTTGATTTCCAAGAAGAACAACGCGTTGCCATGGATCAAGCCGCCAGAAAAGCTGAAACTCTGCTCAAGGAAGCGAAATTAGAGGCTCGGTCGCGTCTGCTTGAAATGAAAAGCACCTTTGATGCCGAGACCGAAGAGACCCGAGCTGAGTTAAAAAAAGAAGAGCGCAGGCTTTCTAAAAAAAGTGAAAAGCTCGATAAAATAGAAGATCAATGTGTCAAAAAAGAAAAGTATATTGAAAAAAATGAACGGATTGTTGCAGAAAAGCTCGAAGCTGTTAGCAGAAAAGAAGAATCGTATACTCAGCTCCTTGAAGAGACAAAAAAAGAGCTTGAAAAGGTCTCCGGGATGACCCTTGAACAGGCCAAAGAGCTTTTGCTTAAAACGATGGAGGACGAAGCCAGACACGAAGGCGCTAAGATGGTTAAAAAAATCACTACCGAAGTCAAGGAAAAGGCGGATAAAGAAACGAAAAAGATTTTATCCACTGCCATCCAGCGTTATGCCGGAGACTATGTGGCTGAGCGTACTGTTTCTGTGGTAAATTTACCCGGAGATGAAATGAAAGGTCGGATTATTGGCCGGGAAGGCAGAAATATCCGGGCTTTGGAAGCCGCAACCGGGATAGATTTGATTATAGATGATACTCCGGAAGCTGTTATTCTGTCTGGCTTCAACCCTGTTAGGCGCGAGGTGGCAAGACTCTCTCTTGAAAAATTGATTTCAGATGGACGGATACATCCAGCACGCATTGAAGATGTTGTGGCACATGCTACGGAAGAAGTTGACTTGGCGATTAAAGAAGCAGGCGAGCAGGCGGCTTTTGACTTAGGGGTTCATGGCATTGATCCGGAATTAATCAAGGTGCTGGGCAAGCTTAAATTCAGAACATCCTATGCCCAAAATGTATTGCAGCATTCTGTTGAGGTGGCTTTTTTGGCGGGTATTATTGCAGCTGAGCTTGGTCTGGATGTCAAGCTTGCCAAGCGTATGGGGTTGCTTCACGATATTGGTAAAGCGGTGGATCATGAAGTAGATGGTGCGCATGCCATTATCGGTGCTAAGCTCGCTAAGAAGTATGGCGAACATCAAAGCGTTGTTAATGCGATTGCTGCCCACCACGAAGATCAAATGCCTGAAAGTGTATATGATTTCATTGTACAAGCAGCGGATGCGCTTTCCGGGGCCAGGCCGGGTGCCCGAAAGGAGAGCCTTGAAAATTACGTAAAACGTCTGGAGGATCTAGAAAATATTGCAAATGCTTTTGATGGTGTGGTAAACACCTATGCCATTCAGGCCGGGCGTGAGATTCGGGTTATTACTGAAAGTGAGAAAATCACGGATGAAAGTGCGATGCTGCTTTCGAAAGATATTGCCCGCCAGATTGAAGAGAATCTGACATTTCCGGGCCAGGTCAAAGTTGTTGTTATTCGGGAAACCAGAGCGGTTGAGTATACCAGGAAATGATAAGGAAGAAACAGCATGAGTGTTTTATCGATTTTAAAAGAACGTGGATTTATTGAGGCAACCACCCATACCCAGGAGCTTGAAGATTATCTGGAAAACAACAGGGCGACCTGTTATATCGGTTTTGATCCCACCGCTTCAAGTTTACATGTCGGAAGCCTTGTATGTATTATGGCTTTGGCTCATATGCAGCGTGAAGGCCATCGACCCATTGGTCTTGTCGGTGGCGGGACCGGGTTGATTGGTGACCCCTCCGGTAAAACAGAATTGCGTAAAGTCCTTACCCAGGACCAGATTGATGAAAATAAAGCCGGAATTCGTAAACAATTGTCAAGGTTTATTAAGTTCTCTGAAGATAAGGCTTTGATGCTTGATAATGCAGCCTGGCTTACCAAATTAGAATATATTTCGTTTTTAAGGGATATCGGCAGGCATTTTTCAATAAATAAGATGATCAAAGCGGAAAGCGTTAAGTCAAGAATGGAATCGGAAGACGGTCTGACTTTCATTGAATTTAATTATATGCTGCTTCAGGCTTATGACTTTATGGAACTAGCCAAAACCCATGATTGCCTGCTTCAGATGGGTGGGAGTGACCAATGGGGTAACATTGTGGCAGGGATTGACCTTGTGCGCCGTACTTTAGGCAAGCAAGCATTCGGGATCACTTTCCCTTTAATAACCACTGCCTCGGGCATAAAAATGGGTAAAACCCATAAAGGCGCTGTCTGGCTTGATCCTGAACGTTTTTCTCCCTATGAGTACTACCAGTTCTGGGTAAATACTGATGATCTGGATGTGGCAAGATTTTTGGCACTATTTACCTTTATTCCCATGGAGGAGATCGCTTTAGTTAAAAAATTGGAAGGCGCGGATTTAAATAAAGCCAAAACCATTCTTGCATATGAGGCAACTAAAATTGCCCATGGAGAAAATGAGGCGCAGAAAGCCCTTAAAGCCGCGGCATCCATATTTGGAAGCATTGAGGTGTCTTCTGAACTTTTGCCTTCTGCAAGCATCCCACGAGGCACGCTTTCTTTCGAAACCGATGAATCAGTGCCCACCAGTACCTTTAGTCAAGCGGATGTGGTGGATATAATGTTTGTAGTTGATCTGTTTTGTGATTCAGGGTTGTGTAAATCCAAATCTGATGCCCGTCGATTGATTAAACAAGGAGGAGCATATATTAATGGTGAAAGGCTTGGTTCCTTTGAGCAGATTGTCTCAGATAGTGATGTAAATGACGGCGAAATAATGCTCCGGGCTGGAAAAAAGAAGTATCATAAAATTATTTTAAAATAGTTTTAAAAAAAGGTTTGACAAGGCCAAAGTATGTGTGTATATTATCCAGGTTTTGTTGAACAGGAAACACCAGACAAAACTTGATCTTTGAAAATTGGTCAGTGAAAAAGAAAAGAGCGGGTCAATGACAATGCGCTTGGGGCTTAGGCTTTAAGTGCAGACCTTAAAAAGTTTTAGTAAAGGATTATAACTGGAGAGTTTGATCCTGGCTCAGAATGAACGCTGGCGGCGTGCTTAACACATGCAAGTCGAACGAGAAAGAGATTGCTTGCAATCTCGAGTAGAGTGGCGCACGGGTGAGTAACACGTAGATAATCTGCCTTCAAGCCTGGGATAACTATTCGAAAGGGTAGCTAATACCGGATAAAGTCGGTTTACATAAGTAAATTGATGAAAGATTGCCTCTTCTTGAAAGCAATTGTTTGGGGATGAGTTTGCGTACCATTAGCTAGTTGGTGGGGTAAAGGCCTACCAAGGCAACGATGGTTAGCTGGTCTGAGAGGATGATCAGCCACACTGGAACTGGAACACGGTCCAGACTCCTACGGGAGGCAGCAGTGAGGAATTTTGCGCAATGGGGGAAACCCTGACGCAGCAACGCCGCGTGAGTGAAGAAGGCCTTTGGGTCGTAAAGCTCTGTCAACTGGGAAGAAGTTAGATTCTATTAATAGTGGATTCTATTGACGGTACCAGTGGAGGAAGCGCCGGCTAACTCCGTGCCAGCAGCCGCGGTAACACGGGGGGCGCAAGCGTTATTCGGAATTATTGGGCGTAAAGGGCGCGCAGGCGGTCTTGTCCGTCAGGTGTGAAAGCTCGGGGCTCAACCCCGGAAGTGCACTTGAAACAGCAAGACTTGAATACGGGAGAGGAGAGAGGAATTCCTGGTGTAGAGGTGAAATTCGTAGATATCAGGAGGAACACCGATGGCGAAGGCATCTCTCTGGACCGATATTGACGCTGAGGCGCGAAGGCGTGGGTAGCGAACGGGATTAGATACCCCGGTAGTCCACGCAGTAAACGTTGTACACTCGGTGTGGCGGATATTAAAATCTGCTGTGCCCAAGCTAACGCATTAAGTGTACCGCCTGGGAAGTACGGTCGCAAGACTAAAACTC